>JBBCFZ010000011.1:0-219675 GCA_037200505.1 Terricaulis sp. | reverse complement strand
TTGCGGATCATGCGCGGTGACGTGCTGGAAATCTTTTGGCGAGGGCGTGTCCCAATAGAGATTGCCCAGCGGCTCGCCGACCATGGCATGGTTCCAGTAAATCTCCGGCCAGTATGCGTCGCACGCGGCCGAGGGCATGTGCGCTGTCGTCACGATCGGCAAAATGCGGCTGGCGCGCGCGAGCGCTGAGACGAGCGCGCTGGCTTGGGGCGTGCTGGGGAAACTCTCGCCGCCACACACTGGGATCGGTTTCTGGATTGTAGGTGACGCGGCCCCAGACGCGGTACCAATAACGGTACTTTTCCCAATCATAGCGCGGTTCGAGCGAAGCATCGGCGTAGCCGCTGCGGAGCGTACCAGCGATGCCCGTGCCCCGGCGCCCGCGCGCCGTTAGAGGCTCCATGAGATCGAAACCGTCTGAACCGCAGAATGTGAAGCGCTGCGCATAAGCTTTCGCCCACGCCGGATCGCCCGACAGCAAGAGCCGCTGCGTGCCGGCGAACACGCGGTGACGCACCGTGTAGTCGCGATCTTCGCGCAAGAGATCGGCATAGCCATAACGCGTGAAGCTCAGCGCGCCTTCGCTCAAAGTCAGCAGACCGCCGCCGACCTGGCCCGCGCGCGGCCGCTCGCTCGGACGAATATCGGCCTGATGATACGCCATGCCGTGATGTTCGGCCCAGCACTTCTCCGAAATGTTCACCGGCATGCCGGTCGCGCGTGCGCGCGCGATCATCTCGGGATCGACGCCCTTGGCGTGGAGATCGATCTCAACGATGCGCCCACATGCCGGCACGCTTTCATACACCGTCTGCCAGAAATTATAATTGCCTTCCGCGATGCCGCTCTCGCCATGGAAGCGCAGCGCGACCGAAGAGATCGCAGGACACGCGCGCAGCACCGCCGTCATCGCGTCGCGGCAATAGGCGGCGAGCGCGGTGACGTGATAGCGGGCGTTTGGGCTCTCGATTAGCTCATAGCCGTGCGTCCAGATGCCAAGCTGAAAATCCACGCCGCGCGCGGCGCATTCGTCGCTGATGAAGCGCAATGTGGCGAGATTGGCCTCGCGTTCCGCCGCCGAAAGATTTGTGACAGCAACATTGTAGCCCGCACATCGACCAGGAACGGATAGAGGAAAAGCATGTAGCTGTCGGTTACGCCGCGCAGCGAATCGTAGCCCAGCCCGAAGCCCAGATGCAGGCGATTGAAGCGGCTGTTCGCGAGCATGCCGAGATAGTGCGGCCACATCGCGCGATCCTCGAACCAACTCCGATCCAGCGGCTCGCTCACCACTTGACGCATGACGCTGCGCACCGGCGTCGCGGGGACCTCGGCAATCGGCGCGCTTAGCGCCAGCGCATCGGCCACGCCTGAACCCGTGCGCAAGCGATCAGCCAATTCAAGCAGCGCATACATCAAGCCGCGCGCATCCGAGCCGCATGCGATTTTCACGCGCCGGCACGACACGCGCGCGGATTGAAGCGCCAATCGCTCCGCCCCCTCGCCGACACTTACGCGCGCCAACCGCGCAACGTCGCTGCCCGCGCCGCACGCGACGATGCAAAGCGCGCTGCGATCAGCCTGCTCCAGGCGCTCCACTTGCCGCACAGCAACACCAGCATCGGTCAACGCATCACGCAATTCGCCGAGCGCCCACAGCACGGGCGCGGCCGATGCGATCGGATCGGCAGGATCGGCCACCAGCACAACGGCCTCGGACGCGCGCGCATCGGCGCCGCCCGCCATCCCGAGCGCGCCGCCCGCGAGACCGGCGCGAAGCACGTCGCGGCGGCGCGCCGAAGACCGATTGTGCATGCCTTGCTCCCCGCGCCTGTTGCTTTTGTAAGCGCTATCCTCGCGGCTGGCGGCGCGGCGCACAAGAGCAGGCGGCATCGCGCGCGCGGGCCGGCGGGGATGCTACTGGCTGGAGTGTTCGGACACCGCAAGATGGGCGGGTGCGAAGCGGCCCTCTTCGAGATTGCCGACCCAGATATCGTACTGACCGCTCAGCGGATGGTCGAAGATCAGCATTGGATTGAGCCCGAGCACGCCGCCGTCATCGTCGCAATACCAAAGCCCGTCGGCGCCATTGATGATGAGCGTCGTGTCCGCGGTGGAATGCGCCGAGAAGATCAGCGGCATTGAGCCATCGCCCTCCGTGAACATCACCCGCACGTCCGGCTGATCGGTGATGAAGCCCGCGCAAGAGCTTTGCCGGCGCGCCATATCGATGTCGCCGCCCGCGAGCACATCGACGCCCCACGGATCAGCGAATTGCCCCGACGCCAGAGCGAACTCGCCATAGTTTGGGTCAAGCGCCCAATTACCGCGCGATTCCAAAACACGCATGCCGGCGTAACAAGGCTCGACCGAGCAGCCGAACATCTGCAGCACAACACGGTAGAGCCCGTCCGCCTCTGGCGTGATGTCGATCTTGGGGAAGCTATCCGTCGCGACATCCTGCTCGACCACATGGCCCGACGCGTCGAGCAGGATCATATCGAGATCGCCGCACTCATTGTCGCACGCGCCGATAAAGCGATAGCCCGTGCCGGCTTTGAGATTGCGTTCGAACACATAGGCGGCGCCTTGGCGCAAAGCCGCGACGCCATCGTCGAAGTCCAGCGACCGCACCAACATGCCGCCGACCGCGCCCTGCTGCAGATCGAGATACTGCCCAACCAGCTGGATCAATTGCTCATGCGTGGACGACACCATCACCGCGCAAGCGCGGTCATACTCGATCGCGCCATTGTGCTGATCGAACGCGACCACATCGCCCTTCCTCATAGCGGAGGTTTTCGATCGGATAATTGTCGGTCTGAACCGTTGCGCGCGATTGCTGGCCACGATGTGAGTTCGGCCGCGCCGTCGACATTATTCGCAGGCGGCGCGCAAGCGCTCAACATGAGCGCTGCGGCGGCCACCGCAAAGGCGAAGCGGCTAAACATCGGCAATCCTCCGCTTGGCGATGCTCGCGATATAATCGCCGATGCTGGCGGAGACTTCCGGCTGGCGGAAATAGGTCGTGTGAATGAGGCTCGCCCAGGTCATGGCGTCCTTGTTCAGTTCGTCGATGGCGTTGGGGCCGTCGGTGCTGACGCTGAAGAGGCCGGCGCGGTATTTGTTGAAGAGGCGGTGCGACGCCTCCGCCGATTCTTCCAGCATGCGCGCCGCGACCGCATCGCCCAGCACTTCTCGCTTGGTGCCGTAATAGTGCGAACAGGTCGCGACCTTGTCGATGCGGTGATCGGCGTCACGCCCGAACGCGATCGCGACCAGCGCCCCGCCAATCGTGTTGTTGAGCACGCCGCGCAGCGTCAATTCCAAGACCGCCGCCGCAAACAGCCGAAAATGAATATACGCGCCGCGAACACCAAAGGCGCGCCCGCGACGCCAACGATCAGAATATAGGTTCCGTAAGCTTGAAACGGCTCGGCGAGCACATTGATATGCCGCACGAACGCATCCAACGCGAGCACCAGCGCACCGACGAAATTGATCGCAATAATCGCCCGCACGCCCCCAAATAATCCCGCCGGTGCGCGAACCGCGATAAAGCGACCAGCGCGGAAACGGCTCGATCGGCAATCCTTCGAGCCGCGTCAAAAACGCGATCGCTTCATCGTTCGGATGCCAGATCGAATAAATCTCCGTCTCGCCGCGCCAAACGCCGGCCCGCGCGACGGATGCGCGCATTACCGCGCAGGGCGAGCGGAAACATAAAGAGAAGAGCGATCGCGCTCGCCACCGGAAAGCCGTTGGCGCCGATCCAGTTCAGCAGCGGGCGGGATTTCGTCGCGCCCACCCACGCCTGCCGCTTCCTCCAACCGCGATGCATCCAGCACCAGGGTTTTCGCCGGCATGTTGATGAGATCGCTCAGCGCGCTCGTCACGCTATCGCCCGCGACGAACGTGATGATCGGGATCACGAAGAGGCTCGCGATGATGATCAGCCACGAACATCCACGCGCCAAACCAATCGCCCGGCGTCACGCGGGAACGGAAGAAGGGCGTCCCCACCGTCACCAGGCTCGCGACCTTCGGCTTGCGCTGCTTATGGGACCAATCGAGCATGCTCGCCGCATCGTTGGCGACATTGCCGCCATGGCTGTGCCCGATCACATGGACGCCGCCCGGATGATCCTTGGAGAGCTTGCGGATGCGCTTGGCGAGCGCCGCCCGCGCCCTGCTGACGCGCGGTCGCGCTGTTTGCGCCGTCCACAAATGGGGAACGATATCGGCCTCAAGCCCATGCCCCGCCAGCCGCTCGCGCAGCGATTTCACGAACTTCGAATTGGTCAAAAACCAATGATCGCCATCCACCGGCCCATCCGGCTCGGGCGCGGTATCGCCGGTGCCATGCACCGTCACACCACCGCAATGCGATTAGCGTGATCCTGCCCCATGCCCAACCCCCGGGGATATTAGGAGCAAAAACGCGGGCGGAGTCTAGCGCGCCCGGGTCGAGCGCCGCCACTATTTTCTCGCTGGAGCGCGTATTGCTGCCGGAAGGCAGCTCCCACGACGCTGCTGAACGCAGCAACGGCCTGGCCCAGCCCACGCGGGCCATGCATCACGCCCTCACCCGCTGCTGGTCGCGCGTTCGAAAATGCCAGCGCATGTCCGCTTCGATCCAAGCCGCGAACACTAAAACGCTGACGCTGACGAGAGTTGCAAGCATGGCGCACGCGAGCGGCCTGAGCCTGCTCGATTGAACGTATGCACGAGCGTCATTTCGCCCAACCGTCTTTTGGCGCGTCTCTCTTGGCCTTGGCTGTCAGCGCTTGCGCGCCCATTTCGCGGCTAGCATTCGCCGCCCGCCGTCCACCAACGCGCCTTCACGGCGTATGCTTGCCCGCGTGCCATTCGCTGCCGCTTAGATGGCTCTCTGCGACTTTGGTCGGCATCTCTTCCAAGGTCGTCGCCAATGTATCGTTCCAGCTGTTGAGAAGGGCGACATAGGAGATGGTCGCCAAAATCTCCACGATCTCTCCATCGTTCCAATAGAGCTTCAGCTCCGCGAATCCGCGTCGGTCACCGCGTTCGGGCCGCTGCGCGGCGGGCCATCGCGAAACGCAAAGTCGCGCGTTTCTTTTTCGGAGAAGAGTTCGCTGCGTTCGAAATTCCAGAGATTGTCCAGCTTATCGTCCTCAATCCCCGCGCGGAGAATATTGTTGGCGAAATGCGCCTGGCAATAGAGACAGCCGGAGGCCCAGGATGCGACCTGTCCGATCAAGCTCTTCATGCCGAACGAGACATCGCCCTCGGCCATGATCGCGCGCGCCAGATCGGCCAAGGCGAACACGATCTTGGGCCGGCGCGCCATGATGCGCCCGCTATTGGCCATGAATCCCATGCGCGCCTTGAAGGTCGCGAGCGCGTCCGCCACTTCGCCAAGCTCTTCACCACGGGCAATGGCTCTAGTCTCGACATTGATGGCGCTTCCTCTGATGCAATTTGCCGCCAATTATAATGTCGTTTGCGACTGGCAGCCAGCACCATTGCGTCGCACGGGAGAACGGGCGCCGCACATGCACACACGACGGGTCCGCGCTTGACTCACGGAGCGGTGTCGATAGCTCTTGTTTGAGCGCAAACGGGGATTTTGCGCGCCACGCAACACGGTGCTCGCATGGTTTGGCGCGCCAGCGCAGAGGCATTATCGAAGGCCTGGAAATCGGCCAGGCTCAGACTGCTCAATATTCCGTGGCTTTCGGTCGGCGTGCGCACCGAGCGTGGTTACACGCCCGCCCCTGCTTCACACTCTTCTGAAGCCGCGCATCACCTGCAATGCCGTGAACGGGCTCGGCGAGCGTGTGTTTTCGCCGCCCGCGCCCTGTCTATCATTTCCGCGAAACGCCGCATGTGAAGCCTCGGCTTCAAATGGGTGCAGCAGCTCTTCTATACCCGGATGATCAACGAGCCGGTCTTTCACCAGCGCATCGAGGACCGCCGCGCCAATATCAACAAGCCCATGGACCCGCCCGCCGAAACCAAGGTTGAGGACACGCCGGAAAATTGGAGCCGGCAGATTAAAGCATTCTCCCTTGCGAACGAAGCCGACATGGTCGGCATCGCGCGTGTACGGCCGGAATGGGTTTACGAGGGCTTCGAGGTGAAGCTGCCCTGGATCATCATGCAAGGCGTGGTGCAGGACTACGGACAAGATCGCGACCGCCCCCGACCACATGACCAATATGGAGGCGCTGGATCAGTATAACCGCGCGCACCGCGCCAATTACGCGCTCGGCCCAATGGATCCGCGAGCGCGGCTATGCGGCGGAGCGCTATCGCGGCTTCATGGGCACGTCGCTCGCGATGATTCCGGCCGCGATCGAAGCGGGGCTTGGCGTGCTCGGCAAGCACGGCTCGCTCTACCATCCCAAGTACGGGCCCAATTTCAGGCTCGGCTATGTGATGACCGACATGCCGCTCATCGCCGATACGCCGGATGAAAGCCGGTCGATGATTTCTGCATGAGTTGCCAGCCTCTGCACGCGCGAATGCCCGACCGACGCGATTTCGGACGCCAAGCAATGGGTCCGCGGCGTCGAGAAATGGTATGTCGAGATCGACAAATGCCTGCCCTTCTTCAACGATACATTCGGCTGCAATATCTGCATCGCCGTTTGCCCGTTCAGCCGGCCGGTATCTCCGAGCCCATTGCTGCACAAGCTGAACCGCCGCCGCGAACGCCAGCTTCAAGGTCAGCCCGCCATGGCGCCGAAGAGCTGACCTTCTCGCAAAAGCGCAAGACCTGCCTCCAATAGTTTGTATGGGTGATCAGGCGGTGGGGAGAGAACGCGACATGAAAATCGACGGTGCGGCGAGCGCGTCGCTGGGCGGCAGACCTGTGTCCGATACCTATCGGCGCTACGTCCTTTTCATGATGATCCTGGTCGCGACTTTGAACTTCGTCGACCGGCAGCTCATGGCGATCCTGATGGAGCCCATCAAGGAAGAGTTCAGCCTTACCGACACCCAACTTGGGATTTCTGAGCGGCTTTGCCTTCGCCATCGCCTTCGCGATCACCGGTTTGCCGCTCGCGCGAATCGCCGACACGGGCAACCGCCGCAGCTTGATCGCCGGCGTCATCGCCTTTTGGAGCGCGATGACGGCTCTCTGCGGCGCGGCGACAGGATACCTCTCGCTGCTCGTGACGAGGATGGGCGTTGGCGCCGGCGAGGCAGGCTCGGCGCCCGCCATTCAATCTATGATTGGCGATTATATCCGCCGCAAAAGCGCGCCTCCGCCATCAGCGTGCAAATGATCGGCGTTTATGGCGGCATTTTGCTGGGCTTTTTGTTCGGCGGCTGGATCAGCGAAGCCTTTGGCTGGCGGCACGGCGTTTCTTGTCATGGGTTTGCCGGGCGTCCTGTTCGCGCTGTTATTTTGGCTGACCGTGAAAGAGCCGATCAGAGGACAAAGCGAAAATATCGTCGCGAAGGGACCGGCGCCGACAATTATAGAAACATTGAAGTATCTGTGGCGTTCGCCGTCGTGCGCCTCATCCCGCTCGCCGCCGCATTCCACACCTTCGCCGCGCAAGGCAGCATGTCATGGGCGCCGTCCTTCTTCACGCGCACGCATGGCATGACCCAAACAGAGATCGGCGCGTGGCTTGCGTTGGTGCGCCGGGCTCGCGGGCGGTCTTGGCTGCTTTTAAGGCGGCGTCGTAACGGAGCGGATCGTCAACAAAACTGGAGACGAGCGTTGGTACCTCCGCGCGCCCGCGCTCTGCCTGCTCGCGACGATCCCCGCGCTGTTCGTTATCTACCTCTCGCCCACGCCGCTTCCCGCGCTGTTGATGTCGGCCGTCGTTGTTTGGTTCTTGAGCAATACGTGGCTCGGCCCCGTGCTGGCGACCTTGCAGGGGCCTCGCGGGTTTGAGACGCCGCGCCATGGCGGTTGCGATCGTTCTGTTCGCCAACAATCTCATCGGCCTTGGCCTTGGCACTCAAGTTGTCGGCATCCTGAGCGATCAGATGAGCGCTCAGTTTGGCGACGATTCGCTGCGCTACGCCCTGCTCGCGGCGATCTCCGTGGCAAGCGCGCTCTCGGCGTTCACTTTCTTCTCGGCAACAAAAACTCTGCGCGAAGACCTCGAAAGGTCCCGCGCAGAGCAGAGTTAGCAGGAGGTTAGAAAGCCTTCGAGATGCTGACGCCGACTTGGCGCGGCGCGAGCGGCAGCACCAAGTCGCCATAGACGATATTGGGGTTCCAAGCCGGCGTCGTGCGCCGGACATAGTCGAAGCTGTCAGCGATATTGTTGACGAAAGCCGTGAAGCGCCAGCCATCCTCGCGCACCAGGCTGACGCGCCCATCCCATCGGTCGTACGACGGAAGCGTCACTTGCGAGCTCGCGAGCGTGCCGACTCCTTGGTCTTGCGTCACCACTTCGCCGATATAGCGGTACATAAGCCTGAACTCTAGGCCGCCGCCGAGCACGATGTCCGGCGCCGTCTCGTACGCGATCTCCGCCGACGCCGTTTCTTCCGGCACGTCCTCGAAATTTTTCCCCCTCATGTCGAACTGGTTCGTGGTCGAGAACACCCGAACATATTCCTCAAGCTCGGTATCGTTGAAGCCAAGCGATGTGCTGAGCTCCAGACCCTCCATCGGGCGCGCGACCAATTCCAGCTCCACGCCTTGCACATGGCTCGCGCCGGCATTGCTCACGACGATAACGGGCGTCGACAGCGGCACAGGCACGAAGCCGGAGAATTGCTGATCTTGCAGCTCGATGTAAAAGAGCGCCGCGTTCAACATGACGCGATTGTCGGCGAAGGTCGATTTCAAGCCGAGTTCGTAGGTCGTGGAAAACTCGTCGTCATAGGGAAGCACTTGCGCCGCGGTCGCGGGCGCCCGATTGACGCCGCCGGCCTTCCAACCTTCCGCGTACGTGAAATACGTATTCACATTGTCGGTGAGGGTCGTAGGCGATCGAGGCCATGCCCGAAAAGTTCGTATATGTTTGGTGGAAATCCCTGAGCACCGGCGGATTACGGCGCCGTTGCTGCGATAGAATGTGCGCACGCCGCCGGTCTCGACTGTCTCTTCCGAATAGCGCCCGCCAATTGTCAGCTCCAAACGCTCGATTGGGCGAAAGCTGAATTGACCGAACGCCGCCCAGCCGTCGCGGTCTTCGGTAAAGTCCTGCAAGTAATAGACGCCAAGCGCACTCGTCGGCGGCGCGACGCCAACGCCCAGGAAACGCTCGGTGTCGTCATTGGTGAAGCGGTCGAAATAATAGAGGCCGCCGAGCCAATCCATGCGGTCATAGGCGCCCGCGATGCGGAATTCCTGGCTACGGAATTCCTGATCGAAACGCACTTCCAAGGTGGCGCCCTCAACAGCGACTGGATTCGGCGTGTAAGGCGGTGTCGCCGGCACGGTCCACGGGCCCGACGCCGATGGCGTGCCGTCGGCATCGACGGATGTCTCCGTGCTCGCGCTGCGCCAGCCGGTGATCGATGTCAGCGTGATGTTTGGCGTGATCTCGTAGTCGGCGTTGAGCTGGAGGCCCCGCGTCTCATTGCGATCGTCCGTTTCCTCGTCCGCAATCGATTCGTATCGTTCGCCGGCCAGCGGCACGCCGCGCCCGATTTCGTTGAAGTCTCTGTTGGACGCGTCGGCGATCAAGCGCACGTCGAGCGTGTCCGTAGGCGTCCAGCGCAGAACGCCGCGCGCAACCAGCAGCTCGGAGGGATCCTGATCCCGGCCCAAAGTCGCATTGTGAATATAGCCGTCGGTGCTCGCATATTGCGCGCTCACGGACGCGAACAGATCGTCCGCCAACGGCCCGCTCACCGAGCCGGTGGTGCGCACGCTGTTGAACTCGGCGTACTCAGCCTCGGCATAGCCGCGGAAATTTTCGTCAGGCTTGCGCGTGACGATATTGAGCGCGCCGGCTTGCGTGTTGCGCCCGAACAGCGTGCCCTGCGGCCCGCGCAGCACTTCGACACGCTCCGCATCGAGGAACGCGGTATCGAATGCGATATGCGGCTCATACATGCCGTCGACGAACACGCCGAACGCCGGCTCAAGCGCCGCGTTGAAGCCCACCCCGCGCATCGTCAGCTGATTGTGCGAGGTCGTTGGAAAATTGATCGCGCCGGTCGCGAAATAGAGGCTGGGCACGCGCCCGATCAGTTCGGTGGAATCCCGGATCGCCTCCTCTTGAAGAGCCTCCCCCGAGATCGCCGTCACCGCAAGCGGCACTTCCTGCAGCGTCTCGGCGCGTTTGCGGGCCGTAACGACGATGCTCTCGTCCCCATCCTGCGCGAATGCCGCGGTCGTAACGCCCGCGCTGATCGCCAAGCTCAACAGCAAGGCGCACTTCATTGAACTCATTTTCTCCCCCAACTTCCGCCGCTTAAGGCGGGTCCCAGGAGAAACTTCGCAGACCAGCGGAACCTTCGCTAGCCTTGTATGCTGATAATTGCCAATTATTGGCATGGTTTTGCGGTGTGGTGCGGGTGGCGCGCGCGGGACACTCCTTCCTCGGGGCAGGTTTTTCCGCGAACCACATGGCGCGCGCGCGCTCGCAGGGTCCGCCGATCGCGCCAAACAGACCAACCTTTGATCGGGGCTTCAGCGCACTCAGCGGCGTCAAGTGGCTCTCAGCGCAATGGCCTAAGCACCAGCGCCAATCTGGTGCAGCGCCGACACGAGGCAGTCGACTTCGTCTTTCGTGTTGTAGAGTGCAAGCGACGCGCGGACAGTTTCGTTCACGCCGAAGCGCCGCAAGATGGGCTGCGCGCAGTGGTGGCCGGCGCGGACGGCGATGCCGTAACGATCGAGCGCCGCGCCGATCTTCTGCGGAGCAATTCCCTCGATGACGAACGAAAGCGCGCTGGCTTTTTCGGCGGCTGTTCCGAACAGAGTGAGTTTGGGGACGGTGAGCAGAGCGCCGGTCGCGTACGCAAGCAGCTCGTGCTCATAGGCTTCGATGCGGGCGAGCCCCACGCGTTCGAGATATTCCAGCGCGGCGCCCAAGCCCACAGCGTCGGCGAGATTTCCGGTGCCCGCCTCGAAACGCTGCGGCGGAGGCTGAAACTTCGTTTTCTCAAACGTGACATCCGCGATCATGTTGCCGCCGCCTTGCCATGGCGGCATCGCTTCCAGGATTTCTCGTTTGCCGAACAAAACGCCGATGCCGGTCGGTGCAAAAATTTTGTGACCGGAGAATACGAAAAAGTCCGCATCCAAGGCTTGCACGTTCACGCGCGTGTGGGCCACGGACTGAGCGCCGTCGATCAACACCTTGGCGCCAACCGCATGTGCGCGCTGGATCACGGACTCGATGGGAACGACCGTGCCAAGCGCATTGGAGACGTGCGTCACCGCAACGATCTTAGTTCTGTCCGACAATAAACGCTCGTACTCGTCCAACAGGATTTGCCCATCATCGTCGACAGGGATCACCCGAATACGCGCGCCTTTCTCCGAGGCGAGCATCTGCCACGGGACGATGTTTGCGTGATGCTCGAGATGCGAAAGGATGATCTCGTCACCCGCTTCGACATTCTTCCGGCCCCACGACTGAGCGACAAGATTGATCGCCTCGGTAGCGCCCCGCACGAACACGATCTCTTCCGGCGAGGACGCGCCGAGGAAGCGAGCCGTGATCCTTCGGGCGCCTTCGTAAGCGTCGGTCGCGCGCGCGGCGAGCGTGTGAGCGGCGCGATGAACGTTGGAGTTCTCGTGCGCGTAAAAATGCGCAAGGCGATCGATAACCGCCTGCGGCTTTTGGGTAGTGGCGCCGTTGTCGAACCAGATGAGCGGTCGGCCGTGAATTTTCTCGCGTAGGATCGGAAAATCGCGGCGCACCGCCTCGACGTCAAACGCGGGATAGCCGCCGCGATGTATTTCGAGATCGCTGTCTTGATCGGCGTCCGAACCAGAGCGCGCATCGGCTGGGATCGTCCCGAGCACCGCTGTGATGAAGTCCACGCCCGGCATCAAATCCGCGCGTGGCGAAATCCAATCGTCGCCAGACAGCGGCGCGGTCGGCGACGGCGTTCGCGAACGCGCTTCATTGACGATATAAAGCCCCGCGCCCTGCTCAGAGGCGTGAGAGATCGGGACTGACTCGGCACTCAAATTTGCTGGCGCTGAAAACAGAGGCGCGCCCACAGAGCCCGCAGCGGGAAAGGGCGTGCGCCGGAAGCGCCAACTGGGTCGCGCCGACGCCATGCGGCGCCAAGGTAATCGGTGCGCTGGGCGCAACCGAATGGGCCTTCGCGATATCCGGCGCGCCTACGCCGTGAATGTCCGCCGTTGGAAGCGCAAGCCCTGTCGGCGCGAAAGACGTTGGCGACAAACCAATGCCGCCAAGCGCTGGCGAGTGCGGCGCGGCATCCGTTGGCAGCGTCGCATGAGGAAGCGCGGCGCCGCTGGCCGGTGCGGACGCTTCGCCCGGCAGCGCGCGGAAGAATGCGTTTGCGAGCCGCGCGAGATCGTCGACGTCCAACGGCGCCTGTGCAGGGTCCGGGATGTCAGCGGTCAAAGTCGGCTCAGCGATACTTGTCTTTGTAGTCATGGTACTTGTCCACGCTGACATTATCGAGAACCGCAATCGCGTCGTCGGTCAAAACGGCGAGCGAGCAATAGAGCGAAATCAGGTAGGACGAGATCGCCGCGCGATTAATGCCCATGAACCGCACGGACAAACCGGGCGTCTGCTCCCCAACAAGGCCCGGCTGAAACAATCCAACCACGCCCTGACGCTTCTCTCCGGTCCGCAACAGCAAAATGCTCGTCTTGCCGTCGACGACCGGAACCTTATCCGATGGGACAAGCGGAATGCCGCGCCAGGTGAGGAAGGGCGAGCCAAACAAATTGATTGTCGGCGGCGGAACGCCGCGCCGCGTGCACTCGCGGCCAAAAGCAGCGATGGCCTTCGGATGCGCTAAGAAAAAGCCCGGCTCCTTCCAGACCTTTGCGATCAGATCATCTAAATCGTCCGGCGTTGGCGCGCCGTGGGACGCAGACAAGCGCTGAGACGAATGCACATTGGCGAGAAGTCCATAGTCGCTGCTATTGATCAGCTGGTCTTCCTGGCGCTCCTTGATGATCTCAATCGTCAGCCGCAATTGCTCGCGGATTTGATCGTGCGGCCGGCTGTACAGATCCGAAACGCGCGTGTGGATGTCGACAACGGTCGTCACCGCATTGAGGAAATACTCCTTCGCTGGATCTTCGTAGTCGACGAATGTATCCGGCAAAACCGACTCGTCACGCTCCGTGCACGCGACCTCGATGTCGGCCTCGTTCCGAACCTTGTTCAGCCGATAGATGCCCGCTTCAACCGGCACCCACTGCAACAAGTGCACAAGCCAGCGCGGCGATATCGACGCGAGTTGCGGTACGGTTTTCGTCGCATTGGCAAGCTGGCGTGCAGCGTTATCTCCCAATGCGCGTCGTGGTTCAGCGGAAACGGTCATCGCTCATCCTTCTGGATTTGTGTTTCGCCAAGGCTCAATTGTTGTGTTCATCCACAGCGCCAAATGCGTGGGAGACCGTTCGTGCATCGCCGCCGACATGGTCGCGCCGATTGCTGGCCTGACTGATCTGGCTTCCCGGCGGGACGCTCTTGGTGAGCCAAACATTTCCACCGATGGTGGAGCCGCGCCCGATGGTGACGCGGCCAAGGATGGTCGCTCCAGCATAAATCACGACATCGTCTTCGATGATGGGATGGCGTGGAATATCCTTGGTCAGCGCACCCGTCTCATCGGCCGGGAACGATTTGGCGCCGAGAGTGACAGCCTGATAAATGCGAACGCGATTGCCGATGACGGCGGTTTCGCCGACGACCACGCCCGTTCCATGATCGATGAAAAAGCCGGGCCCGATGGTGGCGCCCGGATGAATATCAACGCCCGTCATCGAGTGCGCGATTTCAGAGATGATGCGCGCCGTCAAACGCGCGCCAAGCCCGTAGAGCACATGCGCGAGCCGATGATGAATGATCGCGATGATGCCGGGATAGCAAATCAGCACTTCGTCCACGCTACGAGCGGCGGGATCGCCAAGAAAAGCCGCTTCCACGTCGGAATCGAGCATCGATCGAATCTCGGGCAAAGCCTGCGCGAAAGCCGCGACCACCGCGCCGGCATGGGCGTTGATTTCACCCTCTTCCACGGCCTCATCGCGGGACACATAACCAAGCTCGACCCGAACTTCGCCGAGCAACGCCGTGAGCGCGGCGCTGAGGGTCTGTCCGACGAAATAATCCTCGCTCTGCTCGGTTATTTCCGCGGGACCGAGACGAAGCGGAAACAGCGCGCTGCGCAGCTGGCTGGAAATCGTGTCGATCGATGTGCGGGACGGAAAGGCGCGCGCCCCCACTTCCGTGTTTCGCTTTTGTGATTGTCGCCAACGAAGCCGCGCTTCACGCAGCCCGTCGACAAGGCTTTCGAGATTCCACGGCGTTTGCGAAGCCAGAGAAACGGGGCTTTCGGTCATAGCGCAGCACGATGCTTACCCATCACACTGCAGCTCCGCCCCCTCGGCGCTTCCAACTTAATCCGGACGCCTCAGCCTTGAGTTTCATATCTCTGGCCGCCAAGCAACGAGCGTCTGTGAAGACTGAGTTGAGTTATTCTAAAGTCATGCGAGCACGCGCGAACGAGCGCATCGTCGAGCGCGTCACGGTGATCGGCGCTCCGCCGTTTCCGTGGGCGGCGTACTCACGCGCTCCAAGCCGGCCGCGGCAAGCAGGCCCACCGCCGTCGCACCGAGGAAAATCCAGATTGCTTGCGGCGCTCGCCCCAGCAAGACCAAACCGGGCCCAGGGCAGATGCCGGCCAAACCCCAGCCCACACCGAAAATCGCCGCACCAATCACCAGGCTCGCGTCGATCTTTGTGCGGCCCGGCGTCTCCAACGCGTCACCGAGCAAAGCGCGCCCGCGCCGTTTAGCGAACGCAAAGGCCGGCGCCGCGACCAGCACGGCGCCGCCCATGACGAACGCGAGCGCCGGATTCCACGCGCCCGCGACATCAAGAAATCCCAGCACATTAGCCGGATCGGTCATGCCCGAAACGAGGAGGCCAATGCCAAACACAACGCCAAGGATTGCGGCGATCACGATCTTCACAGCCGCCATCCCAGATGATGCGTTGCATAAACTGTCAGCGCCGCGACCGTCATGAACACCAAGACCGCAACCAGCGAACGCCGCGAAAAGCGCGCCAGACCACAGACGCCATGCCCGCTGGTGCATCCATTAGAGAGCTTGGTCCCAAAACCCACGAGCACGCCCGACACGCCGAGCAGAACGGGGCTGGCCTCCTGCAAGGCCGCGGGCGGCGCATACCCAAGCAGCAACGCGGCGGCGCCTGTTGCAATCAAGCCGGCGACAAACGCCCAGCGCCAAAAGCCAGCGCGCAACAGCACGATCCCACTGAACAAGCCGCTGATGCCCGCGATGCGGCCGTTCAAGAGGTAGAAGCCTCCCGCCGACGCGCCGATCAGCGCGCCGCCAAGAGCAGCCGTCACGTATGGCGAAGTCCAATCCAGCATTCAGCGCTCGTCGGCTAAAAGGCGCGCCCGACCGAAATGGCGAACGCCGTTTCACCCAAAGTAATGTCGGCCTCACCCGCACCAAACGGCCCTGGGATCGATCCCGAACCCTCCACCGTCTCCTCCGGCGCGTAAAGCGCATAGGCGCTGAGTTCGAGGCCCGAGCCCAGCGTCCATGTGGCGCCCGCGGTGTACTGATCCTGCACCACGCCGGGCGCGAGGATGTTGAGGAAGGTCTGATCCTCGGGCACGGGCTGCGAGCCGGTGCTGTAGCCGCCGCGCACGGTCCACGCATCGTTCAAACGATAGCTGGCGCCGAGTTTGTACGTGGTGGTGTCTTCCCAGCCGAAGCCCGGGCCATTGTCGGCGCCGAACGGATTGCCCAGAAACAATTGCCCCAGTTCATTGCCGACAGACGCCACGTCGGAATATTCGATCTCGCGCACGTCGAACGCGATGTTGAGATTGTCCGTCGCTTGGAACGAAACGCCCGCGCCATAGGACGCCGGCACGTCGAAGCCGCCGCTTTCGGCGAAGAGGCCAGCATAATTGTCGAAATCTCCAGTCTCCGCACGCGACTGATAGAATGCGCCGACGCTCAAGCGATCCGTAAAGTGCCCGAGCCAACCCACGCGCCAGCCAATGCCGAAAGCCGAATCCTTGCCACGGTTTGTGAAATTCGCGGGGTCCGATGAGCTGCCCAGAAATGGCGGCGCGTTCAAACCTTTCGCGCTGAAGGCTTGGTACACAATATTGGCGGCGATGCCGATGCTGTGCCCTTCGGCGACGCGAAACGCCAAGGTCGGCGAGATGAAGAGCTGTTCGAAATTAACGCCCGCCTCTCCGGTGGCGCCGTAAGCGCCGAACGGATTGCCGCTGTTATAATCGGTGTTCAGTCCGCCATTGCCGTAAACCGCCACGCCCAGCGCGAGACGATCATTGAGCTGTCGCACATAGCCGATCTCAGGAATGTAAAACGTCGCCGCGCCATCGCCATCATAGACCCCGTTGGCGCCCGCGCCGTTTCCGCTGATCACCGCCGAACGCGTGGGGCGAAAAACTTCAAGGCCAGCGTCCCAGCGATTGCCGAGTTCAAGCGCTGACGCCGGATTGGCGGCGATGGCGAGCGAGTCTTGCGGGTCAGCAATCGCAGCGCCCGCTTGGCCCTTGGCCTTCGTACCAATGCCGTGAGCAAAGTACCCATCGGTTGCGTGCGCCGTGCCGACCCCCGAGATCAGCATGCCCGCCGCCAACAACGCTCTCACTGCCAATGCCGACTTCCCAGCCATAGCGCGCCCCCGTTTCGAAGGATTGTCCCCTTCCAAACAGCGCTATCAGATCGTCGCGCGACATAGACTAAAGCGTCCCTTCAGAGTTTCTCCAGTCGCGGACGCGTGCTTGCGCGCGAAGCAAGCGCAACCGCCGCCAAGATCAAAACGCCTGACGCTAACACACCCAGGCTCACCAGCGCCCCCGCACCGCTCTCCGAAGTCACATAGCTTACGCTGGACACCAGCATGGCCGCGCTCGATGCGATAAAGAGCAAGGGCAACACGGGATAGAGCGGTGCCCGGAAAGGGCGTTCGGCCGCTGGCTGGCGCAAGCGCAGCACGATCAACGCCGTGCCGCTGAGCGCCAAGAACAGCCAATAGACCGGCGCGGTATAGTCCACGAGCGTAATGAAGCCTTTGTAGAACGCTCCGAAGATGACGAGCGCAAGCGACACCACGCCCTGTGCCCAGATCGCCGCGACCGGGCTTTGCTTGGTTTCGTCCCACACGCCGACACGCGCCAAGACCGGCCATTCCTGCGCGCAAGCAAACGTGGTGCGGGCGCCGACGACGATGGTGGCGTTTATCGAGGTGATGACAGCGAATGCAATCGCCAGCGCCGTAAGCAAACCCGCCCACCGGCCGAATGCTTTCGACATCAAATCCGCGGCAGGCGCGGACGCGCCGGCGAGGCCCTCAGTGCCCAAGCCATACCAGAAAGCCCAATTCACGATGAGATAGAGCGCCGTGATCAGCACCGCCGCCAAAACAAGTGCGCGCACCATGCCCCGCCGGGGATCGCGCACTTCAGCGGACAGTGTCGCCACTTCGCTCCAGCCGCCGAACGCGAGCAGCGCATAGACCAGCGCATAACCAAAGCTCGGCGGCGGCGCAGCGACGGCATCGAGGCCCAAGCTCTCGGCTGCCGGAACGCCCTGCACAATCAGCGCCAGCGCGGCGGCGGCCATCGCCAAAAGCCCGACCACTTCAAGCCCTGTCAGCCCATAATCAGCCGCGTCGTGCCCCTTCCCCGTTCCGCGAAGATTGAAACCCGTGAGAACGACAACGGAAAGCGCCGCATAGATCGCCGCGCCATGCGCACCGAGGGGCAAGACGACGTTGAGATAATCGCCCAGCACATAGCCAAGCAGCGCGATCGATCCTGCATTGATGACCGCGAACCGCGTCCAGGCGAACAAGAAAGCCAGCCCGCGTCCATAAGCCAAGCGCAAAAAGTGATAATCGCCGCCCGCGCTCGGAAAAGTCGTGGCGAGTTCGGCGTAGCAGAGCGAGCCGATCAAAGTGATGACGCCGCCAATGATCCATGCCGCAAACAGCCAGAATGGCGAGCCCGCGGCATCCGCCACCAAAGCCGGCGATTTGAAAATGCCCGCGCCGACCACCATGCCGACAGCGAGCATCGCCACATAGACCGCGCTCACATGGCGCCGCGGCGTGGTTGCTTGCTCGCTCATCTTTTATGTCTTCCAAGGACGCCGCTTCGCCCGGCGCCTCAGAAGCTATAATTCAACCGCGCGTAATAATAGGCCCCGTTAAAGCCGATGGGCGAGATGACGTCATAGGGAAAGACGCCGCCGGTGAAGATGTCGTCGTTGGAGCGGTCGGGATAATTGTCGAGCACGTTGGCGCCGCCAATGCTCACGCCGACATGGTCAGTGAACTGATAGCCCGCTTCGAGATCGAGCTGGGTTTCGGCACCGTAGGTTTGCTCAGGCTCGAAGCCGCCGCCGAAATTGAACACGCGGCGCGTCTCGCCGTACTCGATCACGCGCACGAGCAGCGACACATGCTCGCCGCGCCAATCGCCCGTCAGCGTGATCTTCTCGCTGGGCGCCGCATCGACCAGGGTGTTGCGCTCTTCGATCCCGAACAGCGCACCCGAGACGCCAAGCGGCGTCAGATCGACCGGGTTCGGCCGCACCGCCTCGATGCTGGTGTTCGATTGATTGTAGGCGCCGGTGAGATTGAACTCTCCGCCCCAGAGCGGCGTGCGATAGGCCGCGACGATGTCGAAGCCCTCCGTCGAGGTGTCGACGGCATTGGTGAAAAAGTTGACCGCCGCGACATCGGCGACGCCGAAATTGGTGAGGATGTAATCCTCAAGCGTGCCGCCCTCGATCCGCTCGGACAGCGTGATGCGGTCATCGACGTCGATCTTAAACGCATCCACGGTGAGCGAAAAATGATCGCCCAGCGCGGCGGTGAATCCGATCGACGCATTGACGCTGGTTTCCGCGTCCAAGTCGCGCGCGCCGAGCGCGCGGGCGATGGGACTGGAGTTTCGCAGCGTCCGCACCGTTTGCAGCGCGCCGCCAGCGCCGAACTGTGTGGTGGAAAAGGCAAAATCGATCTGCGACAGCGAGGGCGCGCGGAACGAGTTGGAGAGCGAGGCCCTGAGGGCGATGCCGTCCGCGAGCTCGAAGCGCGCGGCGATCTTGCCCAAGAGCGCGTCGCCGAAATCCGAATAATCCTCATAGCGCGCGCCGACATCGACGAACAAGCGATCGGTCAGATCCGCCGACGCTTCCCCATAGAAGCCCAAGACGCTGCGATCGGTATCGGCGGCATCCGCCGGCGTAAGGCCCGGCCCAGCTTGCGCGCCGACTGGCACATCGGGCACCGGTCCCTGGCTGTAAGATTGCGGATCGCCGGGGGAAGTTTCGAACGTCTCGTTCCGTGCTTCAAAGCCGAACGCCAGCGTAAGCGGGCTCGCGCCGACGCCCCACTCAATGTCGCGCGTCACGTCCGCGTTGAGGATTGCTTGATCAAAGGCATAGTCCGCCAGGTGAAATGTCGTCTGGCTCGCGGCGCCGTATGACGCGTTCAAGGAATTCTCGACGCCGAACTCAAACTCGTTCTGGCCGTAAGTCGCGGAAACATCATACGCCCACGCGTCCAAGTCTCCGCGCACGCCGCCGGTTACGGATATGTCGCGGTTTTCGCCAGTCGTGTTGGGGCGATAGCCATTCGGATACACTGACAGCACGTTGCGGTCATCATCAGGATAGCGGAAGAACGCGGCGCCTTCCGCTTCGCGCTGGTTCAAGAGCGTGAACGCATAAAGCTCGGCGCCGCTCGCGAGCGCGTACTGGCCATTGGCCCAGAGACTTATGTCGGTGCTTTCAGGATCGCCCGGGCGGTAGAGCCGCTGGTTCAGCAGCGCTTCGTTGGCCGAGCCGTCGCCGATTGTCGTTGGGAAGATGTAGAAAGCGCCGCCCTCCGCGCCGCCGCGCTCCGTCGCTTGCCGATCGCGATACTCCGCGCCGAGCCGCACAAAGCCGCGCGTCCCGAGCGGCAATGCGCCTTCGACAGCAAACACCACGGTTTCGCCGTCGGTGAGATGATCCGTCTTCTCGCCGCTCTCGGTGAACGGCGCGGAGAACACGGGATAGGTAAAATCCGTGCTGTGGAGCCCGTAACTCGCGCTCAGCTCGCCGCCATCGGGCGCATCATCGAGGATGATGTTGATGACGCCGGCGATGGCGTCGGACCCGTATTGGGCGCCTGCCCCGTCGCGCAGGATTTCCACTCTGGAGATCGCGCCGATGGGAATGGAGTTGAAATCCACCGGCGTCGTGCCCCGGCCAACCTTCGATTCCAGATTGACCACCGACGTCGTGTGCAGCCTGCGCCCATTGACCAGAACCAGGACTTGATCAGGCGAAAGCCCGCGAAGCTGCGCCGCGCGCACGATATCGGCGGGGCCGGAATTGGATTGGCGCTGGAAATTGAACGAGGGCGAGATCGATTGTAGGGCCGCGCCCAATTCACCGCCCAGCGCCCCGGAACGCTCAAGCGCGTCCGCCGTCACGACATCGATGGGCGCGGGCGAGGTGAGCACGGTGCGCTCACCCGCGCGCGTGCCCGTAACGACGACCTCCTCGTCAACCGATTGCGCCCAAGCCGGCCCGCCCGCCAACAAAGCCAAGGCGCTGCTCGACAGCACCAACGACGAAATCCACCCACGCATGCTCAGCCCCCAAAGCTTTCGGGTAAACCGTGGATCAATCACCGCCCAATGCGAAGCCAGAAGTTCTCAATCCTTCAATGCCTTCTTCTAAATCCGCCGACCCCCGCCCCCAGGGCGCGCCGCGCGCCAAGCCGGCCGCGTGGCGTGCGGTTTTCTGAAGCAACGGTTTAGCTGGGCTGCTTTGACTTCACCCCGCGCCGCCACGACACTTCAGGCATGCGGTGGGTTTCCTCCCCAACCATCGCATCGCGGCTTTTGAAGGAAGCAGCTTGCTCCGCGTCACCAAAGGCTAAAGCGCACGATGCCGCCTGGGGCCCTCACCCCTGCGCGTCGTGTTTCCAACAAGAGGAGACGGCGATGCGCAAGGCGGTTCATCGGCACAGACAGATTGCAGCCGCGACAGGGCGTTGTTGTAGCCATCGCTCGGCCTGAAAGAGGCCCTTGATGCGCACAACGGAGCGGCGGCCGATTGCCGCCCGATCCGTCACTTTCCCCTTATGTTGTGGAGCTTTTCATGTCGGATTTTATACACGCGCCTGCGGACCGTATCGCCAAACGCCTCGCTGGGCCGCTTGAGGTCTTCGGCCATCGCGATAGGATCGCACGGCTGTACAATCAGCTTGATCCGGACCAGCAAGCGCTCGCGATCGGCCTGGTCGAATCGCTGCCACGTCTGGTCCATCAACTCGCCCGCCACGGCGCGCTCGCCATTCCCGAGTTGGAGAACAGGGCGGCGACAGTTTCGAGGGGAAGTCTATGAGTCTTCAGCTAGGCGATATCGCGCCGGATTTCGAAGCGGACACGACGCAAGGCCGGATCAAATTTCACGAATGGCTTGGCGCATCGTGGGGCGTGCTGTTTTCGCACCCGAAGAATTTCACGCCCGTTTGTACGACCGAGCTTGGCTACACCGCGAAGCTGAAGCCCGAGTTCGATAAGCGCGGCGTGAAGGTGATTGGCCTCAGCGTCGATCCGCTCGATGCGCACGAAAAATGGGCCGACGATATCAAGCAGACGCAAGGCACGGCTCTGAACTTCCCCTTGATCGCTGACCATGATCGCGCCGTCGCCAATCTCTACGGCATGATCCACCCGAACGCGTCCGACACGCTGACAGTGCGGTCGGTGTTCGTGATCGGGCCCGACAAGAAGATCAAACTGACGCTGACCTATCCCGCGAGCACCGGGCGAAACTTCGATGAAGTGCTGCGCGTGATCGATTCACTCCAACTCACCGCCAAGCACAAAGTGGCGACGCCGGTGAACTGGAAGCCGGGCCAGGACGTCATCATCGTGCCGGCCGTCTCGGACGAGGAGGCCCGCGAGAAATTCCCCAAGGGCTGGAAGGCGCCGCGGCCCTATCTGCGGATCGTCAAACAGCCCCGGGGGGTAGCAGCGAGGCCGGTTTTCTGCGCGCGGGTTTAGCAAAACTCTATACTACACTAAGTTGATGTAGTTTAGCTTACCTCAGAGCCCGGACTGGGCGCTGGGATACCGACCCCGTGAAGGAGCAATTGCCGCCCTTATTGCCGCTGCGCGTGCTGGAAGCGTGCGCGCGCCATGAAAGTTTCGCCAAAGCGGCCGAGGAGCTCGGCGTGACGCCGGGCGCCGTGACCCAGCAAATCAGGGTGATCGAAACCTGGGTCGGCGCGCCTCTGTTCCGGCGCACGGGGCGCAAGGTTCTCCTGACCAACGCCACCCTGGCGGCCTTGCCGAGCTTGCGCGAAGGCTTCGATCGCCTGGCGGAGGCGGCGCAATTGCTGCGCTCACCCACGCGAAAGAACCGCGTCGTCTCCGTATCGGCGCCGCCGTCCTTCGCTTCGAAATGGCTGCTGCCCAGGCTCGACCGGTTTCGCGAACGCTATGCGGATATTGAAGTCTGGGTCTCCGCCGACATGGCGCTGGCTGATTTCAACAACAGCGACATCGACATCGCGGTCCGCTATGGCGCCGGCGCCTATGAAGGCCTGGTCACGGAAAAGCTGCTGAGCGAATCCGTGCGCCCCGTCGCCGCGCCTTCGCTCATCGAGGAATACGGCCCGTTCAAGAAGCCGGAGCATCTGGTCAACGCACCCCTGCTGCACGACCTCAACGCGGAAGACGATCCATCCTGCCCCGATTGGACGATGTGGCTAAAGGCGCGCGGCGTCAGCGACCTCACCTTGCGCGGGCCCCGCTTCAATCAATCGAGCATGGTGATCGAGCAGGCCGTCGCCGGCAAAGGCGTGGCGCTGGCCAAGGACGCGATCGCGGCCGACGATTTGCACGCTGGGCGTCTGGTTCCAGTGTTCGAGGACGCGACGCCGCTTGCATTCTCCTACTGGATCGTCTGGCCGCGCGGACGCACCTTGCTGCCGCCGGTGCGCGCCTTTGCGTCTTGGCTGAAGAGCGAGACTTTGGGTGAAATACTCGACGGCGCCGGGATTTGATGTGAGTGGCGCGGCGGTCGTGATCCATGTGTGAACTTCTCGGCATGAGCGCGAATGTGCCGACCGACATCCGCTTCAGCTTCGCGGGGCTCGCCCAGCGCGGCGGCAAGACCGGCCCTCACCGCGACGGATGGGGCATCGCCTTTTATGAAAAACGCGGATGCCGCGCGTTTCACGATCCCGAACCGAGCGCCACCTCCCCGCTCGCGCGCCTGGTGCGCGACTATCCGATCAAAAGCCAGATCGCGATCGCGCATGTCCGGCGCGCCAATCGCGGGCGCGTCTCGCTCGAAAACACCCATCCCTTCGTGCGCGAGCTGTGGGGCAGAGCCTGGACGTTCGCGCACAACGGCCAATTGAAGCGCGCCAAACAATTGCCGACGGCGGGCTTCCGCCCGATTGGAACCACTGACAGCGAGCACGCCTTCTGCTGGCTGCTGAGCGAACTGAGCAGCCGCTTTTCCAGCGACCCAGGCCCGAGCAAACTGGACGCCGCGATCCGCACACTCTTCGAAACGCTGCGCGGCATGGGCATCTTCAATGCGCTGCTCTCGGACGGGCGCACGCTCTATGCAAGCTGCGGCAAGAGCCTGTGCTACCTGACGCGGCGCGCGCCGTTCGGAATCGCCACTTTGGTCGATGAAGACATGAAGGTGGACTTCGCCGCCGAAACGACACCGACCGACGTCGTCACCATCATCGCCACCAAACCGCTGACGCGCGATGAGCATTGGACCTGCATCGAAAAGGGCGTGACGCTCATTTTGCACAATGGCCAGGTGCGCCGCGCGGCAGGGGCGCCTCGCGCTAGGAAAGCAAAGCGTGCCGCAGCGCGCGCGCCAGCATTTTGACCGCCTCGAGTTTCTCCGCGAGCACCATGCCGATCGGCGGCCCGAGATCGGTTTTGTTCGCATCGACGATGTAGATCTGGTTGCTGGCGCGGTCGCGCAGAATATCGAGCCCCGCCCACTGCAAGCCAAGCTCTCGCGCAAAGACGCCAATCTGATCGAGCTCGCGCGGCGAGAAAACACTTTCGGGGCTTGCCAGATAAACTTCAGCGTTCGTGTTTTCAAAGCGGCTTTCCACCGGCCGGCGTTTGACGAACACGACAGCCGGCTTGCCATCGACCAAGGTGGTGCGCAGATCTTCCACCAAGCCAATGCCCACGCCATTATCGATGAGGCGCTGATAAGATCGTCCTGGCCTGCGCGGCGCCGGGCACTGAATGATGCGCCCATCGTGCGCCGCGTTGGCCTGTGATTTTTCAACCGCCGGCCCAATCCATATCTCTGGATCGATCGCAAGTGCGTAGCCGAAGGCGCGCGCGAACGCTTCGCCGACCCGGTCCTTGGCGATCGAGGCGCAGCCAAAATTCCACACCCGCGCATTGGCGCGCGTCGGCGGCGCAGCGGTGCGACCCTCGGTAGCGTCCTTGAAATGCATGACCAGATCAGCATTGCGCGGATCGGAGACAATGCGCACGCCGGCAAGGCGCAGAACCGGCCAGATCAAGTACCAAGGCCGCGGACGGTCAGGCGCGAACGCGGCGGCGATCGCCGCGCCCTTCATGGGCGTGGAGAGAAACCGGACATAAAAGAAGAAAAGCAGGAAACGTCCGAAATCGCGCACCAAGTCGCGCGTGAACGGCACCACGGTTCCGGCTTTCTTCGCGTAGACGCCCTGCGGCGAAAACTCAAAGTCCGCAATCCAGCTTCGCGTGTGGACGTTCATTCGCTACCCCCAAACACTTCGCCGCGCTTCAGCGCAAAGTCTCGATGACCTTTTCAACGATGGTCAGCGTGCGATCGATCTCATCGGCGCTGCCGTTCAGGAACGGCGCGATCTGAATGGTGTCGCCTGCATTGCGCACCAGCACGCCCTGCTCGAAGCACCGGATGTGCGCCTCCAGCCCGCGCGCGCCCGGCGCGTCTTCACGCGGCTCAAGCTCGATCGCGCCCATGAGCCCGAAATTGCGGACGTCGCGCACATGCCGCGCATCGGCCGCCTGGTGCAGCCGCGTTTCAAACACGCTTTCCAGTTTCCGCGCCGCGGCAAAACTGCGCTCGCGCGCATAAATGTCGAGCACGGCGAGCGCCGATGCGGCGGCGACTGGATGGCCGGAATAGGTATAACCGTGGAAGAATTCGATGGCGTGCGCCGGTCCCTGCATCAGCGCGTCGTGAATTTCCTGGCGCACTATCACAGCGCCCATGGGAATAGCGCCATTGGTCAAGCCCTTGGCGGTGGTGATCACGTCGGGCGTCACGCCGAAGCGCTCGGCGGCGAACGCGGCGCCGACGCGGCCAAAGCCCGTGATCACCTCGTCGAAGATCAGTAGAATGTCATGGGCGAGCGTGATCTCTCGCAAGCGCTCCAGATAGCCAACGGGGGGCGGCAACACGCCGGTTGAGCCAGCGACAGGCTCGACGATCACGGCGGCGATCGTCTCGCCGTGCTCCGCGATGAAGTCTTCCAACGCATCCGCGAGATGTGCGCCCCACAGCGGCTGACCCTTGGAAAACGCATTGTGCGCGAGATTGTGCGTGGCCGGCAGATGGAGAACCGTGTCGAGCAAAGCCGGCTTGAACGCTTCGCGGTTGGGCGCGATGCCGCCGACCGAAAGCCCGCCAAGATTGACGCCGTGATAAGCGCGCTCGCGTCCAACGAAGCGGACCTTCTCACGCTTGCCGCGCGCGGCGTGATAGGCCAGCGCCAGCTTCAGCGCGGTCTCCACCGCTTCAGAGCCGGAATTGGTGAAAAAGCTCTGCGTGAGCCCGTCGGGGGCCAGCGCCGCAAGCGCAGTGGCGAGCTTGAACACGCCCGGATGTCCGATCTGAAACGCCGGCGCATAATCGAGCGTCAAGAGCTGGCGATGCACCGCGTCCGCGATTTCAGGGCGGCCATGGCCGAGCCCCGTTGTCCAAAGGCCGGAGAAGCCATCGAGCACCTCGCGGCCATCGTCCGTCCAGTAATTATGATCCTGGGCGCGGGCGATCAGACGCGGCGCTTGCTTGAAAGCGCGATTGGCCGTGAACGGCATCCAATAGGCGCCGAGATCGAGCGGCGCCGATCGTGTTTCGGTTGTGCGCGCGAGCGAAAGCATCGTTCGATCCTGAGCAAAGCAATGAAAGACGCTACCGTGCGGGCTGGTCGCCACAATGGAGCAAAGCTCATCTCAGCCATGAGCCGCGCTTAACTCCGCCGATGCGAAAAGGGGCGCTCTTGCGAGCGCCCCTGGATCACCTTGTCTGAAAGCTAGCGGTGATAGCTCACGCGCACGCCATAGGTTGCCGGCTGGCCGGGCGCCGAGATCGGCGTCCAATCCGTGCCGGCGAAGAAATTGCGCGTCTCGTCATAGTCTTCGTCGAGAATGTTGCGCCCCCAAAGCCCCAGCTCCCAGGCGCTGTTGTCGGGCCGGAAGGCGACATTCGCATTGACCAGCCAATAGGCCGGCACGCTATAGCCCTCGCCGGTCAGCGGCTTCAGCAGCGGCGGGTCGGTATCGCTGCGATACGAATAATCGATCGCGCCCGACCAAGACCATGAAGCGCCCAATGCGCCTTCATAGCCAAACGACCCATTGTACGTCACCTCAGGCGGCCCAAGCCGCTCGCCGCTGGCGTCGCGGCCAACAGGCGCGCCCGCGACATTGCTCGCGGCGATATCGAGGATGGTGTATTCCTTGAACTCGCCATGGGTGTAGCCGACCGCCTGTGTAATCGTCAGCGCATCGGTTGGACGCCACAGAGCCTCGAACTCGACGCCATAGATCTCGCTCTTCGGCGCATTGGCGATCCGGCCGACCGCGCGTGGCGGCGGCGGGTCCGGCAAGAAGATCGCGTTCTGCACCTGCTGATCGCGATAATCGTAGAAATAGGCCGCGCCATTGAATTGCAGCGCGCGCGAAAACAGATCGCTCTTGAAGCCCACTTCATAGGCGATGAGTTCTTCGGGCTGGAACGCCGTGACCGCGTCGGGGCTGAACGAATTGTAGGCCGTGAAGCCGCCCGATTTGATGCCGCGGCTGACGGAGGCGTAATAGAGCAGATCATCGCTCGGCGTGAATTCGAGCGCGAGACGCCCCGTCACTTCCTCAAAGCCCGTCGTGTTGTTGATAAGCGCCGGCGCCGTGACATTGGTCCCGCCGATGAACGTGCCGAAATCCTTCAGCGCCCGCTCTTCATCCTCGTAGCGCAAGCCCGCCACGACATTGAGCGAGGACGTCGCTTGATATTCAACCTGGCCGTAGACCGCCGCGGTTTCCACTTCCTGGCCATAAGGCACGGCGAGATTGCCAACGCCAAAGCTATCCAAGAAGTCGGACGCGTAGCGATCGGTCAGGTCTTCATTGCCGAAATAGGCGCCAACGATCCAATCGAAGGCATTGTCGCCCTCCGAAGCGAGTCGCACTTCGTTTTGCGTGACCTGCACGTCGCTCTCGAAATAGACGCCGGCGATAGCGCCGGGCACGGCGTCCCAATCGTTCAGTTCACGCCGATCAAAGTTTTCGCGGCTGAAAATGTAGGTCAGCACGGCGTCGCCTACGTCCCAATTGGCCGTCACGCTGGCGCCGAGACCTTCATTGTCGCGGAACGGATTTGAATCGAGCGCGAGCCCATTGGCGTTCAGGAACGTCGTCGACCAGCCCCAATCGGTTTTGCGCTCGCCGTGCGGCGCGACGGCGCCGTAAGGCTTGAACAATTGCAGACCGAGGCCGTCGGACCGATCCTGGAACGCATGCAGATTGAGCAGCACCTCGAAGGTATCCGAGAATGGCACCAGCACTTGCCCGCGCAGCGCAAGCCGATCAGCGTCGCCGAGCTCTTCGCCCGTGGTGCGGTTTTCTTGCCATGCGCCGCCATTAGCGGTGGCGAACGACAGCCGCGCCGCGGCGCCGCCGCCAAGCGGGCCTGAAATATAGCCCTCCGTGCTCAGGCGATCGTAATTGCTGTACTCAAACGTGGCGCCGGTGGTGAATTCCTGCGTCGGCCGGTTGGTGATGACATTGATGGCGCCGCCCGTTGTGTTGCGGCCATAGAGCGTGCCTTGCGGGCCGCGCAGCACTTCGACGCGCGACACATCATAAAGCACGCCCTGCGTGATGATCGGCAGCGTATAGGCCACATCATCGACATAGATGCCCACAGTCGGCGAATTGTTGGACGCATAATCCTTGAAACCGACGCCGCGCAGGCTGAACGAAGGCTGGCCGCCGCCGAACTGGCTTTCCACTTCGAGGCTCGGCGTCAGGTTTTCGAGACCGTTCACGGTCGTAACGCCGTTCTCGATCAGCGTATCGCCCGACACCACCGAGAGCGCGATGCCAACGTCCTGCGCGGCCTGCTCGCGGCGCTGCGCCGTGACGATGATCTCTTCCGTCTCCTGCGCCTGCGCGACGCCCGTAAGCGCCGCCGCACTCGCCAGCGTCATCAACAGCGAGCGTCTGACGCTCGCGCCTACGCCTTGAACCATTCTGGTCATTCCATTTTCCCCACGCCAATCCTGAGACCGCCATCCCCGGCGGCCGCGCCAAAAGCACTGAGGCATATCGGTGCACCACTCCGCCACGAACAACCCATCAGCGCTATAAGGTGACTTGAGATTGGCTAAACGGCCGCGTTTTAAACATTCAAACGCCTTGCGCGAAGGCCCGCAATCGCTAGATCGGGCACGCCGGAGCAATCAGACGATGCAATACGCCGATGTTTTGGGGAACGCCATCGCCGCGCGGTCGGAGGCTGTCGCCAAAGGCATCGACGATTTCGTCGATGGCCTGCTGAGCTACGAAACGCGGGCGGCCAACATCCTGGCGGCGGCCGAAGCGGAGCCCGAAAACACCCTCGCCAATGTCTATGCGGCGATGCTGTGGATGTTCCTGGAAGCGCCGGACGCCGCCGAACGCGCCACCCCCTTTCTGGCGCGCGCGGAGATGGGCGCGGGCCACGCCTCCCGCCGCGCGCTCCTCGCGCTCGCCTTCACCAAGGCCTGGGCGGCCGACGACATCCCGCGCGCGGAAAGCATCGGCGCGCAGATCAACGCGGAATTTCCCCGCGATCTCGTGATCGCCAAGCTCCGCCAGTATTTCGCGTTCAATCAGGGCGATCACCCGGCGATGCTGCGGATCGCCGAACAGGTTTGGGGCGCCAACCAAGATGTCGCGCAGATGCACGGCATGATCGCGTTCGCCTATGAGCAATGCCATTTGCTGGGCGACGCCGAAGCCGCGGCGCGGCGCGCGCTGGACCTCAAGGCCAAAGAACCTTGGGCGCAGCATGCGCTGGCGCATGTCATGCTAACGCAAGGCCGCATCGACGAAGGCGCGCGTTTTCTGGAGGCGGCGCGCGCGAGCTGGACCGATCTCAACTCGTTCATGCTGACGCACAATCACTGGCACCTTGGCCTGTTCTATCTCAGCCAAGGCCGCTTCGATGAAGCGGTCGGCCTCTATGACAGCGCCATTTGGGGCGCCGACAAATCCTATTCGCAAGATCAGATTGGCGCGGTCTCCTATCTTGCGCGCCTTGAACTCGCGGGCGCCGATGTCGGCGACAGATGGGGCGATCTCGCGGATCATCTCGCGGCGCGCGCGCACGATGCGGTGCAGCCCTTTCTTTCGCTTCAATATCTCTACGGCCTGGCGCGCGCCGCGAGGCCCGAAGCCGACGCCTTACTCGCTTCCATCCGTCAGACGCCCGAAACAGCGCCGCCCTATGCGCGAAAGGCATGGTCCGACGTCGCCCTGCCCGCCGCCGAAGGTCTTGTCGCCTATGCGCGCGACCTGTTCGGCGTTGCGGTTGAACAGCTCGGCAAGGCGCTGCCGCGCCTGACGGAGATCGGCGGCAGCCATGCGCAGCGTGACCTGTTCGAGCAAATCCATCTCGACGCGCTGATCCGCGCCGGGGAGAATATCGCCGCGCAACAGGCACTGGAGCTGCGCCGCCGCTACGATCCCAACGGATTTCCGCTCAACACGGCGCTCGCGGATATTTACGGCAAGCTGGGTTTGCCCAAGGAAGCGAGCCGTGCGGCGGCGCGCGCCGCGGCCACACGCGCTGCGCACTAGCTCCGCGCCAAGATCGCATCCAAACGCGGCGTCGCCTCAAGCAAAGCCTTTGTGTAAGCGTGCTCCGGCGCCGCGAAGATACGCGGCACATCGCCTTGCTCAACTATCTTGCCTGCCTTCAACACCAAAACCCGATCGGCGATCGCGGGCACGACCGCCAGATCGTGCGTGATGAAGAGATAGGACAAGCCGCGCTTCGCTTGCAGCTCCGCCAACAGCGCAAGAATGTTCGCGCGCGTCGAAACATCGAGCGCCGAGAGCGCCTCATCGAGCACGACCAGCTTCGGCGCGGTGATCAGCGCACGCGCGATGGCGATGCGTTGGCGCTGGCCGCCGGAGAATTCGTGTGGGAAGCGGCGCAGCGCGTCGCTTGCCAAACCCACCTCCCCCAACGCTTTCGCGGCGCCCACGCGGCGCTCCGCCGCGCTTGGCTTATCATCCAGCACATGGAACGGCTCGGCGACAATATCCTCCACGCGCCAGCGCGGATCAAAGCTTCCGAACGGATCTTGCAGCACGATCTGCACCTGGCGCCGATACGCGCGCGCAGCAGGACCCTTCAGATGCGCGGCGGAAACGCCTCCAAGATGCACGGCGCAGCCGGCGATTTTCTCCAGGCCCAGAATGGCGCGCGCCAAGCTCGATTTTCCTGAGCCGGACTCGCCGACGATGGCGAGACTTTCCCCTTCCGGCAGCGCAAAACTCACGCCATCGATCGCGCGCACCGTCCTGCCGCTCTTCAGAGCATAGGATACGCGCACATCCCGAACTTCAAGCAGCGGCGCGCCCGCCGCGCGTCTTGCGGCGCGCGGCGCAACAAGGCTCGCACGCAGCAGGTCCTGCGAGTAGGAATGCTGCAACCCCCGCAGCAAATCGGGGCTCGAACCTTGCTCGACGATCTCGCCCTCTTTCATGATCGCGATACGGTCCGCGACGCTGGCGACCAGCCCCAGATCGTGCGTCACCAGCAGCAAGCCCGTTTGCGCCTCACGCACCTGCTTTTGGAGCAGCTGCATGATCTGCGCTTGCGTGGTGACATCGAGCGCCGTCGTCGGCTCATCGGCCAGCAAAATTTGCGGCGCGAGCACCGTCGCGATGGCGATGGCGGCGCGTTGGCGCTGACCGCCAGAGACTTGATGCGGAAAGCGCGCCGCCTGCGCCGCACTCAACCCCACGCGCGCGAGGCTCGCGAGCGCAAGCGCATCGGCCTCCGCGCGTGAAGCGCGGCGATGCAGCAGCACAGTCTCGGCAACCTGACGGAGCAAGGTCTGCACAGGATTGAGCGCCGTCGCCGGCTCTTGAAACACCATGCCGACGCCCGCGCCGCGCAGCGCAGTCATGCGCCGCTCGCCCGCGCCGAGCAATGCCTCGCCCTTGAACAGCACGGCGCCGCTGATCTTCGCGGCCGCGGGCGCAAGCCCCAAGGTCGCGAGCAGCGTCATCGACTTGCCCGAACCAGATTCGCCGACGAGCGCGACGATTTCGCCCGGCGCCACGGTTACAGAAACACCGCGCAGAATCTTTCGTCCGCCGATCTCAAGTGAGAGCTGATCGATCTCCAGCACCGGCGCGCTCATATCGTCCGCCGCAGTTTTGGGTCGAGCAGATCGCGCAGGCCGTCGCCAACGAGACTGAGCCCCAGCACGGCCACAAAGATCGTCGCGCCCGGCGCCCAGGCAAGCCATGGCGCGAGAAACACATAGGTCTGGGCTTCGCTCAGCATCCGGCCCCAGCTTGGGCTGGGCGGCTGCACGCCAAGCCCGACATAAGAAAGCGCCGCCTCCGCGAGGATGGCCAAGGAGAACTGGATCGTGGCTTGCACCACCAATTGGTCGAGCACATTCGGCAGCACATGCTCGGCGGCGATGCGCGCTTTGCCCTTGCCGGCCGCGCGCGCCGCGAGAATGAAATCGCGCTGCAAAAGCGCGAGCGCCGATCCTCGCGCCACGCGGGCGAACACCGGAATGCTGAAAAGGCCAATCGCGAGGATCGCGTTCCAGCCGCTCGGCCCCAAGGTCGCGGTCAGCATGATCGCCAGCAGCAAAGCCGGAAACGCGAACACCAGATCGGCGGCGCGCATCACAAACTCATCGAACGCGCCGCCCAAAGTGGCTGCAGCTAGCCCAAGCGGCGCGCCAAATCCGGCCCCGATCACCAAGGCAACCAGCGCAACGCCCACGGAATTGCGCGCGCCCACGAGGAGCTGCGCGAAGACGTCGCGGCCCAATTGGTCCGTGCCCAACCAATGCGCGCCCGAGGGCGCGGCGAGGCGTGCGCCGATATCGATCACCGCCACATCATAAGGCGACCAGAAGAACGACAGCGCCGCGAGCGAGAACACAGCCGCCGTCAATGCAAGGCCAATCCAAAAGGTGAGGCGCCCCTGCCGTCTCATGCCGGCGCTCGTCGGCTCAAACGCGGATCGGCCCAGGCGTACAAAAGATCGACGATGAACGTGACCAAGATTGCCGCGAACACCAGCAGCATGACGACGCCGCGCACCACGATCAGATCGCGCTGCGCGATCGCCTGCAGCACCAATCGCCCCAGCCCAGGCAGATAAAACGCGTTCTCGATAATGACGGCGCCCGCCAACAGAAAAGTGAATTGCAGGCCCAGAATGGTCAGCACCGGGATCATCGCGTTCGGCAAAGCGTGCCGCGTCAGCGCAATCCAGCGGCTGGCGCCTTTGGCGCGCGCCGTGCGCACATAATCCTCATGCAACGTCTCCAGCAACGCCGCGCGCGTTACCCTGGTGAGCACCGCCGCCTGCGGTAACGCGAGCGCGACCGCCGGCAGGAAGAGCGATCGCAAGGCCGGCCAAAGGCCCGCATCCCAACCCGGAAATCCGCCCGCCGAAAACCAATGCAAAGTGTTGGCGAAGAAATAGACCAGGAGGATGGCCAGCCAAAAGCTGGGTATTGCAACGCCAATCTGCGCGGCGGCGAGCACGACGGTTTCACCGGGTTTTCCGCGATGCGAGACAGCAAACAACGCCGCGCCGAGCGCCAGCAGAGTCGAGAGAAAAAGCGCGGCGATGGCGAGCGGTATCGAGACGCTGGCGCGCTCCAGCATCAGCTCGGCCACCGGCACGCGATACGTGTAGCTCACGCCGAAATCACCATGCGCCATGCCGGCGAGCCAATCCAGATAGCGCGCGAGCAGAGGCTGATCGAGACCAAGTTCGGCGCGCAAGGCAGCAACCGATTGCGGATCGGCGCTAAGCCCGAGCATGAAGGTCGCGGGATCGCCCGGCAGCGTATCCATCGCGAAAAACACGATGGCGCTCGCGACTAGCAGCGTTCCCACAAGCGCCGCGAGCCGGCCGACGAAATACCCGCTCATGCGCGCCGCCAATGCGTCGCGGAAAAATCATTGGCCTGGATAGGCGCGTTCACGCTGACCCCCTCCACGCCCGAACGCCACACGCCAATCTTGGGAAACTGAAACAAGAATACATTGACGCAATCTTCCGCGATCAGGCGTTGCGCTTGCTGCAACAGCGCGATGCGCGCCGGCTCTTCCGTCGCCGCGTCGAGCGCCGCCATGATCCGCTTAAGGGCCGGCGAACGATAATTGAAATAATAGTCGTCGCGCGCATAGATTTCGATATCCATCGGCTCGGTGTGTGAAACGAGCGTGAGGTCGAAGTCCTTGCTCGTGAACACTTGCTCCAGCCATTGCGCCCATTCGACATTTTCCAGGTGCGGCTCGATGCCCACCGCGCGCAATTGCGCCGCGACAATCTCCCCGCTGCGCCGCGCATAGGGCGGCGGCGGCAATTTAAGCGTCGGCCGAAGCCCCGTGACGCCCGCTTCGGCCAATAAAGCGCGCGCGCGGTCGGGATCGTACGGATAGCGGCTGGTCAGATCGACATAGGCCGGATGATGCGGCGCAAAGTGGCTGCCGATCGGCGCGCCATAGCCGAACATCGCGCCGTCGATGATCGCACGCCGATCGACCGCATGCGCCAGCGCGCGCCGCACGCGCACATCGTTGAACGGCGGGCGTGCATTGTTGATGGCGAGAATGGTTTCGCCTTCGCTGGAGCCGATCGCGATGCGAAAGCGCGCATCGCCCTCAAACTGCGGCAGCAATTCCGGCGCGACAAAATCTGGAAGACCGTCGATATCGCCCGCGAGCAATGCAGCGTTAGCCCGCCGAGCCTTCCGTGATGAAGCTGAAGCGCACGCCGTCGAGCGGCGCCCTTCTCGCCCCAATAGGCCTCGTTGCGCACCAGATCGACAAAAGCGCCCTTAGCCCAGCGCGAAAACCGAAATGGCCCGGTGCCGATGGGCGTCACGGCGTTCGTCGCCGCCGATTGCGGCGAGACGATCACGGCGTCGCCCCAACCCAGATTGAACAACAGCGCCCCCGCCGGCCGCGCGAGATCGACGCGCACCGTCAGGGGATCGAGCACGACAACATCCGCAATCGCCTCGAACAATTGCCTCTGCGCGTTGAGCGAATCCGGCGCGCGGGCGCGGTCGAGCGAAAATTTTACGGCGCTCGCATCGCACACGGCGCCGTCGTGAAACCGCACATTCGCCGCCAGGTGAAAGAGATAAGTGCGCCCCGCCGCCGAGATCTCCCACGCCAGCGCCAAGTCAGGCTGCACGGCGCCATGCGCATCGATCCGCGTCAGGCCCTCGAACACATTGGCGTAGACGATCTCATCGGTCGCCGCCGCCGCGCCGGTGGTCGGGTCAAGGTTCGGCGGCTCAAGCGTTACGCCGACCCGCAGCCAGTTGGCGCGCGCCTCTGGCGCCGCGCAACCGGCAAGCAGCGCCGCTCCGCCAAGAGCCAGTTGCCGACGCGTCCACAACAAGGCCATCGATACTCAGGGCTTTCGAACAGCGCTTGATGCGCGCGCGCATCCTCTCTTGCAACGCACGCGTGTCAATGCGGCGTCGCCGCCGCCGGAGCCGCAGCCGGCGCCGCGACGCCGAGCGCTTGTTTCAGGAAGGTCGCCGCGTCCGTCGCGGATTGCTCCGCTGCCTCAAGCTGCGGCATATGTCCCACGTTCGGATAGACAATGAGCGCCGCGCCCGGGATGGCGTCCGCGAATTTGTGCGCCGCGGCCACTTCTATCAGCGGATCGCCTTCGCCCCATTGCACAAGTGTTGGCACATGGATGGTCGCCAGCGCCGCAGGATCAGCCGCCGTGTATCGATACGCCGCCGCGGACGCATCGCCCCCGCCCAAGGTCGTCATCAGGATGCGGCGATGACCCGGCGCGCGCTGCACGTCGACCCAGCGGTTCACGAAGTCGTCGGTGACCAGCGGATTGTTGAGCAATGTGTTCTGCAGCGAAGCCTTGGTAAGCGGGCGCGTCTCCAAATGCTCCAACGCCCATCTGCCGGGCCGGCGTGCCGAGCAGTTGGAAGGCAAGCGGCGGCGGCGCCTGATTCTCGTTGGCGAAGCCGCCGGCGTCGAGCAACACCAAGGCGCGCACGCGCTCGGGATGCGTCAAAGCCGTGCGCCAAGCGATCGAGCCGCCCATGGAATTTCCGGCAATGGCGAAAGGCGGGAGACCGAGTGCGGCGGCGAATGCATCGATGAACGCCACCTGCCCCTCCGCGGTCGGCGCATAATCGTCCGGCGCACGCGTCAGGCCATGCCCTGGCACATCGACAGTGATGACCCGGAAATCCTTGGACAACACATCGATCCATCCCTGCCACGACAGAAACGAATCTCCGAAGCCATGCACCAAAACCACGACCGGCGCGTCGGCGGGCCCGTCATCGCGATAGTGCGCGTGAACGCCATCGGGCAAATCCACATAGTGCGACGTGGGCGTGGCGTAGCGCGCCTCAAGCGTCTCGTACGGAATATCGGGCCGCTTCAGCACAAACCACCCAACGCCCGCGCCGACCACGATAAGCACCAAAAGGCCGATCAAAATCTTCCCAATAAACTTCAAGACGCCGCCCCTTTGATCTTCGTCGCACCGCGCCGAACGCAATAGGCGACGACCGTGCGCACAACATGTCCCACGCGCAATGCGCAACAAGTCTATTCATTGTTGAGCGCTTCTAAACTCCAGCAACAATCAAAGATAGAGGCAAGCCGTCTGCTGCACGCGGCAGCGTCGCACGCCGACGCCGGCGACGCGTCAACACGCAGAGGAACGCTCGCGCCCTCGTGCCGGAGGCGTCCAACCGCGTCCTCGGCTAGCGCGCTAGACCCTGAGATAAATCCGGCGCTGGTCGAGCCACCACAAGAGCATTGTGACCACAAATACCGCCGCCAACGCATTGGCCAGCGAGGCAAGATAGGGATCTGGCAAGACGCGAAGCATGACGTCGTTGCCCCATTTTTGTGTGCCGACCTTCGCCCCGTCCAGATCGAGGAAGGGAATGCCCCGGACGTGAGAATAAAGAATCGAAATCACGAAGGCGAGGATGGCGTTGCTGCCGAGAATTCGGAACGGCCAGCCCAGGCGCCGTCCCACATCCGCCCGCAGCACAAGAGCAAGGAAAACGAGCGCCAATGCCGACACGCCGCTGCTCAGCATGGCGAAAGTCGAGGTCCAAATCCGCTTGTTGATCGGAAACAGCGGGTCGAGAGCAAGGCCCAAAACAATGAGCACGGCGCCGGCCACGGCAATTTGGAAAAGCGCCTTGTCGGCATCCCTTTTCCACGCCCACGCGGCCAGCACGCCGAACAAAGTGTTGGTCAGCGCGGGCAAGGTCGAAAGCAATCCTTCGGGGTCGTAGACGATCGGCCCGCCCCACGCGACGCTGCCGATTGGCCACAGATGCGCGCTGGTGAATATCGACCGGTCTAAGAAGGCCGCAAGATTGCCCTCTGGATCGAGATGACCGGCGCCGAAACCGGGCACCGGTACAAAGCGCATCAGAGCCCAGTAGCCAATCAAGAGGACGCCGATCACGACGGCGATCGCGCGCGGATTGATCTGCACCGCGCGCTCATCGCTTCGCCATCCCGTCACGAAAATCAACGCGGCGGCGGCGCCGTAACAAAGCGCGATGCGCTGCAACACGCCGGGAATGCGCATGTGCGCAAGATCGCCTTCACCGATGCCGGGTGCGCCGAGCGCCCGCAATCCCACCGCGACAAGCTCGAGCGCGAGTCCAAGCGCGATCAACGCCGCGACGCGCCGAGCAATGCGCGACCAGAAGCTTGCGACCGCAGCCGATCCCTCGAGCTTTTGTGGAAACGGCAATCCAAGCGCCATGCCGACCGCGAACAGGAACGCCGGGAAGATCATGTCCGTCGGCGTCCAGCCGTCCCAATCGGCATGACGGAGCGGCGCATAGTTCGTGTTCCAATCGCCAGGGCTCGTCACCAGGATCATACCAGCGACCGCCAGTCCGCGAAGCACATCGAGTGCAAGCACGCGCTCACGCGTTGGCATTCACCCCTCCCCTTTTATCTCTCGCGCGCCTGCCCCAGCGCATATCGCGAGCGTGCGTGCACAGCAGTTCCCTGAGACGCGCGCGACCGCTCTTCGAGCAAGCGCACCAATCCCTCAGGGCCCGTAGCTTTCAGCGGGCGCGGGGTTTGCGGCGCTTTCGGCGCCCGCATCGCTCGTGGCAAGTAGCGAGCGCGCGAAATCACGGCGATAGATAAACGGCATCTCGATGCAGATCGCCAAGCCCTGTGGCTCGTTTCGCCGCAGTTCGAAGGTGAACTTGCCGTCCACATAGGATTCCAGGCGCCGCCTTGTGTTGGTGAGGCCGATGCCCTTGGGCGCGAGCTCCAATTCGGCGGAAGACCAATTTGGCCCGGTATCCGAGACAACGATCTCTAGCCGCTCACCCGTCGGCGAGGCGAAAGTACTGGCCGACAGACTGATCGTTGTCGGCGCCAGCGACTTGCCCACGGCGTGCTTGATCGCGTTCTCGATCAAGGGCTGCAGCAAGAGACTTGGCACCAGCGCGCTCTTGGCGCGCGGCGTCAGATCGGTGCGCACCAGCATGCGCTCTTCGAACCGCACCTTTTCGATGCCGAGATAGAGTTCAAGATTGCTGATCTCTTCCTCAAGCGTGTGATCAAGCTCGTCGTTATGATCGAGGATGACACGCAAGAATTCGGCGAGCCGAGAAACCGTCTCCTCCGCCGCGCCTTTATCGCCGACGCGCACCAAGGCCGTGATGGAATTGAGCGCGTTGAACAGGAAGTGCGGGTTGAGCTGGTATTTCAGCATCCGCAGCTGTGCGTCGCGATTTTGCGCTTCCGCCCGCAAGCGCCGCACCATTTCCAATTGCGCTTGATTGTTGGCCTCGGCGGCGATGGCGCGCTGATCCAGCAAGAGCTGATAGTATTTGATGCTGTGGTAGCAGATCAGCCACGACGCAAAAACGATGATCGAGGCGAACAGCCAGCCGCCATAATCCGCGCGCTGGATATAGATGCCCGTCATCCAATCCAGCGTCACGATGCGCAGCACCGTCCAGGCCACGGAGGCGACCAGCCCCGCAAACGTGATCCAGACCACGCGCTGCACCAGCGGCGCGCGCCACAAGCGCCGCGCCACATGGTGCAACGGAATGCTGACGAAGAACCCCAATACGGACTGGATCACCGTATGGATGGCGTGAAGCAAATTCCCAGGATGGTACCAAAGCGCGAGGCTCAGATAGGAGAGCACCGTCATCGCCGTCCAACCGAGCGCCTGGAACAGCCAATATTGCTTGGCCCGATCCGCGCGGATGTGATCGAACACGCGGTGCGCCTTTGAAGCGAGTGAGGATGGCGCGATACCCATTACGCGCTAAGCTCGCGGCGCACGCCCGCGATGGCCATGAAGGCGATCGCTGTGCAGAAGGAGGAAACAGGTGCTGTCATGACGATGCGTGTCATGATCGTAGACGATGAGCGGCTCGCCGTCGATATGCTGGCGGGGATGCTGGGCGATGTCTCGGGCGTCGAGGTCTCGGCCGTGTGCCGCTCCGGCGAAGAAGCGGTAAGCCGGATCAATGACGGCGCGTTCGATCTCGTCTTCCTCGATGTCGAAATGGCCGGCATGAGCGGCGTCGACGTTCCGGACCAAATCCGCGTCGAACCGCGGCCTTTCTTCGTATTTTGCACCGCACACCCAGAATTTGCCGTCGATGCGTTCGGCGCCGACGCCATCGATTATCTGCTGAAGCCGATCACCACCGCGCGCGTCGAAAAGGCCGTCATGCGCGCCCAGCGCATGCGTCAGCTTATCCATGTCGCGGCCACGCATTCCGAACTGGCCGACGCGGGCGCCCGCTCCGAAGACGGCGGCCTGATCGCCAAGGGCGACGGCGCCGACAAGGCCATCCGCATCAAGGACGGCGGACGCTTTTTCTTCGTGCCGAAGGACGACATCGTATGGGTCGAAGCCGCCGGCGACTATGCCGTGATCCATACGATGAAGCGAGAATTCGTGGTGCGCTCGCCTATCAAGGCGTTCGCCGATCTCCTGCTCGCCCCACAATTTTCGCGCGTGCATCGCTCCGCGATCGTGTCGATCGGCGCGGTGACGATGATGAAGCCCCTTCCCAAGGGTGAAGCCATGCTCACTTTGTCGAATGGCGCGGAGGTCAAGATCAGCCGCTCCTACAAAGAAGCGATCAGCATTCTGCTGCGTGAGCGCTAACACGGGCGCTAACTGGTAAAGCCTCTCATCATTCTATCCGCCCTGTCGCGTGAACGGTCCGCGCTGGCGCACGAAGATTGCGGACCCGTCGGCGGCCCTTCAGCCTCAATCGAAATAAGAGCGCATCCCCTTGGGATGGCCACGGGAGGGTATTGTCATCACACCAACGCGGCTTCTTCTTGCCGCCTGCGTCATGGCGCTTGCCGCTATGTCAGGCGACGCGGACGCGGACACGGCGCAGGCGCGCGCCGTCGCTGAGCGCGGCTGGGAGCTGGTTTGGGCCGACGAGTTCGACGGCAACACGCTCGACCGCACACGCTGGGAAGCGGAAAGCTCGTGCTGGGGCGGCGGCAACGACGAACGCCAATGCTACACGCCGCGCTCGCGAAATGTGCGCGTCGCAAACGGCGAATTGCGGTTGCAGGCGCGCCGCGAACGCTTCGAAGGCCCGCTCTATCCGCCCGGGCACGGCGCCTATGGCACGCCGGAAGACGGCGCACGGCGACAGGCCTACACGTCGGGAAAAGTACGCACGCGCGGCCTCGCCGATTGGCGCTATGGCCGCATCGAAGCGCGCATCCGCGCGCCGCGCGGCCAAAGCGCATGGTCGGCGTTCTGGATGATGCCTGCCGGCGACATCTACGGCACGTGGCCCACATCCGGCGAGATCGACATCATGGAGGTCGTCAATCTCGGCGCGCGCTGCGGCGAGTGCGAGGGCGGCCAAGGCGAAAATAGAACCTCTGGCGCGATCCATTTCGGTGAGCGTTACCCCCAATAATCGCTTTCTCGTTGATTGGGCGCGCATTCCAAACGGCGCCGCCGGCGACGATTATCATGTGTTCGCGGTGGAATGGGCCGAGGGCGTGATCGACTGGTATGTCGACGATATACGCTTTTGGCGCGCGACAGCGGCCGATTGGGCCAATGACGCGGTGGGAGCGGAAGCGCCTGAAGCCGCGCCGTTCAACCAGCCCTTCTACATCGCGCTGAATCTCGCCGTGGGCGGACGCCTGGCGGAAAGCCGCAACGAACAGCGCTTCGATCCGAACACGTTTCCGGCGGTGCTGCTGGTCGATTGGGTGCGGGTGCATCGCTGCGCCAGCGACCCCGACACAGGACGGGCGTGCATGAGAACCTGAGGGGAATTGGGCTGGGCGCGGCGTGTGCGCTCGATACGACATAAAAAAGCGGGAGCAGGGAAAATGAACATGAAGAGCAAGTCGTTCGGACTTCGAAGCGGGGTATCGCTGCTGGCGCTGTGCGCAACGGCGTGGACCTCTCCGGTCTTTGCGCAGGACAGCGGGACGGCCGATGAAGTCATCGTCGTGACCGGCATTCGCGGCAGCTTGCAAGCGTCGCAGGACATCAAGCGCAATTCGCGCGGCGTGGTCGATGCGATTTCCGCCGAAGACATGGGCGATTTCCCCGACACCAATCTCGCGGAATCTCTGCAGCGCATCACGGGCGTTTCGATCGATCGCTCCGCCGGCGAAGGCAGCCGCGTGACGGTTCGCGGCTTTGGCCCGGACTATAACCTCGTTCTGCTCAATGGCCGGCAGATGCCGGTTTCCTCGTTGCAAGATACGACGGCCTCTTCTTCGCGCTCCTTCGATTTCGGCAATCTCGCCGCCGAAGGCATCGCGGCCGTGCAAGTCTACAAGACCAGCCGCGCCTCCATCCCCACAGGCGGCATCGGCTCGACCATCAATATTCTGACCACGCGCCCACTCGATGCGCCGGGCCTGCACAGCAGCCTCGGCGTCAAGGCCGTGGGCGACAACCTCGTCCAATGACGGCACCAGCGTGACGCCGGAGCTCTCTGGCATTTTCAGCAACACCTTCGCCAACAACACGATCGGCATCGCGGTCTCCGCCAGCTATCAGGATCGTGAAGCGAGCTTCAATCAGGCGGCGACGACCAGCGGCTGGCGCGGCGCCTATCTGGGCTCGGCCAATGATTGGGGCACGCTGCCGCAGAACGATCCGCAAGCCACCAATCGGCCGGGACCGAACGACGTCTATTCGCCGCCGCAAAACCTCAACTACTCGCTGAACAACATCAAGCGCGAGCGCATTAACGGCCAAGCGGTGCTGCAATGGGAGCCGGTGAGCAATCTCCGCGCCACCGTCGACTACACCTATTCAGAAAACCGCATCCGCACCGACCGCAGCGAATTGTCGGTCTGGTTCAATTTCGGCGACGTGACGAGTTCGTGGACCGATGGCCCGGTTGTCGGCCCGATCATCTATTCCGAAGAATTCGGCCCGGGTAAGGATCTCTCCTTCGGCGGCGCGCAATTTGCGTCGATCAATGTCAATGAGTCGACGGGCTTCAATCTTGCCTGGTCGCCCACCGACCGGCTCGACCTCGAACTCGACATTCACAGCTCCAGCGCGGAATCGCGGCCGGACAGCATCTATGGCAGCAATTCGGTCATCGGCATGGCGAGCTTCGATCTCGCACGCCAGACGATCGACTTCTCGCACGATTTGCCGGTGCTCAACATCGAGCTCGCCGGCGGCGGCGCCAACATCAATCCGGCGCTCGCCACGACCACCGGCACGAGCTTCCGGTCGAGCTATATGCGCACGGAGATCGATCAGATCCGTCTGGACGGGTCCTATGCGCTTGATCTTGGGTTTGTGAAGAGCGTCGATTTCGGCGTGACGCATACAGAAAACAATGTGCGGTCCGCGTTCGCGGTCGCGCAGCGCGACACATGGGGCGGCGCGGGCCCGCCATCGGACGTGCCTGACGATATTTTCCACGTCGTCAGCCTCGGCGACGTGTTCGACCAGATCGACGGCGGCAACAGCTCCAGCATGGCGCCGATGACCTTGGCGTTCGATTTCGACCGCGCGGCGCAATTGATCGACACGCTCTACAATGCCTGCGGCGGCGACGGCATTTGCCGCACCGACAACTACACAACCGACCGCCGCACCACGGAAGAATCGACCAGCGCCTTCTTCCAGATCAACAACGAATTCTCGATCGGAAGCATGCCGGCCAATCTGATCGTCGGCGCGCGTTACGAGGAAACCGAGATCACCTCGCAAGCCTTGGTGCCGGTCCCAACTGGCACGCAATGGGTCGCCAACAACGAATTCGGCATCATCTTCGGCCCGAACCAAGACTTCACCGAACTCACCGGCTCCTATGACTACTTCCTGCCCTCGATCGATTTCGACGTCAGCGTGACGGACGACATCATCCTGCGCGCCTCGTACAGCAAGACCATCACGCGGCCCGGCTATGACAGCATCCAAGGCGGCCAGACCGTCAACGGGCTGTTCCGCATCGACGGCGGCAATGGCAGCCAAGGCAATCCGGGCCTCCTGCCCTATGAGTCGGCCAACTACGATCTGACGGCGGAATGGTATTACGACGAGGCCAGCTATTTCGCGGCCGGCTATTTCCGCAAGGACGTGCAGAACTTCATCGGCACGTCCGTGATCGACGTGCCCGCGTTCAATCTGCCCACGCCCTATGGCGGCCCGCGCTACAACGCGGCGGTCGCGGCGCTCGGCGGCTCAACCGACGCCACCGCGATCCGCAACTACATCCTGACCAACTATCCCGATAGCTCCGACGTCACGGGCACCGATTCCAACGGCAACTTGGTCGGCAACATCTTCGGCATTCCTGGCGAAGATCCCGTGCTGAACTTCCGCGTCTCGGTGCCGGTGAACCAGCAAGAAGCGTCGGTGGATGGCTTTGAAGTCGCCTGGCAGCACATGTTCGGCGATTCCGGTTTCGGCGGGATCGTGAATTACACGATCGTGCAAGGCGACGTGGAGTTCGACAACACCCAGCCCGCGAGCGTCACGCAATTTGCGCTCGTCGGCTTGTCGAACAGCGCCAACGTGGTCGCCTTCTATGACAAGAACGGCATCCAGGCCCGCATCGCCTACAATTGGAGAGACGAATTCCTCGCCTCGACCATTGATCCATCGGGCACGCCCAACAACCCGGTTTATGTCGAGCCCTTCGGCCAGATCGATCTGAGCGCAAGCTACGACATCACCGAAGCTCTGACGGTCTTGTTCGAGGGCATCAACGTCACCGATGAAATCAACCGTTCGCACGGACGACACCAGAATCAGGCGGAGTTCGTCACACAGACCGGCGCGAGATACGCCGTAGGCCTGCGATACTCGTTCTAAACGAGCGCCAAGCCCCAGCCCGGTCACGCCTTCCCCGGTGACCGGGCTGGTTTTTTTTCTTTCGAATGGGTTTGACTCCGTGGCGCATCTTGCGCGGCATTTTGAAAACGGATCGACATGGCCCATCACGCCGCTCTGACGTTCGCGGATCACGCGAAACTGCGCGTGATCCGCGAGCATGGCGCTGCATTCGGCGACGCGGTGATGAGCTGCCCGCTTTTCCCGGCGGAGTTTCGAAGCGCCCAAGCGCACTACCCTATCCTGTTCGCTAAAACCGGCGCGGGCGGACGCATCGCGGCGATCGCGCTGTTCGGCTTAGCGCAAGGCGAGAACCTCTTTCTCTCCGACGAGACCTGGGACGCGAGCTATGTCCCGCTCATCATGCGCGCCGCGCCGTTTCTGATCGGCTTCGCGCGCGAAGAAGATGCGCGCGCGGGCGGCCCAGCGCAGGTCCACATCGATCTCGATCATGCGCGCGTCTCGCGGACGGCGGGCGAGCCCCTGTTTCTCGAGGGCGGCGCTTCCGCGCCGGTGCTGCAGGAAGCGGCGGACATCCTCGGCCAAGTACATCAAGGCGCGGCGGACATGGCCAAGCTAGCCGATGCGCTGGAGGCGCTCGATCTGCTGGAGCCGCTGCTGCTCACCGTCACGCTGAATGACGGCTCGGACAATCGCCTTGTCGGCTTTCAGGCCATCAACGAGCAAAAACTGAACGCGCTCGAAGCCGACGACCTGCATCGGCTCCAAAGCGAAGGCCTGCTGACGCCGATCTTCATGGCCGTCGCCGCGCTCGGCAAAATCGAATGGCTCGCGACGCGAAAGAACCAACGCCTGGCGCCGCGATGAGCATCGCGGGCGCGCCTCTCCGCGAAATCAGCGCCGATGGCGCCGCGCCGTGGGAGACCGCGCCGCGCGAGCCTGTGGTCGTGCGCGGACTGGTGCGCGACTGGCCTCTGGTCGCCGCCGCGCGGCAAGGCGCTGAGGCGGCGCGCGAGCATCTGCTGACGCACGACGCCAAGCGCATGCTCGCGGTTTCGACCGGGCCGCCGGAGATCGACGGGCGCCTCTTCTACAATGCGGACTTTACCGCGACGAATTGCGAACTCACGCGAGAGACATTGCCGGCGGTGCTGGAACGCATCTTCGCGCACCGTGACAACCCGCGCCCGCCGCTCATCTATGTCGCCTCGACCACGATCGATGCCGCCGCACCTGGTCTCGCCGTGGCCAATCCGCCGCCGCCGCGTCTGCCGCAAGCGCTCGCCAGCATCTGGATCGGCACGAAGAGCCGCATTGCCGCGCATCAGGATGTGCCGGACAATCTCGCCTGCGTCGCCGTGGGCCGCCGGCGTTTCACACTCTTTCCGCCCGAGCAATTAGCGAACCTCTATATCGGCCGATCGACATAACCCCCCGCCGGCCAAGCCGTCAGCTTGGTCGATTTCGCGGCGCCCGATCTCGCGCGCTATCCCCGCTTCGCGGAAGCCACGCGGCACGCGCGCACGACTGAGCTCGGGCCCGGCGATGCGATCTATATTCCCTCGCTCTGGTGGCATCACATCGAGAGCCTCGATGCGTTCAATGTGCTGATCAATTATTGGTGGCGGCGCACGCCCAGCGAACTCGGCACGCCTTTCAACGCGCTGATCCACGCGCTCATGACCGTGCGCGATCTGCCGCCGGAAGAACGCGCACAATGGCGCGATATCTTCGAGCATTATGTGTTCGGCGACCGCGACGCGATTTCGGCGCACATTCCGCCCGAGGCGCGCGGCGTGCTTGGGCCGATCGACGCCGCCCAGGCGCAACGCATGCGCACCTTCTGCTTCACCGCCTCAATCGATAAAGAGACGCCCATGCCGATGAATAAACCTGTCCGAAAAGTCGTGATCGTCGGCGGCGGCACCGGCGGATGGATGGCGGCGGCCGCGATGTCCAAGGTCTTGGGCAAGGTGCTGGACATCACGTTGATCGAATCGAGCACCATAGGCACCATCGGCGTCGGTGAAGCGACCATCCCAACGCTGCTCACTTACAATCGCCTGCTCAGTATCGACGAGCAGGATTTCATGCGCGCCGTCAAAGGCACGTTCAAGCTCGGCATCGCCTTCGAGAACTGGACGCAAATCGGCCATCGCTACATCCACCCCTTCGGCATCACTGGCAAAGATCACTGGACCGCGGGCTTCCAGCATTTCTGGCTGCGGGGCCTGCGCGAAGGGCACACGCAGCCTTACAGCGAGTATTGCCTGGAACTGATGGCGGCCGAAGCCAACAAATTCGCGCACCTGCCGCAACAGGCGCTCAATTACGCGTATCACTTGGACTCGGCCGCTTACGCCATCTTCCTGCGCGCCATGGCCGAACAGCATGGCGCCCGGCGGCTCGACGACAAGATCGTCGATGTCACGCTCAATAGCGAAGACGGTTTCATCGAAAGCGTGACGCTCGCCAGCGGCGCCATCGTGGAGGGCGATCTCTTCATCGACTGCTCCGGCTTCCGCGCCATCCTGACGGAAGGCGCGCTGCATACAGGCTACGAAGATTGGACCCACCTCCTGCCGTGCGACCGCGCCATCGCGGTGCAAACGGAAACAACCACGGCGCCGCTGCCCTATACACGCTCGATCGCCCATGATTCTGGTTGGCAATGGCGCATCCCATTGCAGCACCGCATGGGCAACGGCATCGTCTATTCCAGCCGGAGGACGAAGCCGCGCTCCGAACGCCTGCTCTCCACGGTCGAAGGCAAAACGCTGACGCAGCCCAATCACATCAAGTTTCGCACGGGCATGCGCCGCAAGCATTGGAATCGCAATTGCATCGCCGTGGGGCTCGCGGACGGCTTCATCGAACCGCTCGAATCCACCAGCATTCACCTCATTCAGCGCACCGTGACACGCCTCATGCGCCAATTCCCCCACGATGGCATCTGGCCGAGCGACGTCGCCCGAGTTCAACGCGCAGACCGATGCCGAATGGCTGCATGTGCGCGACTTTATCGTCTTGCACTATCACGTCACACAGCGCACCGACTCGCCCTTCTGGCGCCAGTGCCGCGCCATGGATATTCCCGCGAGCCTGCGCCATCGCCTCGCCCTCTTCGGAGAGACCGGCCGCGTGTTCCGCAAGGAAGAAGAATTATTCGGCGAGAATTCGTGGGGTGCACGTCCATGCTCGGCCAAGGCATCGCGCCCCGCGACTATCACCCGATCGCAGACGCCATGTCGCCCTCGGAAACTGGACGAAGCCTTGCGCCACGTCCGCACCAACGTCGAAGCCCACCATCAAACAACTCCCCGCGCACGGCGACTATGTCTCCCGCTATTGCGGCGTGGAAGGCAGCGCAGCGTCATAGACGTCTAGGTTTTGACGGGCTCCCTGCGAAACCTGCCTAGTCAACGCGGCGCGATCGGCTCAACCGCGTTGAACTCTGCGCCCAGCATGCGCGCGCGGCGCACGGCGCCGTCGAGCGCGTCCGATCCGACGAGCGTCCGCGAGCGCGGCTTGGGCTTGCGTGCGATCGCCCGCGAACAGCGCGGCGAGCATGAGCGCTTCATCGTCGCTGACGCGCCCGCAGCAGGGGCAGCCGAGTTCGATTCCACGCGCAGCATAGGCGAGTAGCCATGAGAGAAAATTGTGCGCGGGCCAAAGCGCGCCTTGCGCATTCCAGCGCGGCAGAGCGTGGCGCAGCACGCCGATGGGACAACGATCGCGGCGCATTTCCGGTCGCCCAAAGCCGGATCGTCATCAGCGCGAGCCTCGCCCGGTTTTCCAGTTCAGGCGGCGAGCGGTCGAGATAGGTCAGCATGAACGGCTCCAGTTCGGGGCTGGGTCAGGGAACGAATGCGATGAAGAGGCCCGCCAGAAGCGCAACCCCCGCGGCGGTGAGCGCGAGACTGGTGCGTAAGCGGAAGCGCAAACTGAAGAAGAGCACAAAGCCAATCAGCGACAGCGCCAGCACCAGCGCGCCGACAATATCGATCAGCGCTTTCCAGACCGCGCCTGCATTTTTGCCGCGATGAAGATCGTTGATGATCGAAACGACGTCTGCGCGCTCGACCGCGACTTCGCCCGAGCCCGTGGTGAGATCGATCACGGCGTCGGAATTTCCGGTGACGCCCTCAAAGCGCAATAAGGCTTCGCCGTCGATCACTTCGCCGCTGGCGAACGCGCCGCGCACCGGCGCCGATTGCGCCACCGCCGCCGCCAGCACCGCGGCTTGATCTGAAGAAGCCGCGGCGCGCTGCAGCAGGTCCGGCGTCATGCGCACCGCGACGGTTTCTCGCGCATCGCTCTGGCGTTGAAACCATTCGGGATGGTTGAGCGTGATGCCTGTCACGGAAAAGAATGCCAACGCCAGGAAGGCGAATGCGGAGATGTAGCCATGCCATTCGCGGCACAGCCGATAGAACGCGCCGCGCCCGCCGCCGCCTGATTTGCCAGTATTGCTCACGGCGCGCGCCCATACCGCACGCTCGCGGCGCCGATCTCGTCCTGCGCGGCTGCCGATGCTTCGAGCGGCGCGGCCGCGAGATCGAGCGCGATGGATTGAAAACTGTGCGCGCCGTGTTCGCGGCTGGCTTCGATGTTCAGAATATAACGGCCTTGGCCGGCGCTCTGCCCGTCATTGTCGAGGCCGTCCCAGGTGAGATCATAGCGGCCAGGCGCGCGCGTCGGGCGCGCCATGGCTTGCACGGGCGCGGGATCGAGGCGCTCGAAACGGCGCCACCAGACATAATTGGACTCCCGCCAGCGCGCGCGATCACCCAACACCAGCAAGGTGCGCACCAGCCGCCGATTTTCATCGCTGATCCAAATCGCGATATACGGCTTTTCGTAAGAACCGCTCTCGATGCGCGGAATTTCGAACGCGACATCCAGCGAGAAGCCCGTCGGCCAAGGCGTGGGCGGCGCGGCGGCCTGACACATCGTCGGCGCGTCTGGCGCGACGAAGTCCGCCCACGCCGCGCTCTCCCAGACACGCCCATGCGCATCGACAAGGCGCGCCGCAACGCGGCTGGATTGATCGGCGAACGCCAAGGCTTCGTCCGGCGCCATCACTGAAAACGCCGCCGCCAGCGCATCCGCGTCCATTGCGCGCGGCGCGATAACAGCGGCTGATACATGCCGCGCCGGCGCGCCGTCCGCCGGCGACATCAAGTGCGATGCCGCGCCATCCGAGAAGCGCAAATCGCGCGCGCCTCTTCCGCTGTAAGCAATCGCCGCGTTTCTCAGCTGCACGGTTTGCGCGGACGCATTATCCGCGGCGACGCCCGCGGGCGCGATTCCGACGCGCCACGCATCGCCGCCCGGCGCATCACCCCACGCCGCGATATCGCCGCCGAGATTGATCAGAAAGCCCGCCAAATTTGGCGACGCACGACGTGCGGCGGCAAGCGCGCGATCGGCGATATGACCCTTTGCGAAGGCATCGACGTCGAAGCGCAGCGCCGCAGGCTTTTCGACGATGCGCGTGGCGGCGTCTAGCCGCACGAACGCCTTGTCCGCCATGTGCGCCAAGCGACTTATGTCCGCGGCCGGATACGCTTGCCCGGCGTGCGCGCGGGCGAACGCCGTGACGGCGCCCAGGCGCGGACTGAAGGCGCCGCGTGTCGCTATCCGCATCCCCTCGCCATAGGCGATGACGTCGAACAGATCGGGCGATGCTCGAAAACGCGCCGAAGCATTGAGCGCGGAAAGTTCGCTATCGGCGCGCCATGTGCTGAGAATGGCGTCAAGACGCAGCACTTCGTCGGTCGCGGCGGCAAACGCGGCGATCGCGTCCAATTCCGCCGTGGCATTGGCTTCCATGTCGAGCGACGCGCCAAGGATGTGGTCGCGATGAAATGCGTACCCCGCATGCGCGGCGGTAGGCGCGGCGACAGCCAGCGCGGCCGCCCCGCCCAGCAGCCATCCTCGACCCCGTTGCTCCATCACGCCTCTCCCGGCCCGCCGAGGGGCCCCTAAATATTGCTACTAAGAGTCACTTGCATATATTGCCCAGCCAAGCTAGATGCGAACGCATTGCAACAGCAAAAAGTGACGGCCGGCTATGAGGGGCGCGATGAAAGGCATGATTTGGGGGTTGGCGCTGATGCTGGCGCCGACCGCCGCCAGCGCGCACACCTCCTATCTGAAGCCCAATTCGTTCGGTTCGGCCGAAGCCAACGCCGTCACCATCGAAGCCTCGTTCACGGAAGATTTTTTGCGCCCCGAGATTCCGGTGGAATCGCAGGACTGGCATCTCTACCGGCCGGACGGCCTGCGCGACACGTATGACAATGTCGTGGTGCTGCGGCAGATGACGGTGCTCGAAAGCGATCTCACCGAGCCTGGCACCTATCGCTTCACCACCGGCGAGCGGCTGGGGCGCACATCCACGCAAGCGCGCATCGATGGACAATGGCGCCCGCTTGAGCCCGGCGCGGCGGCGCCCGCCGGCGCGCCAACGCGGCAAAGCCAGACCGCCACGGTCGCGGATGTCTATGTCACCAAGGGCGCGCCATCAGACGCCGTGCTCGGTATTGCGGTCGGCCATCTCGCGATCCGCCCGCTGACACATCCGAGCGCGATCTTCCTCGATGACGGCTTCCGCTTTCGCGTCGCCTTCGATGGCGCGCCGCTCGCAAATCAAGACGTGAACGTCTATCGTGACGGCGGCATCTATGACGAAACCCCGTTTCATCAGGTGTTTCGCACCGATTCCAACGGCGAACTCCATCTGAGCTTCGATCGGCCTGGCGCCTATCTCATCATGACGCGCCACAGCGCCGATGCGCCCGCGGGCTCGGCCACGCAGATCCGCTCTTACACCACCTCGCTCACTTTCGAAGTCACGCGCTGAGGATGCCCGCCATGCAATCACGAGCCGCCACGCCGGCCCTCTTCATTATCGCCGCCTCCGCCGCCGCGGCGCTGTTGGTGATCGCGTCGGCGCCGGCTGCTCATGCGCAAGGCGCGGGCGGCGGTCATGGCAAGGCGCACTTCATCGCGTCTTATGACGACAATGGCGACGGCGTGGTCTCGCGCGCGGAATATGACGCCGAACGCGGTGCGCAATTTTCGCGAACCAATGAAGACGGCGCGAACGATGTCAGCGAAACCGAATATGTGGCGGAATATACAGTGCGGCTCGAGCAGGAGCTCGCCGCCACGCGCCAGAGCCAGATCGCGCAAGCGCATGTGCGCTTCGGCGCACTCGACGCCGATCACGACGGCCGCGTCAGCCGCGCCGAGTTCGACGCTTCGGGCGAACGCATGTTCACGCGCCTGGACAGCAACCAAGACGGCGCCGTGAACGCGGCGGACACGGCCGAAAGCTACTGAAATTCCAATGGAGTGAGACCGCGAGGGCGGTCCGCGCGACATTATTGCAACTAAGACTCAATAGCGTATTGAGGTGGGGGACGACACATGAAGAAGACCTTGTTCACGAGCGCGGCCTTGCTCATCGGCATGACCGGCGCGGCGCACGCTCAGCAATTCGCTGACGCGAGCACCATTTCCGACACCGTCGTGGTCACTGCAACGCGCAGCGAACAGGACATCGAAAACGTCCCGGCCACCGTGAGCGTGATCACCGCCGAAGACATCGAAAGCAACCTCGCAACCGACATCAAGGATTTGGTGCGCTTCGAGCCTGGCGTTTCTGTTGCAACCTCGCCGTCGCGCTTCGGCGCGGCGCTCGCCGCCACCGGCCGCGACGGCAATTCGAGCTTCTCCATTCGCGGCCTCGGCGGCAATCGCGTGCTCTTCCAAGTCGATGGCGTGCGCGTGCCCGATGGCTTCAGCTTCGGCCCGAACGCCTTCGGGCGCGGCGATTATGTCGATCTCGATCTCCTGCAATCAGTTGAGATCGTGCGCGGACCAGCGTCCTCGCTCTATGGCAGCGATGGCCTTGCCGGCGTGGTGAGCTTCATCACGCGCGATCCCAACGATTTTCTCGACGGCGATGAAAGCTTCGCGGCGCGCGCGCGCGCTTCTTATGCCAGCGCCGATGATAGCTGGGCCGAAAGCCTCACTGCCGCCGGCCGCTTCACCGATCAATGGTCGGGCCTTATCGCTTATACGCGCCGCGACTCGCATGAAACGGAAAACCAAGGCGAGAACGATTCCAGCACGTCCGCGCGCACCGTGCCCAACCCACAAGACATCGAATCCAATGCACTGCTCGGCCGGCTCGTGTTCCAGCCGAGCGAAGCGCACCGCCTGCGCCTCACCGCCGATTACGGCGACCGCAACATCGTGAGCAACGCACTTTCGGGCCGCAGCGCCACGGTGCTCAACCTCGAAGGCCTGGACGAAAGCGAGCGCTCGCGCATCGCCTTCGACTACAGCTTCGACAATGACGGCGGCTTCATCGATGACGCCTTTGTCTCCGTCTACACCCAGAGCAGCTGGCTGCGTCAGTTCAGCTTTGAAGACCGCAGCCCGGCCGTCGATCGCACGCGCGACACAACTTACGACAACGATGTATGGGGCATCACGGCGCAGGCCGAGAGCCTGTTCGAGGGCGATGTGCAGCAGCGCTTCGTGTACGGCATCGATTATTCCGTCACGACGCAAGGCGCGATCCGCGGCGGCACCGTGCCGACGCCGCCCGCGACCTTCCCCGAGCGCCCCTTCCCCGAAACCGAATATGAGCGCACCGGCGTTTTCTTGGTCGACGAGATTTCCTTGCTTGGCGGCCAGCTCCTGCTGTTTCCCAGCGTGCGCTATGATTCTTACGAACTCACGCCCCAAGACGATGCGCTCTATCTCGGCACGCTTTCCGGCCAGAGCGATTCACACGTGTCGCCGAAGTTCGGCGCCGTCGTTTGGCCGACCGAGCATTTCGGCGCGTTCGTCAATTACGCGTCAGGCTTCAAGGCGCCCGCCCCGAGCGAAGTGAACAATTATTTCGAGAACCTGACGCTCGGCGCCTTCGGCCAAGCTTACACGTCCGTTCCCAATCCAGACCTCGGACCGGAGACCAGCGAAGGCTACGAAGCCGGTGTGCGCGGCCGCGACTGGAGCCTGTTCGGCGGCGAGTGGACCTGGAGCGCGGCGGCTTTCGCCACCTTCTACGAAGACTTCATCTCGCAACAGATCGTGAGCGGCACGGGCGCGACACTCGATCCGTTCGTCTACCAATACGTCAATCTCAACGAGGTTGAGATCACCGGCGTCGAAGGCCGCATCAACGCCAACTGGGAATCCGGCTTTGGGCTCAATTTCGCGGCCTCCACCGCCGACGGCGAGCAGACGACGCCCGCCGGCACAGCGCCGCTCGACACCATAGACCCGCTGAAACTGGTGCTCGGCCTCTCCTATGATGATCCGAATGGACATTGGGGCGGGCAATTCATCGTGACGCACGCCGCACAAAAAGAGTCCGACGACACGAGCGCCACAGCCTATCGTCCCGATGCTTTCACACTTCTGGACGCCACCGCCTATTGGGCCATCACCGAAGCGGCGACCTTGCGCGTCGGCGCCTTCAACCTCACCGATGAAACATACGCCTGGTGGAGCGATGCGCGCGGTTTAAGCGCGACATCGGCGGTGCTAGACGCTTACACCCAGCCGGGCCGCAATTTCAGCGCCTCGATTTCATACCGCTTCTGAGCCGGAGAAGAAAAAATGCAGCCGCTCACCCTCACACGCCGCGCCTCCGCGCTTGCACTCCTCGCCGGCATGACCGCCGCGGCCGCGCCCGCCTTCGCGCAATCGGCGCGTCTCACGGCGCGGGAAAAACTGGAAGCGGATCGGCGCGCGATCCTCGCCATGGCCGGCGATTATCATGTGCGTTTCGATTTTCGGGAAACCGTGCCGTTTCTCGACGACTACGATCCGATCGAGCCGAAGGTGAGCGGCGGCAACGAAATCGTGCGCGTGGTGGAAGACGCTGGCGATGTCATCCGCCTCCAGCACATTCTCTGCATGGAGCATGAAGGCGCGACTTTCACCATCAAGCATTGGCGCCAGGATTGGCATTTCGAACCGCGCACAGTGCTTGAATATGCGCGCATGAATGAATGGCGCCTCGTCGATGTCGCGCGGCGCGAGCGCGAAGGCGCATGGGCGCAAACAGTGTGGCAGACCGACGATTCTCCGCGCTATGGCGGCGTCGGCGTGTGGCGGCATGACGACGGCGTCTCGGCCTGGACGAGCGAGCCCACTTTGCGTCCGCTCGCGCGCCGCGACGCTGTCCGTCATCCGCCCTATGATCGCTATCGCGGCACCAACCGCCACGCCATCACGCCAACGGGCTGGGTGCACGAGCAAGACAACGCCAAGATCGGCACGCACAACGGCGCATCGGCCACCTTCGTGCATGAGACCGTGATCAACACCTATGACCGCGCCAGCGATTTCCCGATCGCCGCTGGCGACGCCTATTGGGCCGCAACCTCCGCCTATTGGGCAGACGTGCGTGCGCAGTGGGACCGCGCCATTGCCACCGGGCGCGGCGTGCACGTCGAGGAAGAAGCCGAGAACGGCGCCGTTACCGGCCCCCGCCTCATGGGCTTCGCCGATCAGATCGCCGAAGGCGCACTCGACACCGCCGCCGCCATCACCCAAGCGCGCGCCGTGATCGCGGAAGCAACCAGCAGCGCTGGCGCGGCGCGAACGTAATTCACTTTGCGCTTAATCCCCGAGCGACGAGCTTCGCGTGACCTTCTAGCGCGACAGCAGCTGGGTACCAGGGACGCACATAACGAGACGCGCACTCAAAGCGGACATTCCACTCAGGGCGCTGGCTCTTTGCCGCGAAGCGCATTGAGCTCCGACGCATCATGCGAGCAGAATATTTGGATGTCCGCGCGATCGCGCTTCAGCGTGCGCAGGCGAGCCTGATTTTCCAGGCGGGCGGCGTGATCGGAATCCATCACGCGCTCATAGAGCGCCAAGCCCGGCGGGCATGACGGGCACGGCATCATCTCATCTCGGTGCAGATAGGCGTCGCCTGCGTGCAGCAACCAGCGATCGCTCACATGGACCGCCACGCCAGCGTGCCCCAGCGTGTGTCCCCGCAGCGGGAGCATAAGAATTTCCGGAGGCAAGCCATCCAATGCACGCACCGCCTCGAACCCGAACCAAGGATCTCCGCCCGCGGCATACGTGCTCCACGTGCGCACCGCATTCCATTGCTTGTCGCGGTAGCGCTGACGCCCAACAAATCCGCGCGCATGCCCCGCCGCCTCGCGCTCTGCTTCGAGGACATGCACACGCGCCTCCGGGAAATCCTCGAGGCCGCCGGCGTGATCGAAATCCAAGTGCGTGAGCACGATATGGCGAACGTCTCGCGGCGAAAATCCGAGCGCTTCGACCTGCCGCCGCGCGGTGTCTCGCTCATGCAAGCGCGTATTGATGAGCGCGGGCCATAGCCAGGGCAGACGCGCATGCGGGCGGCGCACGTCCTCCAAGCCATAACCGGTGTCTACCAGCACCAAGCCGGACGACGGGGTTTCGATCAGCAAGCAGTGCGTCGGTAACAACCCTAGCAGGCCCTTCGATGCGCCATCGAATAGCGCGCCCCCGAGCGGGCAATGCGTGCCGCAATTCAAATGATGAACACGCACTGCTGATGCTCGATCAATCGGCGCCGTCGACCTTACTGCCTTCGATAAAGTTCAACAGGTCCGCATTGAACTCATCGGTGTTCGTTGCAGCAAAACCGTGACAGCCCCCGGCATAGACCTTGAGCTGGCCCTGCCTGAGCAACTTTACGCTCTTCAGCGCCGCCGCCTTAATCGGCACGATTTGATCGTCGTCACCGTGCGCGACGAGAACTGGAATATCGATCCTCTTCAGATCCTCGGAGTAATCGACTTCCGAGAATTCGTGGATGCAATCGAGTTGGCCCTTGATGCCGCCCATCAAGCCTTGCAAGCGGAAGCTTTCGCGCTGACCTTCGCTGATCTTCGCGCCAGGGCGATTGTAACCGTAAAATGGCATTGTCAGGTCGTAGTAGAATTGCGAGCGGTCATTGCGCGTGCCGGCGCGGATGCCGTCGAACGCTTCTAGCGGCGTGCCTTCCGGATTGGCGGCAGTCTTCAGCATCAACGGCGGCACCGCGCCCAGCAGCACAGCCCTAGACACACGCCTCGTTCCATGGCGACCGAGATAATGCGCGACTTCGCCGCCGCCGGTCGAGTGACCGACCATAACCAGCTTGTTGAGATCAAGTGCATTGATCACGTCCGCCAAATCGTCGGCGTATTGATCCATGTTGTTGCCGTCCCACGTCTGCGAGGAGCGGCCGTGGCTGCGGCGGTCATGAGCGACGACGCGGTAGCCCTTCTCACCGAAGAACACCATCTGCTTGTCCCAATCATCGCCGGAGAGCGGCCAGCCGTGGGAGAAGAGAATGGGCTGCGCGTTGTTCGGGCCCCAGTCCTTGTAGAAGATCTGCGCGCCGTCTTTTGCTGTCACGTAGGGCATGCTGGCCTCCTTCATTTCAGATTGCGGTAAACTACGCCGCGTGCGTGGCGATGGAAATGGCGCCGCCGCGTGCATCGCGTTCGGCCCAGGAAAGCGCTTAGTCGGCCACCTTCCCAGCCCGGCGTCGCACACAGATAGTGCGTGCGGTCTTCAAAGATTCTGCTGGCGCGCGTCATGCTGGCCGGCCGAAGACGCCGACGCGAACTCATCAAGAAAGCCGCGCGGCAGTTGCATGCGGCTGGCTCAGGCGAAAACTGATGGGGCGGTGCGCGCTTGCGCAACGAACCCCAGCGCGTTGCTTTAAAGCACAATTCGTGAAATGATGCGTTTCAATACGCAAGCTTCGCGTTCGGGCCGCTCTCTCATGATCAAGACCGCCGTCGCCCAACCCAAAAAAGTCGAAGTCAGGGACACCAGCAACCGCCGTCAGCGGGTCAGCGCGATGTTGCGTGATCAGGGCAGCGTGCAGGTGCAGACGCTTGCGGAAATGTTTCAAGTCACCACCCAAACCATTCGCAAGGATCTGCTCTTCCTGGAGCGCCGGGGCGTGGCGACGCGCTCCTATGGCGGCGCGATCAGCGCGCAGGCCGTCGGCATTACGCCGGAAGCGGGCGTGGAAGCGAAAAAGCTCAACCGCGCCAGCGAGAAAGAGCGGATCGGGCGCATGGCGGCGGCTTTGGTCGAGCCCGGCGATTCCATCGTGCTCGACAGCGGCACCACGACGGCGCAGATCGCGCGCTTTCTGCCCGATACCGACGAAATCACCGTCGTCACCAATGATTTCGGCGTGCTGCAGGAGCTGGTGCAGAAATCCAAGCTCAACATCATCATGCTCGGCGGCGCGCTGCGCCGAAAGAACATGGCGTTTTACGGCTCACTTACCGAGACCGCGATGGCGGGCCTCCTGGTCGATAAGTTTTTTCTGGGCGTTGACGGCTATCATCTCGAGCACGGCATCACCACGCATTACGAAAGCGAAGCGCATCTCAATCGCATGATGGCGAAGATGGCGTCACAGGTGATCGCGGTGACGGATGGCTCGAAGTTCGGCAAAAGGTGCTTGCATCGCGTCATTGGCCTCAATGACATTGACGTGCTCATAACCGACAGCGGTGCGCCGCAAGCGATGCTGGACACCACGGCGTCCGTCGGCGCGAAACTTATGACGGCCTGATCCAGGCTTCCCGAAGCAAACTTCGCAAAAAATGTCGCGCTTCGCGCCGCTTGTGCGCGCGCAGCCAGCCGACGCGGCTCGAACAAAAAGAGCTCCCCTTTCGGGGAGCTCCAGTTTCGAGGAAGACAATGCCGTTTAGAAGCGGAAACTCGTGCCGATCTTCACCGAGCTGCCATAACGGTAGTAGCCCTGCGACAAGAGCGGATTGCCGCTGATGCTGTAGGTCTCCGCTTCGTCGAGAAGATTCTGTCCTTCGATCGAAATGTCGAAATGGTCGGTGATGTGATAGGAGGCGTGCGCGGTGACCCAGGTGATCGCATCGGCTTCTTCGTCAAAGCCCTCGCCCAACACATTGGTCGCCGTCGTGAAGCCGTCGCGGTGGTCGCCCGTGACACCGACCGAGACCGGGCCATGCTCGTAAAACACGCCGAGCGAATAGACCGATGGCGCGATGCCTTCGAGCGGACGCTCTAATCCGCCGACCCAGCTCTTGGCCCAGTTGCGCGTATATTGCGCGCGGACGCCAAAGCCGTTTTCCCAGAAGTGCTGGAGGCCGACTTCAACGCCGTGGACCTTGGCATAATCGCCATTGATCGGGCGGCTGATATTGAAGAGATAGCCCGGCACGCCGATGTCCTGGCCCGTTTCCCAGCTGCTGGTGATCTGGTCTTCGATATGTTTGTAGAACACGGCGACATTGAAGATCGAATTCTCGCCGAAATAATATTCAAGCGACGCGTCGTACTGATCCGCGGAGTAAGGCTTCAGCTCGGCGTTACCGCCGAAGATCTGCGTGAACTCGCCCCACGACACGCTCTCAGTGGTGTTGGTCGGCGCAAGCGTTTCCACTGACGGGCGGGCCATAGTGCGCGCGGCGCCAAGACGCAAACGGAGTTCCTCGGTGAAGCGATAATTGAAATTCGCCGACGGCAGCACGTAGGTGTAGTCGTTCTCCTGCGTGATCGACGTCGGATCGTCATAGACGGCGGTATAGTTGAACGCGCCATTTTCAATGATGCTCAGGATCTTCGCATCCCAGGCTTGCGCGCTGGTATTGGTCTGCACAACTCGCACGCCAATATTGCCGCTCCAGCGTTCGCCCTCAAGATTGGCTTGAACATAGTAAGCCGTCGTCTCCTCGGTGACGTCATAACTCTGCAGCGGATTCCAAACCGGCGCCGCGGCGGAATAATCGTAAGGGTCGCCATCGGGACGAATATTGCCGTCATAAGCGGCGAGTGCCGCTTGATAGGCCGGGATATCGAAGGCGAGGAAGGTGCGCGGGAAATCGCCGCTCACTTCGCTCATGAAATTCGGCAGCGAGAAGCTGTGCGAAATCACGGTGCCGTCCAGGTCGCCGACATTGATGGCGCTGTCGCCGGAATAATAATCGGCGCCGCCGGTCAGCGAATTGTTGACGAGATCGCGCGCCTTTTCGCGATTGGTTTGGCTGATTCCGAATTGCAGATTGTCGATCCAGAAGCGGTCGACCTGAAGATCGCCCGCCAATGACACGCCCGTGATCTCGTCTTCGATATTGTCGCCCGCGAGCGAGAAATAGTGCGTGTTGAAGTCTTCGTCAGTGAACTCATTGTTCGCGAGGCCGCTGATGAGCTCGCGGCCATCGTCGAAATCGACATAGACGTTCGGGACGTCTGAGCCGGCGAGTTCGATGTGGGCGCTGTTCGGCTGGTTCATGCGCAGCACGACATAGCTGTCCTGCCCGCCCGAATGGCGCGAGGACGTGGAGCGGTAGATATCGGCCGTCAGCGTGAGCGCATCGGAGACATTCCATTCGGCATTGATGCCGAAAAGATCGGTGTCGACGACGCGATAAGATGTTTGATTGAGCAGTTCGGGATTGAGCCGCATTTCGGGATCGGGGTTGTTCATGTCGAAGCTGGTGACGATGCCGTTCTGGATCACCATGTTCGACCAGCGCCCGGGCGCGTACAGCGGATAATAGGATTGCTGAAAGCCGACCTGCGGCGAATCCAGCTGCGTGACCAAGCCGTCCGCCACCACGCGGAAATTGTTGGTGGGGCGCCATTCGATGGATGCCGAATAGGCGGTGCGCTTCTTCTCCTCGAGAATCGAGCCGACGCGGAATTGGCCGGGGCCGATCAGCCCGTATTCCTCTTCGTCGAGCACGCCATTGTCGTTCGGGTCGATATTTCCGCCCCAAGCATTGCCCCACAGCCAACTTTCGTCGGTGGGATCAGGATTGCGCGTCCAGCCGCCATCATTGCCGGCGACATCGGTGCGGTCGTCGCGCTGTTCGAGCACAAGGCCGAACAGAACGCCGATCGTTTCATTGGCGAAGGTGTTGCTGTAGACGGCGGAAAATTTCGTTCCATCCAGTTCGGACATGAGATTGCGATCGCCTTCAAGGCGCGCGATGCCGTGCTGACCTGGATTGTCGAAAGGGCTCGCCGAGCGAAGATTGATAAGACCGCCGATGGCGCCTTCGGTGAGCGAAGCTTCAGCGCCCTTGATCACGTCCGCGCCATTGATGACGTCGGACGGCAGCACGTCATAGGCAAAGTCGCGCCCCGCGCCATCGGTGGCGAGGATGCGGCCATTGAACGTGGAGAGCGTGTATTCGGGACCGAGACCGCGCACGCTCACCTTCTGGCCTTCGCCGCCCGCGGTGCGCGTGATGGAAACGCCGGTGATGTGGCTCAGCGAGTCCGCGACGTTATCGTCGGGAAACATGCCGAGTTCGAGTGCGCTGATGGAATCCTGCACCGTGGTTGAATCGCGCTTCAAGCCCACAGCGCGCGCGAGACTGCCGCGCACGCCGATCACGACCACGTCCTCCGTCTCGACATCGGCCTGCGTGGCCGCCGCGTCGGCAGGCGCCTGCGCGAAACAAGGCCCAGCGGACAGGAGAGCGGCCGCGCCGCAACCGGCAAGCACGCTCAAGCGAAAAGATTTGCGGGCAGTCATAGCCGCCTCCACCTTTGTTTCACTTTTTTCCACGATCGACCCCCCAGCCTAAAACTGCATCCGCCCCAGGAGAAATTTCGATTTCCACCCGAAACGCTTAATTTCGTAACTTGGATGCCAACAAAGTGTCAAACTGAAACTTAACGAAAAGTATGATAATTTAGATTTGGAGCGTTCTTGTTGCTCTGGCGCCTAGATCAGCGCCAGCGCCACGGCGCCGGCCACCGACCATTCGCAGCGCAAATTGTGGGCCGCCGCCCCGCACGGCGCTCTCAATGCCCGCCGAAGAACACGCGCCGCGCATTGGTCCAGTAAATCTTGTCGATCACGCTCCGCGGCAGCGCGAGGCCAGGCGCCTCGGCGTCGATCGCGTCGATGCGCTGGGACTCCGCCGTGGCGAGATAGAGCCAATCGGAACGCCAGAACCGATCCGCTTCAGCGGCAAAGTCCGCGCCTTCGTCGATGGGCGGATTCTGCGCGCGGGCGTCCGGCGAGGGCGGATTTTGCGTGAGGTCGCTGCCGTAAAGCAGGCGGTCCTGGTAGCGAATGAAGAAGGCGCGGACCTTGTCGTAATCATCCCTGGATTGCGCCTGCACCTGCGTCATGCGCGCGGCGAGATCTACGTTGGCGTTAGGATAAGCATCGAAAAAGCGCGCCAATTCGTCGACGCTCCATTCCAAACTCGCCATGTGTGCGCCCACGAAGGAGAGGCCCGGATGGCGCCCCACGAACCGGTCGCGCGCGGCCATCAGCGCTTCATAACTGGGCTCTTCTGGGTGCAGGAACATGTAATATTCCGGGTGTTCCCGGAAATAGGAGCGGTCATTCTCGGTCGTCATTTGATCGAGCGGCAGCCAGCAATTCTTTGGTTCGCCCTGGTGCGCGATCAGCGGAAGTCCAAGCTGCTCAATGTGCGCCATCACCGGATCGAACCGGGCGTCGTCAAGGAATACGCGCTCGCCCTGCGCGTCGCGCTCGACCATGCCGATATTCTTCCAGACCTTGACCGCGATCGCGCCGTGGGCGCGCGCGGCATCGAGCGCGGCATTGGTGCGCGCGGCCCAGTCCGGCGTGCCGAAGCCGTCCATCGAGATCGTCGTGGCGAAATGGAAACGCTCGGCGTCGCGGGTCTGCAGTGTTTCCGCAACGGAGGCTTGAAGGTCGAGCGAGGGGAAATCCGGATAATCGACATTGATGGACAGGACTTCGAAGCCATCGCGCTGCGCGATCTCAAGGAACGCGTCGTCCACGACATTGGCGTGGACGTGCGCATCAAACTTGCGAACGCTCTCGAAATCGGCCGCCGAATAGGTCTCCTCGGCGCGCTCCTGGGCGCATCCTGTTACGGCCAGCAGGAGCATGCCGGCGACGGCGGCAGACACTAAAGAACGCATGCGAAGACCCTCCAGAATGAAACGTAACGAACTATTTTGCCGCTGTCACGCCATGTTTCGTTTGCGTTGCGGCGCGATATCGTGTGATTTGGGAGCCATGAAGGTCTCTCCATGACAGAACGGCCGCGCCTTTCCACGCATCGCCGGGCCGTTCTCGGGCTGTTTGGCGTAGCGGCCGCAAGCGTTTACGCGCCAGCCGCCCTCGCCGCGCCCGGCACGCGCCTCCGCCGCGCGCAGGTGGCCGACAGCGTCATCGCCATCGACTTCGACACTCAAATGCGCACGCGCATCTCGCGCGCCGGCCAGCCGATCACGCGCTTCGACGCCAGCGACGTGCTGCTGACGGCGAACGGTGAAGCGCTGGACTCATTTGCGCTTGCCGATCTGCGCGAAGATCCTGTGCAAGATGCGCATGGCGCCGGCCGCCGCACCGTGCTGCGCGGGCGCGCCGAGAATGGCGTTGAGAAGGAAATTTCGCTCACGCTCTATGAGCGCTATCCGGGTCTGGCGCTGCAGGAAACGCGTTTCACTAATCACGGACCCGCCGCGCTCGATGTGAGCGGCTGGCGCGGCGGCGCGCATGTGCTCGGCGCCCGCTCGGGCGGCGCCTATTCCTTCTCCGGCGCGTCTCATGACGACCGCCGCGATTGGCTACAGCGCGTCGAGGCGGGCTTCGACCAGCGCAATTTCATGGGCATGAACGCGTCCGATTATGGCGGCGGCACGCCGGTTGCGGTGGTGTGGCGACGCGATGGCGGGCTTGCGATCGGCCATGTGGAGACCGTGCCGAAACTCATCTCGCTGCCGGTCTCGGCGGAGCGCGGCGGCACCGCGATCGCGATGGAAGGCGAAGAGACGCGCACGCTCGCGCCTGGCGAAACTTTGATCGCGCCGCGCCTCATGATCATGACGCACGAAGGCGATTATTTTCGCCCGCTCGACGCTTACCGGCGCATCATGGCCGATCAAGGCCTCGCCGCGCCCGCTATTCCCGACACGAGTTACGAGCCGATCTGGTGCGCCTGGGGCTATGAGCGCAATTTCACGACGGAAGAGATTTACGGGACACTCGCCAAGGTCAAATCGCTTGGCCTCTATGCCGCCGTGCTCGATGACGGCTGGCAAACGTCCGAAGGCGATTGGAAGATCGATACGCGCAAATTTCCGCGCGGCGGCGCCGATATGCGCGCCTTCACCGATCGCATAAAGGCGGACGGCTTGCATCCTCGGCTGTGGGTCGCGCCGCTCGCGGCCGATCCGGGCACGGATCTCCTGCACGATCATCCCGACATGTTGCTGCTCAACGCCGATGGCGCGCCACAACTGGTGACATGGTGGAACAGCTTCACGCTTTGCCCCGCCTATCAGCCTGTGATCGATTATCACAAGGCGCTGGTGCGGCGGATCATTGGCGAGTGGGGATTTGAAGGCCTCAAGCTCGATGGCCAGCATCTCAACGCGGTCGCGCCCTGCCACAATCCCGCGCACAATCACGCGCGACCCGAAGAATCCTACGAGCGGCTGCAGGATTTCTGGAAGGCGATCTATGACGAAGCGATCGCGATCAATCCCATTACAGTCGTGGAGATTTGCCCGTGCGGCACGTCTTTCGCGTTCCACAATATCCCCGCGATGAATCAGACGCCGTCGTCCGACCCGCTGTCGTCCTGGCAAATTCGCCACAAGGGCAAGACCATCAAAGCGCTTGCGGGACCGTCTGCGCCGTTCTCCGGCGATCATGTCGAACTCAGCGATCGGCGCGAGGACTTTGCGTCGGCCTATGGCATCGGCGCCGTGCTCTCGACCAAATTCACCTGGCCCGAGGATACGCCGCGCCCCATCGACACGCTGCCGCCCGGCGGCTTCGTGCTCACGGCGGAGAAAGAAGAGCTGTGGCGCAAATGGATCGCGCTCTATCGCGAGAACATGCTGCCAAAAGGCGCCTATCGCGGCGAACTCTACGACATCGGCTTCGATAAACCCGAAGCGCACGCGGTGAGCGCCGGCGAACGCATGCATTATGCCTTCTACGCGGATGCTTATTCAGGGCCGGTTACGCTGCGCGGCCTGGGCGCCGGGCAATATGCGTTGCGCAACAGCTTCACGGGCGAAGCGCTCGGCGTGGCGGATGCGCAGAACAATATCGTTGAGGCCAGCTTCGAGCATTTTCTGCTGATCGAAGCCACGCCCGTTGAAAGCGCATCCTGATGACCGACACACCGGCGACCGCGAAACGCACTTGGCTCGTGTTCGCCCTGCTCACCACGGCGCTCTGGGGCGTTTGGGGCGCGCTGGCGGGGCTCTCCGCGCAACGCGGGTTCCCCGACACTTTGGTTTATTGCGTGTGGTCGCTCACCATGATTGCGCCGGCGGTGATCGTGCTGGCGCGGGAGGGATTCAAGCTCGATCGCGGCGCACGCGCCATCGCGTATGGCCTGGCGATTGGTCTTTTGGGCGCGGGCGGTCAGCTCATTCTGTTTCGCGCGCTGACGACGGGGCCGGCTTATCTCATCTTTCCGGTGATCTCGCTTTCGCCCGTGATCACCATCGCCTTGTCGTTCCTGCTGTTGCGCGAGCGCACCAATTGGCTGGGCGCTCTCGGCATCGTGCTCGCGCTCGCGGCGCTGCCATTGTTCGACTTCTCTCCGCAGGCGCTGCAGGAAAACGCGCACGGCGAATGGTTTGGGCTTGCGCTGCTGGTGCTGGCCGCATGGGGTTTGCAGGCCTATTTCATCAAGCAAGCGAACACGCTGATGAGCGCGGAATCGATCTTCTTCTACATGATGATCTCGGGCCTCGCGCTCGCGCCGATCGCGTGGTTCATGACGGACTTTTCGCAGCCGGTGAATTGGGGCTGGGATGGGCCGTGGCTTGCGGCGGCGATTCAATCACTGAACGCCGTCGGCGCGCTGATGCTCGTCTATGCGTTTCGGCAGGGCCAGGCGATCGTGGTCTCGCCGCTGGTCAATGCCGCCGCGCCACTGCTGACCGCGCTCATTTCGATGGCGCTGCTGGCGGTCGTGCCGGGGCCTTACAAAATCGCCGGCGTTGTGTTGGCGGCGCTCGCTTCGCTCTTCCTGGCGATCGCACCTGAAAAGACCGCTGCGCCCAAAAACAGCAGCGTTTAGTTTCATTTTGTATTTTTATGGTTGCGGCACGCGGCGCGTTTCGTTAGCACTGCTCTATGGATAGCCCGGATCTGCGGGCGAAGGCTTAGGCGAAATGCGCGCTCTCTTGGACATCGTCGCGCGGCACAAGGCCGGTGAGAGCGTCGGCATCTATTCGATCTGCTGCGCCCATCCCTTGGCGCTCAAGGCGGCCTGCCTCTATGCGGCCCAAGCGCCGGATGCGCCCATCGCGCTGATCGAGGCCACCTCAAACCAAGTGAACCAATATGGCGGCTATACCGGCATGCAGCCGGCCGACTTCGTCGCCTTCGTGCACGCCATCGCGCAGGACGCGGGGCTGCCGCTCGAGCGTCTGGCGCTGGGCGGCGATCACCTCGGCCCCAACGCCTGGCGCGACCAGCCGGCCGAAGCCGCGATGCGCGAAGCCGAGACCATGGTTGCGCTTTATGTCGAGGCGGGCTTTCGCAAGATCCATCTCGATTGCTCGATGTCGTGCGCAGGCGATCCGCGGGCTCTGACCGACGCCATGGTCGCGGAGCGCGCGGCGCGCCTTTGCGCGGCCGCTGAAGCCGCGTGGGGCCGCGCGGGCGGCGAGCCGCCGGTTTATATCGTCGGCACCGAAGTGCCCGCCCCTGGCGGCGCGCAGGAAGATTTGGGCGAGCTTGCGGTCACCACGCCCGAAGCGGCCGCCGCGACGCTCGATACGCACGCGAAAATCTTTGCGGCACGCGGTCTAGGTGAGGCTTGGAAGCGCGTCATCGCGGCCGTGGTGCAGCCGGGCGTCGAGTTCGATCACGACATGGTCGTCGATTACCGGGACACCAAAGCGCGCGCGCTTAGCCAATTTATCGAGAGCCGCGACGGGATCGTGTTCGAAGCGCACTCGACCGATTACCAGACGCCGCGCGCCTTGGCGCAGTTAGTGCGCGATCATTACGCCATTCTGAAAGTCGGCCCCGGCCTCACCTTCGCGCTGCGCGAGGCGCTCTTTGCTTTGGATTCGATCGAACGCGATTGGCTGGGCGCGAAGGCGTCAGGCTTTCGCGAGACGTGTCTGCGCGTGATGCACCGCGAGCCCAAGTACTGGAAAAGCTATTATCACAGCGATGGCGCGCGGCTGGATTTCGATCTGCAATTCTCTCTCAGCGACCGCATCCGTTATTACTGGCCGCATCCGGAGATCGAAGCCGCGCGCGCCAAGATGTTCGCCAATCTCGCCTCCGCACCGCCTCCGCTGGCGCTGGTCTCGCAATATATGCCGAGCGCCTATACCGCGCTTCGCGACGGCCGAATTCGCTTCACGCCGGAGGCGATGACGGTCCATCATCTGTTCCAGTGCATCGACGCCTATGCGCGCGCATGCGCACCATAACGAGAGATCAAGAATGTCCGTCCTTGGCTATTCCGACTCTGATCTGACCGCGCGCGGCGCTGGCTGGACGGCCAGCGAGATCACGCAGCAGCCGGCCGTGCTGCGCGAGACGTTTCGCTTGGTGCAAGAGCGCGCCGCCGAATTCGCGCGCGTGATCGAGCCGATCGCAAACGATTCCAACGCGCGCATTATCTTCACCGGCGCCGGCACGTCGTCCTTCATCGGCGAATGCCTCGCCGCCGCCTTGGCCCCGACCACCGCCGCGCGCATCGAAGCGATCGCGACGACGGACATCGTCGCGCGCCCGCGCGAGCATCTCAACGCGGACACGCCTGTATTGCTGGTGTCGTTCGGCCGCTCGGGATCGAGCCCGGAGAGCGTGGCGGCGGTCGATCTCGCCGATCTGCACGCGCCGCAGCTTCGCCACCTCGCGATCACGTGCAACGCCGACGGCGAGCTGGCGCAGCGTCTGCTCAACTCGCCAAAGGGCGATGTGCTGGTGCTGCCGGAAGCCACCAACGACCGCAGCTTCGCGATGACGTCGAGCTTCACCTGCATGTTGCTCGCGGGCATCGCGATCTTCCGGGGCGCCGCGCACGTGCGCGCCGATGCGATCGCCGATGCTGTCCAAGCCGTCCTCGATCGTCATGCGCATCTGGCGCGGACATTGTCGAGCGGCTTCGATCGCTTCGTTTATCTGGGCTCGGGGCCGTTCCGTGGTTTGGCGCAAGAAGCGGCGCTCAAGCTGCTGGAGCTGACCGACGGCGCGTGCGTTTCAATGTCGGACACACCGCTTGGCTTTCGCCACGGTCCGAAGACGATCCTCAACGAGCGCACCATCGCGACGGTGTTCGTGTCCAACGATCCGCTGGCGCGCCGCTATGACCTCGATCTCCTGGAAGAATTGCAGCGCGACGGAAAAGCTGGCGCGCTGATGGCGATTTCCGCGCAGCCTCTGTCGGCGAACCTCGCCTCCATGCAATTTCATATCCCCGGCCTGGAGATGGCGAGCGAGCATGATTTGCTCATTCCCTATATCATCGCGCCGCAAATGCTCGCCTTCTTCCAATCGCTACGCCTCGGCAAGACGCCGGATAATCCCAATCCCGCGGGAACGGTGAGCCGCGTTGTCAAAGGCGTGCGCATTCACGTCGCCGCATGAGCGCGCCCGCGCCGATCGTGCTGGGCGTGGACGGCGGCGGCACCAAGACGAGCTTCCTGCTGTTGCGCGCGGATGGCGCGGTGCTCGCGGAGCATCGCGATGACGGCGCATATCATGTGCAGATCGGCATGCCCGCGCTGAGGGTGCTGCTCGCGCACGGTGTTGCGGCCGTGTTGAGCAAAGCGAACCTCAAACCCGACGAGATAGCGTTCGCATTCTTCGGCTTGCCCGCATTCGGCGAAGACAGCCGCCTTACCGCCGAATTGGAAGCGCTGCCCGCGAACATCTTCCCGCATCACCGCTTCGCCTGCGGCAACGACATGGTCAGCGGCTGGGCCGGCGCGTTTGGCGGCGCGGATGGAATCAATATCGTGAGCGGCACAGGCTCCATCGCCTATGGCGAACTCAGAGGCGCGACGGCGCGCGCGGGCGGTTGGGGCGAACTCTTCAGCGATGAAGGCTCGGCCTATTGGATCGCCGTGCAGGGCCTCAACGCTTTCTCGCGCATGGCGGATGGGCGCCGGCCGAAAGGGCCGCTCTACGGCCTGATGCGCGAATCTTACGCGCTGCACGACGACCTCGATCTCTCAGGACTTATCTTGAGCGACACCGCGCGAGACAAGATCGCGGACGCTTCGAAAATCGTCACCCATGCAGCAAATGCCGGCGACGATGCCGCACGCGAGATCTTCGCGGCGGCAGCGGCTGAACTCGCCGACCTCGCCATCGCGGTGCGTACGACGCTCGGCTATGGCGCATTTGAACCGACCGCGGTCTCCTATTCCGGCGGCGTGTTCACAGCGGGCGGCATCATCCTCGATCCATTGCGCGCGGCGCTGACACAAGCAAACCCGCGCATCACGCTCACCGCGCCGCGCTTCTCACCCTCTATTGGCGCTGCTCTCATCGCCGCGCGGCATGCGGGCGTCGACATTCCGCTCGATCGCATCGAGTCCAGATAAATTCATCAGCGAGAACGCGCCATGCAGAAGCGAAGTGTTGCGAAACAAGCCGGGCACATCGCGCTCGCTGCGCTCGCACTATGTCTCGCGGCATCGTGCGCCGCGCCCGAAGCGCCAAGCGATCCGCTGGCGCCAAGCGGCCGCTTTTCCATCCATGAAACAGAAGCCGCGCAAACCCCGCCCATGGGCTGGAATCCGTGGAACGCGTTTCGCACCGACGTCGACGAAGCGAAAATCCGCGGCTCAGCGCAGGCTTTGGTCGCGTCGGGCCTCGCCGCGCGCGGCTATACTTATGTGAACATCGACGACGGCTGGTCGCTGCAGCGCTTGGCCAACGGCGATCTGCGCATTCGCGAGAGCATGTTCCCCTCCGCGACTGTCGCGGGCAGCGCGACCGGCTCGATGCGACCGTTCGTCGGCTACATCCACAGCCTCGGGCTCAAAGCCGGCCTCTACACCGACATCGGCCGCAACACCTGCGCGCAATATCACGACGCGCATAGCCCCAATCTCCCCGTGGGCACCATCGACGAACGCGAAGTCGGCAGCTTCGAGCATGCCGAGCAAGACATGCGCACGATCTTCCGCGATTGGGATTTCGACTATGTCAAGATCGATGCGTGCGGCGTCGCCGACTATGGCCCGACCTCACGCGCCGTGGTCAGCGGCGACTATCGCGAATTCCCGACTTACATCGTGCGCGGCGATATCCCCGCCTCCAACCCGCGCGCCGTCGAAGCGCTCTACGCCACACTCGGCGCGCAAATCCGCCAATGGGGCGGCGCGGACGCGGTGTTCTCGATCTGCACTTGGGGCGAAGCGCTTTCGCCGCGCTGGGCGCACGCGCGCGGCAATCTCTGGCGCACCAGCCCCGACATCGAGTTCACCTGGGAGAGCATGCTGCGCAATATCGACAGCGCCGTCGATGCGGCGCTCTACGCCGGCCCAGGCCGCTGGAACGATCCCGACATGCTCGCGATCGGCCATGGCGACTTCGATGAGCACCACCTCACCGAAGCGCGCGCGCATTTTTCCATGTGGGCGATCATGAGCGCGCCGCTGCTGCTCGGCTATGATCTGCGCAATTCGCCGCAATCGCTGATCGATATTGTCGATAATGCCGAAGTCATCGCCATCGATCAGGATCCGGCCGGCAATCAAGGCGTGCCGGTGCGTGCGGGCGACACGATGGTGATCGTGAAGACGCTCGCAGCCAGCGGCGCGCGCGCGGTCGTGTTCTTCAATCGCGGCGAGTCGGCGCGCGAAGCCAGCGTCACCTGGAGCGAGCTTAGGTTCGCGCCTGGCAGCGCAGCAAACGTCCGCGATCTTTGGCGCCATCGCGACCTCGCGTCCGCGCGTGATCGCATCGCTGTTCAACTCGCGGCGCACGAAGCGATCATGCTGCGCGTCGAAGGGACGCCAGCGGATGCGCGCATAAGTTATCTCGACGAAATGCCCGCGCGCATCAATGTCGCCGTCGATGGCCTCGGCGACGCAGCACTCCCAGCAGGCTGGACGCCCGCGCGCATCGGTGTTGCGCCAGACGGCGCGCCGCTCAGCCTCGGCGGAGAGACCATCGCCAAGGGCATCGGCCTCTTCGCCAATTCGCGTCTCGAAATCCGCGCGGACGGCCAATTCCAGCGCTTCATCGCGACCCCCGCGGTCCTGAACGGCGCGTCGCCCGTTCGCTTCCAAATTTATGCTGATCGACGTCTCGTACAGGATGCAACCATCACACCCGGCGGCGCCGCAACCGCGATCGAGGCAGACCTAAGCGGCGCAAGCATCCTCGAACTCGTCGCAACGGCAACGCAAGGCGAAGGCCTCCCGCCCATGATCGCTTGGTCGAACGCGCGCCTGGAGCGCTAACGCTCTCGCCGGTCGGCCCGATTGAACGCGGATGCCGTGTAGCAATGCCGCGTGCAGCTCGCCTCACCCCAGCATCGGCCATGAAACGACGATTTTGCGCGGACGCTTTAGCGCACGACGATGCGGACGTTTCAAAGTCCGACGACCAACCGCAAAGCGACCCGCAAGACGGCAATGGTGGTGGGCGCAGTGCTTCGCGAACCCGTCTCTGCGCATTTTCCCTGCATGGTTTATCCGTGCAGGGACCTTCCATCGCAGAACCTGGGGAAATGTCCGCGGTACGCCCGCCAGGGCACGGAAACTACGCGCTTTTTTGTAAGAATGGCACGCTTGCCGTAGAACTCATGCAGGCGAAATGCAGGTGCGTTGCAGAGCCGTTACGGACGTTTGCAGGAACATTGCTAACCGACAGACGCGCGCGCAGGTTCTGCGCGCGAGATTTGATTGCGCGATCTATCAGAATTTGCTGAACACTCGGCATGAAAAATCACCGTGAGATCTCGGTTACGCGCGACGGGATAAAGGTACGGTTCCCAGGCATCGAAGCCAGCAATCCGTATGACCTCTTTAGCGCAGACGCGGTTCCAAGCTTGGGACGGCGAATTCTTGAGGCAGAGGCATCGCCCAATGATCGCGGCCTTTCGGTGCCGCCCGCCGAAATTGCGCGGGTCATCAGACTAAACCCAAACGAGATTCTACCAGCGCCCGTACACGATCGAATTTGCGCCCTTCTCGAAGGTCAGAAGGTCGGACCGCGGGGTAGACCGTCAGAGACGAACGAACGGCGCTCGAATATGGAGTTTGCCGATCAGTACTATCGTCGCCTGTCACGGTTCCTTAAACGCCTGAAGCGAGCAGGTGCTCTCTTGGCATGGTGCACCGCCAGAAGCATTGCCATCGACCAACCCACCCCTGCTCGCGTCGCCGGGGAGGTGACGCGTCTACGCTATTGTAAGCACCTGTCCTTGCGCAGTTTCATCAACCGCGTTTCTTCACAAAAAAAGCGCCGCCCTTAGCGTGAATGACGGCGGCGCCAACCGCTGTCTTTCTCCTCTCACTTGACGATCGACCAACGGCCTCGCGCGCAAGCGCGGGCTTTGCTCTTTGACATGTGAATCTGAGGAGAAAAACTATGCCAACGCATAATGTGTTGGAACGCGCGCCTATAAGTTCGCTACGCCCGTACGCCAAGAATGCACGCACTCACTCGAAGCGTCAAATCAAGCAAATTGCGAACTCTATTGAGCGCTTCGGCTTCACTAACCCGGTCCTTGTCGATGACGATCTGATGATCATTGCTGGACATGGGCGTGTGGCCGCTGCGCGCCTACTGCAGATGGAGAGCGTTCCAATCGTAAGACTGTCGCATTTAAGCGAAGCGGAAAAGCGAGCCTACATAATTGCTGACAACCGGCTCGCTGAAAAGGCCGGCTGGGATCGCGAAATCCTGGCGATTGAATTGCAGTGTATCATTGATCTGGGGTTGGGTGCGGAAATCGTGGGATTCGAAACCGCCGAGATTGACGTCATTCTTGGCGATGCAGTGTCCGCGAATACAGCTTCGCTTGTCGGCCCGGAAGATGAGGTCGTGCTACCGCCCAAGATACCCGTATCTAGGGTTGGAGACCTGTGGGAATGCGGGCGCCATCGCCTCGTCTGCGGAGACGCCCGGGACGCTTCAGCGTATGCGAGGCTGATGCAAGGAGAGGCGGCGGACATGGTCTTTACAGATCCGCCGTACAACGTTCCCGTCGGCGGGCATGTCCGTGTAACTGGCGAGCATCGCGAGTTTGCGATGGCTTCTGGCGAAATGTCCGAGACGGCCTTTACGGCCTTTTTGGAATCGGCGCTTCAGCCAATGGCGAGTGTCTGTAAGGACGGGGCCATTGCCTTCGTCTGCATGGACTGGCGGCATATGAGCGAATTGCTCGCCGCCGGGCGCGCCGTATTTTCCGACCTGAAGAATGTGTGTGTGTGGTCGAAGACCAACGGCGGGATGGGTTCGTTCTACCGCTCTCAGCATGAGCTCGTTTTCGTGTTTAAGCATGGAGAGGCGAAGCACCAGAACAACATAGAGCTCGGCAAGTTCGGACGTAACCGCACCAATGTCTGGACTTATCCAGGCGTCAACGTTTTCAAAGAAGGACGAGACGCGGAACTCGCCATGCATCCAACTGTGAAGCCTGTGGCTTTGGTGGAGGACGCAATCAAGGACGTGTGCAGTCGAAATCAGATCGTGCTCGATCCCTTCGCGGGATCCGGAACAACTCTGATAGCTGCAGAGCGAAGCGGCCGGCGCGGGCGTCTTCTAGAGATCGACCCGCTTTATTGCGACGTCATTTTGCGCCGCTTCGAACGTTATCTCGGTCGGTCTGCGCTGCTTGAGGGCGGGGCGACGTTCGAGGAAGTCGCAGCTCAGCGAACTTAACACATCGACGTTGGGCGCAGGTTTGTGGCGAAAGCTGCAAGCCTGCGCCTACGCCAATTTCTTTCTCTAAAGCCACGCGCAACGCGTTGAAGCGGACCTGAAGCCTACCGCTCGCGACGATAGCAAAGCATAGCTGGATGAACAGGCGCACGACCGCATACCGCGGCCGTGCTTGCTCTTAACAAGCGAAGGAGAAAAGTGATGTCTGACGACGAAGACGAGGGCAACGGATACGGCAAGCCGCCGCGCCATTCCAGATTCAAGAAGGGCAAATCCGGATGCCCTGACGGTGGATGGCCCAAGCGTAAAGCCAACCAAGCGGCAAAGCTGGCGGAGAACAAGCAGAAGCAAGATGAGATAAGCCAGACGGTCATCGAATGGTTTGCCGGCACGCGCCCAGTGAAAATCAACGGCAGGGTGGAGATGCTGACGCGCCTACAACTGGCCTTTGTGCAACTGGAAGAGGACGCGTTGGTGAAGAGAGATGCAGCAGCGCGCAAGCTTCTCTTCGACGTCGCCGGGAAGAATGGTTGGCTAAAGGCCCCACCGCCGAAGCAACCCGGCGGCGGCGTGCTAGTGGTCTACCCTATTATGCAACAACAAGAGTGGATCGACGCTACCGAAGGCGATCACCACCTCACAAAGGACCCACTCGAAGGTCTGCTGACTGACGATGAGAACAAGAAGCGCCTCGCGGCTTTCGATGCCCGTGGGCGTCGGAAGCTAAACGAAGACGACGACTAGAGGAAGGCAGCCGGTTCACTGCGAAAGCAAGGGACCGGCGCTTCCTATTGCCGTGGGATCGCGAGGCCGCCAATGCAACTCCTCACTCAAGTAGCGCACTGGCCGTGGCCTTCAACGATCTGGCCAGCTTTTCGACGACTTCAATGGTCGGATTTCGGACTGCGCGCTCCACTCCGGAGACATAAGTCCGGTGCAGCCCCGATTGCTCGGCCAGCTCTTCCTGGGACCAGCCCTTTTCATGACGAAGGCGGATCAAATTGCGCGCAAGTCGGCGGCGAACGTCCATCGGCGCAGCCGGCCCAAACGAAGCCTATAGTTCTACAGACGATGAGTCACATTCGGCTTGACTGGCGCCGCGCCCGGAGCGTTGTGACGCCTCATGGACGATACTCATCAGCTACAAGGCTTGAAAGCTGCCCTGATCACTCCGACAACGGTGCGCTACATAAAGCTGGGGCCGGCGGGCACATGGTTCAAACACGCGCTTTCAAACAACTTCATCGAGCTAGGTCACGCGGCGGTGTCCCATGAAATGGCCCAGGCGGCCGACCCAACGGCGCTGCGCGCTGCGTTCGTGGCGGCGGGCGCAGAAGCAAACGCCACCGCATTTGCGAATGAGATCCTCGCATTCACAACGCTGCCCGAAACCGCCTTGTGGATTACCTTCGAACGCGGGCTAATGTGGTGGGCATTCGCCGAGCCGGAGCTAGTGGACCTGCCTCGAGCCGCTAACGACCTCCCCCACGGCGTACGCGGGCGCCGTTTGGTGTCGCCTTGGCGATGTGACGACGCTGCGGGACAGCCCCTGCGGATCGAAAGTCTGTCAGGAGGGCTCACAAGCCTTGCGAGCTACAGAAGATCGATCTGCCGTGTAAAATTCGAAGACCACGCAGTGCGACGTATCAATTCCATTCCGTCGCCGCTTGTCCTCAAGGCCGCGGCTGCACGGGAAGCCTGCGTCTCGGTGACAGCGGAAATGATTGCACAGCTCCACCCTTCCGACTTCGAACTGCTGATTGATCTCATTTTTGCACAAAGCGGCTGGACGCGAGCAAGTGCGCTCGGCGGCCAGCAAGCAGACGTCGACCTAGTTTTGGTGCAGCGAGCCACCGGCGAGCGCGCCTTCGTTCAAGTGAAGTCGAGGGCAGACCGACTGATCTTTGAAGACTATCTGCGCCGATATCGTGAAAGCCGAGGCGTCACGCGAATGTTCTTTGCGTGTCATTCACCAGAGGGTGAGTGGCCGGCTTGCGAGGCGGACGTTGCAGTATGGTCCGGCGAAACACTCGCCTCCCAAGCAGTGGACGCAGGGCTCTTTGCTTGGCTGACCGAGCGCACGCGCTAGAACGCCCCAACGTTGTTGGAGTTTTCCGTGGCACCCTCACAACTAAGCGCTACGGATAAGAACGTCGCCAGAGCGATGCATAGCAATCGTATCAAGCCGTTAACCGCAATCATTTATCAGGAAGTAGCACCTTTCCTTCATACTAATCGAAGCGGGAAAGTTGGTGCTAACGAATGCGACTGGTCGCATTTCCACATTCTAAGTCTCGTTCGGTGCCCTTTCGCGCAACAATTGTTGGGCTTGGCGCGCTTGCTGGTTTGTGTCCGCTGCTCACATCGTTTCTGCCGCTCTGGTAAGGACGGCTGCGCCGTGATCGGCCGCGCCAGCCACGACATTCAAACAAAACCACATGCCATAGATGCGGTGGACATAGGCATGGCCCCTTGTCTCAAACATGGATCGGTTTCGCAAAGTCGGCCCACAGAAGCTATGCGAGGCCGGATCCTCTGGAAGGTAGGCTTCGGTCTCCACGATGCGCCCGCCCATCACTTGTCCGCCAACCAGCCTCAAGAGCCGTTTTCCGAGAAGCCACTGCGCAAGCGCGACCGGCTCTATCGGCAAAGCACTCCGCGCGAGTGCGGTGGGTAGTTGAGCTGTAATGGCCGCGCCTACGCTTGGCGAATTGCGCGATGGAGTAGCTTTTCCGGCGCCCATTCCGTCTCTCCACAGGGCCTGTCGTGGCGACGTCCATACGCAGAATGTCACAAAGATACGGAACCCCCTGCGGAATAGGCGCTTTCTTGTGCCATGACCAGTTCAGCTCAAGTCCCGCAGGTACGAGTAGCAGCAGGCGGTGCAGCGGCGCGGCACCTTAAATCCGCGCGAAGAAAATTCCTGAGCTATTTCCCAGAGGGCTTTCACGACGAGGAATATGTCGAGCGCGATTACAAATGGCAGGCTCATTTGCAATGGCGCGAAGCGCTTGGAAAAAGCACATATGCCACGCTGCTGCGACAGCGCCGCTTTGATGAAATCGTATCGCGCGCGCTGCGCATCGAAGGCCGAACCAACCTCATCTTCTCGTTCGAAAAGATGGCGCTGCGCGACGGCGTGAGAGAGGGCGGCGCGGAAATCTACTCCAATGCCCTTTATGCCTTTCTTCACGGCCGCGGGGCGCTAGAGGCGAAGTTCGAGGCTTGGATCAACGCTCTAAGCGCCTTGCCTCGCAAACAAACTCGTGTGGTCACATGGCCCGTAGCCACGGTGTTCGGCTTCATCGCGAAACCGTCAGAGCACCTCTTCATCAAGCCTAATGTGATGCGGCGCGCTGCAAGCGCATTGGGCATGGACTTCGACTACGCATCCCGCCCGAATTGGAGGACCTATTCAAGCGCGCTCAAACTCGCATCCGACCTCAAGAGTGAACTGCATGACTTGGGTCCGCGCGACATGATAGACATTCAATCGTTCCTTTGGGTGCAAGGCTCGGACGAATATTCTTAGTGAGCGCTATCAAAACCTAGGACGTTCTGGTGCGGATACGTGCCAGCATATCGAGACGGTATTCGTGACGAGGACTTTGGCCGAAACAATTGAAGGCGGCCCCTGGGCTTGAGGACCGCCTTCCTTGATGAGCGAAGCGACGCGGGCCAATTCCTACGCTAAAGTGCGAACCTTCGGCTCGCGGTCCCATTGTCGGGTGGCCGCTGATTCAATGAATGCGGGCAGATCGGAGAGTTCGGCGACACCCTCGTCGGGCTCAACGCCGCAGGCGTCAAGCAGCGGCTGCGCTTCGGGCGTAAAGCCAATCGCTTTGAGATGCCCGAACGCGTTCTTGACGAAATCGTGGGCCGCGCCTTCGTTCAGCAATTGCACGCAGCCATCGTCTGAAAGCACAAGCGCAATGGCGTCGAACAGCACCGACGGTGAACCTGCGAGTTGGCCGTCAGCCTTCAGTTTTTTCCTTCCTTTCAGCGTCACGCCGCCAATTTTCGGCGCAATGATTTTTACGGTCGCGCCCGCAGCCTCGCCGGCTTCACGCACGGCTTGAACAATTGCGCCATCGGCGCCGTCGGTCACGAGGATCGCGAGCGCGCGGCCTTGCAAGCTTGGCGGATATTTGTCGATGATGCGCAGCGCGGCTGAGGGCGCCATGTCCTGCGGCGGCGCCGCAGGCTCGGACTTCGCGGGCAAATCCATGTTGAGCCCTTCAGCAACGCGTGCCGCCAAGTCCTCATCGACATTGCGCAGATTGGCCATGATGCGATTACGAATATGCTCGGGCACGACCTTCGAGAGCTCAAACACCAAAGCAGTCGCAATGTGCGCCTGTTCGATGTCGGATTGCGAAGCATAGAAGAGGCGGGCATGGCTGTAATGATCGGCAAACGTCTCAGAGCGCAACCGAACTTTCGACCCTTCCGTCGGCTGGGCGAAAGTGCGGAAGCCTCCTTTGGTGTCCTCGCGCGGGCCGCCTTCTTCGCCGGCATCAGCCAAACTGTTTGGTTCGTAATTTGCGCGGCCTTTGAAGACTTGCGTTTGCATATGGCCATCGCGCTGGAAATTCTGAAACGGGCAGCCCTTGGCTTGATTGATCGGAAGTTGGTGGAAATTCACTGTGCCGAGCCGTGAGAGTTGCGTATCCTGATAGGAGAACAAGCGGCCTTGCAGCAGAGGGTCTTCCGAAACATCAATACCGGGTGGAATGTTCGTGGGTAGGAACGCGACCTGCTCAGTTTCGGCGAAAAAATTGTCCGGATTTCTATCGAGCACCATGCGACCAATGACGCGCAGCGGATGCATCTCCTCGGGAATGAGCTTCGTCGCATCCAGAATATCGAAAGGCAATGCATCCGCCTCTTCTTGCGTGAGCAACTGCACGCCGAATTCCCATTCTGGAAAATCGCCACGCTCAATAGCTTCGAAAAGATCGCGACGCTGATAATCTGGATCGGCGCCCGCGATTTTCACGGCCTCGTCCCAACAGGTCGATTGCAAGCCGAGTTTCGGGCGCCAATGAAATTTCACGAATACAGCGTCACCCCGATCGTTCAGCAAGCGGAACGTGTTAACGCCAAAACCTTCCATCATGCGGAATGAGCGCGGGATGGTGCGGTCAGACATCGCCCACATGATCATGTGCGTGCTTTCCGGCATCAGCCCGATAAAATCCCAGAACGTATCGTGCGCGCTTGCGGCTTGCGGATAGCCGCGATCCGCTTCCATCTTCACCGAATGGATGAGGTCTGGAAACTTGATTGCGTCTTGGATGAAAAAAACCGGGATGTTGTTGCCGACCAAATCCCAATTGCCTTCCTTGGTGTAGAACTTCACCGCGAAGCCGCGGACGTCGCGCGGCGTATCGACCGAGCCCGCGCCGCCAGCGACGGTCGAGAAACGTACGAAGACCTCGGTGCGTTCGCCCACTTCCGTCAGCACCTTGGCGCGCGAGAATTCTTTTAGGCTATCGGTGAGCTCAAAGAACCCATGCGCGCCAGAGCCACGCGCGTGCACAATGCGTTCGGGAATGCGCTCATGATCGAAATGCTGAATCTTCTCGCGGAGAATAAAGTCTTCCAGTAGCGATGAGCCGCGCGGGCCGGCCTTAAGTGAATTCTGATTGTCGCCGACCGGGACGCCATGATTGGTGGTCAACCGCGCGTCTGGCGCGCTGGCCGTCTGATGCGTCTCACCGCCGGCGCTTTGCGCCACGGCAGGCTTCTTGGATTTCGGCATAAGTCCCTCTCGCAGCGGCTAAGCCCATTCTCCGAATGACTTGCCAATATGCGAACGGGTCGTTCCTAACCTGGTTCCAGCGATCCACGAGCATCTCGCGAATCAGGCTGTGGCGCGACAGCCCTTCAATGAGAAAGTCGGGCTTTCATTCGCCGACGCCTTGCAGCTCAGGCGTCAAGGACTCCCCGAATCTTGGCCGCGAGTTGATCGATGCTAAAAGGCTTAGGCAGAATAGACGTACCGGCATCCAGAACGCCGTTATGCATCACAGCGTTGCGCGTGTAGCCAGTCGTAAAGAGCACCTTGAGCTGGGGGAGCTTTTCGTTCGCTTTCTCAGCCAACTGGCGCCCGTTCATGCCGGGCATTACGACATCGGTAAAAAGTAGATCGATCTTTTGCCCAGACTCGATCAACGCGAGCGCGTCCGCACCGCCACTCGCCGCTATGACATTATATCCCAGTTCCTTTAGCGCCTCGGTCGAATAGTTGCGTACCCGTTCTTCATCTTCGACCACAAGTACGACCTCCCCTTTCCCGCCTTGAGGAGAAGCTCGCTCACTCACGATGTTACGCGGCGCATCGCTGCCGTAATGTCGCGGCAGGTAGACCTTCACTGTGGTGCCGATGCGTTCCTCCGAATAGAGCTTCACGTGTCCGCCCGATTGGCGAACGAATCCGAAAACTTGGCTCAAACCCAAGCCAGTCCCTTTTCCGACCGCCTTGGTGGTGAAAAATGGATCAAACGCCTTCTCCATGATCGCCGCACTCATCCCGGCGCCGGTGTCAGTTACGGCGACCATCACATATTGACCCGCCGGCAGCGCATACTCTTTCGCGCCTTCGTCATCGACCGCGGCGTTGGCGGTTTCGATCGTCAGTTTGCCGCCTTCGGGCATTGCGTCGCGCGCATTGACGGCAAGATTGAGAATAGTTGCCTCCAGCTGCAGTGGATCGGCAAATGTGCGCCAAAGGCCCGCAAGCAGGACGGTTTCGACCTCGACCTGCTCTCCCAAAGTGCGCCTTAGCAAGTCGGTCATGGAGCCGACCAACTTGTTGGCGTCGATCACATCCGGTTCAAGCGGTTGTTGGCGCGAAAAGGCCAGCAACCTTTGCGTCAGCGCCGCTGCGCGTTTTGCGCCGTCGGTCGCCGCCTCGATAAACCTGCCGACATCAACATCGCCCTTCGCCAAACGGCGTTGCATCATGTTGAGCCCGCCGATCACGACGGCCAGCATATTGTTAAAGTCGTGCGCAATGCCTCCGGTCAGCTGCCCTATCGCCTCCATCTTCTGCGATTGGCGCAACTGTTCCTCAGCACGCGCTCGCTCCGCCACTTCTTCCGCAACGCGCTGCTCAAGCGTTGCATTGAGCTTCTGCAATTGCTGAAACAGTCGCGCATTGTCGATTGCTGTCGCCGCTTGGCCGGCAAGGCCCAATACCAAGGTTTCATGCTCTGTCTTGAACATGCCCGGCTGAGCGTGACCGAAGAAGAGACCGCCATGCACTTCGCCCGAAAGCGATATCACCGGTACAGCGAGATATGAACGCACCGGCAGATGGCCCTCCGGCATCCCCTTCCTTGGCGCATTCTTGCCGTAGCGTTCGTCTTGTATGATGTCGTCAGATCGCACCACACCCTCGCCATTGAAGGTCGGCGCAAACACGGCGGTGTTTCGCGGCATCGGGAATTTCGAAAATTCCTCGCGCGCTACGCCTGAGAGCGCATAGAGCATATAACTCTCGCCGCTTGCATCGGTCAGATTGTAGAAGAAGGCGCCAAACTCGGCCCCGCTGAGTTCGACGCCGGCATCGGTGATCATCTGCACGATGTTATCGAGCTGCAATTCGGCAGCGACCGCAGCGCCGGTGCGGTTGACGATCTCTAGGCGACGTTGCGCGCGCTTTTGTTCGGAAATGTCACGGACAGTACCAACAAAGCGCGCCGCCCGGCCATTCTCAAAAATGGCGTTGCCGGTCGCGGCGATCCATCGTTCGACGCCATCTCCCCGACCAATGACGCGATATTCGATGTCGTATTTGCCGTCGCCGTCGGGCGCCAAAGCCGCTGTGACGGCCCGATGCGTGCGTTCGCGATCCGCCGGGTGAAGCGCCGCTAGAAACGTTTCTTCGTAAGAGATTGCGGCATCGGCCGAGACGTCGAAGTGGCGTCTGCATCGCTCATCCCAGCGCAGTTCATTGGTTTCCGGATTGAAATCCCATGTGCCTATGCTCGCCGCTTCGGTGGCGAGACGAAGGCGATCCTCGCTCGCGCGCATCTCGCCTTGCGCCCGGTGTGCCAGCGTCACATCGAACCCGTCACAAAACACACCGGTAATCTTGCCGTTCGCATCGTAGAGCGGCGCATAGATGAAGGTGAAGAAGTGAAGCTCTTCATCAGCGTTGGGCGAGCGGCGATAGCGCACTTCTTGGGATTGAAATTCGACGGTCTCGCCCGTCGCGAAGACCTTGTCCAGCAGCTCATAGAAGCCCTGCCCGGCGATACTTGGAAATGCATCGCGAATGGTCCTGCCGACCCAATCGCCGCTGCTGAACACTTGACGGTGCACGTCATTGACGAAGTCAACGACGTGATCGGGCCCATTCATGATAATGACGAAGCCGGGCGCCTGCTCAAACAAGCGCCGCTGACGCGCCACCTCCTCCGTCTTCGCGCGTTGCGCTAAAACTGCTTCCGTCGTTTCGGTGCATACGACGAGCACGCCACCGACGCCATTCGGTGACGCGTCATCATCGATTGGTCCATACGAATAGGTCCAATAGACCTCTTCGCGTCGCCCGTTGCGGGTAATGGGCACTAAGGCGTTGACGTGCCAGGTGGCGCCGCCGCCCGACATGACTTGATCGATTTGTGGACCGATGATGGGCCAGATTTCTTCCCAGACCTCGCGGCCAGGACTTCCGAGTGAACCGGGATGACGCTCGGGGCCGATAGATTGGCAATAGGCGTCGTTATAAAAACAATAAAGTTGCGGCCCCCACCAAATGTACATGGGATGACCGGTATTGAGCAGAAGGCGTAACGTGGTTCGCAGCGGCTGAGGCCATCGCGCCGGATCTCCCAGAGGATGGCGTGCCCAATCGAACGCGCGGATAAGCGCGCCCATTTCGCCCCCACCGTCCAGAAACGCGGTCTTGTTCGCGCCGCCCAGTTTCACGCGCATCTCCTTCGCGCATCTTGTACGCCGCCTCAGTGGGCGCCAAGGCTGATCATTGCAAAAAGGGATTTCGCGCGCTCGGAGGGAACTGCGCCTCCGGCGAAGCGTTCTTGTGCCTTATGTTCGCTGGACCGATAAGCCTTGCGGACACTGCCGCAAGCCAAGACAATGCGGGTCGTTCGGGCCTTCGCGCCGCCGCTTCAGCGGGCATGAGAAACGATCCAATGCTGGTGCTCACACCCACGCAATTGTTCACCGGCGCCGAGTTCATAGAGGGCGCGAGCGTCCATATGCATGATGGACGAATCGTCGACATCACCAGGACGGCTCCAGCTGGGGCCCTCGAGCTTAAAGGCGTGCTGGCGCCCGGCTTCATTGACGCTCAAATCAATGGCGGCGGAGGCATTCTATTCAACGATGCCCCGACGCCTGACGCGCTCGCGATGATTGCCCAGGCGCATCATCAGTTCGGTGTAACTGGTTTCATGGCGACGTTGATTTCTGATGAGCCCAACAAAATTGCCGCGTCCTTCGACGCTGTCGAAGCGGCGGTGTTGGCTGGCCTCGAGGGCGTCCTTGGCCTCCATCTAGAGGGTCCCTGGCTTTCGGAACCACGCCGGGGCGTACATCCTTCGCGTCATCTGCGCGATTTCCATGAGGACGAACTTCAACTCCTCGCCCGGAAGCGATGCTTTCCCCTTCTGGTCACGTTGGCGCCCGAACGCATCAGCCAGGAAAGAATAAATGCATTGGCCGACGCCGGGCTAATCATAAGTCTCGGTCACACCGCGGCGTCGTCCGAGGAGATAGATGCTGCTCTCGTTGCTGGCGCAGTGGGCTTTACGCACGTGTTCAATGCCATGCCGCCTATGGAGGGACGCAAACCCGGCGCCGTAGGCGCCGCGCTCACGCACAAGGAAGCGTGGGCGGGGCTCATTCTTGATGGCATCCACGTCCACCCAGTGTCGGCGCGCGTCGCCTTCGCTTGCAAGACCGCGCAAAAACTGATGCTGATTTCCGACGCCATGGCTACGGTTGGGACGGCAAACGATTCGATGGCGCTGTTCGGCGAGACAATTGGCCTTGTTGGCGGCGCCCTTCGCACGGCGTCGGGCACCCTAGCTGGCGCGCATCTCGACATGTCTCAAGCGGTCCGGAATGCGGTCACGCTCTTGGGTGCGACAACAAGCGAAGCGTTGCGCATGGCATCGCTCACCCCAGCTGAGTTCTTGCGTGTCGATCACGAACGCGGCCGAATCGCCCCGCGCTTTCGCGCCGATCTCGTTCTGTTAGATTCCACGCTAAAGGTTTCAGCGACCTGGATTGGCGGAAAGCAGGTCCACTAGCTCGATCGCTCTTGGAGAGCTGCTACCGCGGAACGCAAATTGCCGTCGGTTTGTGCGAGCAGCGCCCTCGCGTCGTCGACGTGCAAGCCGCGCGCAATCAAAGCCGCCAGCTTCACATGCCCTTCTGCTGTCACGAGCGCAGCGGCAGCGACGGGCTCGTCGCACAGCGCGAGGCTGGAAACCATCTGGACCGCGCGCCTTCGCAGCTTGTCGTTGGTAGGCCGCATATCCACCATGAGAGCGCGATAAACCTTGCCAAGGCGCACCATTACGAGCGTCGAAAACAGGTTCAGGACCACCTTCTGCGCGGTCCCAGCCTTAAGGCGCGTCGAACCGGCGACCGGCTCAGCGCCTGTTTCGACGAGGATAGGATGCTCGCTCACTCGCAGAAGATGCGACCCAGCATTGTTGGCGACGCCAATGGTGAGAGCACCGCGCGCGCGAGCGGCTTCCACAACAGAAACCGTGAACGGGGTTTCGCCGCTCGCCGCCAGACCAAGCACGATATCGTTGAGTCCGACTTCCAACTCCTTGATCCGCGTGCTGCCGTCCGCATTGGAATCTTCCGCGTTTTCTATCGCTCGCAGGAGCGCGTCTTCGCCCCCAGCGATTGCAAAGGCCAATCGATCGCTTGGCCAACCAAAAGTGGGCCCAAGTTCCGCGCCGTCCTGCACGGCAATCCTCGCGGAGGTTCCAGCCCCCGCATAAATGAGCCGTCCCCCAGCGCGCAATCGAGGAATGGCGTCGTCAACAGCCGCGGCCATCGCCGGCAATGCTTGAGCGACCACCCCGACCGCCGTCAATTGACTTTCATGCAAAGCTTTAAGCGCTTCGATGTTTTCCCATAGATCGAGATCTAGATAACGAGGGCTGATATCTTCGGTGTTCATCTGCAACAGATATACCTGGCAGAATGAATCGCCAGCAGATCGGAGACTGGAGAAGTGGCGCCAATGCTGTTCCTGGGCGTCGATGGCGGCGGAACCCGATGCCGCGCTCGCTTGGAGACGGCCGATGGCCAAGTGCTGGGGCATGGCCTTGCAGGACCGGCGAGCATGCGTTTCGGGCTTGAGGCGGCCCTTGGCTCGGTGATGAGCGCGACCCGGCAAACTCTTCAAGAGGCTGGCCTCGCCGAAGAAGCGCTAGCGAACGTCTATGCAGGGATCGGCCTCGCCGGCACGGGACAACGCGGCGCACGGGCGGCGCTGGAAGCGTGGCGCCACCCTTTCGCCGGCGCCTGGTTCGAAGGCGACGGCTATCTCGCTTTGTTGGGCGCATTCGGGGAAGGCGATGGCGGCATTGTCATCGCCGGCACCGGCTCGATTGCTCTCACGCACTACAAGGGACGAACTAAGCGCATCGGCGGTTATGGATTTCCGGTGTCGGACGAAGGCAGCGGCGCCGACCTCGGCCTCAACGCAATACGTCATTCATTGCGTACTTTGGACGGCCGCGCAGCATCCAGCGAATTTTCCGCCGACGTTCTGGCGCGATTTGCCCATGACCCAGCCGCTTTAATCGCCTGGATGGAGACCGCAACCGCGACTGACTATGCAGCGCTCGCCCCGCTCGTTGCACGCCACGCGCAGGCGAAAGACACTGCGGCGCGCGCGCTAATGCACCAAGCCGGATCACAAATAGCGGGACTCGTAGAATCACTTTTTGCAAGCGGCGTGAAACAGGTTGCGTTGACCGGAGGCCTTGCCGACGTGCTCAAAACTTACTTGCCATCGGCCATCGCAAATCGTCTATCCACCCCGCTTGCTGACGCGATCTCGGGCGGCGTCTTTTTGGCGAAGAAACGTGCGTCCTTGTCGACGCCCAGAAGCGAAGGCTAGCCGCCGCATCTTTAAACGGTTGTGCTTTTGCGCGACAGCCTCGGGCGACGAAAGCGGCTCTGGGCTAATTGACCGTTTCTTACGGCTTTGGCGAGCGCGCACGCCAACGGTGGTCCGGTGGGACGGGACAAACCGCAAATTTAAGAGCGCGGCTAGTCGCCCGGCTGAAGCCTTCCAGTGTGCCCGGCAAAGGTCACGGAGCGAACGGCGCAGCGCCATGCCCTGCATATTCATCTCGACAGACGCATAGCCCTCGCGCTTAAGCGCATCGCGAATGTCTTCAACCGTGCGAGCCTTGCCAGACGCTGCAATCTGGTAAGCCCGTTCGATCAGGTTCGTTTGCGGCATGGGCTAGAAACGCGAAGCCTAAGCTATTTGTTCTCAACAGTGGTAAACTTAGGAACGCTGCGCCGAAGCTCGAAGTTCACTGTCCGGGCGTCGCTCATCACGCGCTCCATATCATAGGAAGCGGCTCTCAGAATCCCCCTGAGGGTCGCTTCTTTGAGAAGCCCCGCGCTTCTCCGCGTAAAGCGGGCACGTCAGCAGATCGTGCGCCGCACGAAAGCGGCGGCGTCACAGAATAGTCAAGCCGCCCCATTTGAGACGAGCGCCACTCACCTCGGCGCGCATGACTATGACGTTCAGCAGGATGGGCAGACGGTCCGACCGTTCCCCCTTCTTAGGGAGCAAGTCAGTGTCTACGACTCAGGGAGCACCGGTCGTCGTCCGAGCGAAACCCTGCACGACCTCTCGGTTGGAAGTAGAGACCCTGTGAACCAGCACACGCTGAAGGCCTGACGAAGGCGCCGACGCCTATCGTTAAGACAAAATGACGGCTTTTGCCTCGCGCTAGCGATGGTCCCATCCCTGTTCGGCAACCAGATGCGTACAAGCACGTTCGCTCCACGATCCACGATCGAGGAAGAAGATGCGTATCAAAGCCGGTTTTGAAATTACCTATGACTGCCCGGCGCCGGCGTCGGCGGTTCTGACGCTCAATGTGCATCCGACGCGCCGAGCCGACCTCGAGACGCCGGACATAGTGGTGAACAACCGCAGCGCGCCGATGGGTCAGTATGTCGACGGCTTCGGCAACATCTGTACACGGCTCATCCTTCCGGCAGGCGCTACAACCTTTTCCAGCGCCTTCGTCATCGCCGACAGCGGCGAGCCAGACCCTGTCGTTTCGGACGCCAAGCTCACACCAATCCAGGATCTGCCGGACGAGGTGATGGTGTATCTACTAGGCAGCCGTTATTGCGAAACCGATCGCATGAGCGAGATGGCCTGGGCATTGTTCGGCAACACGCCGCCGGGATGGGCGCGCGTGCAAGCCATCGTCGACTACGTTCATGAGCACATTGCATTCGGCTACCAGAACGCCCGCGCCACCCGCACGGCGTGGGAAGCACACGAGGAACGCATCGGTGTTTGCCGCGACTTCGCCCATCTCGCAGTGACGCTCTGCCGTTGTATGAGCGTACCCGCGCGTTATTGCACCGGTTATCTGGGCGACATTGGAGTGCCGTATAGCGACGCGCCGATGGATTTCAGCGCTTGGTTCGAAGCGTTTCTCGACGGCAAGTGGCGCACGTTTGACGCGCGTCACAACACGCCGCGAATGGGGCGCATACTGATCGCACTTGGCCGTGACGCAACAGACGCCGCCATAGCCACAACATATGGCTTCGCAGCGCTGACCAACTTCAAGGTCCTCACAGAAGAAGCGTGAGTCGCTCCGCTGCGAGATGTCACGTGTTCCTCCTTGCCCTATTGCGCCCGAAGTCCGTGCGCCAATGAGGGACTCAACGAGCGCGAAACCTGCCGACAAGGCCCGACGTCGACTTAACATCAACGACGGCGTCACGAGCGCATCGACTATCTAACCGGCGTCATCGACAAGGGCCTGTGCCAACTTGATCAGACGGCGACGCACTTTCGGATCATCGATTGACGCGAACAAAGCCATTAGTTGCGCGCCTTCTGGAGTGGCGAGACCACGTACGGCGACGTCTTCGGCGTTCTCTATAGAAGTCGCGGGCCCGAGGCCCTCGAAGAAGCGAGCGACCGGCATATCTAAAGCGGCGGCGATGTCGAAAAGGCGGCTAGCCGCGATACGGTTTACCCCCTTCTCGTATTTCTGGACCTGTTGGAACGTGACGCCTAGCAGCTTTGCGAGCGTCTCCTGGCTCATTCCGATTTCAAGGCGGCGCGAGCGAACCCTGAGCCCGAGTCGCCGGTCAACAGCATTGGCGCTACGTTCATCGCTCATGCTTCGCTCTGGCCCGAGACACTTCTCCGGAAACTCTTTGTAGGCACCACGTCACAATCTGGGTGAAGCACCTCGTTACGGCCTGTGTCACCCGCGATCGAAGCGCCCAGCTGCAACACTCCCGGTCCAGCGCCGTTGGCGGCGCAGTTATCGAACACACGATTGCGCCTGTGGATGAAGATGCTCAGACAACATTTTTTTATTGAAGTGAGTTGCGGCCAGCCAAACCGCTGGGCGAGCGGGAGGCCAGCCGCAACGTGGGACAAGGGGATTGCCCGCGCGACAAATGTTACATTTCGCATACCGCATGCAAGTCCGTTTGTCCGTATATGTTTCTTATAAGTTGTTGCCGCCACGGGGCATTTTTGGCTTACCGCTTGACGACAACGCAAATGCGCGAAAAGCCTCTCATGGAACAAGAGGGTCATCGCCATGCAAAACAAAATACGTTCAATCTCCGTCGCGATTGCGACACTTGCAGCTGTAGCATGCGCTCATCGCGGTACGAGTGCACCGACCGACGCAACATCGACAACTTCCGGCGCCGCGCAATCGCAAACATCCCAGGCCTTCAGTCAAGAAGCGGAAGACCGCGTCTATTTCGAATACGATCAAGCAACCTTGACGGTGACCGCGCGCGAGACATTACAGCGCCAAGCGGCGTGGCTGACCCGCAACGGCGCGACACGCGCCGTGATTGCGGGCAATTGTGACGAGCGCGGCACGCGTGAGTATAATATCGCCCTGGGCGCGCGACGTGCTGCAGCTGTGCGGGACTATCTGATCTCGTTGGGCGTCAATGGCGACAGGATCGAGACTGTGTCTTATGGAAAGGACCGTCCCATCGACAACCGCCCGAGCGAAACGGGCTGGGCGGTCAATCGCAACGCTCAAACGACGGTTTCAGGAGCGCTCACCGGTTGAGCGCCCCCGCGCCTTCCCCTGCGCATCGGACGATCTCAGGGCCGCGACGGAATCATCGCCGCCCTTTTCTCCCCGCGCGCGGCGCTCCAGCGTTTGCTTGAAGCTGCGCGAAGAACCGCCCCCTCACTATGGACACTCACGCGCGCCGACGTTCACGGCTTTGCGCTCGCCGTGCTGTTGCCCATTCTAGCAGGTGTCGTCGCGCAGGTGTTTGTTGCGCTATTTGGCATAACCCAACTTTCGTTCGTTTTCCTCACGGCTGTAATCTGCGTCGGGGCCTTTTTTGGCGCACGGCCCGGCGTACTGGCGGCGCTCACGGCATTTGCGATTTATAATTTCTTTCTGGTCGAACCGCGTTTCTCGCTGCAACTCGCAACCGCCGACGATTTTGTTACGCTGGTGCTCTTCCTTGCAGCGGCGCTGGCCACTGTCAGCCTCGCTGGGCGTATGCGTGACCAGGCGCGCGTTTCAGAGCGGCGCTTGAAAGTCACCGAAGCCTTGTTTGAGGCCAGCCGCGGCTTGGCGCTCGCGGTGGAAGCGTCGCAAGTGCATACCGCGCTCGCCGCAAGCGCAGCCAAAGCGCTCGGCTTGCGCGCGGTGGTGATGGAGTTGAAGCCTTCAGGGGTGTGGGAGCACAGCGCCAGCGTCTCTTCCGTGCCGCTCGCGGCCGATGAGCTCTCACACCTAAGTTCGCTTTGCGACACATCGGACCCAAGCCTGCGATGGCGCGTCGAATTTGTCCGTGGCCGTCAAGCGGTGCTGGCCGCACTGGCCGTGGGAGACAGTGTTGGCACGTTCGCTCTCGTTCGAGGACGAACAGACGCTCGCCTCTCTTGCCGTCCTTGGCGCCGTTGCGCTCGAACGGAGCGCGTTTGATTGCAGCAATGGCTGAAGCGCAAACGCTAGCGGAGGGCGAGCGTCTCCGTTCGGCCATGCTCTCCTCTCTTTCCCATGATTTCCGCACGCCGCTATCGGCGATCCTTGCCTCCTCCACGACATTGCTGGATTTCGCGGGAAGATCTGAACGCCGGGGCCAAGAACGAACTATTACGCTCAATCCATGAAGAGACGGAGAGGATGACGCGCTTTGTGTCCAATCTTCTCGATATGACCAAACTCGATGCTGGCGCGCTTCGTCCCAACATTGTCCAGGCCGACCTTGGCGACATCGCCGCCGACGCCGCCGCTCATGTCGCACGGCTTGCCGGCGAGCGCAGCGTGCGTATTGTTCGGCTCGGCCCTTCCATCAGCGCGGAAGTCGATCCGGTGCTCCTTGAGCAGGCGCTCGTGAACATCTTGGCCAACGCCGTCGATTTCAGCCCGGTCGGCGGATGCGTCGAGATCGCGCTTAGCAAAAATGCTAGGCACGGCGCCCGCGTCGAAATCACAGATAATGGGCCGGGCATTCCAAAGGCGTCGCTGACTCGCGTGTTCGAAAAATTCTACCGCGTCCCCGACCAGAACGGAGAACGCCGAAGCGTCGGCCTGGGCCTCTCTATCTCAAAGAGTCTCATAGAAGCCATGGGCGGCGCAGTGCATGCAGAGAGCCCACTCCACGAAGGCACGAACCCACGCGGCAGCCGTTTCATCATTGAATTTGATCAGAAGAAAGCGGCGACGCTATGAGCGAACGGCTGCTGGTCCTGTTGATCGAGGACGATGCACAGATCCCACGGGTTCTTCGCCACCCCCTCGCAGCCGCTGGCTATGATGTGCTTTTGGCTGAATGCGTCGACGCTGGCCTCGCCGCCGTCGCCGAACACAACCCGACATTGTGCTGCTTGACCTCGCCCTGGGCGACCGAGATGGCAAGGAAGTGATCGCGGCGGTGCGGCAATGGTCGGACGTACCGATCATCGTGCTTTCGGCTCGCGATACTGAGGAAGAAAAGGTCGCCGCGCTCGACCTCGGCGCCGACGACTACGTAAACAAGCCGTTCGGCGTGCAAGAGCTCTTTGCGCGGATGCGCAATGCGCTGCGGCGGCGGTCACGCCGTCGTTCCGGCCAGTCGGTGATGAATGTGGGTCGGCTCACCATCGATTTTGCGGCGCGCCGCGTCACGCTTGGCGCCACATTGATCGTCCTGACGCCACTCGAATACGATGTGCTTCGCGTGCTCGCGCAACATGCGGGCCAAGTCGTTACGCATCGCCAATTGCTAGAGGCGGCCTGGGGTGGCGCAGCTACACGAGACAACCAGCATGTTCGGGTGCTCGTTGGCCAGCTACGCCGCAAATTGGAGGTCGCGGAAGAAAACCTGCCCCTCATTCTTACCGAACAGGGCATTGGCTATCGCATGCGCGCCGACGAAGATACACCTGCAGGTGCGTTGTGAACTGTCCCCATGCCGCCAACGTGATCGTCCTGCGCACCGGCGACGCGGCCATCGGCGTGCGCTGCAAACATTGTCGCGCGAACACGCCCTTTGCCCCCGACGGTCCCGCCTCCCACCCGACCGCATGGCACGGCGCCAAGCTTCGTCATCGCTGTGTGTGGTGCCGACAACCAGGGACTTTACGACGTGGAAGCCGTCGTGCGGTTTATCATCGAACTGCCGCACATCTCGTAGGGAGCCTTGCTTTGAAAGACAGCGAGACCTTTGAAACGTTGCGAGCCCGAGCATATGAACTCGCCGATAGTGGTCGCTTCATAAACTGGACGGATGTCTCGACCGAACTCGTCGTCGAGGGCTTTGCCGGCGCCGCCAAACGTCTTGGCGCAGACCCAATGCTCCCACGACTGCTGAATGCGCGTTGCGAGCAAGCCCGAGCCCGGCGGGAGAAATAGTTGGCCGACGATCTGACTGACTAGCGCATTCCGGCCCGATTGATCCAATTGCGGCTGCCGACACCAACGCCCAGCAAAGCGGGCGTCCGCTGGTTTGAAACCAGCCGGATCCGCCGTTGAGGGCTGCCCAATCCAACGGAATGGTGTTCGGCATGCTAACTTAACGCAAGACCCATCCATGCTAGCCGTCACTTGCAGGGGTGGTTGCCTCGACGAAGAACGCCATCGGCACGCAGGCGCAACCGATGACGGCAGCACAACTCGCTCCCTTCCTTCTCAAGGTGTGGCCACGCGCGATTGTTCTGCGTATTGAACACTAATCATCCTGTTGACAACCGGTGGCCGTCCCCGCAGTACTTATCGCCTGTCGCGGTCGCAACAACGGCGCGCCCGCGATCCAGAATGCGTCACCAGACGAGGCCAAGCGACATGAGAGACGGCATGACGGATAGGAACAGGCATGGCGCCGAACTCACGCAAAAGGGAATGGAAGCCTGGATTCGCGATTATTTCGCGGCTTGCAATACGGGCGATATCAAAGCGATCGCGGCCTTCTTTGAGCCCGACGGCGTCCACTATTTTCCACCCGGTATGTACGGCGGCCCCTTCCAGGGCGCGAATGTCATTGCGGAGCGATGGAATCATGCTGTCAGCACAATCGGGTCGTACTGGACCGTCGATCAAGTCATCTGCGACCCCTCTACGCGCCGCGCTGCGATTGAGTGGACGCACTTTAAACGTCGCCAAAACATCTTGTTGCGCGGTGATGAGTGGTACGTCTTCAGCCAACGGGGGCTCATCCAAGAAATTCGCGCCTACTACGCTTCCCCTCAAGATGGGTCGATCCCCCAGTTAGAACTCGCGGGTTTTGACTATGCCGGGCGCGGCTATCCGATCGCGGCTCCGAGAAGTGCGACATGATCCGAGAATACCGCCGCATTTTGTTAGGTGGCGCCGTCACTGAAGTTAGGCGCGAGGGCGATGTGCTCGTGGCGCAGGACGGACGCAAGATCGGTGTGGATGAAGCTATACATCTTCCACCGGTAACACCGAGCAAGATACTTTGCGCGCATCTCAATTACCGCAATCGCGCCGAAGAGCTTAAAACCACTCCGCCCCCGGCGCCGAATTATTTCCAAAAGCCGCTCTCTTGTCTCAACAGCCACAAAGGCGTCGTAGTGCGCCCGCGGGGCTGTCGGTTTCTCAACTACGAGGGCGAGATTGCTATCGTCATTGGCCGCACGTGCCGCAACGTCGCGATCGCTGACGCGCTGGATTATGTCAGTGGCTACACGCTCGCGAACGATTTCGCGCTCCATGATTTCCGCGAGGCTGATCGCGGTGCGATGCTGCGCGTCAAGGGCGCTGATACGCTCGGCGTGGTCGGGCCGGGACTCGTGATCGGTTGGACGCCAACTGACCAAATGCTGAGAACGCGCGTCAATGGCAAACTCGTCCAAGAATCGAGCATTACCGGTATGCTCTTCAGCATGGCCTATCTCATCGCCGACCTCGCGCGCATGATGACGCTAGTCCCAGGCGATCTCATCCTCTCAGGTACGCCCGCGAACTCACGGCCAGTGGAGCCTGGCGACATAGTGACCGTGGAGGCGGACGGATTGGGCATGCTCGAGAGCCGCATCGCCGAAGGTGAAAGCGATGTTTCCGACGAATGCGGCTGGCCACCTGCCGAAAGCGACAAGGTGCTCGGCGTCGCGCTCGGTCAGGCGCTGCGCGAATAATGGCAAGGAGACTAGAGGCGTCCGCGCAGCACGGCGACGAGCTGGTCGAGCACGCTGCGGAGCTTCGCTCTCCGATCCTCGCTCATCTTCGTCGTCGCGGCGCTAATGCTGACTGCGACAAATCCACCATCGGCATGAGTGGTGGAAAAAGCCGCAGCGACGCAGCTAAGACCGGCGATCGTCTCCTCCTCGTCCACAGCACGCCCATGCTTTCGCGTTTCCACGATTTCGCGCTGCAGCTTCGCGCGCGAGACGATAGACTTGCGTGTGAGGCGCACGAGCTGATCGACATTGTCCAGCCGACGCTCCAGTTCATCTGGCGGCAGCATCGCCAGGAGCGCCTTGCCGCAAGCCGTGCAGTTTGCCGGAATGCGCCGACCGATCCCGCTGGCGAGTCCGAGCCGCAGACCACTATTGCAATCTTGATAGGCAAGATAGACGGTGTCGAAATTCTCATCGAGCACGGCAAGCTGGATTGTCGCCTCGATATCGAGCGGCACGGGCCGGCAGGCGTCATAGAATTCGCTGACAAGATTGACGCTCGACACATAGGCCGAGCCAAGCTGGACGAGACGCCGGCCGAGCTGAAAACCATCTCGCGAGCGCCGCAGCAGCTGGCCTTGGGTCAAGGCACCGCAAATATTGAACGCCGTCGACTTGGGAATGCGAAGGACGCGCGCGATGTCGCTCACGGTATAGGAGCGTTGTGGCGACTCCTCCAGCATCGTCAGAATGCGCATGGCGCGATCGAGCGCCGGCACCAGCGCGCGCGCGCCGGTGCCCGCTCCGTCTTCCGTCGGACTCTCGTGCTTTCCCACGGCGGCCTGCTTCACGATTTCTCGCCGCGCGCCATTGAGGGGCCGCTCCGCCTCCAGAGACGCCGCGCTCGCGCGATGTTGGCCCGCTTTCATACTCATATGCGCTCATCCACAAAAGCCGGCGCGATAGTGCCAGTATAATGATTATTGTTCAATATGCCGGATTTCTGATGATGGGCGGACGGAAGCAGCCGATGCGCGCGCCACCGCGGCGCCAGCTCGCGCGCCTAGCTTGACGAAAGGAAAACGCAATGATCATTCGCGACGAGAACCAAATCACGGAGGCCGTGCTCGCCGAAACCGAAGGCGCCACCGATGAGAGGTTCAAGACGATCCTACAGGCGCTGATCCAGCACTTGCACAGCTTCGCGCGCGATGTGCGTCTCACTGAAGCCGAGTTTGACAAGGCTCTACGCTATGTCGCCCGGCTTGGGCAGCTCACCACGGAAAGCCACAATGAAACGCGGCTCATGGCAGGCGCGCTTGGCCTATCCACGCTGGTTTGCCTGATGAACAACGGCGACAATGGAAAGCGCGAGACCTCGGCGAATCTGCTGGGTCCATTCTGGCGCAAAGGCTCGCCCCATGTCGCCAACGGGGGAAGCATCGTGCGCTCGCCGACGGAAGGCACGCCGCTCTTCTTCACCGGCTATATCCATGATTCCCGCGGCCAGCCCGTCGAAGGCGCCGAAATCGATGTGTGGCACGCTTCGCCGAAAGGCCTTTACGAGAACCAGGACCCCGAACAGGCGGAATGGAATTTACGCGGCAAGCTCACCAGCGACGCGCACGGCATCTTTGCGTACCGCAGTGTGAAGCCCTCCGGCTATCCCGTTCCAATCGGCGGGCCGGTCGAGGAATTGCTGCGGGCGCAGGGCCGCCTCGCGTTCCGCCCTGCGCATCTGCACGCACTCATCTACAAGCCAGGTTTCAAGACGATCGCCTCACAAATTTACAGCCACGACGATCCGATCCTGGAGCGCGATTCGCAGTTTGGCGTCACCCAAACACTCGTGGGCAAATATGTGTTGCACGAGAACGCGGCGGCGCCTGACGCCGACGTCTTGGGACCATGGTACAGTCTTGAGCACAGATTCGAATTGGAAGCGGGCGAGGCCTGGCTGCCGACGCCGCCGGTCTCCGCGAAACGCACGACCAAACTAGAAATGGCTCACTAGAACCGCGCTTCACCACAAGGGCAGCGCCGCCGCCGTCCGCTCGAGGTTCTCCGCCGTTCGCGCCAGCATGTTCTTGAGCGAGCCCTCCGTCGTGTTGATGCAATAAGCGCCGGCGAGACCGATGTTCGTGACTTGCTCCGGCGTCGCGGACAATTGTCCGCATAAGGCGACAACAGGCACTCTCGCAGCTTCGGCGCGCGCGCAGACGCCTTGAACTAATTTTCCCTGCCTGCTCTGCCGGTCGATGCGCCCTTCGCCAGTAATGATGAGATCAACCTGTTTGGCCACGGCGTCGAAACCGACGAGATCCAGCACTGTCTCAACGCCGCGGCGCAACACACCGCCCATAAAAGCCATTGCGCCGAACCCCATTCCGCCGGCCGCGCCCGCACCGGGGATTTCGGCCAAGCCCGCAAGGCCGAGTTGATCTCGCGCCAGGGCCGCAATGTGCTGCAGGCCTGCATCGAGTTGGGCTAAGCCCGCGGCATCAGCCCCTTTTTGGCGGCCATAAACGCGCGCCGCACCGGAAGCGCCGAACAATGGATTGACGACGTCGCAGAGAACGTCAATCGGCACGGACCAAGCTTCGCGCGGAGGCGTCAGCGCAGCGATGCGCGTCAGATTGGCGCCGTTCGGTTCGATCTCATCGCCGACCGCGCCGAGAAACTGCCATCCCACCGCAGCCGCAGCACCCGCGCCGGCGTCATTGGTCGCGCTGCCGCCGACAGCAAGCATGATGCGCCGCGCGCCCTGATCGCGAGCGTGCGCCAGCACTTGCCCCGTTCCAAACGAGGACGCGCGCAGCGGATCGCGCTCAGAGTCCGATAGGGTTTGAAGGCCCGAAGCCTCCGCCATCTCGACGAGCGCCAGGCTTGCGTCCCGCGCAAGGCCATAGCGCGCGCGTATGAGACGGCCCAGCGGATCGCGAACTTCGGCCTCTACGATGCGCAACGACAGCGGCCCGCCAAGAACCGCGAGGATGCCTTCGCCGCCATCCGACAAGGGCAATTCGATGGCTTGGAGATCTGGATGAGATTTCTGAAGGCCGATGCGAATCGCGCGGCACACCGCCGCCGCCGACAATGCGTCCTTGAATGAGTCGCACGCGATCAAAACACGCATGGCACTTTCCGCCGAAGCATCACTCGAAAACGAACGAGCCAGCTCATTCTTGATATGATGCGCTTGTCCTTTTCGCTATATATAATCGGTGTTTTTTGAAGGATCACAAGCATGACCCCATCGACGATGCTTCTCGTTACGCGTCGATGGCCGCAAGCTGCGGAGCGCTATCTTGCGGAACGCCATCACGCCACGCTCAACATTGATGACGTTCCGCTCACTCAAGCGGCGCTTGCAGCGGCGCTGCGCGTTTATGACGTTATCTTGCCGACAATCACAGATCGGATCGACGCCGATTTGCTCGCGCAGCCGCTCATTAGAACCAAACTCTTGTGCAATTACGGCGCTGGCGTGAACCATATTGATCTCGAGGCTTGCCGCCGCGCCGGCGTGGCGGTTTCCAACACGCCGGACATCCTGACCGAATCCACCGCGGAGTTGGCGATCGCGCTGATGCTTGCGGTGGCGCGCCGCCTGGGTGAAGGCGAGCGTGAACTACGCGCAGGCCGTTGGACAGGGTGGCGCCCCTCTCATCTGCAAGGACGGCGCGTGACAGGACGCACATTCGGCGTGGTTGGCTTTGGCCGCATCGGCCGGGAGACAGCGCGCATGGCGCATTACGGATTCAAGATGCCGATCCTCTATCACGCGCGCCAGCGCGCGCCGGCCGAAGTCGAGGCCGCGCTCGGCGGCGCGGACTTTCGCCCGATTCTTGAGGACCTGCTGAGCGAAGCCGATTTCGTTTCGCTGCACACGCCCGGCGGCGACGCAACATCGGGATTGATCGCGGCAGCCCAACTTGGACGCATGAAGCCAAGCGGTGTCCTGATCAACACGGCGCGCGGCGGTGTGGTCGACGAATCCGCGCTCATCGCTGCGCTTCAGACAGGCGTCATCGCGGGTGCAGGCCTTGATGTCTATGCTGCCGAGCCCGCTGTGCCGGCGACGCTTCGCGCACTCGAAAACGTCGTGCTTGCGCCCCACTTGGGCAGCGCCACGTTCGAAACCCGAGAGGCAATGGGGATGCGCGCGATCGAGAATCTCGAACTTTTCCTCGGCGGAAACCCGCTGCGCGACCCGGTGTAAAAAGTACGGGCCGCGCCGATACGGCGCGGCCCGTACTGGCCCGCAGGGGGAGCGAACGGGCCTCGGCATCCGCTCTTAGTATTTGAAGCGGACACCAAGTGTGTAGGAGCGTCCGTTGAGATCAAACAGCGCTGAATTAGTTTGAATCCAAGATGTGCCGGCCGTTGGGGGCGGATCGGAGTCGAAGACATTATCGATGACGCCGAAGAACTGGAGGCGTCGGCCGTCATCTCGCTCGATGAAGGTGTAAGAGCCGGCGAGCTGCATGTAGGTGCGTGACGGCACGGTATTATCGTTGATGTTCTGCGGCGTACCGAGCGCGTCCTGTTTGCCATTCCCCACATAGCGGAGAGTCGTGCTCAGGCTCAGGCGATCATTATCATAGGCGATGATCCCCCTGCCCGTCCAATGCGGGACGCCTCCCACGCGCAGCCCACTGGTCTCGCCGGCGACGTCAATGGCGGTAAGCCCGTCGCTCGTTTCCAGCTTGTCAACATAGGTGGTGAGCAAGCGAAACGTCAGATCCCCCGGCATGCTCTCGAACAGATCTTCGATGGGAAGTTGATAGAGCAGCTCGAAGTCCACGCCGCGCGTTTGCAACGACGCGAAGTTTTGGAATTGCTGCGATACGCGCGTTAGCCCGCCCGCGGAGTTGCGCTGCACGCTCGCGCAGCGCTCGATCTCGCCGGCGAAACAGCGGTTGATTGCATCTTGCGGATTGAGCGTGGAAATAACGTCCTCGATCTCGATATCATAAGCGTCCACAGAGGCGCGCAAACCAGGCGCCCATGACGGCTCCAGCACGATACCTAGCGTTGTGGTGTTGGCGAATTCCGGCGTCAGCGCCTGATTGCCGCCGGTGATGATCTGCACCGTCACATTGGTATTGAGCTCGGGATCGATCACCGCTTGCGTTAAAGTCGCGGTGGTCGAAAAAAGCTCGTTCATGTTGGGCGCGCGCACGTCGCGCGAGCGCGTGAAGCGCAAGCGGACGTCTTCGAGCGGACGATAGCTGAGGCCGGCCTTCCAGCTGGTGACGCTGCCCCCATAATTATAGTCAGCGATCCGAACGCCGCCGTTGAATTCCAGCGAACGCGCGAAAGGCGCGCCCTCGGCGAGAGGGATCACGGTTTCGACGAAGCCTTCGCTCACAATGTAGTCGCCGCTAATGGGCTTTGGATTGTAATTGTTGAAGCCATCCGCCTGCGAAATTGCATCGGTCTCGGTGCTGACGCTGTCTCTTCTATATTCCATGCCAAACGCGACGGAGATCGGCCCAGCCCAAGTGGAGAAGGGATTGCCTTGGGCCGAAATCGACGCAGCGTCCTCGCTCAGGTCCACGTTGTTGACAGTATTGCCGCTTGCATAACGCGCCGCTTCGTCCGAGCGCGCGAAGTTTCCGAACACGTCATAAGGCACGCAGCCGGCCGCAGCGGCGCGCACTGCCGCATCCGGACTCAGGGTCGAGCGACAGACAGTGGCGCCATTTGCCGGATTTACGACCGCATCGATGGCACGCAGGAAATTGGGAACGATAAGATTGCCGACGAGAAATTCGTCATGGCTGGTTTGGCCGTGCTCATAATAGGCGTCCCAACTCCAACCACTTTCGAACGAACCGGCGAGCGACAGAACGCCGCGATAAACTGTGGCCTCGTTGTTCACGATGTACCAGGGCCGCTCGGGATCAAGCGAGACGTCGGATATCTGGCGACCGAGCGTGAATGAAGTGATGCTGTTCGCCGTCATGACGTCGCGGATGGATTCCGGCAGGAACGCGTTGTCGCGCTGAATGGTGAGCTGGCGCTGTGCGGTGCCGCCGCGCCCGTCCGCCACCTCGGCATAGGACGCGGAAAACTCGCCCGCGAATTCTATGCTCGGCGTTATGTCGTAGGTGACGCGCGCATTCACCGCGGCGCGGCTGAGCGGCGCCTTGGTGAGCTGATAGGGCGCGAGCACGGTGCCGGTACCGCCGACCATGTTTTGCGGACCTACCGGATTGCCATAGATAAATGGAATTGGCGCGCCGTCGTCGGCGAACTGGATGCCGCGTAGCACGCCAGGCGCGTTGATCACCCCGCCGAGCGTTGTGTTGGATTGGCTGACCCCGCCCACGAAAAGCCGCGTAGGCTCCGTGCCGCCGGGGGTATAGTTGGGATTGGCCCAGAGCAGATAATTGGTGCGACCCCATTCGCGCGTATCGTAACCGCTGCCCCCTTCATTATCGACAAATTGACCGGCCAGAGTCAGGTGGCCGCGTCCATCGGCAAAGGCGGCGCCGTAAAGCAGACTGACATTGACCTCTTCGTTGTCACCGTACCGCGAAACACCGCCCTGCACGTCGCCTTGAAGACCCTCGAAATCTTCTTTGTAGAGAAGGTTGACGACGCCAGCCACGGCGTCCGAGCCGTAGGCGGCCGACGCACCGCCGGTAACGACGTCGATCCGATCGATCAGAATGGAAGGGATAAGATTGAGGTCGACCTGGCCAGTGATATTGCTCGGCACATGCCGCTGGCCGTTCACCAGGGTGAGCGTGCGCGCAATGCCGAGCCCGCGCAAATCCATATAATTTGCGCCGGAATCCATCGTAAAGGTGCGGACTGAACTAGACACGGTGGCGCGAAAAGCCGGCAACGTGTTCAACAACTGAGCGACATTGCTTGCGCCAGTCCGCTCCAATTCTTCGGCGTTGACCACGGTGGTCGGCGTTGGCGCGGAAAAGCCAGCGCGCGCGATGCGCGAGCCAGTGACGACAACCTCCTCGGACTCGCTTGGCTCTGGCGGCACATCGGCTGCTTGTGCCGCGGCAAGCGTGGGCGACAGGCCAAAGCTCAGCGTCGCGACGGCTGATAGCAGCATCCGCTTTCTGGAATCGAGCATCTTTTCCCCTCCCGGTGGGACTCTTTGTTGGTCGGGCGCGCCAGATTTCTCATTGCGCGCGTCAACTTATGGATCCGGAGAGTCCACTCGCGATGAACTGACATAAGCCCACCCCTTCGGGGCTCTCTCCAATCATTATCGGAACTATAGGAACGGCGAGGCGCTTGTCAACATACTGACAGTTGTTCAATATGCTGTTCGACGTCACATCAGGGCAAGCATTATGACAATCACGACCGTCGGAGATTTACGCAAACTGGCGCGACGGCGGGTGCCTCGCGCCATCTTCGACTATGCCGACCGCGGTTCCTATGAAGAGACGACGCTGCGTGATAATCGCCGCGCATTGAAGCGCTTGTACCTGCGACAGCGCGTAATGATCGATGTCGGCAACCGCTCGCACGCCACGACGATGGCAGGACAAGCGGCCTCATTACCGCTCGCAATAGCGCCAACGGGACTTACCGGTCTCTTTTATGGCGACGGAGAGATTCACGGCGCGCGCGCGGCGGAAAAGGCAGGCGTGCCGTTTTGTCTTAGCACGATGTCGATATGCTCAATCGAGGACGTCCGCCAGGCGACGTCTGCGGCTTTCTGGTTTCAGCTTTATGTGATGCGCGATCGTGGTTTCACGCACTCGCTCATTGAGCGAGCGCAAGCCGCTCAATGCTCGGCGCTGGTGCTTACCGCGGACCTGCAGATACAGGGACAGCGCCATCGCGACATCAAGAACGGTCTCTCCGTGCCGCCGCGGATGACGCTCGCCAACTTTCTCGATATCGCCTCCAAACCAGCATGGGCCGCCCGCGTCATGATGGGAAAGCGCCGCACGTTCGGAAACCTGGCGGGCCAGCTCAAAGCGTCCGGCAATCTGTCTACGCTGGCGCAATGGATCGCGACACAGTTCGATCCGACAATGAGCTGGCGGGATGTGGAGTGGGTGCGCAAGGCGTGGCCAGGAAAGCTCATCATCAAAGGTGTTACTGAGGCCCTCCGATGCGCGCGCCCGCTGTCGCCGCTGGCGCCGATTGCGATCGTCGTCTCCAATCATGGTGGAAGACAACTGGACGGCGCGATCGCCTCCATCACGGCGCTGCCGGAAATCGTGGATGCAGTGGCAGGGCGAACCGAAATCCTGTTCGACGGCGGCATCCGATCGGGCCAAGACGTTCTGAAGGCCCTTGCTCTGGGCGCACGCGGCTGCTTGGTCGGCAAAGCGTTCCTGTACGGACTGGCGGCGATGGGTGAGCGCGGTGTGACCACCATGATCGAGCTTATCCGCAAAGAACTCGACGTCAGTATGGCGCTGACCGGTTTGCGTGACGTGCGTGACGCCGACCGTTCGCTGCTGCGAATCCCCTCTCGCCCCTCCGCGCGTCGCGCGGCAATAGAACAATGAAGGAGCATAAAATGTCAGGTGCAGCGCTTTCATTCGCCGTTGTCGGCGCCGATCACGGACACATCCATGCATGGTCAATGGCATGATCGCCGCCGGTGCAACGTGCAAGGGCTGGTGGACGCAAGGGGAACCGGCTCGCGGCAAGGATGCGAGCGCCCCCTTTGGAGGCGCGCCAAGGATCAAGGACCGCAGAACACTGATCGAAGATCCCGCAATGGAATTGATTCTTGTTGCCGCGATGCCGGCCGAACGGGCATCCATCGCTATCGAAGCCATGCATCACGGTAAGAACGTGATGGTTGATAAGCCCGCGGCAGTGACGCTGAACGAAGTCACGATGATGCGGAGGGTCGCGGCGGAGACGCGCCGCATCTGGTCGGTGTGCTTTTCGAACGCTATTGGATTCGCGCCGCGGTGAAAGCGACAGAACTCATCGCACAGGGAGCGATCGGGCGCGTCATCCAGACTATTGGTCTTGGCCCCCATCGCGGCCAGTTCACACAACGGCCCGCTTGGTTCTTCGAACCCAATCAGTCCGGCGGCATACTCTGCGACATCGCCGCTCACCAGATCGATCATTTCTGTTTTTCACTGGCTCGACAAAAGCGGAGATCGTGGCCGCCAGCGTGGGAAATTTCTGTACGCCCCAATATCCTAGATTCGAGGATTTTGGCGAGGTGCTGTTACGCGGCGACAAAGGCTTAGGCTATGCCCGCGTGGATTGGCTGACGCCCGACGCTCAGCCACATCTGGGCGACAACCGGCTCACCATTCTGGGGAGCGAGGGTCAAAATTGAGATCCGCAAATATGTTGATGTCGCCGGCCGGCCTGGCGGGGACCATCTCATCCTTCTGCAAGGCGCGCGTGCCGAGCACATCGATTGCTCGCAAACGCCACTCGTTTATTTTGACGCGCTCCTCCGCGACATACGCGACCGTACCGAAACGGCGGCGCCGCAAGAGCATTCATTCATTGCAACCGAGCTTGCAATTTTGGCCCAACGCGACGCTGTTCGCTTGGGCAGCCTCGCATCGCTTTGAAGGTCAAGCGGCTTGCGCCGAGCGCCGAGCATTCCAACGCTCAATCGCCCGCGCGCCTATGAACAGAAGCACGACTGTGGTGCAGACAAAAAGCGCATAGCAAATTGTCATCGCGTAGGAGATCGCTCGCGGCCCTTCGAAACCGTAGTCTGATACAACCGCCACGATGGTCGGGCCCGACCCGGTCGCGAGCAGATTGATCATCATATAGTAGAAGGATGTCATCTTTCCCATCAGGCGCCGCGGCGTGGCCTCGGCGAGCATGACGCCGCACGCGACCTGCACGCCGGACGTGGTGAACAGAATCGACAGGAAATAGGCAATCCACATCGTATGGATAGACGGCGCGTGCAGGATGAAGAGCGCCGGGCCGATATTGAGCAGACAGCCAACAATGCGACCCAGAACGGCGCCTGCGGATAGCCGCGCTTGCGAATGAAATCCATGATGAAGCCGAGCGCGAATGTCGCCACCGGAAACAAGATGAGTCCCATCACGCCAACAGTCTTGCCGATATCGCCCGGAGAAAGCCCCATGTCCGGATCAGCGAGGTCGCCATCCATGCATTCCAACCCGAGCTGCCGAGGGAGATCGAAACCACCGCCGCGAAGATGATGATGTAGATCGTCCAATTCCGTCCGATATGAGCGAACAATCTCGGAACGTCACGGGCTCGGCCACCTCGGTCGGCTTCGGCCTCGGCGGCTCGCGCACTGTGAGAAGCAGCAGTGCGACTACGATCCCGAATAGTCCGGGCAGCAAAATCACCAATTGCCAGGGCTTCAAAGCGCCAAACACAGGAATATCCGCGAAGACCCCAGCGGCTGCGAGCGCAAATATGCCGCCTCCAACAAAGGCCCCAAGGCCATAACCCAGATTGACGCCCGATTGATAAACGCAAAGGCGCGCGCCCGCCCGCGCGGATCGACGCCATCCTTCATCATGGAATAGGCAGCGGGCGGAAACGCCGCTTCGCCCGCGCCGAGCGCGGCGCGCCCAGCGAAGAGTTGCCAATAATTACTCGCAGCGCCGCAGAGAATCGCGGCGCTGGACCAGAAAGTCACCGCCGCACCGACCATGGCGCGCCGGCTCACGAGGTCGGCGATATAACCCGCAGGAATGCTCATGACGATATACATCGACACGAAGGAAAAGCCGATCAGCACGCTCATCTGTACGTCGGTGATCTGCAGATCCTGGCGGATCGGTTCGACGACGATGTTGAGCGCGGAGCGGTCGATGAAACTCAGCGTAAACAGCAGCGTCAGCACACCGACCATGTACCATTGCTGAAACGGGCTGCCGAGGTCGCGCTGTTGCTCTGTGGGCGATTCCGGCGGCGCGTCAGACGCACTGCTTGCCATTCTCAGCTCGCTACTGGCGCGCGTGAGCGCCGGCTGTATTGGTTTAGGAAACGCCGCGCGGTGCGGGCAAGCTCATTCGCCCACGCCTGCGGTGCAATATTTTCAGGACGCGGCGTGCATTCGACGCTCAGAGGTATCCCTTGCGGCAACAGGTCGAGAATCTCAGCGAGCGGCATGCTCCCCTTGCCTGGAGGACGCCGCTCACCGCTTCCGATCGCGGGGCCGAGCACCGCGGGCGGTTCGCCCGGCAACAGCACGCCATCCGCAATTTGTGCGAGTGGAAAGAGCGCCTGATCAAGGCCAACAAGATCGCTCACACCGCCCGCCCGAACGCATGAAATGCAAAGCATCGATGATAATCCCCGCATTGCGGCGCCAGCTTCCTCAAGCAGGCGCAGCGCCTTCGGCAGGGTTGACAGATGATGCATGGGCGCGAACTCTACCATAGCGATCAAATCAAAGCGCTTCGCCGCTTCGCAGAAGCGTGCGAAATTATCGCGCATCCGCGCCCAATCGGGATCGTTGCAGCATACGGTGCAGAAGCGCGCGCCAAACTCCGAACTGATTTCAAGGATCTGCCCATATTCGGACAGATCGGCGTCGCGACCATGTAGAAGGTGAACAACTCAAGCGGGATCAGGCCGTGTCATCGAGCCTCTGTTTTATGGCGCGCACCAGCGCCGGATTTCCGAGAACGGGCGCCGATGGACGTCCGGGGGTGGGTTCTACACGCAAACCGACGGCGTCGAAGCCTGCCCTTGCGACAATGTCAATGAATTCGGGCTGGTCCATATCCCCCAAGGAGGGCGGCGCAAGCGAGAGCAGGTTGCGTGCGGCGATCGCAGGCGGTTGCACCGACATGAGATGGCCCCCTATTGAGCGTGCGCACCGCCATTCCGCACGTTGGAGAAATTCCTTTACTCTCCTAATGGAGCGAAGGACCTAGTGTCAATATGTTGATCTTTGTTCAATAACCTGGACGGAGGTCGCGTTCGTAGTGTCGACCGGGCCAAATTCGTCTCGTCATCATGGGCCTCACCCGCCTGAGCCGACCGTGGGCGTTCCTCGTCTGAGGGACACACGGATGTGAACACGGCACCCAGCGCCCGAAACATGCCAACAGTGAGCACGCACATCCACTTTGGATTTGAGCGGCGCCTCAAACTTCCCCATCGGCCTCGCAGTTGGCGTGGCCGCTGTTCTGAGCCAGGGCGATTCACGAGAGCGACCCCAAGGCGATGCCATCATCCGAATTTTATCGGACTTTATTTACCGGAGCTCAACCCCATGTGTGGACGGCACCCCGCTGGCAAGGAAAATCTCTGGTCATGCTCGGCGGTCGGTGCGCCCATGTGTCCGGCCTGTTTGTGCGACGCGAGCGTCGCTGGCCTTCATGCTATCCGCTGACCAGATCCCGATCAAAAGCACGCGCTCGAAGGCGCTCTGGGATTGTTGGGTTTGTCTGGTCCCCGGTTCGACCGGTTTTGCATGATTTCGGGATCGCCCTTTCCAACCTCTGTGCGCGCCGCGACGGGACGCGCGTTCGTTACGCGGCCTGCAAGACAGGTTCGCGATATTTCTCGCCCTTCGTCATCAGCGCCCAGACCATGCGCGCGATCTTGTTTGCGAGCGCGACCGCCGCGATCTTTGAAGTTCTTCGCTCCAGCAATTTCACAAGCCAAGGTCGCTTCGTACCGTGACGCTGCGCGTACTTGATCACCGACAGCGACCCCGCCACCAGAAGCCATCGCAGACAACGACCTGCCTGACTTGAAGGTCGATGCATCACCGATCGTGGCGGCGAGAGCGCTTGCAGCGAGCGGACCGATGCCGGGTATCGTAGCGAGCCGCCGGCTCGTTTCGTTGCTCCGATGCCAAGCGAGCACTTGACGATCGCAATCGAGAATCTGGGCTTGCAGCTGACTCGTACTGATTGACCAAATAGCCCAGGGCGCGCCGGACCATCGAGGTGATGCGCTCATCCTTCTCATCGCAGATGATCTGCACCAAGCTCTCGAGCCCGACACGGCCGATCGGTGCGATCACGCCGAACTCCGCCATGTGCGCGCGAATGCTGTTTCCCACGCGTGTTCGATGACGGATCAGGGTTGCGCGAAGCTTGTGCATCGCCAACACGCTTTGCTGCTCCACGGACTTCACCTCGGCAAAGCGCATGTTCGGCCATGTCACCCCCCTCGCAGATTGCTTCGGCATCCGCGGAATCGTTCTTCTGGCTCTTCACGTATGGCTTCACATACGCCGGCGGCATCAGCTCACCGTATGCCCCAGCGCACCGATCTGTCGCGCCAATGATGGGAGCTGGCGCACGCTTCGATGCCAACCAAACACTTTGGCAGGCTTGCAAAGAAATCTCGGACCTTCGCCCGAGTGATGCGCTTCCTGTAAACGACCTCACCTTCAGCATCGACGCCATGCGCCTGAAACACGTTCTTCGCGATATCGAGACCCACCGTGACAACGTTCTGCATGCTGCCCTCCTTTGACGGAGCTGAACCTTAGATCAGGTTCACCGCCGCCGGTTGGGCGCCGTCCACAGCATCAGAAACGACCATAGCCGCGCCGGCCACGAAACCGGACGTTCAGCGTACACTCTTGACCAGCGGGCGTCGTGCCCATGGCTAAGGCCGCGACTCAAAAGCATGATCGAGCGCCGCCGCAACAGCCTCCATTCCGGGTCGTGCCCGGCGGCGTAGGCGTCGATTGTCCAGGCCGCCTCGATGTCGGGCGCGAGGCTCTCCACGGTCAGGGGATAGCGCGCGATGTAGGCGTTGCAGTCCGTGTAGGGGCGGCAGCCCGTGGTGAAATCGTGCCGCTCGGTCGAATAACGAAGCACAACATGCGAATGCGGCAGTTCCACATTGCGTCCCTCTGCGAAGAAGACGAGCCGGTCACCGAGCGCTTCGCCCACGATGGTGACGCGGTCCGGCGCCGCCTGCTTCACATAGCCCGTCGCCGCAATTGCCGCGGAGAATGTCCAAGGGCTCGTGAGCACGAAGATGCGTCCCGGAACAAGTGACGGAAGGCGCTCCATGAAGGCGCGTGTCGTGGTCATGTCGCCGCCGCCATTCATGCGCATGTCGATGACAAGGTTGTGCGGGTGCTGCGCTTGGAGCGCCGTTTCGAAACGCGCGATCGCGGCGGCGATGGTTTCCACTTCGCTGTCGTTGTTTTGGCGGAACTCGATCACGAGCCCATCGATCTCGGGTGCCGTACGCCAATGAAACGGCCAGGGTCGGCCCACACCCAGGGCGCAAGGTCAAGCGCGAGCAGGCTCACCCATCGTTCGCGCTCGAACGCGGGATAGTACCACGCTGCGGTGTAGACGATGGCGCCATCTGCCGGCGCGGCGACCAGCAAGCGCTCGATCTCGGCGCCACTACGCTTCCTGAACCGGTAACGCGCTGCGCGCGGCGATGCGGCGGCGCCCAGGGCGTGCAATTGTTCTGGGCTCTCGAAGAATGTGCCCCCGTTGCGATCGCGAAAATTGCGGGTCCGCCGAAGAGCGAGCGCGCAGTCTCGCGCAATTCGCTGAGCGGATGCCCGTCAATGCTGTTGAGGCATGCGCCAAGCAGGTCGGCGTTCGCCGCTTCGGCGCGCAGCACGCAATAATCCTCGCCGAACGGCGCCATGCGAGCCGAACGCGATTGAACCGGGCTGCGCGCACCTCGGGCGTCGCCTGCGTGTGCGCGTTGTCCGCAAGCGCGGCGATGCGGGCAAGCTCAAGGGAGAAATAGGCCGGGGGCGCTCGCGCAACCTGTGCGTCCCAGCGCGGCCAGCCGCGTCTCGGCCGCGGCTCGCGCCGCTGGCGAATAAGAGCGGTCGCGCGCCAGAAATTCCGTGCGGAATGCCGCGATATCGGTGTGCCGCGCTCCGCCGTGCGCGGCTGTGCAGCCGGCCAATAGGGCTGCCAAGGCGCCTGCACGAATCCACAGCATGACATCCTCCTTAAGGAGGATGCACGTAGCGCGACTTTGGATGCAGTGGTGCAGACAACCATCCAAGGAAACCGCGCAGTCGGATTGCGCCCCAAGGAATGATATCTAGGGGCATCCTGGCCGCGGCCGGTCCCCGCCCGGTGCCTGCTCGATCCCAGAAGCGGAAATTCATTCGGACGTGCCGCAAAGCGGACGTACCAGTACGATGGGTCCCGGAAAGTGATTGCCGGCGATCCTGTTCCGTCGCTCTCGCCGCCACCAGCTCTCACGACAAACGGTCGCGGTAAGTATACATTCGTCTTCGACCGCTACTGCCGGAGGCCAGGTGTGAGCGCGCCAGGCGACTGCCACGAATTTGGAACATTCCGGCTGCTCCCGGCCGAGCGCCTCCTGTTGAAAGGCGAAACACCCGTACAACTTGGCGCGCGGGCGCTCGATATCCTCATCGCGCTTGTCGAACGGCCGGGCGAAGTGGTGACGAAACAGGAGCTTTTGTCACGCGTCTGGCCCGATGTGATGGTCGAGGAAAGCAGCTTACGCGTCCACATCGCAGCCCTGCGCAAGGCGCTCGCCGATGGCCGCGATCAATCGCGCTACATCGTCAACGTCACGGGTCGTGGTTACACCTTCGTGGCGTCGATATCCGCGCCAACCCTGGCGCGCAGTCATGGTGCACACCCGGGCCTCCGCGAAAGGTCAATCGGCCGCGAGGCCGATATCATAACGATCGCGGACCTTCTGGCCGAGCATCGCTTCGTCACCATCCATGGTGCGGGCGGTATCGGCAAGACGACGCTCTCACTTGCAGTAACTCATGCGCAAACACACGCATTCGCCGACGGCGTTTGTTTTGTGGACTTGAGCCTGCTTGCGGGCGCGCATTCGGTGGCCGACGCGGTGGCGTCCGCGCTAAGTCTTGTCGTCCGCACCAGCGATCCAACCATCAGCATCCTCGATTTCCTCCGCGAGAAGGAAATGCTGCTTGTGCTCGATTCATGCGAAGCGATGATTGCCGGCGCCGCGGCGCTGGTTGAGACGATCGTGCATGAGACACAGAGCGTCTTCGTGCTTGCCACAAGCCGTGAGCCGCTGCTCGCGCGCGGTGAACATGTCTACCCCCTAACGTCTCTAGCCTCGCCCCCTGAGAGCACCGAACCGACCGCCGCGCACCTCCTTGCGTTTCCCGCCGCGCAGCTCTTCTGCGAGCGCGCATCAGCCAGCGGTTACCGCGCCACCTTAGGCGATGCCGAGGCGCTGGTGATCGCTGACATCTGCCGCAAGGTCGAAGGCAATGCCTCTCGCCATTGAACTCGCCGCGGGTCGCGTCAGCACTTATGGCCTGCGTCAAACCGCCGACATGCTCGCCAGCCATCTAAAACTCGATTGGCAAGGCAGACGGACAGCGCCTGCGCGTCATCAGACGCTGAGCGCCATGCTCGACTGGAGCTACGCACTCATCAATGAGCGTGAGGCCCCAATGACCGCGTCAACATCGCCGCCATCGGCGCGGGCGGCATGGGCGCTAACAACATGGCCGCGCTCACCAGCCAGAACATAGTCGCGCTCGCCGATCCCGATTTCGATCACGTTGCCGCCGCGATGCTCGACCGGCGCTGGCGCGCAACGCCCCGATCGCGAAGCGCTGAAAACCGCGTACGAAAGCGCGGCGAAATACGCCGACTATCGCCGCATGTTCGACGCGCGCCGCGACATCGACGCCGTCGTGATCGCGACGCCCGATCATCACCACGCCATCGCCGCGCGCATGGCGATGGAGGCGCGGCATCCATGTTTATGTGCAAAAGCCGCTGACCTATTCCGTCCGCGAAGGCCGCGTGCTGCTCGGCCTCGCGCGCGACAATCCGCGTCTCGTCACGCAGATGGGCAATCAAGGCCATTCCGGCGACGATGGACGCCGCGCCGTCGAACTCATTCGCGGCGGCGCGATCGGGAAAGTCAACGAGGTTCACGTCTGGACCAATCGCCCAGTCTGGCCGCAAGGCATCGCGCGCCCCGCCGCGCTGCCAACGCCTGCCAGTCTCGATTGAATGTGTGGCTCGGCCCCGCGCCGGTCGACTGGGGCTATCACCCCGACTATGCGCACTTCAATTGGCGCGGCTGGCGCCGTTCGGTACGGGGCTCGCTCGGCGACATGGGCGCGCATCTGATCGACTTTCCGATCTGGGCGCTTGAGCCAGGCCTGCCCACGCGCATCGAAACGCGTCACACGCTCTGGGGCGGCGACACCAATCCGTGGGACGGGCGCGGCCCCGCCGAGCTTACAAGCTATCCGCTCGCCAGCACCACGCATTACAGTTTCGCCAACGCGCCCGGCGGACCGCTCGCGCTCACCTGGTACGACGCGGGCCTGATGCCCGCCGACGCCCGCGGGCCTGCCGCCAGGGCGCACCATGAATGCCGGCGGCGGCGTGCTCTATGTCGGCGATGCCGGCATGCTGATGCACGAAACCTATGGCAACAACCCGACGCTCATCGGCGACGGCGTCGAAGCGCGCGCCGCCCGCCATCCCGCAAACGCTCCCGCGCATCGAAGGCGGCCAAGGCGGCCACGAGATGAACTGGATCCGCGCCATACGCGGCGAACCACCGCGTCCTCGCCGTTCGAAGTCGCCGTGCCGCTCAATGAGACCATGATGCTCGGGGATGGTCGCCCTTCGCGCCGAACAAGCCGATCGAGTATGACGGCGCGAGCGGGCCGCATCACCAACAGCGACGACGCCAACCGCTTCCTCGACCGCACCTATCGCGAAGGCTGGAGCTTGTTGGGGTGAAAGCGCTCACCGCTCTCGCGGTCTTCGCTCTCGCCGGTCTTACGATGGGCGCGGCGACGCGGGCCAGAACGCGTCACCACGCATTGCGCATTCGCGCGCAATTATTTTCAAAACCACCCGGACTATTTTCTCCCGCGCGATGCAGGCCCCGCGCGGCTCGCGAAAATCTACTGCCACAATCCGCCCAAGCACGCTGTCCACGGAAGGTCCGTTGCTGTTGTCGCCGGACGGGCGCGACCTCGCGCGCGTCTATTATCCCGGCATCGTGCGGACCGCGCGTCTCGGGCCCGAGATGATCTGGAGCGAGCGCGCATCGGGGCTGGCGCTCGACGCCGGCTCGCCGGTGCAAGGTCGGGACGACGGCTCTCTGTGGGTAGCGCTTCAAGAGCGCATGGACCCGAGCCAATGGCGGCTGGCGCCTGTGCGGATCGCGACCATCAAAGACGGCGCGCCGCATGAATTATCGTCTCCCCAGCATCCCGCCGGTCCGCTCGACACCGTGCAATGGATCGGCGACGGCCTCTTCCTCGCCGAATTCGGCGCGCGCGGCGACTATTACCGGCCCCGGCGCCAAGGACACCGCGCCCCACGCTCGCCATCGTCGATGCGCGCAGCGCACGCATTCTCGACAGCGTCACCTATGCACAACTCCAAGAAATCGGCGGCCGCGCCTACACGCTGGGCCTCACCTCTCTCGCCGCAAACGCGGCGTTGCTCGCGGATGGCCGCGTGCGCGTCGTCATGTCGAGTTTCAGCGGCGGGGTAATTTGGACGCAAGGCGAAGCGCCAGTCGCGCTGCAAACCCAAATCGCCGATCAAATCCCCGGCCTCGCGACGCTCACGCCAGACGGCGAACGCGTGCTCGCCGACGCCCGCTTGATCGCGACCGGCCCCATCTGCGAGCACGTTTTCGATTGCCCACCACCGGCGCCCGCCGAAGGCGTCTGGGCCTCGCTGCACGACGCGGGACGATGGCCGCATCATCTGGACCATCCAAGGCCGCGCGACATCGTTCGGCTCTGCCGCGGCGCCCGTCATCCGCGCGGACGGCCGCTACGCGCTTTTGCAACTGCCGCCTGACGACATGGGTGAAGGCGAAGTCGCGCTTGTCGCGATGGAGAGCGGCGCGATCCTCCAGCACTTGCCGCGCGCGCACAATTTCGGGTTCACGCAAAACAGCGGTGTGGATCGAACTCGGCGGCATGCTTGCGTTTTATGCTTTGTCAGATAGCTGACGGGACGGGCGCTTCCGGGTGATTATGCTTGCCAGCAGGCGCAAGCGCCGCGACTCTAGCGCATGACCAACGCCGCCATCGTTCAGCCACGCACTTTCTTCGGCGAGCCCCGCGCGCTCGGCTATCTTGCGTTCACCGAAGCGTGGGAGCGCTTTTCCTATTACGGCATGACGTCGATCCTGGTGCTTTACATGACCCAGCAATTGCTGCTGCCGGGCCATGTCGAGAGCGTCGTCGGCTTTGAGGGCTTCGCACAGCGCTCCAATCCGTGTTCGGCCCGATGACGACCATCGCGCTCGCGTCGCAGATTGTCGGCTTTTACACCGGCTTTGTATATTTCACGCCGGTGCTGGGCGGCTGGATCGCCGACCGCTTTCTCGGCCGTCGCCTCGCCGTGATGATCGGCGCGGTGATGATGAGCGCGGGTCATCTGGCCATGGCGTTCGACGCATCCTTCCTGCTCGCGCTCGCGCTGCTCATCACCGGATGCGGTTTGCTCAAGGGCAATATCTCGACGCAGGTCGGCGAACTCTATGCGGAAACCGACGGCGAGGGCCGCACGCGCGCCTTTGCGATCTTCTCCATCGGCATCAATGTCGGCGCCGTCGTCGGCCCGCTGCTGTGCGCCTTGCTCGCGCAGCTTTATGGCTGGCACGCGGGCTTTGCGCTGGCCGGCGCGCTGATGCTGATCGGCCTTCTCACTTATATCGCCGGCTTTCGCTATCTGCCCGAAGATCGCCCGCGCACCACGTCGGACGCGCCAAAGGCCGCGCTTGGCGCACGCGAATGGCGCATCATCGCGGCGATCGCCGGCGTTTCCTTCATCACGATTTTCCAGAGCATCGCCTATTATCAGAACACGAATGTCAATCTGATCTGGATCGACGCGAGCGTCGATTCCGATCTCTTCGGCTTTCACATTCCCGCGGCCTGGCCGAGCTCTCTCGACCCGCTTGCCAGCATCCTCGCCGTGCCCATCCTGTTTGCGCTCTGGCGCTGGCAAGCCGCGCGCGGACGCGAGCCTGGCGACATCGGCAAGATTGAAGTCGGCGCCTGGATGGCGGCCGGCGCCAATCTGCTGCTGTTCGCGGCGTGTCTCACGAGCGAGCACGTCTCGGTCATTTTTCCCGCGCTCTACAACATCATCCTCGGCGTCGCGTTTCTCTATTACTGGCCCACGGTGCTCGCACTCGTCTCGCGCACCGCGCCCGCGAGTGTGAAAGCGACGTTGATGGGCGCGGTGTTTCTCTCGCTCTTTGTCAGCAATCTCACCGTCGGCTGGCTCGGCGGCTTTTACGAACGCATGACGCCCGCCGCCTTCTGGGGCCTGCACGCCGCCATCGCCGCAACCGGGGGCTTATTGGCGCTGCTGCTGAAGCGGCCGCTGAAGCGCGCGCTGGAGATCGGTTGAGCTTTGTTGGATTGAGCAGGCGCTATCCCGCGGCAAACGCGCCGCGCGCCCCGTAAAATCCGGCTTCGCTCAAAATCTATCCGACCCCATTCAAACGGCGCCACACTCGGCGCCCATGAACATCGCCCGCCCATCGCCCCATCCAGACCTCGAAGCGCTCCTCGCTTCGGCGCGTCTGTATCTGTTGCGTTGCGCGGCAGCGCTGATCGAGCTCTTCGGCGGCCAAGTTCCCGGCGCGCTCAAGCGCTTTCTGCGTCTGCGCGTCAATGATTGCGAGCGCGGCGTCGAGGCGATCATCTTCCTGATGGCGATGGCGCGCATCGCGTTGCCAGCACGCACGCGCCGCGCTCAATCTCCCGCCGCGTCGCCGCCCGGCTGGCGCCGCGCCCGCACCGCGGGCAACACGCGCCGCCTCACACGCGGCGCGGTTCAAGGCGCACACACCGGCTCACTCACCGCGCGCATCGAGCGCCTGCTCTCCATCTTGGCCAATCCAGAGCGCGCCATCGCGCGCATGATTGCGCGCATCCGACGCGGCCTCGCGCAGGGCCGCCTCGTCCTCGTCGCGCCGCCGGCGCCCGCGCCCAACGCCCGCGCTCAAGCCGCCGCGCCCGCGCGCGCCGATACCTCATAGCGCCCCCGCGCCAGTGTTCCCATCCCATCGCCCCACGCGCCCCGCCCGGACCCCGGCGGCGGCGCCGGGACCCATGCCCGAACGGCGCTTTCCGCGCCCCGCCCCTTTTCAACCGCCCCGACCCCCTTCATAACCCGCCAGCCCGGAGAGGTGGCCGAGTGGTCGAAGGCGCACGCCTGGAAAGTGTGTAGACGGGAAACTGTCTCGAGGGTTCGAATCCCTCTCTCTCCGCCACCGCCCCAATAACCACCTAATTTCATTAGTATTTGGGAATCTGTTTTTGTCGATTTGGGAATCGGTGTTCGCGTTCCGGTTCCTAGTGTTTTAAATTCTCGTTTGTCGCGGCGAGCGCCACTTCACCGGTGGCACCGACGTGCCGCAACAGCGCCTCCCCAATTGGCGCGCCTTCGCCACCGTCAAAACCGGACGTGCCAGCGCCATCGCGCCCGCCTGCGGCGCCCCTGGCCCGCCGCTATCGATCACACCGAACAGACAGAGGCGTACCACGCCGTCAGTACCGTCGTTGATGGTGAGGGACGCTGAAATCGTCCACAAACATCGGCTGCGGACCGTCACCCTCTGCGAGGGGCGCAGACTGCATCTTCTTGACCGTGTTCATCGCCTGTACTCCTGACCGCGTTCGCCCGCACAGCGCGGCGTTTGGCGGCGTCACGATGGAAGATGAGGTAAAGAGGTAAATCGCGCGTTAAGCATACTGTCGCCAGCGAAACGATGAAATTCCTACGTGACTGCTGCTGGCGATGCGACGCGGCGCGGAATCACTCTAACTAGTTAACTGGTTATTAATCGAATCCTTGCGACTCGTTACGAGTCGATGAGAGTCGATTTGCCAAGGAGGGCTAGCGATGGCTGACGACACCCGCATTCAGTTGACCGTTCGATTGAAGCGCGAAGATCACAGCATCTTCGTACAAGCTGCCGAAGAATGCGGATTGGAAGGCGGCACTGCGGCTAGACAGCTTGTTGAAATGATGATCAAGCGGCTTCGGCACGACAACAATCTCTTGGCGGCGTTGGTACGTGTGCAAGGCGCGCTGCTTGAGGACAAGCAAGCGGCCTAGTCATCACCAATCCGCTTCATAGCATCCCGCGCCATGCGTTCCGTATCGGCCGCAGCGGTGTAGCGGCTCACTTCCTTCAGCGTCTTGTGTCCCGTGATCGCGCCGATCTGAGAAGCCGTGCAGCCCGCCTCAGCGAGACGACGCGCTGCCGCCTTCCGCAGCCCGTGAGCGCTGCGCTTGGGCAGGCCCGCTGCATCGCATGTCTCGCGAAACCAATTGCCAAACCCGGCTGCGCTGAATGGCCGTGCGTGCGCCGTCAGTAGGAAAGTCAGATTGTCGCCAGCAATCGCATCTAGCACGGCGCGCAGCTTTGCGTGCATTGGAATGACAAGGCTCGCGCCAGTCTTATTCTGAACAACGCGGATTGACTCGCCGCTAACGTGCTGACGCCCCATGCGCACTACGTCACCGCGCCGCTGGCCGGTGTAGAGCAACAGCGCCAGCGCCAAGCGTTCGCGCGTTCCCCGCTCCCACTTCTTTTCGAACTTCTCAATGTCGCCTTCCGACCAAGTGGGAAAACCGTCGGTCTTCGCGCGCATCGGTCGCACGTCAACCGTCGGGTCATCGCGGCGCCAGTCATTTTCCATCGCGTGGCGCATCAAGAGCTTAATCAGCGAAAGGAGGTTGTTCGCCGCCCACGGCCCGCTCGCTCGCATCTTGGCCGCGATCAAATCTTGAATGTGGCGTCGCTCAGCGGCGAAACCAGGGCCGCGATTATCCTGTCCTGAAGCCCGGCCTGAAGCATGGCCCGAACTCGCGCTTCAAGAGCCTCAAAGGACTCCTCGCGCGCAATATATGCCAGCCAGCACGCTGCCGCCCGACACCGACGAGATCACGTCGATGCGGCTCAAAATGCCGATCTCGTTCAACGCACGCAGGCAGCCCAGATGGAAGGCAATCGCACGGGACCCGCCGCCGGAGAGAGCGAGGCCGAGCCGCAGCGGGCGCGAATCATCGGTCACACGCGACTATCGCAGATTTCGAACAAAACGGAAACGTACTTGCGCCCTTACGCCCTTAAACTGAAGCGTCCGCCCCGTCGTGCCTGCTCGATTTAACGAGCACGAAAGTCGAGGATCGACTAGGTGCGCCCCTTAGCCGAAGTGCCCGCTTCTGGAGCGCGATTTGGCGTTGAAGGGTATTTCAGGGTAAAATAGGAAGACTGATGGATTTTGATCCCATGAGCTTGTAGATCGCCTTGGGCGGGTCGTCGGGATTACGCCACAAATCTGAGAAAACTTTAATGCCGTTCTCGCATCGAGCCGCCATTGCGCTACGCCAGCGCCCCGGGTTGCGCCCCCAAGACGTGTCGCAATTGCTGACCATCCCTCTGGCAGCGGACCCGTACGCGCTGAACGCGATCAGCTATCCGGGCTGGCACGTCGAACGCCAAGCCTGCCACTTCTATGTCGGCGGCATGCTCGATTTTTTTGCGCTGCAAATTGCGACTGACCCGCTGGCGTTGTCACACTTTTTTACAGATGCACTAAAGATCTCAGCCGCATGGCCCTCGGGCAATCATTGGGCTTCGCAAGCGCCGGGGAAGAAAGATTCCTGGCGTCAAATCGCCTACACACAAGCGCTCGCGGCGCGCCGAGGTGAGCCGCTTCTGTTCGCGAAGGCCGCGCTGGTCCTCTTGGCATGCGAACTAGCGGCCGAGGATGCCATGTCAAAGGGAACGCTGTCGACGGCCGCACAACAAGCCCTGGGCGGCTCAGGGGCGGGCGTCTATTCCTTCATGTCTATCGTGCCAGCGGTTTGGAATATCGATGGCTTCAACCAGATCTTCTACAATTCACTCTCTGACGCAGAGATCGACGCAATCGTGAACGCGGCGGGTCAATCCAACCGCCATCCCATCACTGAAATGGCGAATGGCGCGACCGTGACTTTTGAAACCGCGCATGCGGTGAAAGGCGTGCTCTTAAACCGCGTCGGCGCCGTCCGGGCCAAACCCGGCGCTTACCAAGGGCGGCGCAGCGCCAGCGAAAACGAACGACTTGATCTCAACTGAACTTAATCGCTCCAAGCCAAAAGCGCGTGCAGCCGCGCGCAAATGCCAAGTCTCGAGCAATCGGCGGATAATTTCAGCGTGCTGAGGCGTAAGTCCGGCTTGCGCAAAGTCGCTCTTCGCCATCTGTGCGACGTCGCCCACTCTCACATAACCCGCCGCACGCAATTTGTACGCAAGGCGCAGGCAATGGGGATCACGGCGAACCATGTCGCAAAAGCTCCGACGCATCAGCCGCGCTTTGGTTGAGGGCAACACGGCGACAACGTTTTCGGCGCGACCTTCAAGCGGCAAAGCCTGATATTTTGGCGGTTCGATCGCGGTCGCCTCCTTGAACCTCTCTGCGCACCCCACCCTAACCCCGTTCACGGCAACGAGGATAAACTGCTTAGTTTGCGTCAGTTTCGAGACCTCTGCAGCGGAACAGTCGGACCGAGCAAAAGGGAATAGGCGCAATTGCGCGCCATCCGCGGGTCGCGCCCTGGGCTTCCGAATCTTCACTTTGGCGGCTATCGAACCGCCAGCAGCAAATGTCTGATCTATTTCAGAAAAGTCTGGCACCGTTGCGGTGCCACAAGCTGGTGTTGACAGCGACATCCCGAGTCTCCTCGGGAGTGCATAATTATGCAACCATGATTACCAAATCACGAACCCGAACGCTTTAATAAGCGTTGTCACAGTTCATATTGATGTGGACTGGCGCATCATGTCCCCAGCGCGAGCTAGGGGAGGTCGGGAGTCAGATATCGGTCTCGTCGCCGTGGGCGATGCGGATCGCAGTGCTGAGAACGTCGATCATCATGGTGCTCCTCGAACTCATCCTAGATAGCACGAGTCTCTACGTGCTTCAATACAACGCCTATGAAGACCCTTAGCCACCCTTCAACGCCCTATTTTACCCCGATTTAACGATTCGACCCCGGGGGTTACCCCTGCCCGTCAAAACGGAAGCCAGATGACATCTCTGGTCCAAGCGAATCCACCCGCCAACCGAGCCGGCGGGAACTTTCAAGCCGCCAAGGTTGGATCGATTCTCCGCAATATTGGTTGATCGTCGCCTCGATTTCGGTCTCCGCGAGCGCCGCCCCTCTCACCCACTGCTTGAAGCGCTCTTCGATATTCGTGGTGTGCGGCACGACTTGCGCCAACTCTGGTGGGCTCAAATCGATCATGTCGCGCACCAAAAAGGTCTGGCCGCTTTGCAACAGGCAAATCCAGTCGAGGCGCGAAACGCCGCCTCCCAACGTGGAGCGTGTCGAAAACGCGTCCCACCCACGCTGTTTGAATGAACCAAACACCGGGCCGTCGATTCGGGTGACAATCTTCGCTTCCGGCAGCGTCCCGTCCAATTTCCTAAAGCGCGCGAGATCGTCTTGGACGAAGATGAGGATGCGGTTCTTCTGACTGACCCCGTCGAACGACAAGAACGCCCGCGTCTTGATTTCCTGATTGCCTACGGAGACCCGGACAACAACGTTGGTTATCGAGTTTCCAGCTGCGGCCGCTGGATCCAGTTCTTCGAAATGTGATGGTCCAGCCGTCAGATTGAACGGAAGGCCCACTTGGCACACTTCAAAGCGCTCGCCAGGCGCAACGGTGTCGACGTAGCAGCGCTCGTCTTCCCGATTGAGACCAGGCCGACGCAGTCCCTTCTCGATCATGATGCGCGCGCTGTAGAGCTTCGTGTAAGGATGCCTGCGCGCCAACTCGTCAAACACGTTAGCCACATGCTCTTGGGTGAACCTGTTTGGGCGAATCACCGGATAGCCGAATGGGCCGAACAGCTCCTTCAATTGCCGTTCGATCTTGCCCTCTAGCTCCTCAACCGCCTTGTCAAAGCGGTCCGCGTCAAGCGCATCAATCGCACCCTGAAAATCGAAGGTGCCAAGCCCGTTCGGCAGATTGCAAACGGCCGCGCCGGTTTCGAACGCCTGTGTCCGGGCGTCGCGCACGCCGGCGTCGATCGACGCCGAAAGCAACCGCGCGAGAAACGCGCCGAAGCCTCGAACCTCGCTTACTTCGTCCGGGAAGGAAAACACCAGAGTCCGTAATTGCTCATCGCGCCGGGCATCCATCACCTGATGCACCGGCAAATTGCCAGCAATGCCGCCGTCGACTTCCATGTTTTTGGTGCGATACCCGGCGAAGATAAGTGGCAGCCTGCACGATCGTGAAAGGACGTCGCCGACTAAGAAGTCCGTTGGCTCGGCGTCAGTGTTCGCGGGCACCTCCACGGTCTCGGCGGGATAGCGCTTTGAGCGGGCCTGATTAAGCAATGTGGAAAAGACCACAAGCCTTGGAAGCGCGCTCATCGGCAGAGGTTGGCCACGCGCATCAGAAAACACTCTGCTCAGCGCGCGCGAGAGATCCCGATGCGAGATAAATGACCCGCCAAACACCATAACCACGAGCGCCAGATAGGAATACTTCAACACGGTCCAGGGGAACGTAGTTATTCGCCACAGGCGCCACAGAATGCCTCGCTTCTTCGGCGGAGGACCTTTGAAAATGCGAACGTATGGAGCGAACGTCCTTGCTTCGCGGAGGATGTTCGCCCGGATCGTCGAAATCGGTTGTGCCCCAGCGACTGCGGCGGCTGCGATCGAACCGGCCGACACGCCTACAGCTTCGACAATCTCATACTCGTCTCTGCACACGCGCTGCAGCGCGCGCGCCGCCGCGAGCAACGTCGCGAGGCGCGCACCGCCGCCTTGAAATATGACGCGAACCTTCTCGGCCAAAACCTCACCCCGATCCACCCAACCGCAAACGTACCGGCATACCTCGGACAAGGCAATCTGGGGTTGCGCGCCAGCTGACTGGCGCGCTGCTGCGTTGACGATCGTGATCGCTGTAATCTCACTCCCATCGTACTCGCACGCCTCAAGGGACAAGCTCTTCGACCCCTCTCGGTGTACGCGCGGCGTCCCTCAAGACACCGAGGCACGGGACGTGTCCTTTTTTATGAGGTCGGAGCTGTCGGTGCCGATCGTCTTCGCCTCGGCGTGGCTTTCCGGCTTCTTCCTGAGGCGCTCGATGCGCTGGGTGGCAGCGCGGGCCGCGTTCAAACTTGATCCGTCCCTGATTACGCATCAGCGCCTCTTCAGGTCATACTGAGATGAACCTCATCACAAAGTCCGCACAGCTGCCCGCCTTAAGGTCGATGTCTGCCCTAAACGGTCACGAGCTCCACTTTGCAGCCGTCTGCACGCAAACACCTAGTTTGACGACACGTCCCGATCGTCGCTCAAACTCATCGGACGCAAGTTGACCGCTGCATAGGTGCGCTCCTCAATGGGATCTCGACCGCGACGAACGAGTTTGCGCGCGTCGTCGGCGTCGCAGCGCGCTTCCGCGAGCGAAACGTCAAGCGCCGAACCCAGTCCCATCTCCCGGATTTTGCCACCTATCGTTCGATATCGAAGCACCCAAGACCGACGCGGGGTATCGTGCAGACCACGCGTAACCTGCAAATAAAGGCCGGCTCCGTCGGGATACATACCTGGCTCCTTTAGGCGAGCCACCATGGTTGCTGTAAGCCGATCACGGGTTCGCGGCACGAGTGCTACCCATCCTTCCGCAAATGCACCTACCCAAGCCGCCACCCAAAATCGCATCGCGTTATTGGGTGAAAGCTGATGCAGGTCGATGCAATCGGTCTCAAGACCGGTAGTCAACAAGTGGCTGATTTTTATGCACAAACTGGAAGGTGCTGAAGGCTGACGAAAGGTTCTTCGTCCGACTCTCTCTCCGCCAGGGCCATTCGGCGACGCGAAACCGGCCCCGCACAATGAGTTGCCGACATGCGCGTAGACTCAAAATTATATGGGACCGTCCTCGGCGCCGCGTTGGTGATTGCGAGCATCGCCATTGTGATGGCGGCGATAGGTTCGGATAAATTTCCCGCGGGCGCTTTCATATGCGCGGCGACGGGCGCGATCATCCTGCTGCGAACCTGGATTGGTCCGCGCGCCGTCGCCAGTGCAGAGCCGGGCGACGCGCCGGACCGCACTCTGAAACGCATCGGCTATGCGCTTTGGACCGCGGCCGCGCTGCTCGCATTCTTCGGGCCGGCCCTGTTCAGCCCGGAGAATCTTCCGTGGATTCTCCTCACCTCCGCGGTGCTCTTCTTGATGGGCTTCTCGTTTGTCCGGCGCGGCTGATCAGGTCTCGCTCGCTTGCGCAAATGTTTGATGATGCGGCGGGGGATCAATTGGAGTCTTCTTCAGTGGGCGCCAGCCTTGCGGCGAAACTTGACGGGGTCGGCGGCGCAGTTTTGCCGGATGAAGTCGTGGTGAGTCGACATGCGCGCAACTGAGTTGGCGATCGTTGCGCGGATGCTGTCGAGGCGCGTGCGCAAGTCCTGTGGGTCCATGACCGTCGCCATCGGATCGTACGCGTCCGGCCAAAGGCCCTGGCCGATCATCACGGCAAACCAGCTCGTGTCGTTGAACAATTCCTCATTCTCGCGAAACACGCGGCCATGGCTTTTGAAGATCGCGATCTTGTCGGCGAGTTCGTCCGGCACGCGCATGGTCCGGCAATAATCCCAATAGGACGTGTCGCTCCGCTCGGTCGTGTTGTAGTGCAACACCAGGAAGTCGCGAATGCGCTCATATTCGTATTGCATCACGCGATTGTAGCGATCGACTTCGGATTGCGCGTGACGCCGATCCGGGAACAACGTCATGAGCCGGGATATGCCGACCTGAATTAGGTGAATGCTCTGGCTCTCCAGCGGCTCCATGAAGCCCGCGGATAAGCCAATGGCGCAACAATTCTTGTGCCACGTCTTTCGACGTCGTCCGGCTTTGAATTTCAGCATCCACGGATCGGCGAGCGGCTCTCCGTCGAGACTGGCGATTAGCGTCGAGGCCGCCTCGTCGTCGCTGATGTGGGCGCTTGAATAGACGTAGCCGTTGCCAATGCGGTGCTGCAGCGGGATGCGCCATTGCCAGCCGGCGGGCCGTGCGGTGGCGCGCGTCACCGCGTTGCGCGCGCCGCCATCCGCACAGGGCACGGTAACCGCGCGATCGTTCAGCAGCCAATTCGACCAGTCCTCGAAACCGGTCTTCAGCGTTTGCTCAATCAAAAGGCCCCGAAAGCCGGAGCAATCGATGAAGAAATCCGCCTCGAGGCGCTCGCCGCTTTCCAGCACGACGGACTCAATGAACCCGTCCTCGCCGCGCAGCCCGACATCGACAATCTTACCCTCCTTGCGCTGCACTCCGCGCTTCTCGGCAAAGTCGCGAAGAAAGCGCGCATAGAGATAGGCGTCGAAGTGGAAGGCGTAAGAGATGGTCGAGAGCGGCGAATTCCCGGCATTGATCGGGCGCATGAACTTGGATTGACGCGACGCGAGCGCCTGCAGTGAGTATTCATCGAGATGCGCCGCCTGCCCCATGGCGCTGAGCCGCAGCCAATAGGCGTGGAACGAGACGCCTTCGAAATCGATGCCATAAGGACCGAACGGATGGTAATAGACATCGCCGAGCTTCCTCCAGTTCACGAATTCGATCGCCAGCTTGAACGTCGCCTGCGTGCGGCGCACGAACTCATCTTCATCGAGCGCCAACATGCGATTGAAGATGCGCATCTGCGGAATTGTCGATTCACCCACGCCCACCGTGCCAATCGCGTCCGATTCCACGACCGTGATCTTCGTGAACCCGTCCACGAGAAAGCGGGCAAGCGCGGCGGCCGTCATCCAGCCGGCAGTGCCCCCGCCAACAATGATGAGGTGGCGTAAGCGATTGTCGTCTGTCATGGCCTGCCCCCGGAAGCAGCGGCGCGATTGAGAAACATCCTGTGCGTCGGCATCCCGGCCGCGGTGCGCTCGAAGACATCCCGTATGCGCTCGAATTTCTGTGCGACCGCATTGATGTCGACCGCATCGACAAGCGGATCGTAGCCCTCTGGCACGAAGTTCTGGCCGATGAGCACCGCGATCCAATTCGCGTCGGCAAAGAGCTCGTCCTCATAACGGAAGAGGCGCCCGCGCGCGCGAAAGAGATCGATCTTGGCGCGCAGCGTGTCGGGTATCGACATCGTGCGGCACTGATTCCAGAACTCGGTGTCGTTTCGCTCGGTGGCGTAATAGTGCAGAATGAGGAAATCGCGGATGCGCTCATACTGGCTGGTCATCAGCCGGTTGTATTCTTCCGCCTCGACGGGATTGAACGCCGTGTCGGGAAAGAGCGCCAAGAGTCGCGTGATGCCGGCTTGAATGAGATGAATGCTGGTGGATTCCAGCGGCTCCAAAAAGCCGCCGGCAAGCCCCAGCGCGACCACGTTCTTGTCCCAGAATTTCTTACGCCGCCCCGCCTTGAAGCGAAGGATCCATGGATCGACGAGCGCTGGCCCGTCGAGATTGGCCAGAAGCGTGGCCGCTGCTTCGTCGTCGCTCATGTGCGCGCTGCTGAACACATGGCCCGTGCCGATGCGATGCTGCAGCGGAATACGCCATTGCCAGCCCGCCTTACGCGCCGTCGCGCGTGTGAATGGCGTGATCGAGGCGCCAGCACTTTCGCACTGCGTCGCCACCGCGCGGTCGCACGGTAGCCAATGCGACCAATCGACAAAGCCGACCTTCAACTTCTGCTCGATCAGGAGCCCCCGGAAGCCGCTGCAATCGACGAAGAACTCGCCCTCAACACGCCGTCCATCTTCCAGAACAAGCGCTTCGATAAAGCCGTCACTCCGCTGCACCGCATCCGCGACCTTGCCCTCGATGCGTCTCACTCCGCGCTTTTCGGCGAAGCGGCGCAGATAGCGCGCATAGAGCGCCGCATCGAAGTGAAAGGCGTATTTGAGCGCCGAGAGCGGCGAGCGGGGATCAGGCGGCGGGCGTTCAAAACGGCCGAGCTGCGATGCGACGGCCGCGAGGCAATAGGCCTCGATGCCGGGTGTGCGCCCCATCAAATCGAGCTTGCGCCAAAATTGATGGAATTTGATCGCCTCGATATCGAAGCCGAACTGCCCGAAGGGATGGAAGTAAGTGTGCCCGAGGCGCGTCCAATCGACGAACTCGATGGCGAGTTTTATCGAGCCGCGCGTCTCGCGCAGGAACTCGTCCTCATCGATCCCAAGCAATGCGTTGAACGCGGTGATCGGCGGGATGGTCGCTTCGCCCACGCCGACGCGTCCGATCTCTTCGGATTCAACGAGTGTGACATTCACGGCGCCTTTCGCGTTGAAGACCTTCGAGAGGGCAGCGGCCAGCATCCAGCCGGCAGTTCCGCCACCCAGGATGACGACATTGCGGAGAGGCGCACCGATACTCATGCCCGCGAATCCGCACGCGCAAGCGAGGTTTCTATGAAGGCGCGATGCGTGGGCATGCCTTCTGCGGCGCTGCGGATCATGGTGCGCATCCTGCGCAGACTTTCGCGCGTGGCCTGCAAATCAGGCGTATCGGCGAGCGGACTGTATGCGCGGGGAATAACTTCCTGACCGAGCCAGGCAGCGGCCCAATCCGATTCCAGGAACGTCTCTTCGTCTTGCAAATAGACGCGGCCGCACGCTTCGAACAAATCCCGCTTGTAAGCGAGCGAGTCCGGCGCCGACATAGCTCGACACGCCGTCCAGAACGGCGTCTTGGCCTTGGTGGTCAAATAACGCAGCGCGACGAAATCGCGCGCGCGAAGCGCGGTTTCGCCAAGAATGCGGTTGTATTCGTCGGCTTCATCCGTGGTGCGGTTCTTGTCCGCCGGCAGCAGCTGCGCCAAGGTTTTCACGCTCTTGAGCGCCAGCCTCAACGCGGTTGGCTCAAGCGGATCGAGCACACAGGCTGAGGCGCCAATGGCGACGCAATTGCGGCTCCACGCCTTCATTCGACGCCCACTCGCGAACTTCACCAGGCGCGGCTCCTCAAGCGGCGCGCCTTCAAGTGCCGCCCCCAATGTCTTGCGCGCAGCTTCCTCCGTTTCGAATGCGTCAGCATAGACGTGGCCATGGCCGACGCTCCCCTGCAATGGAATGCGCCAAGTCCATCCAGCGGTCGCCGCGGTCGCGGTTCGAAACGGGGCCGGCGCGGCTGCGCTGGCGTAGCGCGCGGCCAGCGCGCGATCGCACGGCAGGCACGCGCGCCAATCCTCGTACCCAGCATGCAGCGCTCCCTGGATCAGCAAGGCACGGGCGCCGGAGCAATCGATGAACAGATCAGCTTCAAGGCGGCGCCCGTCTTTCAGCGTGATCGCTTCGATGAAACCATTTTCGCCGCGTACATGGACGCGGCCCACATCGCCTTCGATGCGCGTCACGCCACGGCGCTCGGCGCAATCGCGCATCACCTTCTGATGCCACGAGCCCAGCCAATGATAGGCGTAATCGAACGTCGACAATACCGATGCCTGGTCGTCTGTTGGCGGCGCGAAACGCCCTAGCTTCGCCGCTGACGCCGCAAGCGCGTAATCGCTTAGCTTCGCGCTCTCGCCGCTCTGGCGTAGCCTCAGCCAATGATGATGGAACGCCAGATTATCCAAGCGGAAGCCGATGCTTCCGAACGGGCGGAAGGCGCGCGCGCCTTCGCGCGGCCAGTCGACGAAATCGGCGCCCAGGCTGATTGTGGCGTTGGCGCCGCGAAACAGCGTGGCTTCATCGATGCCGAGCACGGCATGCAGTTCGGCGATCGATGGCAGGCTCGCCTCACCGGCATCCAGCGAGTCGAGGTCCAACTCGGTGTCCGTTAGGTCGATGAGCTGGATCGAAACCCGGCGCGACGAAAGCATCCGCGATAGCATGGCGGCGCTCATCCAGCCGGCAGAACCGCCACCGACGATGAGAATATTGCGGATCGGCGCGTTCGACATCGGCCTTACTCCGCCGTCAGTTCGGCAACGCGCTGCTTGACGCGCTCCGCCAGCGCGATCGCCGCGCCGTGATCATCCAAGAACGATTGGTGCGTCGGCATCATCTCGGCCGCGCGGCGCACAGCCGTCCTTATCCGACGCATCTGTTCACGCAGCTGATCGACATCCAATGCATCGACGCGTGGATCATAGCGCGCGGGCATGACCCGCTGACCGAAATAGACCGCGTGCCAGCTCGGCTCCAGGAACATGCCATCTTTGTATTTGACGACGTGCCCACGTTCCTTGAACAAACGTAGCGCGTAAGCCAGCGTGTCCGGAATGCGCATATTGCGCACGTAGTTCCACATCGGCGTGTCGTCGCGCTCGGTCGCGTGATAGTGCAGCGCCACGAAATCGAGCACGCGCTCGTATTCCATATCCATCACGCGGTTCAGTTCTTCGATCGTGGAGGCTTCGAAGTCGCGCGTTGGAAAGAGCTCCAGCAGCGCCGTGATCGCCTGCTGCGTGAGATAGATGCTGGTCGATTCCAGTGGCTCGATGAAGCCGCCCGCTAGGCCAACCGAAACGCAATTCTTGATCCACGTCTTCTTTCGATGCCCGCCCGTGAAGCGTAGAAAAAGCGGATCGGTCAGCGGCTTGCCCGGCAAGCGCGACAGGAAATTCGCCGCCGCTTCGTCATCGCTGATGAACTCGCTCGAATAGACGTAGCCATTGCCGTCACGGTGCTGCAGCGGGATGCGCCATTGCCAGCCAGCTTCGTAAGCCGTGGCTTTGGTGTAAGGCATGGGCGGGCCGTCATAGGCGCTGGCGACAGCGACGGCGCGATTGCACGGCAGGTAATTGGTCCAGTCGAGATATCCGGCCTTCAGCTTCTGTTCGATGATGAGCCCGCGGAAGCCGGAGCAATCGACAAACAGATCGGCCTCGATCACCTCCCCGTTCGCCATGGTCACGGATTGGACGTAGCCATCCTCGCCGCGCAGCGTGACATCCACGACGCGCCCTTCGGTGCGCACGACGCCGCGCGCCTCGGCATAGCTGCGCAGATAGGGACCGTACAGATTAGTGTCGAAGTGGTAGGCGTACCCGAAGGTTGAGAAGATCGAACGATCCATCGCCGGCAGCATGAACTTGCCGAGTTCCGCGGCCACGACCGGCAGCGAGTGATCGAACAGGTCAATATCATCGCCGAGCTGGCGCAGCTTCACCCAATAGTGATGAAAGTCGACATCGTTGATGCGCGAGCCAAACTCACCGAACGGATGAATGTAGGCGTCGCCCACGCGCGCCCAGTTCGCGAACTTGATCCCAAGCTTGATGGTCGCTTGAGTCTTGCGCATGAAATCGGCCTCGTCGAGGCCGAGCGTGGTGTTGAAGTAGCGGATGTGCGGCACGGTCGCTTCGCCGACGCCGACGATGCCGATCTCCGCGGATTCCACGAGACGGATGGAAACGCGCCGCCCGAGCTTTCGGGAGAGCGCCGCCGCGCTCATCCAGCCCGCCGTACCGCCACCAACGATTAGCACGCTGCGGATGCGCCGATCGGCGCCGCCGGCGGCGGGGGGCTTCTCTCGCTTTTGCTGCTTTGCTTTTGCCATCCGCTTCCGCCCACCCGGCGCGTGTCAGCTCGCGGGTGGTGTCCCGCGCGGCGCGGATGTAATCGCCGCTGCGGAGTGGCGCGCAATGCGATTAGCCAATATTTGGCAATCTATGCCACCACCATGCGGCTTCGGCACGCGGGGCTCGGAGACTGTGGCATTTATGTCCCGGGAATCGAGAGGTCACGACGGGAGCGCCCACAGAATGATCAATTCGGTCCGCAATGGACTGTTGAGCCGAGACACATGTGCAAGGGATCCCGACCCCGCCCAAGCGCGAGCCGCGCGCAACCCAGACAAGGCACCCCATCTCACCTTCACGGACCTCGGCGGATACGGATACACGACCGTGCGCACCTCACCGGAAGAATTGGAGACTGAGTTCGTGTGCATTCCGCCGCCCAGCGAGCGCAGCGAAACCGAAGACGGCGGACCACTACGTTATCGCGTCGTCCATCGCGTCGCACTTTGGGCGCCAGGCGAGCGGCCACAAATGCGGCCCGAAGTTATCGAAGGCGACGCGGGGCTTGCAATCTGAACTTTGCGATGAAGCCAACCTCTCCCTACAGCCCAAGCTCCTTCAAGATCGCTTCGCGCAAGGTTTGCGCCTCGGGGCTTGAGAGTTTGCGCGGATGAGGCAGGTCGACATGGAACGTGGTTTGGATCGTGGTTGGCCGCGCTGACAGCACCAGAATGCGATCGGCGAGATAGATGGCTTCTTCCACATCGTGCGTGATGAGCAGCACCGTATGGCGCTCTTCCTCGAGGATGCGCCGGAGTTCAGTCTGCATCTTGAGGCTCATCAGCGCGTCCAGCGCCGAGAACGGTTCATCCATATACAAAATATGGGGCTTCACGACGAAAGCGCGTGCGAGCTCGACGCGCTTGAGCATGCCGCCCGACAATTCGTGCGGATAGGCGTTCTCGAACCCAGCGAGTCCGACCATCGCAATGTAACGATGGGCGAGCGCCGTCTTGTCGCGCGTACTGGCGCCACTCAGGCCGAACATGAGATTTTCTTGCACGGTCAGCCATGGAAACACCGAGCCGTGCTGAGAGATCATGATCCCATTGCGGCTGGGGCCAATGCGCTCGACGCCATCGATGCGGATCGAGCCCTTATCGGGGCGCTCAAAGCCGGCGATGATGTTGAGCAAGGTTGACTTGCCGCAACCCGACGGGCCGACGATCGCCACGAACTCGCCGTCGCGCACGTCGAAAGTCACATTATTGACGACCGGCAGCGCGCCGAAATTCTTGCTGACGCCGTCGACGGCGATTTTACTATCGGACATAGCGCCACTTCACCGTTTTCAGCCGCTCAAGCTGACGCGTCGCGCCGTCGAGCATCAAACCAATCAAGCCAATAATGATCATGCTGGCGATCACCAGATCGTAGCGATTGCCGGCGTTTCGCGAGTCCATGATGAGATAGCCAAGGCCCGAGCGCAGCGCGATCATCTCCGCTGCGACAACCACCAGCCAGGCAACACCGATGCCGATGCGCATGCCGATGATAATCTCCGGCAACACCGCGGGAATCACGACTTTGCGAAACAACACCGAGTTCGAGACGCCGAAATTCGCCGCTGCGCGCAGATAGCGCCGATCGATCGTGCGCACGCCCATCGTGGTTTGCACCATCATGGGAAACACCGACGATATGAAGATGAGGAAAATCGGCGCCGTATCGGTGACGCCGAACCACAGGATCGCAACCGGGATCCACGCAATCGGTGAAATCGGCCGCAGCATCTGAAACAGCGGATTCAGCGTGTAAAACGCGCCCGAAACCCAGCCCATCCAGATGCCGAGCGGTACGGCGACTAGAAACGCCAGGCCAAATCCAAGCCCCACGCGAAACAGGGACGACCCGATATGCTCCCACAAAGTGCCATCCTCAACCAACGCCCATGCGCCGGTCGCGACTTGCCCCGGTGTCGGAAAAATCGGATTGCCGCTTTGCGCGACAACCACCCACCAAGCCGCGACCAAAAGCGCGATCACGATCACCGGCGGCACGATCTTCATAAACTTGCTGTCGGTTTCTTCCACCATCTCCCCCAAAAGATTTTGCCACTCGGCAAGGCGTTTGCGTTACGCCGCATCCGTCAGCTTGCGCCAGCGCCACATCAGTCTTCCCCATCCCGGCGTCGGCGTCGGCGCCACGATCACATTGAGTTGCCCATTGGCGTGCGCGGTGCACTGAAAGCTGTAAGTCGACGCCGCCGCGAACGGCAATCGGAAGCTCTGGCCCGGCATGATCAAGGTCGGGCCGAAAATGTGCGGCACGTCGTCGGAGTTTTTGAGCAGCAGCACATCATTGACGCCGAGCGTGAGCAGAATGGTCTGCGGCAGGATTTCGATGTTTTCTCCGGCGACGCGGCGCGCATGCGTGCCAAGCGGAATCTCGAACAGGCGATCGTGCGATGTCACCTGGATCGGCGCCAAAGCAGCCCATCCTAAGCCGCCAAGCACAAGCACCGACAATGCGAGCGCGGCCAAGGTTTTCCATGGAGGCACGCGCACCATGGCAGCTATTCCGCTAACAGAAACTGGACGTCGTGCACGAAGTCGGCGGCGTCATGCCCGTAAGGCATCATGGCCCTGAGCTTGCCTTCCCGGTCGATCAGGAAAATCGACGATGTGTGCGCCATCGCATAGTCGGGGCCTTCGCCTTGACGCACGGCCGTGACGCCATACGCCTGCCGCACCGCCGCGAGCGTGTCCGGCGCGCCCGTCGCGCCGATGAAGCCGCCGTCGAACGCCGCGAGATAGCTTTGCAAATGCGCGGCGTCGTCGCGCTCCGGGTCCACGGTAATGAAGATGACCTGCACAGAGTCCGCGGCCTCGCCGAGGCCGCCGCGCGCTTGCGCAAGCGTCGCCAAAGTGGTCGGGCACACAACGGCGCAATACGTGAAGCCGAATACGACGAGCACGACTTTGCCGCGATAGCGCGCCAGCGTAATCTCGGACCCGTCAGAGCCTTGCAGCGAAAACGCCGGCGCTTCGTATGCTGGATTGAACGCGCCTGCCCTCATGCCTTGGGTTTGCGCGGGCGTTTCGCTTCGCGGTGCGTCAGGCGCGCACCCTGCCGCGAACAGCAACAGCGCCGCGGCAATACTCACCAGTCTCGGATGCGAGCGCCGCTTCAAAGCGTGATCGTGGAGGGTTGCGCCGCCCGCGCGAAGCTATCGTCGACATAATCCGCATAGGCCACCGGATGCGTCAGCGTGCCCGCCGCCATCGAGAGCTCCATGAGATCATCGAACTCTTCGGGGATCATGCGCAGATCGCCATAGGTCACACGATCTGGCGGCTCAGTCATGACGAAGCGGAGAATGTTGGGGTCTTGGTTGAAATATCTCCGGCTTGCGGCGATTTGAATCGCAGTCTCGCGATTCTCCGGCTGCTGGTCGAGCCAGACGCCAGCGCCCAGCACGTGATTGACCAAATTCTGAACCAGCGGCCGGTTCGACGCGATCAGCTCTTCGCGCACGGTCAGCACGCAGCACATATAGCGGGGCCACTCGTCGCGCGTCATGCGCAACGGCCTTGCATAGCCCCGCGCTCTGCGCCGCCGCGCCGAACGGCTCGCCGGTGCAATAAGCGTCGACGCCGTTCACATAGAGCGCGGCCGGCATATCCGCCGGGGCCATCTCGACGATCTCGACATCGTCCGGCGTCATGTTCTCGTTGGAGAGCATCTTGCGCAAAAACAGAAAGTCGACCGCGAAGCGGCTTGGGATCGCGATGCGTTTGCCCGCGAGATCACGGAAACGCCGATAGGAAGAGTCCGTGCGCACCATGATCACCGCGCCCGAGCGGTGGCCGATCGACACGATCTTCACCGGCACATTCTTGTCGGCGAGGTCCATCACCAGCGGCGCCAGCATGTAAGCGGCCTGAATGCCGCCGGACATCAGCGACTCCTTCAGCTCCGGCCAGCCGGTGAACTTGCTATACTCAAAGCCGAGCGGCGATGCGCCGTTGGCCGCCTCGCTGGCCGCGCAAGCGACGGGCAGCGTGAGGTTGCAAGTCACCGCCAGGCCACCGACCGTTAGGGGCTTAGCCTCCGCAGACGAACACCCGAGCGTTGGCAGCGTCACCGCCGCGCCCAGCGCGCCGGCCATCAGCCGCCTGCGATCGATGTGAGGGCCAAAACCGACGCCGGAGAAATCCATGGAAGACCCGCTTTCTATTGATCGGAGGTAGCAAATCGCAGCCTCACCGCACAATACCTGCCGCCAAGTGTTGCCAATTATTGTTAGAAAAACGCTTTAGACATAGCCGAATACCTTGCAACGGGAGAATGTCACCCAATACAGTCGAGCCCGGAAAAGGTCAGGGGGTTCATCGTGAGGCGGTTGTTTTTCGCACTCTTTCTGGCGCTTCCCCTGATGGCCTGCGGCCAACCGGCCGGGCTCAAAGTCGAGAATGTCTGGACGCGCGACACCATTGGCAGCTCCGCCAACGCAGCCGTATACATGACGATCACCGCGCCCGCCGCCGACCGCTTGATCGCCGCCTCCAGCCCCGTCGCGAACCGGACTGATCTCATGACGATGGAAGGCGGCGCCAGCGCGACCGGGATGGCCTATGTCGAAGCCATCGATCTCCCGGCCAACACCGCCGTAAGCCTGGCTCCCAGCGGCCTCCACGTCTGGCTGGCAGACCTCAAGCAGCCGCTCACAGCCGGCCAAACTTTTCCGCTGGTTCTCGAATTTGAGAATGCAGGTCAGCGCGAAGTGATCGTCTCCGTCATCGCGCCGAACGCAATGGCGCCCATGTCAGGGATGTGAGCGCGCAGCGTAAGGGCGCGCTTTATTCCGGCAACGGCCCGCAATAGCTGTCCAGGAAATCCTTGTGCGTTGGAAGTTTCTCGACCGCGGCTGTGATCCTGGATTTCAGCGTGTCGAGTGAGGTCTTCATCGTCTCTGCATCCGAGAGATGCGCGAAGTGATGATAGGCCTTTGGCTCGATGCGCTGGCCCAGCAGCACTTGCAGCCAGGAATCGACGCGGAAGATTTCGTCGGCGCCTTGATAAACTTGGCCGGTTTCGCGGAAGAGCGCGATGCGCTGCGCGAGCGTTTCAGGCACTTCCATATCACGGCAATCGCGCCAGTACGGCGTGTCGTCGCGTTCGGTTGCTTTGTAGTGCAACACGATGAAGTCGCGGATACGCTCGTACTCGCTTTGTGACTGTTCATTGTAGCGGCCCGAGAGGGCTTCGCTAAAGCCGCTGAACGGGAAGAGCCGCAAGAGGCGCGTCACGCCCGCTATGGATGAGATGGATGCTGGTGGATTCCAGCGGCTCCACAAAGCCCCCGGCAAGCCCGATCGCCACGCAGTTTTTCACCCAGGCCTTGTTGCGCCGGCCGGTGTTGAACTTCAGCAGACGCAGTTCGACGCGAACAGCGCCATCGAGATTGTCCATCAAAGTTTTGCGCGCGTCGTCATCCGAAATGTACTTGCTGGAATAGACGTGCCCCGTGCCCTGGCGATGCTGCAGCGGAATTTTCCACTGCCAGCCAGAATCGTGCGCGATGGCGCGCGTGTAAGGCGGGATATCGCCGGAGAAATCGGTCTGCAGCGCGACCGCGCTGTCGTTGCGCAGCCACTTCGAATAATCCTCGTAGCCCGCCTTCAAGGTCTGTTCGATCAGGAGACCGCGAAAACCGCTGCAATCGATGAAAAGATCGCCCTCAACCACCTGCCCCGATTGCAGCACGACGGACGTGATGAAGCCCGTTTCCGGATTCTGCTTCACTTCGGTGATTTTGCCCTCGATGCGCTTGACGCCTCTGGGCTCGCTCAGCTGGCGAAGATAGCGCGCATAAAGGCTCGCATCGAAATGATAGGCGTAATTGATCGTGGAATTTTCGGAGGTGAAGAATTTATGCGCCTTGGCGGCTTGCAGTTCGTAGCAGAAATCCTCCAGCTCGCCCTCGTAGCCATTGGCCTTCGCGGCGAGCCAGTAATGGTGAAATTCGCCAATCCAGGTGGCCTTGCCGATCACCCCGAAGGAATGGATGTAGCGATCGCCGCGGCGCGCCCAATTTTCGAATGAGATGCCGAGCTTGATGCTGCCGCGCGTGGCGCGCATGAAGTCCTGCTCGTCGATGCCGAACAATTTGTGGACGACGCGGATCGACGGGAACGTCGCTTCGCCGACGCCCACCGTGCCGATCTCATCGGACTCGATCAGAATAATATCGAGCAACGGCCCCAATTGCTGCGAAAGCCCCGCGGCCGTCACCCCAGCCCGAAGTGCCGCCGCCGGCGATCACGACCTTCTTTACGCGTTGCGGTTCCACGTGCCCTCTTTTCGTATGCGCGCGCTTACGCGTCGGCCAAACAATAGCGGTTGATGAAGGCCTGATGCGTCGGCATCTGCGCCACCAATCCGGCGATCTTGGTTCTGAGCGTGCTCAAGGCGTCATGCAACGGTTTTGGGCCGAGCAGCCGGCCCATATAATGATAACTCTCCGGCGTCAGGCGCTGGCCCAGCATCACCCATTGCCACGACGCGGATGGGAAAAGCTCTCCCGCGCCTTGGTACGTGTACGCGTTGGCGCGGAAGAGTTCGATGCGCGCCGACAGCGATTCTGGAATATCCATGTCGCGGCAGGCGCGCCAGAACGAGGTGTCGTCTCGCTCGGTGAGCTTGTAGTGCAGGATGATGAAGTCGCGAATGCTCTCCAGTTCGCTGCGCGATTGCTCGTTGTAGAGGTTCACCTGCGCATCGTTGACGCCGTGAACGGGAACAGCTTCATGAGGCGCGTCACGCCGATCATGATGAGATGGATACTGGTGGATTCGAGCGGCTCCAGAAAACCGCTCGCAAGCCCCATCGCAATGACATTCTTATCCCAGACTTTACGGCGCCGGCCCGTGCGGTAGCGGATAAGCCGTGGATCGAACAAGGGCGCACCGGTGAGATTGGCGAGCAAGGTCGCGCGCGCCTGCTCTTCGGTGCTGTGCGCGCTGGAATAGACATAGCCATTGCCGACGCGGTGCTGCAGCGGAATGCGCCATTGCCAACCGGCCTCGCGCGCAATCGAGCGCGTGAAAGGCGGCACATCGCCCGTAGACTCGGTTTGCACCGCGAGCGCGGAATCGGTCGGCAGCCAATGCGTCCAGTCTTCGTAGCCAGCTTTTAAAGTCTGCTCGATCAGGAGGCCGCGAAAGCCGGTGCAATCGATGAAGAGATCGCCTTCAATGCGCGAGCCGCTCTCCATCACCAGCGCTTCGACAAAGCCGGTTTCCGCATTCTGCGCGACACTGACGATCTTGCCTTCGACGCGCTTGACGCCTTTAGGCTCGAACAATGTGCGCAGATGGGCCGCGTAGAGCCCGGCGTCGAAATGATAGGCGTAATTGAGTTTGGGATTGTCCATCAGGGCGAACTTGCCCGCATTGGCGGCCTGCCACTCGACGCAATAATCGCCAAGCTCGCCGCCCATACCGACGGACTTGGCCTGCAGCCACATATTGTGGAAGTCGCCCATCCAAGTGGATTTGCCGATATCGCCGAAGGCGTGGATGTAGCGATCGCCCTGCCGCGCCCAGTTCTCGAACGAGATGCCGAGCTTAAAGGTCGCGCGCGTGGCGCGCATGAAGGCGCGTTCGTCGAGATTGATCAGTTGATGGAAGGTGCGCACCGTCGGGATGGTGGCTTCGCCGACGCCGACCGTGCCGATATCGTCGGACTCGACCAAGGTGATATCGAGCAATGGCCCCAATTGCTGCGCCAACGCAGCAGCCACCACCCACCCCGCCGTGCCGCCACCGGCGATCACCACCTTCTTCACGCGCTGAGCGTTCGGTGTGTGGGGCTTTGCCATGGCGTCAGCGATTGATGAGTTTCAACAAGGCGGCGCGCAAACGGCGCGCCTTCATCTCGTCCATGGGACCAAGATTGCCGCGCGTGTGCTCGGGCAAATGCTCGCCCGCGCGTTCGCTTGGGCCGAAGATGTAATAGTCGAACAGCGCGCGCCAGCCGCGCTTTTCATGCTCGGGGCGATCGCGAAGGCTGAGCATGGCGTGCAGCAATGTGTTGTTCGGCGTGTCCATGAAGGCGGGTGATGTGTTCCACCAATAATTGACCATGGCGTTGAACGATTGCAGCGCTTCGACCTGATGCCACCAGAGCGCTGGATAAAACAGCACGTCGCCGGGTTGGAGTTCGGCGACTTCCGCGCTGGCCAGAGCATCTTTCAAACGCGGAAAGCGCGTGAAATCCGGCGCATGAATATCGGCCATGGTGATGACTTGGCCGCCCGGCGTCGGCTCAAGCGGGCCCGGATAGAGATTGGCGACTTGTTCAGGCGGAAAGAGGTAGAAGCGCCGGAGGCCCACTAGACTGCAGGCCAAATTGTTCGACATGTCATAGTGCGCGAGCGCCGTGGTGCGATTGCCGAGCCAGATGCTGGCCAGGGGCGGCTTGAACGCGAACATCGGATGCGTCAGCGCCAGATCATTTTCCGCGCGAAAGCCCGGCAGATAAATATCGAGATCGGTCGAGCCGATATAATAGGACGGCGTGTCGGGTGCGCCCTCGCCCGCTTTGATCAGATCGAAAAACGCGCCGAGAGCGCCGCGCTCGAATTTGAAATCCAGCGCGGACACATCGGGCGTGTAAGTGAAGCGTCCGCCGTGCGCGGCGTCGGCGATGATCGCGAGCACCGGCTTGCCGGCATTGAACTTCAAGAGATAGTCCATCGCGGCCGCATTGGATTGCGCGCCCGCACGCACCAAAGGCCAATCGCGCGCCACGCCCTTCAGGATCGCCGGTCGATCGCCCGCCATAAGCTCAGCGAAAGGAATGGCGTCAGGCGCGATCCCTTCCAGCACTTGGGTTTTGCGCGTGATCTGCGTCATCGAAATTCGCGCCGCGAGGGCCTCTTTTAGCTCTTACCCAGCTGCTGGATCTTCATCTCCGCGAGCCGGTTCACATTGTTCAGCGATGCGATCACCATCACGGCCGCGCCAAGGAAGCCGGCGCGATTGAGCCGCTCCAAGCTCGCGCCGTCGAGATTGGCCAAGCGCTCGGCGTCGACGGTGTAGAAGCTGTCGAGATTATAGCTCTGGGTGTCGGTGAAGGCGATGTCGAGCTTCACCGGCGTGATCAGATCCAGCTCCTCGAACAGCGCGAACATCGGCTTGGCGAGTTCAATGCCGACGCGCAGCATGCGCAAGGTGAAGGCGATGCGTTCCAGATAGCGCGAGTTTCCGCCGTGCTCGAGAAACAGCGGCTCGCCTTCGGTTTCGCTGACGCGCGGATCGTCGAGATCGACCATGATCATCGGCTCGCGTTGAACGCTACCGTCTTCACCGGGCCGGGGCGTCATGCCGATCATGAACGGGCCGCGGGCCAGCATCGCCGGCAGATAGCGCCCGCGCCAGCCCGGCTCATTCAGGAACAGATTCTCGTCCTTCTGGAGCCCCAGCAACACCACCGCCTGATAGGCGCCGCTCGCTCCCTTGCGAAACAGGATCGGATATTCGCGCTGCGCTTCGGTGAATTCGGTCGGGAAAATCGGGACGGGATTGGCGCCGTCGCCATAGGCGGCCGCGCGCTTGGTGATCACGCGCAGTTTGGCGTGGTCGACATTATTGATCAGAACATTTCTGGCCATGGATCGCTTTTCCTGAGCCCCGCATAGCTGCAATTGCCGAACCGTTCAAATGCCTGACGCGCCTTGGGGTGCGCAGCGAGGCTTCGGTCCACAGCCGCTACAAAAAAGAAGGGCCGCTGCGAACAGCGGCCCTTCGAACAGGGTTGAGAAAAGGCCGCCGCCGAAGCGACGGCCCTCACCCGTTGTTTAGAAGCGATACCGCGCGCCAGCCATGTAGCGGGGCGACAGTTCGTAGGTGTAGTGCACCTCGGCCGGGACGCGGTGATATTGCCGCTGATCTTCGCCGGTGAGGTTGATGCCTTCGAACGACACCTGCAGCGCCTCGGTGATGTCGTAGGAAACGCTCACATCGTACTGACCGTAATCCTCGACATAGATGCCGCTCCGATCGCCGCCTTGGTTGGTCGCGGCGAGGAAGGTGTCGCGCCAGTTGTAAGCGAGACGGGCCGAGATGCCGTAGTTTTCGTAGATCAGCGTCAAGTTCGCCGAGTCGGACAAGCCGACGAGAGCGAATTGGTTCACGCTGAGGCTCGCATTCGGATCGAGGACCACGTCGCCATCGACCTTCGTGTAGTTGGCCGCAACACCGAAGCCGGTATCGCCGAGGAAGTGCTGCCAGGCGACTTCCCAACCGTCGATCGTGCCTTCGTTGGCGTTGAGCGGCTTTTGGTTCGCGAACACCAGCAGCGGATCGGCCGCGAAGCCGTTGGTCGCCGTGGCATACGGATCGAGGTCGTTGGCCGCGAGCACTTGGTCGACATAGCCTTGCGGCAGCTGACCGGCGGGAGCGCCGCCCGTGCCGAGGCGTGAGTCGAACTCGGTCTGGCCGGCCGCGACGCCCATGGTGCTGATGAGAGCCGAAAGCGTGAAGAGGTTCGCTTCCGATTGCTCAGCACCGATGTCCTGGATGTGATCCAGCGCGACGCCGGAGCGCGTGCCAGGGGCGCCAGAGGTGACGTCACGAAGACCGAAGAGGTTTTCGTTGACCACGCCTTGACCGATGAAGTTGACCGTTTCCTTGCGGAAATAGCCGACCGACAGATAGTTCGCGTCGCCGTAATACCACTCGGCCGAGAGATCGAAATTGTCGGACTCAAGCGGCAAGAGGTTCGGGTTCTGCGAACTGCCGGTCACCTGACCGCCGAGAACAGTCGGGCGGTTCGGCGGGTTGGCCGTCACGTTGGCGTAGAGGTTGTTGTAGGCCGGGCGACCGATCGTCTTGCTGAAAGACGCACGGAGCACCAGGTCGTCCGTCGCATCGACCGAGAAGTCGATGTTCGGGAGGATGTGGGTGTAGGCGCCTTCGCCGGTCAGATTCTGCGTCGCGCCGGAATTGACGCGGACGAAGTCGTTATCCGCCGTCCAGCGGATGAGCGCTGGGATCGATTGCACCGTCGAAGAATTGACTTCGGTGTCTTCGTAGCGAACGCCGGCATTGAAGCGCGCCGGGCGGCCGAGGAATTCACCTTCCATCGCGAACTGGGCGAAGTAGGAGACGATGTTTTCTTCGACCGTGTTCGCGGAACGACCGGTTTCGTTGATCGGGTGACCGCCCAGGCCGACATAGATCGGCGCCAGGATGTTCCAGAGATCAACCGCATTGGCCTTGAAGGCGATCTGCGTTTGGCCCGTCGGGATGTCGTCGAACTGGCAGGCCATGCAGAATTGCTGCACGACGCCCGGAGCGTATTGCTCGATGTCGCCCGGGAAGGCGACGCCCCAGCTGCCGAGATCTTGCTGGGTATCGACTTGCCACTGGCTCAGCTCGGTCGTGCGGTAATTGGCGCCGAACGTGAAGCTGCTGTTGTCGTTTTCCCAGATGTAACGTGCATCGAACTCGTCAACTTGGTGTTCGAAGGCGGCCGACGTGCTGCGGAACACTTGCGAGCCAAGATCGCCCACGTCGAGGACGCCGTTGTCGTTACCCTTCGAGCTGTCATCGATCGTGAAGGTTTGGATCGGGAAGCCCGAACGATAATCGACCGCGTGAGAGGCGATGATCGGCGCGGCCATGCCGGTATAGGTGGCGACGTGGCCGAGCGGGTTGTTGCCGCCCGATTCCGCGGTGCCGGTGTGGGCGTCAAGCACGACGCGAGCATTGTCGCTGAGTTCCCATTCGGCATTGAAGCCATAGTCCACCAGCGTGTCGCGGGTGGCCCGGTTGGCCTGCTCGAAGCCCATGTCCTTTTCGCCGTTATTGACTTCTTGCATGAAGACGGCGGTGGCGATGGGGCTGCCCGTGTCGAAGATGAATTGGTCCATCGGCGTGGCGAACCAGTTGCTCATTTCGTAGCGCAGATCCGACGCTTCGTTTTCAGCGTAGGTCACGTCGCCGGTCAGCGTGAGGGCTTCGAACGGACGGAATTGAACAACCAATTGGCCGTTCAAGCGCTCGCTCGTCGCGTCGCTGAAATCGTCGCGGCTGTCTTGCGCGATGGCGTACTTCTGCGTTGGTCCAGGAGGATTTTGAATCGTCGTGGACGAGTTGCGGACGTAGCTGCCATTGCTGGAGAACGGCACGCCGGTGGCCGCGGAGTCGACCACGATCCAGTCGTTGACGTACTGAGCGGCGGCGCCCGAGTCGCGGCGGGCGTACGAACCGAACAGGCCGACGCCGAAGGTCTCGGAATCGTTGGTCCAGCTGAACAGGCCCGAAAGCTCCGGCGTGATCGCGTCGCCAGCTTCAACGCTGGTGTCCATCACGGCCTTGGCGCCGATCAGGCCACGCGTGCCTGGATTTTCGAGCGGGCGGGCGGTGCTGATATTGACCGTCGCGCCGATGCCGCCCGACGGGAGGATCGATTGGCCGGTCTTGTAGACTTCAAGGCCGCTCACGCCTTCCGAGGCGAGGTTCGAGAAGTCGAAGCTGCGGCCGCCGCCGCCATTGATGTTGCGCGTGCCGGTGGCGGTGATTTCCGCGGTCGGCAGGGTGCGGCCGTTCAGGGTGACCAGGTTGAAGCCCGGGCCGAAGCCGCGAACCGTGATCTGGGCGCCTTCGCCGTTCACCCGGTCGATCGCCACGCCAGGAATGCGCTGCAGCGATTCGGCGAGGTTGGTGTCCGGGAAATCGCCGATGTCTTCGGCCGAAATCGCGTCCACGACGCCGGTGGCGTCGCGCTTGATGTCCATGGCGCGCTGGAGCGAGCCGCGGATGCCGGTGACGATGATGGTTTCATCGTCCGCCGCCTGCGCCAAAGCGGGCGCCGCGAAGGCGACCATGGCTATAGAGGAGGCGCCGCCGAGCAATACGGTGCGCATCAGCTTTCCAAACTGGACATCAGCTGTAGTTTTGTCTGTTTTGTTCACGTCGTTCTCCCCGCGTTTATCTCTATCCAAAACGAAGCTGCCGCTGGGCGTCCCGCCCGCCTTGCTAAGACGGTCTATCGGGATTCGCGCCCACAGGCAGTTGCGTCTTCCTCCACGACGAGGCCAAAAGTGGCCAAACGCCGCGCGAAGCTCTCATTCGACTTGCTGAGGGCACGTTTCGGCCCAGAGCGTTTCCAATTCCCTAATATCGATCTTCTTATAGAGCGCCCGACCTCCCCGGTCGGAACAGGGCTCTTAGTCCCACAGTTCAGCGCTAACACAGGGTCGTGATCGCGACAATAGACAACGCTAGTCACGTGCGGAACCCGCAGTTAACCCTGGCAAATATGCCACTAATCGCCAGTGAAGATATGTACGGTGGCCAGGACAATCTGGTCAGCCACCGGTGGCGGCGGGGAAAAGTGCGCACGCTTTAAGCAAAAGCCGGCCGGCCACCCCCGCTTAACAGCCTCGGGTTGAAAATCAGGTGAGTCCGTCTCGCGCGTGCTAAGTCTCACCAACGCGAATCGAGGTCCCTCTTGCCTGAGCCGCCGCGCATCTGCCTGATCGATGACGACGCGATGGTGCGCGATGCGCTGTCCTTGGGCTTGAGTGACGCCGGCTATGACGTCGTCTGCGCGGCCCATGGGCATGCCGGCTTGGCTCTGACCGCCGCGGAACGGTTTCGACGCCATTGTCACCGACATGAACATGCCAGGCTTCGGCGGCGCCGATTTGATCGCGGCCCTGCGCGCGCGATTTCCGCAGTTGCCCATCGTCGCGATTTCCGGCGGCGGCGAGATCGACGGGCGAAGCGTGATGGACCTGGCGCGCGCCAACGGCGCCGATGTCTGCCTGGTCAAGCCGTTCCGGACGCGCGAGATCGCCGCGGCGCTCGAACGCCTTCTCGCGGCGAACCCCTCATGATGGGCCTTCTCGAAGAGAGCCGTCTCCGAGCCGTGGTCGACACCGCGGTCGATGGCGTCATCCTGATCGACGCCAAGGGCGAGGTGCTGATGTTCAATCCCGCCTGCGAGCGCCTGTTCGGATACGAGGCGAGCGAGGTCATCGGCCAGAACGTGAAAATGCTGATGCCGGCGCCCTACCGCACCGAGCATGACGACTATCTGAAGAATTTTCACGACACCGGGGACCGCAAGATCATCGGCATTGGCCGCGAGGTGGTGGGCCGCAAGAAAGACGGCAGCACATTCCCGATGGATCTTTCCGTCGGCGAGGCCAAGCACGAAGGCGTCTCCAACTTCGTCGGCATCATCCACGATCTGAGCGCCCGTAAGCGTACCGAGCAACAGCTCGTGCAGGCGCAGAAGATGGAGACGGTCGGCCAGCTTTCCGGCGGCATCGCGCACGATTTCAACAATCTGCTGACCGTGATCCTCGGCAACGCCGAAGCGCTGAGCCTTCGGCTGAAAGCGCGCGACGATCTGCGCCATCTCTCCGACACCATCATCACCGCCGCCGAACGCGGCGCCGAACTCACGCAGCGCCTGCTCGCCTTCAGCCGCCGCCAAGTGCTGCAGCCCGCGCCAACTGATTGCAATCAGCTCGCCGAAAGCATGCAAGTGCTGCTGCGGCGGACATTGCGCGACGATGTTGAGCTGCGCGTGCTGCTCTCGCCCTCGCCCACCACCGCGCTTGCCGACGCCGGGCAGCTTGAATCGGCCATTCTCAATCTCGCGCTCAATGCCCAAGACGCGATGCCCAATGGCGGCGTGCTGACGATCACCACGTCGGAAGCCATGCTGGATGCAACGTCGCTTGGGCCCAATCAGGACGTAAAGCCTGGCGCCTACGCCATGATCTGCGTCACCGACGACGGCACGGGCATGACCACCGAGGTGCGCGAACGCGTGTTTGAGCCGTTCTTCACAACCAAGGAAGTCGGCAAGGGCTCGGGGCTTGGCCTTTCCATGGTCTATGGCTTCGTCAATCAGTCGAACGGGCACGTCGCGATTTATAGCGAAGTCGGCCTTGGCACGAGCGTGCGCATTTATCTGCCGCTTGCGCCCAGCCGCGATGCACGCCCCGCGATGCCCACGCCTCAGCCTGCGGGTCCCAGGGGCGGCGCTGAGACAATTCTCGTCGTGGAAGACGATGCGTTCGTGCGCGGGCACGCGGTCTCCACGCTTGAGCATATCGGCTATCGCATCATGGTCGCGGCTGATGGACGCGATGCGCTCGCGATCCTCCGCGGCGGCGCACGGCCCGATCTTCTGTTCACCGACATTGTGATGCCAGGCGGGCTCACCGGCTGGGATTTGGCCGAGCAAGCGCAAGCCTATGCGCCCGGCCTCAAAGTGCTGTTCACCTCAGGCTATCCGCTGGAGAGCCTCGCGGCGCGGCGCCAATTGCCGGAAAATGTCGTGCTGCTGAACAAGCCCTACCGCATGGCCGAGTTGGCGCGGCGGGTTCGCGATAAGCTGGACGAGACCTAAGCGCTTAGACGGGCCAGCGCAGACCGATGCGGCGGCGCTGCTGGAGCGTGTTCTCCGCGCGCTGCAAAGCGCGCAGCGCCACTTCCGCATGCTGCAAGCTTTCGGTGGAGCGCAGCGCATCCATCGCAACCTTGAGCCGGGCCACTGCCTCTTCGAGTTTGTCGCGCGCGCCTTCGCGCTCGCCGAGCGCGGCCAAGGCGCGGCCGATCTCTTGCTGGGCTGCGCCCCAGGTGGCGGGGTCCGTGGTGCGGTCGACCTTGTCGAGATAGCGCTGGCGGGCATCGAGCGACTTCTGCAGCCAGCGCACATGGCCGCCGCGTTCGCCGAGGCTCAGGGCGCCTGACGCGAAATCGCTCAGCACGTCCATCTGCAAGCCTTCGCTGATCTCGTTCGGCGGGCACTCGGTCATGGCGTCGAGCGCTTCGACGATCGGCTGCAGGCGCTCGGGCTTATAATCCTGTGGGCGGTTCAGCACCGGGCGGGCCTTACGGGCGCAGGCATAGCCAAGCGCGCGCTGCACCAATTCATCCGGACGGCCAACGCGCCAACCGAGCTGAATGTCCTGCACATCGTGGGTGCGGCCATAGCCGGGCGCGGTGGTGAGGCGAAGATCGAGTTTGCCGAGCACAGTGCGCCGGCCCCAGACGATCACATCGGCGGCGGAGCGCTCCAGCGCGTCCACGGCTTCGACCGCGACGCGGCGCTGCTTTTCCGAATGCGCACGGGTGGAGAGCGTGGGCAAGCGGATCGGGAAGAGATCGACCTGCACATCCTGCTGAAAAGCGAAGAGACCAAAATTGTCCTCGATCGCTTCCTTCATCTCCTGGCGGAGCTGCGAGCCGCCGCCTTCGATCTCGGCGACCAGCACCAGAGCGCGGTGATCCTTGCCGCGCTTCAGCGCCTGCGCCCGAAGCGCCACGCGGGCGACGGCGCTGGCGCGGACCATGCCGCGCGCGACCCAAAAGATCGAAATAAGCGCCGCGGCCAAGCCCATCGAAACGAAGGCCATGACCACGTTCGGGAATTGCAGGAAAGCACGCACCCACTCTGGCGGCAGGAGCCGCGCCAATTCCGGCGCCAGTTCAGGCGCCCAGATCGCGGCGGTCGTGGTATCGATCATTAACAGGTTCCGTGGCCAGGCAGAGCCGACAAGCTCTAACATCCCCGCATGACGGGGCACAACGGCAAGCGGCCGCCACACACAGATTGAGGCGCCAAAGCCCGGCGCCTGGGTCTTGGGCGCCGCAAGCGGGCTATTGGCCCCCGCCCGGCTGGCCCATTTTGTCCAAGGCGTTCTGCGCCGCGCCGCGCATCCCGCTCATATCCATGATCCGGACGCCGGTCGGCGGGGCGAACAGAGCCGCGCTTTGCGGGCCGCGTTGGACGCTGGTGGTCTCCCAGGTTGTACGCCCAGCCTCGGCGGCGCGGAGGAAGATGCCGTCATTCGTGACGCAGGAGGTGTTGCCGTCGCCGGTCGCCCACTCAAAGCCGCTTTCGCCAGCGGCGCTGCATGGGCCGCCGCGCACGGCCGTCCCGCCATACTGATTTTGCCAGACAGTCGCCGCGTCTGGGATGTCGAGCCCCGCGATGCGCATCGCCATCGGCGCGCCGCCTTGATCCATCACGACGAAGACTTCGCCGGTCTCTGGATTGGAGATGATGGTGCGCGCGCCTGGTCCGGAGAATTCCATGCGCATCTTCTGCCCGTCGCGGATGGTGACGACTTGCGTGGTCTGCCCATGGCTGTCGGTCATGACGGATTCGGCGCGGTAACTCGTCTGGAAGAGGTTTGGGAAAGCGGCGGGCGGCGCCGGCGGCGCTTCGGCCTTTTCCTCGGCTTTGCCGCACGCGGTCAGCGCCAGAGCAGCCAACAGTCCCAGAGCGATCATCCGCATGCGCATTTCTCCCTTTGGCCGCCCTCTTAGCCGAGCGCGCGGCGCTCCGAAACAGCGCTTGGTTCATCGCCCGTTCAGCTTGGGTTCAGCCGAGCTTTGGCATGGCTATGGGCGGAGGAGCCCTATGAAGAAGATCACCGCCGGCTTGACGGCTTTGGCGCTTGTCGCCGCGAGCCTCGCCCCCGTTCCCGCCCTGGCCCGCGACCGTGGCCGCCATGGCGGCTGGAACGATCATCATTATTCCGGACACTATCGCGGACACCGCCGCGACAATGGCAGCGACGAACTCGCCGCCGGCGCGCTTGGCCTGGTGCTGGGCTTGGCGCTCGGCGCGGCCGTGAGCGACTCCAACAACCAGCCTCCGCCCCCGCGCCGCTATGACGATTACGGCTACAACAATCGCGGCTACGACCCCGGTTACGCGCCTTCCACGCCGCCCGCCAATTACGGCCCCCCGCCCGGCGATTATTATGACGGCGGCGAAGCCTGCATCCGCCAGGTGCAGCAATGGGACCCCTACGCGAACCGCTATGTCTGGGTGAATCTGCGCACGCCCTGCTGATCGTCCCTCCTTTCACCGCGGCTATGCTTTAGTCTGACGGCTCGGTGGGAGCCGTCAGACATGCAATTCATCTGCGATGCGCCGGGCCGCAAAGCCTGGTTTCGAATTGAGACCGAAGCGGAAGTCGAAGCCGAAGCGCGCATGATGCGCCACGCGGTCGATAAATATTTCGCACGCGAGCTTGCAGCGGCCCGCGAAAGCTATCGTCCACTCGGCGGCGTCGAGCGCGACATTGGCCTCAAGGACCATATCGCGCGCGCCACGCCGCTTTTCCTCACCCTGCGCGCCGACGACGGCGAAGGGCTTGCGACCGCGATGCTGCCGCCGAAAGGCGAAGCCGACGCGAAGTTTCGCATCATCATCGTGGGGCCGGAAAACAAGGACCCCTACCCTGAGCACGCTGACGCCATCAAAGCGCTGGGCGAGAAATACGGCCTCACGCTGCGCCGCGAGAAATGCTTCCCGTACGCGTGACGCTCAAAGCGACTGCGCGTGCAACACGGCGGGATCGCTGCCGAGCTGATGCAGATAACGCCGCCGCTGCGTGCTGCCATCGCGCAATGTGGCGAGACGCGCGGCCTGATCCGCCGTCAGCCGGTACGGCCGATAATCGCGCTCCGTCAGGCACTGATTGACGATGTCCTGGCGGCCGTTCTCATCCTCGCGCAACTGACGCATCTCGTTTTGGCGCGCTCTGAAAATGCTGTCGTTCAGAGAGATGGTGGATTCGTCCGACGCGATGTCGCGATTTTCCATGCCGATCGGGCCGCCTTGGCGATCCATGCTCATGGTCGCGGTCGGCAAGTTCCGCTCGGCTTGCGCGCCGCGCAAGGTGCACTCGGCGGAATCCAGCCAGTAGCGTTCAAGCGTGACGTTCGGTTTGCCCCAGCTCAGCACCGGCCCCGCCGGCGCTTCGGCCGTTGCGCACGCGGCCAGAGCCGCGGCCGCGATCCCCATCACCAGCAGGCGCATGTCTCTCTCCCGAGTTTTTATCGTCTCGGAAAAATACAGGCGGCTTTGGCAAACCGCACCTCACACTTGCGCGAGCGGTTCGCCTTACCGTAGGCGCTGTTACGCGCCCTGCTGCAACACGCGCGCGCCGACATAACAGGGCGCGACGGTGCAATTCTTCAGCATGATGCGGACATTGTAGCTCGTGTCGGAACCGGGCTGCACGTTCACGATCGGGATGTCATCGGCCAATACATCGCTGCCGACCACGGCGCCGGAACTGTCGAGCACTTCGATATCGACATCGCTGCACTCATTATCGCACACGCCGAGAATACGGTACGAGACGCCGCGACGCAGATTGATGCGCCAGCGATGATCGGCGCCGGGCTGGAGATCGGCGATCTCGTCATTGATGCCGGACGGCCCGAAGCCCTGCGCGTTGTTGGCGGCGCTGGCGTCGAGATAAGACTTGATCAAAGTTTCCAGCTGCTCGCGCTGTTCTGAATTCAAGCGCGTCTGCATGGTGGCCTGATTGGGCGCGCCATTGTTCCCGACATTCGGATTCGCGTTCGGATTGGCGGCGTTCTGCGCGGGCGGCGTGCACGCGGCGAGCAAGGCGGCTGCGGCGGCGATAAGCGCGAAGCGGGTGAACATGGGAACTCCTCCATCGACACGCCGCATGGCGCATGCCCCGCGTGCTAACCGGGCCAACAGGCAATGTCCACCGCGCGGCGGGCGCCGCGTTTTCGAACTTTTCGTCACGTCTGCTCCCGCGAAGTGGGAGGCGGGGCGCGTGCGACGCGCCTAAAAAATGCCGGCCCGAGAGTGCGGGCCAGCGAACGACGCGCCACACGCGCCCCGTCGCGATCTTCAGACATCGGGCCGTCACAAGGAGGTATTTCACTCCTCTGGATAGGTCCCCGACAGCGTGCATGGGCCGCCAAGCCCTGGACCCCAACGGTTATGGCGCCCCGTTGGCTTTCACGCCTTCTTTTGCTCCCCCGTTTACGGGGGAGCTGTCAGCGAAGCTGACTGAGGGGGGAGCCAAGTCCTCCCCCCTTCGTCTCTCGCTTCGCGAGAGCCACTTCCCCCGCAAGCGGGGGAAGAAAAGAAAACGCATCACGCTCGACCACGTCCCTCACGTTCAAGATGCTCGGCATGCCTCGAGAACCTCCCGTGCGAGGGATGGGGAGATTATGACTCGGGTGCTGGGGGTGTGGGATAGATTTTTTTGCTTCACCAGGGCGGTCCAGAATTCGATGGCGACCTCTTTTAGCTTCTTCGCCGCATTTCATCTTGTCGGTCGTAATACGCAGACACGAACCGCCGGCTGAGAAAACCCGCCGCAATGGCGTCCGCGTCGTCGATCAAACCAAGTTCGGAAAGCGCTTTTTCGACCGTCGCCGCCAACCCCTCACGCACAGCCCGCGTCGGTCGAAATTTGCTTCTGGGACCATAGAGACGACCCACAAATGCATTGTCAGAGTCCCCTACGGTTTCATCTAACCAGAACGCACCTTCTGCAAATCCGTCTAACAAGTACTCTCTAAGTCGGTTTGGCATCCATGAAGAATGCCTGCTTAGAAGCCAAGCGACACACAGAAATTTAGATGCGTACGGTCGCATATAGGTATCGCCCTTACCCGAAAACGATTGGGCAAGCTCCCGCGCGTTGTAGTTTCCAAAAGTCTCGTGACGCCACGCTACACTCTCGACGCAGCGTGCGTTTTCTCCGTCAATGGTGTGGTGTTTCGCTGGATACTCGTTTTGAACCTTCAGTAGGTTGTCAAACACATCTGCGAACCCATCATCGCACCCTCGCAACGTCAGCTGCGGAGCATGAATGGCGAGTATATCCGGATGCTCACGAGCAGTTTCATACAGGCCCGACCACGAGTGTATAAATTCGAGAACTTGGCCCGGAGGCGTGAACTGGCTTATCTTTTGGTCTTCTGCGTCAAGTTGCCAGTCGTACTGTAACGCAGCAGCGGCAAGATTTGCCCCTCTTTCGGCGGATGTTGTGTCCTCAGGAAACGGAAGTGGAAACATCCATTGCGTTACAAAACCAGTCCCAGGGTATTTGAACGTGCGCTCTTTGAATTCGACGATATCTAGCCACCACTCCTCAGCGATATCCGGCACCTCGCTCCAATGCCTGAGTAGCTCCTCACGTGCGAGCACCAGCGGACTTGGACTTGGTCGAATCACCTTGAGAAGATCGCGGACTACCGCGTCTAATCCTTGCTGACTTTGCAACGCGTGCACCCCGGCCAATGAAGGCGAGAAATGCACAACCCGCTCGAACGCGATATTGTGCCAGATAGGAAGGATAACTTTGCGGGCGCCGGCTGTTTCCTTCGCCAGCAATCCCTCCAGTTCACGAAGCGGCCAGGATTTCGCGAAAAAGTTCTCGCTAAGAACTACGACCCCGAAATCTGCTTTCGCGAGGCCGGCGTCTATTGCGCTCCTAAGGCTATCACCTACCGACAGGTCAAACTCATCGTACCAGACTTGGACATGCTGCCGCCGGATAGCATGCGCTAAGGGACGAACGAATTCTTCCTTGTCTTCGCTTGCATGCGAGATGAACACGCTTGGCAAACGCTCGCCTCCGAGTACTCGCTAGTCCGAATCCATCTTCAACGCCGCGATGAACGCTTCCTGCGGAATATCCACCTTCCCGAATTGGCGCATCTTTTTCTTCCCCTCTTTCTGCTTGTCGAGGAGTTTGCGTTTGCGGGAGACGTCGCCGCCGTAGCATTTCGCGGTCACATCCTTGCGGAGCGCGCTGATGGTTTCGCGGGCGATGATGCGGCCGCCGATGGCGGCTTGGATCGGGATTTTGAACATGTGCTGCGGGATCAGCTCTTTGAGCTTTTCCACCATGGCGCGGCCGCGCGCTTCGGCGCGGGCGGCGTGCACCAGCATGGAGAGCGCATCGACGGGCTCGTCGTTCACCAGGATCGACATCTTCACCAGATTACCAACGCGGTAGCCCTCGATCTGATAATCGAAGCTGGCATAGCCTTTCGAAACGCTCTTCAAGCGGTCGTAAAAATCGAACACCACTTCGTTGAGCGGCAGATCATAAACGAGGAGCGCGCGTGAGCCGACATAGGAAAGTTCGCGCTGTTGGCCGCGGCGGTCCTGGCAGAGCTTGATGATGGCGCCGAGATGTTCGTCGGGCGTCAGAATCGTCGCCTTGATCCAGGGCTCTTCGATTTCCTTGATACGCACGGGATCGGGAAGATCGGCCGGATTGTGCAGCTCCTCCATGTCGCCGTCATTCATGTGGACGCGGTAGACGACCGAAGGCGCGGTCGCGATGAGTTCGAGATCGAACTCGCGCGTCAGCCTCTCTTGAATGATTTCGAGATGCAGCAATCCCAGAAAGCCGCAGCGAAAGCCGAAGCCCAGCGCGGCGCTGGTTTCCATCTCGAAGGTGAAGCTCGCATCGTTGAGGCGAAGCTTGCCCATGGCGGCGCGGAGATCGTCGAAGTTCGCGGCGTCGACCGGGAAGAGCCCGCAGAACACGACGGGCTGCGCAGGTTTGAAGCCTGTGAGCGCGTTTTTGGTCTCGCGGCGATATTCGGTGATGGTGTCGCCGACGCGCGCGTCCGCGACTTCCTTGATGCTGCCGGTGAGAAAGCCGATCTCGCCGGGGCCGAGTTCGCTGACGTCTTCCGCTTTGGGGCGAAACACGCCGACGCGGTCCACCGTGTAATCGGCGTCCGCCTGCATGAGCTTCACGCGCATGCCCTTCTTCATCACGCCATCGATGACGCGGAAGAGCACGACGACGCCCATATATTGATCGTACCAGGCATCCACCAGCATCGCCTTGAGCGGCGCGCTTGCGTCTCCCTCCTTCGGCGGCGGCAGACGCGTGACTATGGCTTCCAAGACTTCGGCGATGCCCTGCCCGGTCTTGGCGGAGACGAGTATGGCGTCCGACGCATCGAGACCGATGACGTCCTCGATCTGCTGCTTGATGCGTTCGGGCTCGGCGGCGGGGAGATCGATCTTGTTGAGGACGGGGACGATCTCGAGATTATTGTCGAGCGCTTGATAGACGTTCGCGAGCGTCTGCGCCTCGACGCCCTGGGACGCGTCCACGATCAGCAGCGCGCCCTCGCAGGCGGCCAGGCTCCGCGAGACCTCGTAGGCGAAGTCGACATGGCCCGGCGTGTCCATGAGATTGAGAACGTAATCTTGGCCGTCAGCGGCCTTGTAATCGAGGCGCACAGTCTGGGCCTTGATGGTGATGCCGCGCTCGCGCTCGATATCCATGGAATCGAGCACCTGCTCAGTCATCTCGCGCGCCGTCAGCCCGCCCGTGGTCTGGATCAGGCGATCCGACAGCGTGGATTTGCCGTGGTCGATATGCGCCACGATGGAAAAATTGCGGATTCTGTCGCGGGGTGTCATGGGCGGCGGGGGATAGCAGAGCCCGGGCGCGGAGGCCAGAAGCGGCGTGCGGCGGTTGAATGGCGGGGCTGGGCGCGCCGAATCTCAGATCAAGCACTAGCGGCGGACCGCGGCAAACCGCGCGTTACGTCATCATCGCGCGTGTCGCCGAACGGAAACCAACCGACGCCAAGTGCGCGCCGGCATGCGTCCGACGATCGTCCTAGTGGCCGCTGTCCGACCGGCTTCGCCGCTGCCCCAAATGCCGAAACGCCGACGCAAGCTGAAGAAACATGACGCGGGCGGCGGGCGTGTCGGCGCGGGCGGCCAAAGAGGTCAATTCTTCGGCCCGGGCCATCTGGCGCACCTTATCATCATGGCGCGCGCCGCCGTCGCTCTCGGAGCGCTCCTCGGGCTCTTCGTCGTCGTAGGTTGCATCGCTCATCGCGTGTCCAAAACCTGAACCCGGCCAACGGTTCCCAAGCGGGCTGCATTTCACCGACCAGGGCCCGGATTGACGCCGCCCAGCCCCTCCCCTACATGCCCACACCCAGTGCCCGGATGGCGGAATTGGTAGACGCACTAGCTTCAGGTGCTAGCGCTCGAAAGGGCGTGGAGGTTCGAGTCCTCTTCCGGGCACCATTTCCTGTTTCTCAGACATTCCCCGCAACTACGGGACATTCCTAGGAATCCCTCATAATTCCTTGAATAGAGATTTAATGCGCCGATTTCGCGTCTCGCGGGAACGCCGTGCCAGCGCCCGGAAGCTGGCCAATTTCTGAAATTGACGGTAGGTTGACGGTACCGCAACCATCGGCCCGGGACCGATACCGTCATGAAGCTTTCCGACGCAAAGTGCAGAAGCGCTAAGGCGAAGGAGCGAGCGTACAAACTCGCTGATGGCCAAGGTCTTTACCTATTGGTCGGCGCCCCCTGGATCGCGACTCTGGCGTTTTGATTATCGCTTCGACGGCAAGCGTCTGACGATGGCGCTCGGCGCGTATCCGGAACGACTTTGGTGGAGGCGCGAGAGGCGCGCGCCGCCGCGCGCAAACATCTGCGCGAAGGCCGCAATCCAATGGAGGAACGCAAGGTCTCGCGCATCGTGGCGCGTGTGGCGCGGGCCTCGACCTTTGGGCTCGTGGCCGACGAGCTTCTCACCAAACTCAAGCGCGAAGGCAAAGCGGAGGTCACGATCGCCAAGCGGCGCTGGCTATTGAAGGATCTCGCCAAGGACCTTTGCGAGCGACCGGTAGCGGCAATCTCGCCGGCCGAAGTGCTCGCTCAACTTCGCGACGTCGAGGCCAAAGGGCATTTGGAAACCGCCCGACGCCTGCGGGCCGCGATCGGCCAAGTAATGCGTCTGGCGGTAGCGACCAACAGGGCGGCATTTGATCCCACGCCCGCGCTGCGAGGCGCTATCGCCTCCCCCGTCGTGAAGCACCGCGCGGCGATCACCGATTCCAATGGCGCCGGTCGCCTGATGGTCGCCGTTAACAGCTACGACCGCCCCGTCGTACGCGCGGCCATGTTGATCCTGGCCTATTGCTTCCCCCGCCCCTGCGAGTGCCGGCTTGCGCGCTGGAAGGAGGTCGATTTCACCGCCAAAATTTGGACCATTCCAACCGAGCGAACCAAAATGCGGCGCGAACACAAGATACCGCTCTCCCGTCAGGCTTTGGCGACTTTTCGGGCCCTGCACGACCTTACCGGTCACGATGAGGCGGGCTTGTGCTTCCCGGGGCAGCGCGCCATGGACCGTCCGATTAGCGAGAACACGATTTGCGTCGCACTGCGGACGCTTGGTTTTCCCAAGGAGGAGATGAGCGCGCACGGGTTTAGGGCGCTCGCCTCTTCGCTGCTCCACGAGACGTCCAAGTTTTCTTCGGAGACGATCGAGCGGGCGCTCGCCCACCAAGATCAAGACGCGGTTCGGCGCGCCTATGCGCGCGGCGAACATTGGGCGGATCGCGTTCGCCTCGCCCAATGGTGGGCAGACCGATTGGACAAATTGCGGGATGACGTTCTGGCTCAATCTCCGAAGGGCTAGGTCTGGCAGCGGAACGGCCACCACCGCCAATTTTTATTCCTCCCGCGCAGAGCAATCAGCGCACATTGAATGCAGAACCTATTGCGCTTCGAGGATAATTAGGCCTACGCGCTGTGGCGTACCAACGCAGCAGACTATAAAAATCCCGCGCACCGAGTTCTCGACACCTTCGGCGCTACAATTTACATCTCCCATTGCTTCTGACCGGCATGCCAATGACAGACTCTGCAGTCAGTGTCTTTATCGATACAAATTGCTTCATCCAGCTTCGCGATCTCAAGGACCTGCCCTGGCAGGACATGTTTCCGGGCTCGCCATCGATCGAGATAGTGATCACGCCCATCATCGTTGATGAACTTGACCGAATGAAGAACGATGGTCGCGAGCGGTTGCGCACGCGTTCGCGCGCCGCGCTGAAGCTCATCGAATTAGCATCCGATGCCCCCGACATGCGTCTGTTGCTGCGTGATGCGCCCGTTCTGCTTACTATGCGCGTGGTGGGCGGCATCCAATTTGACTGGGCCGCCTATCCCCAACTTGATCACAGCAGCAACGACGACCGGCTAGTTGCCTCAGCGCTTGCATTCCCGGCGGCGGGACAAGCAGCCCTTGTTTCCTATGATACGGGCCCACTTATTCGGGCGCGCGCGCATAACCTGAAGGCCAAGAAGCCGTCGGCCGACTGGGAGCTTCCGGACGAGAATACCGAAATTAATCGCGAGAATGCCAAGCTGCGCCGTGAGAACGAGGACCTGCGCGCCCAAAGGCCGTCAATCGATCTGTCGTTTAAAAACGGCCGGCACGAAAACGGCACGCTCCGCCTCCGGGCGCCGTTGCTGCCGCCGCTCAACGCGGACCTGGTCGCGGAATTGGCCAGGGAAATGGTATCAAAAAATCCCCCCCACGGTCTAGGCGCTGCCGACAACACCGCTTCTTTCATGTCTGCTCGGCGCGGATATTCATCTTACACCATTGATAAGTACGAAACGGACTACGACGCCTTCGTTGCTGGTGCTCAACCTTGGTTCGCCCAGTTACACGAATGTATAAGGGCCACACGCCGCAATCCGCGCATAGAAATTGAGGCGGCCAATCGATCGGCCGTCACAGCGCACAATTTCCTGCTCAGTTACCGCGGTCCGGGTGACGCGATCCTCATCACCTCTGAGATGACGGCGTCCGGATATGGCGCGATGGTGCGCACGCCAACTGCGCCAAAGAAGCCAAAAACTGGCGACCAGGAAGAGATGGATCGCATACGGACTATGGTCAATGTTGGCGGGGCCAACGACCCTCGAGACCCCACATCGTTTTATTGGCAAGATCGCCCAAGTCCTGACGATCCCTATGCCTCTCTTCTTTGCCACGAATTTCGCGCGCGTGAATCCTACGAGGGGTGCTTCTGGCTCTACCTTCATGAAACTTTGCCTTACGCCGGAACGATTGTGATTTCAGCCAGCGCGACCAACCTGTCTGCGCCGGTCAATCTAGAAGCGCAGCTGAACGTATTTGAAGAATCGGCAAGCTGGACCGATGCGGATGTCCTCGCGGAACTCGACGACTGGATTGCGGACCGAATCCGCGCTGCGCACAACGTCTAGTGCCCCGCCCCGCAGCAAGCGCTTTCACTTCAGATACATACAACAAAGTGGCTCAGCCCATCGGCGCCGATCTTGCAATTGAGAATGTCGCTGCGCTCGCGAAGCCCCTCCCGGCGGCTCATTCAACGGCCGCCGCGACCTCTGCGCTCGGTTTGCGCGGCTCACGTGAAGAACGCCGCGGCGCCGATACTTGGCTCGCAAAGTACGCGTCGAGATGCGCCTTCCGATACATGGCGCGACCACCGACATGCGTGCAGAGCGGCCCAGTCCCCTCGTGGAATTTGCGCGCCAGCGTTTGCGCGTGCCCGCGCCGCTTTGCCGCTTGAGATTGTCGCCCGAGTTAGCTGTGGGATCACTTCCGCCGCGCCAGACAAGCTCATAGTGCGGCGAGCAGGCTCGCTCGCGCGCACCTGGGCTTAGTCCTTGGTTCGCAGCAACGCGGCGAGCCGATCGACGAGATTGAACTGCAGCCTAAGCTGCAGCGCATCGAACGTGAAGGACGGCGCGCGCGCCGTCCAGTGCTTGCCAGAGCGCACGATCGGTTCGCGGGCATCCGAACAGAGCTTCGCGAAGCTGCGGCGTAAGGAGCGCATCGAGCCGCCGTCGAATGTCAGCGCTTGGAAGGCAATGCCGCCCATCATTTCGCCGAGCGCCATCGCAAGGTGTGTCGGCATCGCCTTGAGCCCGACTGCGCCGAGCATTTGCAACGCGCTTAGGTCGCCGCCCGCGCCATCGCTCGAAAGCAACGGCGCACTCGCGCCCTCGGGCACAACCACAATCGCGCCATCCCCACCAGCACGAGCACGGCTGAGGATATTGTCGGCATGACCGCCGCCTTGGCCGCCTGGATCGATGGCGCACGCATACGCGCCGGCGTTCCCCGTCTCCGCGCTCGTGCTGAAGTCGCCTTGGTCGTCGGCGTCGCCGCCGATATAGGCGCCGTAGAGATTGCGATCGCCGACCCCGGCGCCGATGGCGAGCATGGCGAGCACCGCCTGCATACCGGCGTAACGCCGCGGCGTCGCCGCCTCCGGCGCCAAAACGATCACCGACTTGCCATCGCGGGCGCGCGCAAAGCTGACGCCGGCCGCCAGCACGTGTGCGCGCGCGTCGCTCGCCGCCGCATAGGCGAACACCGCCGGCTGCGTGTCGGATGCGCGTTGGCAAATCCGACGCAACGAAGCTGCGAAGCCGCGGCCGCCGCGAAGATAGGACTGCGCCACGCGATCAAGTTCAGCGTCGTAATTGGTGACGATGAAGGCGCGAACAACAACGCGACGCGCGGCTAGCGGGCCGTGCGAGCGGAACACCAGCCGGTCCTCGCAGCCGCTCAGGAACGCGCGATCCGACGGCGTGGTGATCGCCCACAAATTGGCGGGGAAGGCGCCCGCGCCGGCGTCGCAAAGTTCGCGCACCTTGCGCGGCGGTGTTGAACCGCCAATGGGCAGTAGCGTGCCGCCCGGACCGCCATGAGGTCGACGCGGCCGAACGTGCAGAACACGAAGCAGACGTTTGTCGTGGAAATGTGTGAAACGCACTTCGACGTGACGGCCCAGATATTGGAACGCCGTGAAAGCGCCGCAGGACAAGACCATTCCATCTTCGAGCTGAATGGGGTCTTCCGACGGCAGGCGCTCAATACATCGGTGCCCTAAGGACAGAATGCTGATGGCTTCTTCCTGCCCCGCCCGGTGAAGCGCGGCGTATCCTCGCTTGGCCGCTTCGCTCCACGACAACTCGGACACCGATACAACATTGGACGGTCGATGAAGGGCCAGGCCAGCCAGAAACCGGCGGAAATCCAGGGGGTGGTCACCGTAAGCCATGGGCCTCTCCATCGTGCACGCATAGCGCGCATATCCGGGTGATCATTCCCCATACCGCATATGTCACGCATTGGCCACCATTTATCGCGTGAACACAATTTTATCGCATGGGAAGACTATTAACTTGTCATGATGTACAACGCAGGCTATCCACCCCGGCTTGTGGTGGGTAGGATGCAGCTGCATCAGCGGAACGGGATTGCGTCTAACGCATTTCGTCTGATGGTCTCGCACTCTGTGCAGGCCGAGCTGCGGGGGATGTGCAGGAGGCGCGTGTGACGACGCTTAAGGAACTGAACAAAGCGCTGAATGCCGCCGAGATCGACGCACGCGAAATCCTCATTCACAATCTGCGCGACGAAGAATTCATACGTATCGCGCAGGAAGGCGACGCATTCCACGAATTGCTGGTCCGCGCTCAATATAACGGCTGGGTGCATTATACGCGCCTTGCCGACATCCTGGGCTTGTCCGCGTCGCAAGTGAATCGTTGGTTCAAGCCGGCGGACGAAGCATCGGCGGCAAGCCGTTCGACGCCGAACAAGTTCACGATCGCGGCGGCGCTGAAAGCGCTGATCGAAATTCTCCAGGTCGACATTCATCTGCTCAGGGACGGCGAGAAGCCAATTGGCGGCCATGGGATAAACCGCGCCCTATAAGTCAAACCGGCGTCCGTACAATATTTTCTTATCCCGTTGACATTTTCTTACGATAATGAGATATTGCCGTCGAGCCGATAAGGCTCGAGGGCTGCAGAGATGTTTACGGGCAAGAAAGGCTACGTCGCGCTGACCGAGGAAGAAGCGCGCGATGCGCTGGGCGATCCCCATTCCATCGATCAATTCGTCGAGCGGTTTTCGGAGCGGCCGGAAGCGGCCGACTATGTCAGCTTCAGCAAAAATCTGGTCGCGAAGCTCGACTCCAATCCCGCACGCTTCGGGGTGGTGCGCCTGTTCGCTACCCGCCCCCCTCTTCTGGTCGGGGTGGGCACCGTCGCCAACGCCGCGCACGCCATGAACGCGGTTTACGGCTCTCCAGCGCTCGGCCACAAGAATGCCGGCCGCAAAGCTCTGGCGCGACTTCGCCGTGAAATGCTTGGCGAAGCGCTTTTGCGCCGCGCGCGCCATGTGGCCATGCTCGCCAGCAACTCCGGCCCGCAAAAAGCTGACCGGCTCGCGCTTGCGCAAGAATGCGCGCTCTCTTTCAACCTCGCCGAAATTCCTCCCGACATTCGTGGCGAGGCGCTCAAACTTCTTCGCGGCGCGCCTCATGAAATCGCCCACTTGGACACACGCCAAGCGCCGCGTGCGCCCATTTCAGAGGCGCGGACATGGACGGCTGAGATTGCCCCTAGCTTTAAATTCGGGACCCCTGTCGCGCCGATGGAAGTCACGTTTCCGATCCGCTTCGGCCAACGCACCGAAAAGGGTTTCGCCGCGCGCGACTTGGTCAATTTCGAAGACGATGTCGACATTCTCGACACAGAGCGCACGCCTGCCCTCTTAGCCCCCGCGCAAAAGACGGGCTAATCGCCTCTCCGCCGGACCATCCGTCCCCGCCGAGCGCGCGCTTTAGCTTGGTCACCTGCAAGGCTCGCTCAGCGAGCACTCCTCCACTTCGTTGCGGCCGGCGCGGTGCACGCGGCCAAACCATCGAAAACAAAACCGACATCCTCGGCAACACCGTGAAAAACAGCGACGGGTCGCCCGTGCAAGAAGTGAAGACAGACGGCGAGACGACGTCGGAAATTGAAAACAAGACCGACATTCTCGGCAACACCGTCAAGAACCGCGATGGCACCCCCGTCAAAGAGGTCAGCTCGCAATAACCGCGCTCCGATCAAACGGCGGGCGCCAGCTTACGTTGCCGCCATTCTGTCCGGCGGCGAGGCGGCGGCATGGTGACTGTGGCACTGAATTCAGACCGCGACGGCGAATTAGTCCGAGCCTTCATTGAGACTTAGAGCGCGTACCAAATGCACCACCCGCTCGCGCAATTCTGTGCTGCGGATCGCGCCAAACATGGCGGCAAGCTGCGCGCCTTCGGGGTCGCAAGCACTTCGTGCTCTGCCGAACGCTCCTGGTCACCGCCGTCAGCTTCATTGGGATGCAAACCGTCAAAGAACCGCGCGACGGGCATCTCAAGCGCCGCGGCGATATCGAAGAGACGGCTCGCGGCGATCCGGTTCACGCCTTTCTCGTATTTCTGCACGTGCTGAAAGGTGACGCCAAGAATGTCAGCCAGCTTTTCTTGGCTCATGCCGAGTTCAAGGCGCCGCGCGCGAACGCGCTGACCCAGCCGTCGATCCACAGCGTTAGCGGCACGTTCTTCGCTCACATCGATCCCTTTACGTCTACGCAGCGTAACCGCGACGCGCGCGATCAATGGCATACCCGCGCCAAGAAGTAGAGGCTGAGAACCCTGCCGCCGTGCTCGTGCGCTTCAAGGGACAAGCCCTTGACCCGCCCTGCGCGCGACGGCGCACGGAAAGCGTCGGGACGCGGGGCGTCCCTTATATTGCCGACCACGCCGCCGGCGGGTCGAACTCGGGGCAGCCGGAAACGGCGGCTACAGTCCCACGTTTTCGCAGAACCTTGCGTTGGCGCTGGACGAGGAAGGCGCCGCGTTCGCCTGGCCCCGCACGCCACCTTGACCTGGGAGAAACTCAGCGCCTCATGAGCCGCTACATTTCTAAACTTGAAGCATCACAATTCCGGGCCGTGCGTCCAGATAGCCATCGCCGCGAGCGTCGGCGCGACCCTTAGCGCTGCGGCACGTGTCCTCGCCAAAAGACTATCCGACCACATGCCAAACGAACCGCGGCTGCTTTCAATTTCTGGCAACAAATCAGCAAAGCCTTGCTCAGGAGTCAGTGCAGCCGCCGATCGGAAAAACAGCTTGAACTCTTCGGGTGTCGTCAATCCTGGCAGCGTGGTCACCCCGGTTACCCCTTCCATGCGCATCGTCGCAACGATCAGCTCCGACAAAAGGCAGAATACCTTCGCGCACACCGCGGGGGTATACCGACTTTCTTGGCGCCAAAGTTCCCCGAGGCTGGGAGAAGTTCGACCGGCGACAGAGCGCTGCGAAAAGAGCGGGATCGGCGCAAGCGATGCGTGTGCGATCTCGTGGCCAATGTCCTCGTCCCAACTCGAGCCGGACGTCCCGCACAGTTCAGTGATCAAACCGACCTCGCGAACGCCGTTTTCGGCCCACCAAGCAACACCGCGGTGCGGGGCGGAAGCGGAAGGAATGAAGCCTTTGGCCTGTGTATCAGGGTTGGCTTCTACCGTGCTGCCCTCCAGCCTTCCTCCGGTTGGCGTCACCACGATGTGCCATGCTTGCGCGGCTTTCGTTGCCGCGATGATTTCTTCGATCTCGCGCTTAGTGAGCAGCCCGCGGTGTTCCAGGTCGGTGAGATGTTCGCGCCAGACGACAATTTCGCGAGCCGCCTGCCGCGCGACACCGACCAGAAAAACCTCCGCAGCCTCTTCATCATAGCTTTCGTCGAATAATATCTCGATGCCATTAGCAAGCAGATCGTCGGACGGGACGCTTACTGCTTGGGCAAGGATGGCTCGCGAATTCTCGAACCTCCGATATGCTGCGTCCGACCAAGGCGCAGTCCAATCTGAGAGGCGACTGGTGCGCGCTTCAGGTTGCAGGGACGACGGAGGCGAACCGCAGTTTTGATCAGGCGACGTCATAGGTGACCGACAACTCGCCCTTCTTCACGCGAGCCTTGGTGAAAAGGACTCTGCCCACGTCGCCCGTGCGAGACACATGGGCACCCATGCATGGACGAAAAAATCCGGGCGCTGGCGACACTAGACGGATGCCTTCGCCCTCTGGAACGTGGGCGATCGATTCTAGCGGGCACAATTCCTTCACCCGCTCTTCCGGAACATCGAGGAACGTCTCAACCACGTCGTTTCGATCGACTATTTCACTCACCTGCTGTTCAAGCCGGCGGACGAAGTCTTGAGCTTCATCGTCGCGCAAATCGCAGGCAAAGGCGACGCGCGATTGCCCCGGCGCATGGCTCGCCGCGGTCACCTTCCAACGTTTTCCGAGTTCGAAAACCCCCGCACAGATGACTTCGCCGGCACTATGAACCCGGGACGAGCGTGCCCGAAAAGAGCCATCAATCGTCGCCGTAAGAATGTCGCCGACGTTGAAAGCGCCGTTGTCCATTTGACCCCAATGAACAACGCTGCGATCCGGCGCATAGGTCACGGATTGCACGTGCATTCGCCCATCCGATCCAGACAGCCAGCCAACATCACAAGGCTGCCCGCCGCCTTTTGGGTAGAACGGCGACTTGTCGAGCACGACGCCCACTTGCCCCTCGCGCGCGGCAACCGCGGCGACGATGCAAACGCTTTCGATCAGCAGCGGGTTTTCCAGATACAACAAACGGGTTTTCATCGCTCACTCCTGATCGTCAAAGCGCAAAGCAACCTTCGCTAAAGGATGCGATTGACGCTCCACGCGGAGACGGTTGGTATGCTCAAGATCATTGCCGCTCACACCGGCGGTGGGCGAGACGCCGGCGTTCGCGAGCTCGTTAGCGGTCATGATTTCGACCGGCTTTACAAGGTTGGCCTGTATGACGCCCCAATGCACACCGGCGAGCTTTGCCGTCGCGCGCGCCAACCGCGACGCCCCGATGAGTGCCGGCCGCAGCGATACCGGCGCAGCATTAGCCGAAACCACAAGCGCTTCGCGATCCATGTCGCGAAAACCATCGCGTTCCACGCCGAGGACGTCTGCAGCAAGATCCGCGATCGACGGCAACGCAAGCTCCGCCTTCACAATATCCTGCTGCGCCACCGGCATATGCGCCGTTCGCACGGCCGCGATGTCGCGGAAATCAGCGCCATGCACGCCGACCGCCAGATCAAGACGAGTCCAGCCGCTGGTGTAGGTCGCGTTTGGCCCTTCGCGCGCAATGTCGTCAATCAGGATTTTTCCGAGATACTTCCGCATCTCGAGGAAATCCTCGGGGAATGGCTTGATCGCCATGTCGCGTTGAACGTTGGTGTTCTCTTCAACATTAGCTGCAGCACGCCCTGTCAACGCGGCCGATTCTTCAAAGGGGATCAGCCCCGCCCGAAGGGGCTGGAGCAAATCTGCTGCCTCGCCCATTAAACGCTGAGCGGCACGAACGCCTTCACCGAACCGCCGCTCGCCGTCTGACACCGTCCACGACCACGGCGGATCAATAAGCCAAGCGGTCTCAGCACTGTCGCGAGGAGCGCGCTTGGTACGCATGCCGAATGCCGAAAGCGCCGCCTCTAGCCCCTGGATGCGGGACAAGCCAAATCCAGAGCGGTCCGCTCCGTATGCCTTGCGATCATGGCGCTCCACTGACGATGCGATGACGCCCAATGCGCCCAATAAATACACGGCGTCTTTCTCGTTCATCCAACGAGCTATGCGCGCCAGGGCTTCCAGCTCAGCCTTCGACAGCATGGCCGAGATGATGCCGGCCGCCAGCTCTGGCAATATTTCGCCCTGCTCCACCGAACGGTTGAGCGCGGGCAACTCCGCCCCCCAAAAGCTCGCCGGAATGCGTCCAACGCGGATCGGCAGCGGGATGAGCTGAACGTAAGGCGCGGGTTCCGGCGGCGGCACCGGAACGGGCAATGCGCCCGCCCCGCTCGGCCGCTTCGGCGGCGGGTCGTTGTCGGGCTTCCGCGCATAGGGAGCCGGGCGCGCGGCGGGCGAAAATTGCGAACGCACAGTCATCGGGAACCCCTGAAAACGGCATAGTGCGTCTACCATAGGTACCCATCGGATTCAATCCCGAACACCGCTTTAGTTCAGTACTGATCCTTAATGAACGTTCATCTAGCGAAAACAATCTGTAATTGCGGGGTTTTTGCCGCCGAATATCCTCGGCCTAGAAAATTTTGGCGTCGCCCCGATTATTTAACCATGCCTAATAATTGAGTTGCATTTCCTTTAGTTCAGAATAGAACGCCCGTGAACTGCGTTTCGGAGAGAAAACGATGGCGGAGCAGAAAGGTGCATTCGCCGCGGCCCTAAGGGCCGCCTTAGAGGAATATAAGGCGCGCCTCGGCCCCATCTCTCAACTCAGCATCGCCGAACAGCTCGGCGTGGCGAAAAGCGCGGTTTCAGGATGGCTAACAAGCCAAGTGCCGCGGGCAAAACACATCGAGGGCTTGGCAATAATTCTCGGGCGTGGCGACGATGGGTTGATCGATGCCTATCGTGCTCGCTTGTTTGAAGCGGCCGGTGAAAAGCCGCCCATCGCGACAGGCGGCCCCCTCCGCCGCGCCCAAGAGGGCGGAATTATCAAAATCGGCGTTGTGAAATACGGCGCGTTTACCGACTTCTTCGAACAGCTTCTACACACGTTCGCTCAGTATAGCGGTTATCCGGCGCGTATCGAACGTGTTGAGCTTCCGAAACTTACTGAGGGATTGCGCGACGGCACGTTTGACATCGGCGCTGCTTTCTTCGCGACTCCAGACCGGGCGAGCAAGTTGCGCTTCATCAACACGCCCCTGAAAGTCGGAGTGAACGCGCTGACTTTTTCGAAGGCGCTTCCGACTGTGGCACGGCTTGGCTCTTTCTCGCCGCCGAATTTTCGTCCGATCGTAGTCACGCGCGAAGCGGGATGGCTCTATTCGACGTTCGTTCACGAATATCGAAGCATGCAGCACGAGATCGTCGAGCACTACGACGCAAAGGAATATGCCCGCCGTCTGCTGACGTCCTTCGAGCGCTGGCTGGGAAAGCCGGAATCCGAGCGCGCCCACGAAGTCCCAGCGGTGTTGGCCGACGAGGTCATGTGCCTCGAAGTCGTCAATGAGTTGATGAATATGCTATACCAGCGCGAACATGGGCGCACTTTTGCGAAGTTCGGTTTGCCGGTGCTCTTACTCGGACGAAATGGCAATCTGCAAGGAAAACTCCAGGAGACTGAGTTTCACCCAAGCTACCATGTCAGCATCTGCACGAATCGTAGCGAAGCGATTGAATGGCACCAATACGTCGAGGAAACCTTCGACATCTTTCTTAGCAGCAATAGCAGCTACGTAGGGTCGCTCTACGCGAACCTTCATCGCAATTTTTCGAACCAGATCGAAACAATGGACAAGGAGCTCGCGAGCGCGGCCGACAGTTTGACCACGGAGCTCGATCCAAAGGTCAGGCCCAAAGAAGTGCTAAGTGAACCTTGGCGACGCCTGGTGCTCGCGTGGACGCACATGGATGGTCCCGACAAGGACGACTATCCAGTGGTACACCCTTGGACAACCATCCTCGCTGCCGCAAAGCGCTACACCGACACAAAAGCACTTGAGGAACAGACCAAGGCACTGGACGCTCAGAAGGCCGCCAACGATACGGCGAGTCCACCGGATAGCGCCGCAGTCGAAGCGATCCTGCGACGCGTAGCGGAAATGCTCGCGCAGTCCGGGGTCACTGTCGCTCGCTCGTCCAAGACATAGCGCCCGATATAAGGAGAATATCATGTCCATTATTCGCGCGATCAGAATGGCCGTCGTCGCTGCCTGTGTGCTGGGCGCAGCTAGTTGCTCTCCGCAGGCACAGCAGTCGGCGCGGACATCAGCGCTTGAGCAGATTCGCGCGACGCACACGATTGTCGCCGGTTGGGCGCCCTACGCGCCTTACGCCTATATTGACCCCGCAACACGACAGCCAAACGGCTTCTACATTGAACTCTTCGAACGCATGGCAAGCGAAGCAGGTCTACAGGTGCGTTGGGTCGAAACCACGTGGGGCAACATGGTGCCGGATCTTGAAACGGGGCGGTTTCAAGTGATGGCCGCTCCAACCTTCCGTACAATTCCCCGCGCTATGGAAGTTGGGTTTACACGTCCCATCGACAGATTCGGCTTGTCCGCGATGGTGCGTTCCAACGACCAAAGGTTTCATACTCTGGCCGATTTTCGGCGTCCTGGCATCGTACTCGCTGTCACCCAAGGCGAGGTCGGCTACGAATACGCCACACGCCATCTGCCTGGCGCCCAACTGCAGACGCTGGACTCGGGCAACATCGCCCTTGCATTGACCAATGTTGTGCAAGGTCGCGCCGACGCATCGATCGCGGATGCGTGGACAATAAAGCAATTCGTTGCGGCGCACCCAGGCGCTGTCCGGGATGTGTTTGCCGACGAACCATTCAATCAAGTTGGTGCGGGTTGGTTCACCCGTCGAGACGATGTTGAACTGTTGACGTTCCTCAACACTTCGATCGATTGGCTGGTTTCAAGCGGGGAAGTCGAAGCAATCGCACACAAATACGAGATTGGTTCCCGCCTCGTGGAGCAATGATAATCCGTGGGATATAATTTCGATTTTGCTTCGGCTTTAACGCCGCAGGCTATTGGTCTGCTCGTTAGCGGTGCGCAAACGACAATTTCACTGTCGCTCGCAGCCATTCTGCTGGGAACGTTGGTCGGGCTGTTGCTGGGTTTTCTGGCGACAGTCGGGGCGCCAACGTTCGCGCCGTTGCGACGAACGATGGCAACGGCTCCCGCGTCAGCAACACCGCTCGACCTGGTGCTCCAAGCGCTGCGGATAGTTACGCTCGCCGTGATCGACATTGTCCGCGCAATACCTCTGCTTTTGATGGTCCTCTTGTGCTATTACGCATTCCCAATCTTGTTTCCATCGTTCGATCGAACAAATGTGTTCGTGCCCTGTTTAGTCGCGTTCGCGCTTAACTTGGGCGCATTTACCGGCGAACTCGTCCGAGCCGGCGTGATGGCGTTACCCCCTGGCTCGGCGCTCGCCGCTCGAAGTCTTGGACTTAGTCCAAGCCAAACATGGACTCATATCGTTCTGCCTCAGATTGTTCGCGACATCCTGCCCGCTCAGGTCGTGCTTTTCATTACGATCGTTAAGATGTCGACGCTGGCATCAGCAGTCTCGTTGTATGAGATTCTTCACTCTGGCAACGCCGTTATTCAACAAACCTATCGACCGCTTGAGATCTATGTTGCGATTGGTTTGTTCTTTGTAATCGTCATCGTGCCATTCGCCATGCTTGCACGTCGTTTGGAAACAGTCAGCGTCTTCCGGAGACGAGCGCTATGAGCACTGCCCTGCATTCAGTTTCGCTCGTCGGAGATTGGACCCCGCTATTGCATCACCTTAAGGGTTGGAAGCAACACGACGCTCGTATTTGGCAGGGCGCTGGAGCGGTGCTGTCAACGCACGCAAACACCGCATGCGCGACAATACAAACGGCCGACACGGTTGTTTCTGTATTCAGCGACCGCGCGTGGACAGCAGCACCAAGTCATCGAGGAGAGCGTCGTCACGCGGAAAAACTTGCGTGCCCCACACTCAATCACATCGCCCTCGATATCGGGCTTGATGGTGATGACCTCGTTGAGATTGTCGCGCGTGGGGAGAGCACGATTTTTCTCCCGCGAGAGAGCCGTTTTGACCCGAGCGTTGGCCGGAACATTATCGCTGAGCACGTTACGAATGGCCACGAGCTGTATCTGACCGCTCGCTTTGATGAGGCTACTTCCCAGACTCGTCTGGCGCACGTTGGCTGGGAACTTCAACGCCGCGAAGATGTCGACGACGTTGCTGCGGCCTTGCAACGGATTGGCTGGCCGATCGTCTACGGTCCCGCAAGTGTCGATGAGAGCTATCTTGTGCACTTTCGCGGACCAGACGGAGCGGTGCACGACGTTTTCTACGTCGAGAGACAATCATGAACGCACCCGTTCTCGAAGCGAGCGGCGTGGAGCTGCGTTATGGCGCAGCTAGAACTTTTAAGTTCGACCGCGTGACGGTTAAACGGGGCGAAGCTCTTGCAGTCGTCGGTCCGAGCGGAAGCGGAAAGTCCACACTTCTGCGGGGGCTCGCGCTTCTGCAGCCAATCGCTTCGGGGACGATCACATGCGAAGGCCAACAAATCTTTCGCGCGGAGGGGTCCGCTATTGACGAGGATAGTTATCGTCGCAATGTCGTTCTCGTGCACCAGGAAGGTTATCTTTGGCCGAACCGCCGCGTGCACGAGAACGTCACGCTGGCTTCGCTCGCGCTAGGCAAAAACCCCGACCACACGAATGAACGAGCGCGCTCGTTGATCGAAGCTTTGGATCTAGGCTCAATTGCGTCGAGTTATCCCCACGAGATCAGCGGCGGTCAAAGGCAGCGGGTTGCCATTGCGCGGGCGCTCGTTGCCGAGCCCAAAGTTCTCCTTCTCGACGAACCCACCAGCAGTTTGGATGAAGAAACTGCGACTCTGGTCGTGGACGCCCTGAACCGTTTTCTTCTGGACAGCGGAGCGCTTGTGATGGCCACGCACAACGCCAACCTCCTTAGAGTCCTAGCTGACAAGTATCTGATGATAGAGGGTGGCAGCATCGCAGCGCGCGGAGATGCCAATGAATTGTTTCAAGAGGGCGCGCCCACACGAGCGATGGCGTTTGTCTCGGGTTTTGCGAAAGTTGCGCACCGGCGCGCCCGCATGGCAGCGCCACCCCAATGAGCACTGGCAGCGAGCCCTTAGGTCCGGTGCGAAAGTAGACTCCCTATTATTGGAAGCGACGGTCTACATTTGCGTCGGGACATGGGGGATACAATCTTAGTGTCGACACGTCGACAGGATGAAATCGGGGCCGGATCCAAAGACGCATCTACCCACTCTGAACGTCGTTGCGCGCGTTTCCTCGACTTTCCAATTCGACCCCAAATCGGATAGACGATTGCCAAAAAACGATCGGCGCCAGCGCGCTTTTCAGACACTCAATCTTGCCAAGTAGGACCCCAATCAGGATTTTTTTCCGGTTCGACGGTATCAATGCCGGTAGACCGGCCCCTCTTCTCGCTACATTGTATCCAAGATTCAAATCGTTGGTTAGGTGGAAGAAGTCCTCTTCCGGCACCAACACTTCAAAAGCCGGCGAATTGACGAGGCGGGCCGGTGCGGGCTAGCGAGAGCAATGACCCGCAAGCTCTCTCTCACCGTCGATGGGCGCAATGTCGCCGTTCACTTGCACAAGGGCGATCTGCCCGAGGGCGTGGCGTTTTCCGGCGCGATCGCGGTCGATAGCGAAACGATGGGGCTTTCGCTGGTGCGCGATCCCTTGTGCCTGGTGCAAATGTCGGACGGCGGGGGCGACGCGCATTTGGTGCAGCTCAACCGCGACGCCTATGACGCGCCCAATCTGAAGCGCGTGCTGGGCGATCCCGGCGTGCTGAAGCTCTTCCATTTCGCGCGCTTCGATCTGGCCATGCTGATGCGCGATCTCTCGGTGGTGTGCGCGCCGGTCTATTGCACCAAGATCGCCTCCAAATTGGTGCGGACCTATACCGACCGGCACGGCCTTAAGGATCTCACCAAGGAGCTTCTCGGCCGCGACGTTTCCAAGGAGCAGCAAAGCTCGGACTGGGGCGCGGCCGAATTGACGGACGCCCAGCTCGCCTATGCCGCGTCCGACGTGCTCCATCTCCATGCGCTGAAGGAAAAGCTCGACGTGATGCTGGCGCGTGAAGGCCGCGTGGAGATCGCGCAGGCCTGCTTCGACTTCCTCCCCTCCCGCGCGGCGCTTGATCTAGCGGGCTGGGACGAGACGGACATCTTCGCCCACGCTTGAGACGAGGGAACTTTTGCCTGAGGTTTACTTGGGAGACTATAGTAAACTCAGGTAAAGCATGAAGCGCAGTCCATTTAACAGACCTTAAATATTTGTGCCTCTTAAATATTCGCGAAGAGGTCACCCTTGTCCGCGAAACCTGTACTCGATCAGATCGGCCATCGCCTGCGCGAAGCCTCCAAGGTTGGGGGCTCGATCGAGGCCGCGCAGGTCAAAGTGATCGGCCTTGAGGAGATTCGCGTCGCGGCGGGCGCGCGCTGGCCGCGCATGCGTGAGCGGGTCCGCAATGGCTCGATGAGCATCCTTTCCCAGCACACCGGCCCGGACGATGTGATTGTGCCGGCGGGCGACGGATATCTGATCATTTTGGCCGAGGGCGCGCCGGGCGACAGCCAAAGGCGCTGCCAAGAGATGCAGGATGCGCTGCTGCGCTTTTATTTGGGTGAGGACGCGCTGAAGAGCTTGCGGCCGGACGTATGCGGCCATTCGCTCACCACGGAGAGCCTAACCAGCCTCATCACCGAGAGCCTGGAAGCGGATAAGGCGCACCAAGCGGCGCCGGCGCCCAGCCAGCCGATCGGGCTCGTGCCGATGTTCGTGGCGCATGAGAAGCGCATCGCGGCTTCGGTGTGCGCGCCGATCCTAACCGAGCGCGGCCAGCGCCGGATCGCCTACAATCCGGACTTTATCGTCGATGGTCGCCACCCACAGGGGCTCGACTTTCTCGATCTCGACGTCGCCTTGCTGGACGATGCGCTCACGCATGCGGCCGCGCCCGGCAAGCCGCGCGCGATTGGCCTTCATGTGCATGCGAGCACGATGCAGCACAGGAAAGCGCGCGAGCACTATCTGGCCTGGATGGATCAGGCCCCACCCGAGGTGCGCGGGCGGCTCTTCGTCACCATCGCGGAAATTGAAAAAGGCGCGCCGCTGATTTCGCTCGCTGAATGGTCAAGCGCGCTGCGCCAGCATGTGGCGCGCGTCTGGCTGGACTTTCACTATTCCGATCACGCGATCACAAGCGTCAGCGGCAGCGGCGCGTGGGCGGCGGGCTTTCAATTGCCGGGCGCCGCGTCGAGCGCCAATCCGCGCGGCCAGCGCTTGCTCGATCAGCTGACCTACTGGAAACGCGCCATGCGCAACCAGAATATGCGTCTCTTCGTACACGGCTTTCACGACCAGGCCTTCTTCAACGAAGCAGCAAAGCTTGGCGTCGATTTCGCGACCAGCGATACGCTCTGGCCGTTCGACCTTGGGCATGGTGCGCAGCGGCGCGCGCCCGTGTCTCACCCAAACAGCGCCGCCATCTCCTAGCCCAGGATTTCACCAGTCCCGCCTTCAAGGCCGCCAAGCTCCCCCGCTTGGCGGCCTTTTTTCTCAGCGCGGCGTGAGGCGAAGCAGGCGGCCATTGTCGTCGTCGGTGATGACATAAATCGCGCCGTCCGGTCCTTCGACAACATCGCGAACGCGGCCCACATCGGTGAGCAGGCGCTCTTCGCCGGTGACGCGCTCGCCGTCGAGTTCAAGCCGCACCAAAGCGCCCTTAAGCGATGCAATGAGAACATCGCCGCGCCAAGGGAAGCGTTGGCCCTGGTAAAATGTCATGCCGCTCGGCGCGATCACCGGATCCCAATAATAGATTGGCTGCTCGACGCCTTCGCGCGCGGTAATCCCTTCATTGATCGGTTGGCCGCTATAATCCTCGCCATAGGTGACATCGGGCCAACCATAATTGAGGCCGGCCTTCGGGGCGTTGAGTTCATCGCCGCCGCGTGGGCCGTGCTCGATGGTCCAGAGCTGACCGGTCTCGGGATGAAGCGCGGCGCCTTGCACATTGCGGTGGCCGGACGACCAGATTTCGCCGCGCGCATTGGCGCGGCCGACGAGCGGATTGTCAGCGGGAATTGAGCCATCGGCATTGATGCGCACGACCTTGCCGAGATCATTGTCCAGGCTGCGCGCGAGATTGCGCGAGTCCACTTCGGCGCGTTCGCCCAGCGTCACGAAGAGATGGCCTTGGCGGTCCCACACCAGGCGCGAGCCGAAATGGTTGTTCGACGCCCAGGCCGGTTCTTGCCGAAAGATGACGCGCACATCGGTGAGCCGCGCGCCGTCCTCGCTCAGGCGTCCGCGCGCGACGCTGGTGGCGTTGCGATTGCCGCCGCGCGGTTCGGAAAAGCTCCAATAGACCAGGCGGTCGGATGCGAAGTCAGGACTGATCGCGACGTCGAGCAAGCCGCCTTGGCTCTCGGCGACCACCGGCAGCACGCCCGCGATCGGTTCGGACAAAACGCCGGCGGCGCTGACCAGGCGCATGCGGCCCGGCCGCTCCGTCACCAGGATCGAGCGATCGGGCAAAAATGCGATGCCCCACGGATGATCGAGGCCCGAGACCACGGCCTCGACATTGAGCGTGATGCCGGAATGGATCGCGGGCGCGCGGGTCTGGTTTGGAAAGGCGGGCGTTTGACCGTCCGCGTTCGGCGGATCGCTCGGCCAGGGCGCGCCAGCGGCAGCGTCCGTCGGCGCGCTTTGTCCTTCCACGCCCGTACATGCGGCCAGCATCACGCCAAGCGCCAGAACCAAAGTTCGCATTCGTCACTCCTGCATGGATGGAAAGAAGCCCGCGGGCTCAGTCTTTGGTTCCCCCTGCGCCGCAGAGGGTCTAAGGTTCCATCGGGAGGGGGAACGTGGCGGACGTCTTTATCTCGTATTCTCGCGTCGACCACGCCCGCGTTCACCCCATCGCGGATCGCCTCACCGCGCTCGGTTACAGCATTTGGTGGGATCGGCAATTGCGCGCCGGTCAAAGTTTCGTGGACGAGATCGAGCGCCAGCTTGAAGCCTCGCGCTGCGTGCTGACGGCGTGGAGCAGCGCGGCGCGCGATTCCACTTGGGTTTATGCCGAAGCGGCGCGCGGGCTGGACGCCAAGAAGTTTTTGCAAGTCCGGCTCGACGGCGCGCAATTGCCGTTGCCGTTCGACGCCTTGCAAGCGCCCGATTTCAGCACGCGCGATCCAGACTGGGGCCAGCTTGAGAGCGGCCTCAGATTCTTGGTGCGCGGCACGCCGCCGCCACCGCCCGCGCCGAAGCGCATCCCGCAGGTCGGCGCGTTCGCGACGCCGCAAGCGGCGGGCTCAACGAAATTGCTCACCGCCGTCACCGCCGCTGGGCTCGTGGCGTATGCGGGCGCGCTTTCTTCCACCACGTCCGGCCACGGCCTCACGCCCGATCAATTACAATGGGCGATGAGCGGCCTCATCGGCGTGGCTGGCGCATCGGCGCTTTTGAGCGCGCAACGTCTGTTCGCGATCGCGCGGGCGGGAGGCTGACACATGGCCCGTTCATTGCTGCAATCCTTCGTCAGCGGCACACGCCAGATGCTGACCTTGCAATTGTTCGTCGGCGTCGCCGCTGTCGCGCTCGCGGGCTGGACCATGGGCGTGACGAACGATTTGATCCGCGAACGCGATGCGCTGAAGGCGCGCGTTGGACAGCTCGAAACGGAGATGGGCATTCAAGGCGTCGAAGTGCCGGCGCCGATTGCGCCTGTCGAAACAACGGAAGTTACGCCGGCCGAAGAGCCCGTCGTGACGGAAGAAACCGCCACCACGACCGAACCCACGCAAACGCCCACCGTGCCAGGGTTCCGCACTTTGCTGCTGCATATCCGCAGCGAAGACGATCGCCCGAGCGCGCAATTGTTAGCGCGTGCGCTGAGCAATACGGGGCTTGCGATCACGATCGATGCCGGTTCGTGGCGCCAGCGCTCGGGCTATTCGTTCCACGATCAAGGCCAGAGCGAGCAAGCCGCGAGCTTGTACGCCAGCGTGCGCAGCGCGGCGGCGGAGCTGAAGCTCGAAGCGTGGTCTGGCGATTTGCCGGGCGCGTTTATCGAAGGCGAGCCTGCCGATCAGTTTGACCTCTGGCTGCCGCGACTGCCGGTGCGCGAAGCGGCCGAACCCGAGACACAAGTGCCGCCCGTGCGCACGGCCGATGTCGCGCCGCCTGCCGCTGCGCCCGCGGCGGAGCCCGCCGCGCCCGCGTTCGATCCAGGCGCGATCCTCCGCCAAGTGCTGCAGCCCGCGCCCGCGTTGCAAACGGTCGTGCTGCATATTCGCAGCGAGGCCGACCGCGACGAAGCTGTGGGCATAGCGCGCAGGCTCAGTGCATCGGGCGTGCGGGTCTCGATCGAAGTCGCGCCCGCGAACGATCAGAGCGCGTCGGGCTACGCCTATTACGATCCGCGCCAATCGCGCCCGGCCGCCGCCATCGCGGCGCAGCTCCAATCGATCGCGCGCGAAAATCAGATCGAGCCTTGGGCCGCGGGCCTGCGGGGCGTCGCCTTCCCGCCGAGCGCGGACTATGGCGCGACGCGGCTCGACTTCGTGCTGCCGCCCCTGCCCGCGCCGAGCTTCCGCCAACAGCTCAACCGCGCCACCGTTGTTCAGCCGCAAGTGGCGCAGCCGCCACGCTAGGACGCGCCGGTGAGCATAATCCTGCTCTTGCTGCTTCTGGCGTTCGGAGCCGCCGGAGGGTGGCTTTTCCAAAACGGCATGCGCACGGGTGCGGTGCAAATCGGAAAAATGCGATTGAGCCGCGCCGTGAACCGGGAGGGATATTGGCTTGCGATGGTCTTCGCTGGGATAGCCTTTATCAATGGCTTCGCCGGTGCCCTCGCGATCCTTTGGGACCTCGCAACAGGCTGATCGCCTTGCTTCCGCCCCGGATCGGGGCGACATGAGCGTCATGACCGCGGCGACGCATTCTGAAACCATGACGACCTGGGAGCCGCGCCGCGCGCTCTCGCTCCGGCAGGCGCGCCGGCGCTCGATGCTGGTCGCGGGGCTGAGGCGCTTCTTCGTGGCGGCGGCGGGCGCCGCGTTCGCCTCGGTCTTCGTGTTCATGGGGCTTTCGGCCATCGTGGGCGGCGTCGGGGCGGCCTCTCAGGGCCAAGGGGAGCCGATGCGGATGCTTTCCCCGCGCTTCACCGGCCGGACCGAGTCCGGGGGCCCCTTCCAAATCACGGCCAACACCGCCGTCCGCGAGGCTGGCGGCCGGCAGCTGGTGCGGATGGACTCCCCCGTTTACCGGGCCGAGGACGGCACCACCGTGGTCGCGCCCCGGGGCGTCTATGACGAGCTTGGCCACTCCGTGACCCTGGAGGGCGACGTCCTTTTCAGTGAGCGGGGCGGCAACCGGTTTTCCTCCCCCAACATGATCGTCGACCTCATCGGCGGCACGATCCACGGCGAAGGCGGCGTCACCGGCGCCGGGCCACTTGGCGTGCTCCGGGCCAACACGTATGAAATACGCCAGAGCGACGGGGCGCTGGTTCTGCGCGGCGAAGTCAAAGGCCAGATCCCCGACAGCAATGCGCGTCCCGCACCGGCGGCCGCGCCGTGACGCGCAGAAGGCAAGGAGCGTGAGAATGGCGCAGAGCGCCCTTAAGCTGGCCGCCCTGGCCTTCATCGCCGCGATCGTGACGCTGGCGACCGCGCCTGCGGCGCACGCCCAGCTCAGCGAAAACGGCGGGCCTGTCTCCTATAGCGCGGACAATCTTGAGTATTTTGACGCCGAACGGCGCCTGCTGCTGACCGGCGACGTCGACATCGTGCAAGGCGATGCGCGCCTGCGGTCCGACCGCCTCACGCTTTTCTTCGCGCCCGCCGCCGCTGGCGCGCCCGCCGGAGACGCCGGCGCTGGCGGCCTGGGCTCGGGCGACATCCAGCGCATGATCGCCGAGGGCGAGGTCTATTATGTCCGCCCCGCGCAATCGGCGCGCGGCAACCGTGCCGTGTACGAGACCCAGAACGACAGCGTGGTGTTCACCGGAAATGTGGTGGTCGCGGGCGAAGACAGCGTGGTCCGGGGCGAGACGTTGACGCTCCAGATTTCCAACCGCCGCACCATCATCCGGCCCGCCCGCGGCGAGCGGGTTCAGGGCGTTTTCACGCCCCGGAATAGCGCCGGCGGCACAGGCAATTGAGCCCTACTTCACGAAATCTTAGCGGCGGACAAGCGATATGAGCCCCGAGGGCGCTGCAAGCCGTTCGATCAATGCCGAAGCCGAGGTCTCTGGCCTTGCTGCGGTCCGTATCGGCAAATCCTATCGCGGTCGCCGTGTCGTGAATGACGTTTCGTTGTTCTTACGCCGCGGCGAAGTCGTCGGTCTGCTGGGCCCTAACGGAGCAGGGAAAACCACCTGCTTCTATATGATCACGGGGCTCGTGCGCGTGGACCAAGGACAGATCTTACTCGACGGCCAAGATGTGACGACGCTGCCTATGTATCAGCGCGCACGGCTTGGTGTTGGGTATCTGCCGCAAGAGCCATCGATCTTCCGTGGTCTGACCGTCGAAGAAAACGTGATGGCGATCGTTGAATTGTCGGAGCCGAATAAAAAGGCCCGCAAGGAGGTCGTCGACGGATTGCTCGCTGAACTGCACGTCGATCATCTGCGCGATGCGCCCGCGGCCGCCCTCTCGGGCGGTGAACGGCGCCGTGTTGAAATCGCGCGCGCCCTGGCGACGCGTCCAAGCTTCATGCTCCTCGACGAGCCTTTCGCCGGCATCGATCCGCTCGCCATCAACGACATCCGCGACCTCATCATGTTCCTCAAGGATCGCGGTCTCGGCATTTTGATCACCGACCACAATGTGCGCGAAACGCTGCAGATCGTGGACCGGGCTTCGATCATGTTTGACGGTGAAGTGTTGTTCGACGGGACGCCTCAAGAGGTGCTCGCGAACGAAGCTGTGCGCAGGGTGTATCTCGGCGAAAAATTCAGCTGAGCGGGGGCCGCCATGGCGATGATCCCTCGTTTGGAGATGCGCCAGGGCCAGGCCCTGGTGATGACCCCGCAGCTGCAGCAGGCGATCAAGCTGTTGCAGCTTTCCAATGTCGAACTCACGGAATTTGTCGAAGGCGAGCTTGAGCGCAACCCGCTGCTGGAGCGCGTCGAGGCCGAGCCTGAGCACAAAGAGCAGACGAGCGAAGGCGACGGCGATCTTTCCTTCGATGCGCCCGGCGCCGCCGAACACGCACTCGACGCCGATGTGGGCGACAGCCATCCCGACTTGAGCGCCGGCGATCTCGCGGACGCGGGCGCGGCGCCGCTGACCGATTGGTCGAAAGCCTCGTCTGGCAAAAGCTTCGACGATCTCCCTGGCCTTGAAGACACGCTCGTCTCCGACATCACGCTCGGCCAGCATCTCGATGCGCAACTCACGCGCGCCAATCTCACACCAGCGCAGCGCTTGATCGGCGCGGTGCTGATCGATCTCGTGGACGATTGGGGCTATTGCCGCGTCAGCGTCGATGAAACATCGCGCATGCTGGGTTGCCCTGAGGCGGACGTCGCGGACGTGCTCACGATCATGCAGGGCTTCGAGCCCGTCGGCGTGATGGCGCGCGATATTCCCGAATGCCTGGCGCTCCAGCTCAAGGATCGCAACCGCTTCGATCCGGCGATGGAAAAGCTGGTCGCCAATCTCGATCTCTTGGCCAAGGGCCACATGGATCGGCTGGCGTATATCTGCGATGTCGACCGCGAAGACTTGATCGACATGATCGCGGAAATCCGTGCGCTGACGCCAAAGCCTGGCGCCGGCTTCGGTGGCGCGCCGTCGCAAACCGTCGCGCCCGATGTGTACATCCGTCAAGCGCCGGATGGCTCGTGGATCGTCGAGCTCAACACCGACACCATGCCGCGCGTGCTGATGAACCAGCGCTATTACGCGACGGTGTCGAAGGGCGCGACCAAGGAGGAAGACAAAGCCTTCCTCTCCGAATGCGCCGCCAATGCAAGCTGGCTGGTGAAAAGCCTCGATCAGCGTGCGCGCACCATTCTGAAAGTCGCGCGCGAGATCGTGCGCCAGCAGGATGGCTTCTTCGCTTACGGCGTCTCACATTTGCGGCCGCTGAACTTGAAAACAGTCGCCGCCGCGATCGAGATGCACGAGAGCACAGTCAGCCGCGTCACCTCGAACAAATATCTCTCCTGCCCGCGCGGCGTGTTCGAACTCAAATACTTCTTCACCGCCTCGATCAATTCCTCAGACGGCGGCGAGAGCCACTCGGCCGAAGCCGTGCGCTTCGAGATCAAAGGCCTCATCGACAAGGAAACCCCCGCCGACATCTTGAGCGACGACCGCATCGTCGAAATCCTCAAGGAAAAAGGCGTGGAAATCGCGCGGCGAACCGTTGCGAAATATCGCGAGAGCCTGCGGATACCGAGCAGCGTGGAACGCAAGCGCAAGCTGGCGAACGGGCTTTAGTCCAGCAGCGTATAGATATCGACAGCTTCGCCAGTGTCTTCTCGGCGCCAAGCAATTTCTCGCGGCGCATGAAGCTCGGGATAACGAAGAATTTCTTCGCGGGTCTCTTCCCAATGGTCTGCATGCGGCTGCTCTTCGCCATCGAGATCAAATTTCCACACCAACAACTGCCATCCGGAAAAACCGAGTTCTCCTGGCCGCGCGTTTGTCTGCCTCAGAAGGTTGAACTTTAGTCGGGGCGGACCTTCCCATTCTGCAACGTATGATTCTTCAGGCTCAGCTGGCGGAGAATAGGTGACCGCAGCGCCGAGTTCGGCGTCTGACAAATGAGGAAACTTTGCGCGAATCCCACCCGCGTAAATTCCTGGTCGGCGCCAATATTCTTGCACTTCCGCGACGGTCGTGTCCGTACCAAGAATAAAGGGTCGCCCCCCAAAACGGGAAACATCCGTCGCGATCCATTTCTCGTGGTGTCCGCGGCGCTTCACGCCTCTTCTCTCGCAGCCCAACCCTCGGTCGCGAGCATCACCGTCTTCGGGATCGCACTCTCGCCGCTCAGATAATATCCAATCATCCGCCGCGATAGACCGAGCGCTTGTGCGGCGGCTTCTTGGGTCAGCCCGTGGCGCTCCATCCAATCGCGAAACGCCGCCGGCGCCATGATCTCGCCGGCCTGCTCGTCGGCCCAGCGGCGCAATTGCGCTGCGCCGAAATCGATTCCGCTTGGCCACTCTAATGACCAGCCATCCGCGCTCACCATGACGCGCGCAAACTCCTTCGCCTTGCGCAAGGGCGCCAGTGATGCACGCACGGCGATCAACTCGTCGAGATCGACCGACGCAACGCGTCCATCGTCCCAGCCGATCTCCAATCGCCTGTCGCCCAGCACCGCAACGCTAGTGATTTTGCCCAGCATGTTCAGCGTCCGCTCAATTCTTCCCACTTCGCCCACAGCAACGGCTTGTTCTCAGCGGCCCAGGCCAACGCCTCGCGCAAATCGACACGCCCGCTCATCGCAATCACGTCCAATTCCTCGATCGACACCTGCGCGGCGCCGTCACGCCCGAGCACGTGAAAGTGCGGCGGATTGTGATCGGCGAAGAACATGGCGATCTCCGCATTCGCGAAGCGCACGATCCGAGGCATTGCGTAATGTATGTGCAATGGTTGCACATGTCCAGCGGCTTCTAAGCCTTTCGCTTCATCAGCAACAGCACCTGCCCGCTCAGCACCAGCGCGACGCCCGCGAGTGCGAAGATGCCCCAGGTCTTGGCTTCGAAAAACGAGGACACCAGCATCGCGACGGGCGGCGTGAGTGCGCCGATGTATGAGGCGGTCGCATAGCCGCGGCGGCGGGCTAGGCCGAAATATAACAGGAACGCAATCACTGAGCCGAACATGGCGAGATAAAGCAGCGAGCCGATATAGCGCGCGCTCATCTCGAACGCCCAAACGCGCCCGGTGACGAGCGCGAAGACGACGAGCAGCGCCGCGCCATAGGCCATCGCCCATGCGGTCGATGCGGCGACAGGCGCGCCGGCCATTTCGCCGCGCCGGGCGAAGAGATTGCCGATGCACGCTGTCACCACGCCCGAAAACGCAAAGCCGATGCCGATCAGCGCGCGCGGGCTTAGGTTGGAAGCCGTCATCTCGCTCCACGACAGCAGCGCCACGCCCGCAACGCCGAGCGCGGCGCCGAACCATGATGCGAGTGGCGCGCGCTGCGCGTAGACGATGCGAAACGCGATGAGGTTGATGAACGCCATCGCCGCAAACAGCACCGCGACTACTGCGGAATTCACGCGCTCTTCCGCCCAATAGACCAAAGTATAATCGCCGCCGAACGTGAAGAGCCCGACGCCGAACGCCGCGACATGTTGCGCGCGCGTGAGCGAAACGCTCTCCCCGCGTAAAACGCACCAGAGGAAGAGCAAAGCGCCCGCAAGCGCGAAGCGATAGACCACCGAGATCACCGGATCGACCACGCCGAACTGCAGCGTGATCGCAAACCAGGTCGTGCCCCAGGTGAGCGCGCAGATCGCGATGGAGAGGATGTCGAAGGGGGTGGTTTTGGTGTTGCTCATAACAATCCGAAATATCGACACCGTCATCCCGGACGCACGAAGTACGATCCGGGACCCAGTTGAGCGTGTGGCTCTGGGTCCCGGCGCTCGCTTCGCTCGGCCGGGATGACGGAGAATTAATTCAAGACAGGTCTTTCGTTTGCGACGCCCAACTCACGCTCGATCGCGCCACCAAGCCGGATCAGCGCGCGCTCCTCGAACAAAGGCGCCCAAAGCGACGACGCCATCGGCACGCGTTTCGGCGTAGCGCCTGGCGTGGGTTCGTCGTTGATGTTGCGCGCGGGCACGTCGGCGAAGCCCGCGCGGAAGGCGAGTTGCGGATGGCCGGTGAAATTCGTGATCGTGAGCATGCCGCCGGCATAGTTCGGGCCGATCAGCGCTTCGACGCCGGAGAACACCTCGTGCATGTCCTGCATCACGCGCCGGCGCACGCGGTCGATCTGCACATAGTCGATCGCGGAGATGAAGCGCGTGGCGCGGAAGGTGTTGGGCCAGGCTGCATCGTCTTGCCAATCGAGCTGGTCGTCCTGATTGGTGAGCGTGAGTTCTTCAAACGCGGCGGCGGCTTCGACCAGCAACGCCTGCACCAGCGCATTATCCGGCTGCTTCGGCACGCGCACTTCCACCAGATCGGCGCCCGCCGCGCGCGCGGCTTCGAACGCGGCGCGATCATAGGCCGTCGCGTCTTCGTACCAGCTTGGATCATAGCCGACGCGCATGCCGCGCGCGTCCGCGCCGCCGGCATAGGCAAAGCCATGATCGAGACTGCCCGCATCGCTTGGATCGGCGCCATTGAGCGCCGAGAGCACGAGCGCGGTGTCGAGCACGCTGCGGCAGAGCGGGCCGACTTTATCCAGCGACCAGCAGAGCGCCATCGCGCCGGTGCGCGGGATGCGCCCGAAGGTGGGGCGCAGGCCCGTGGTGCCGCAGCGATGCGAGGGCGCGACGATGGAGCCCAAGGTTTCCGTGCCGATGCCGAACGCGATCAGGCCAGCCGCTGTCGCGGAGGCAGAGCCCGCGCTCGAGCCGCTGGAGCCTTCATCGGAGTTGAACGGGTTCTTGGTGACGCCGTTGAACCAGATATCGCCGTAAGCCAGCGCGCCGGTGGTGGTCTTACCGAGCAACACCGCGCCCGCACTCTTCAAGCGGCGCGCGACGATGCTGTCCGCCGTTGCAAGGCCGCGATTCATGTATGGCTCGGCACCCCAAGTTGTCGGCGCGCCTTCAGCGTCGAACAAATCCTTCAAGCCGTACGGCACGCCGTGCAGCGGCCCGCGATACCGGCCGGCCGCGATCTCGCGGTCCGCTGCGTCCGCCTCGCTGCGTGCGCGCTCTGCCGTGACGGTGACGAAGCATTGCAAACTTGGCGCGAAGCGCTCGATGCGCGCGAGATAGATCTCGGTCAGCCGACGCGATGTGATCGCGCGCCGCATCAGCCATGAAGAAAGATTGTGCACCGGCGCGAACGCGATGTCGTCGTCGGAGGAAGGAAGCGCTCTCCCCCTCCCACACGAACGCCGATGCGCCGCTTTGCTCTGGATACACAACGCCCGGCAAGCGCGGATTGAACACTTGCGCGGGCTGGAGTGCGTTGGGCTTTTCGATCGCGCGAAAGGCACGGATAGTTTCGAGCTGATCGGCGAGGCCGGCGAGCATCTGCTGACGCTCGGCGCTGGTGTAGGTGACGCCCGACAGCGCCTCGCCGCCTTGCACGTCGCGCGCGCGCACGCTGGGCGCGGCTTGCTCGGCATCGCTGGTGCTGGCGCAGGCTGCGCTCAACGCGCCGAGGCTGGCCGCGCCGGCCGACAAGAGATGACGTCGCGAAACTGTCCCAGCCATGAAGCGCCCCCGGTTCCCGGGCGCACCATAAGCGTTCGCGCGCGGCGACTAAACCGGCCGCGCCGCCGCGCTCAACTTGGTGAATCCGAGGCGGCGCCCAAGCGTAAGACACATGACGAATCAGGCGCCCGAGGGCCCCCAGCCGCGTTGACCCGCCCTAGGCCCAGGCCTACCTTTTTAGCTCCACCGGGCGGCCCCGACAGCCGGGGCCAGGCCTGGAATGACATTTCGGCCTGTGGCTCGGTCAGGCCCCGCCGCGGCCCTTTCCCAAGGAGGTTCGCTTATGCGCGTACAGGTCGCCGGTCGGCGAATGGATGTCGGCGAGGCCCTCAGAACCCGGATCGAAGGCGAATTGACCGCCGGGATCTCCAAATATTTCAGCCGCGCGACCGACGCCACGGTCACTGTCGGCAAGAATGGCGGGAACGGCTGCGAAGTCGATTGCACCGTCCACCTATCCTCCGGAATTTCCCTTCAAGCTCAAGGACATGGCGGGGACGCTCACAGCGCGTTCGACGCCGCTTTGACCAAGCTGGAAAACCGGGTCCGACGCTATAAACGGCGGCTCAAAAACCACCATGCGGACAACAAGTCCCCCCCTTCCCGCCGAGGATGCGGCGTCGTATGTGCTCGCGCCTCTGGAAGACGAGAACGAGGACGATACGGCCATCCCGCACGCGAACGGGACCGAGCCACACCCCCTCGTGATCGCCGAAACCAAGGTGGCGGTCCGGACCATGCCCGTCGCGATGGCGGTCATGCAGCTCGATCTTTCCGATAACCCGGCGCTTCTGTTCCGGAACGCGGCGCACGGGGGTCTTAACCTCGTGTACCGACGTCCGGACGGAAATGTCGGCTGGATCGACCCTGAGCGGGCAGCCGCCCAGGCAAGCTAAGGACCTCGCAAGGGGTCAAGGACGTTGGCGCCGGGCGTGCAAGCCGCTCGGCGTGAACGGGGTGAGAATGAACGATTTAAAGGACTTGGTGCTGCCCGACGCGATCCTGCCCCGCTTGGTGGCTGGGTCGCGGCGTCAGGCGCTGCAGCTGATGGCCGAGGCGCTCGCGGGCGCCGCCGGCATCGACGCGCGCGCCGCGTTCGAGGCCGTGCTGCTGCGCGAGCGCCTTTCCGGCACCGGCATGGGCGAAGGCGTCGCGATCCCGCATGCGCGCTCGGCCGGCGTGGTGCACCCCGATCGGCGGCTTTGCCCGGCTTGAGCCGCCGCAGGACTTTAACGCGCTCGATGGGCGGCCCTGCGACCTCGTCTTTATCCTGCTCGCCCCGCCCGACCGCGGCGGCGATCATTTGAAGGCGCTGGCGCGCGTCTCGCGCTTCCTCCGCCGCGCCGACATTCGCGAGAAGCTGCGCAGCGCACGCGGCGCAGTCGAGCTGCGCGCACTGTTCGCGGGCTCGGTGCGCAGCGACGCAGCGTAAACATCGAACGCTTGCAGCAAGATGGCGCGCATGGACATGCTCCGCGCATGAGCCAACGCGCGCAGCCTGAGTTTGACGTCGTGATCGCGGGGCGCGGGCGCCTCCGGGCTCGGCATGGGCATCGCGCTAAAGCGCGAAGGCAAGCGCCGCTTCGTCATTCTGGAAAAAGCGAGCGCCGTCGGCGGCACATGGCGCGACAATATCTATCCCGGCTGCGCCTGCGATATTCCGTCGAACCTTTACTCCTATTCGTTCGCGCAAAATCCGCGCTGGTCGCGACGCTATCCGACGCAGAGCGAGATCCAGGATTATCTCCAACACTGCACCGATCGCTTCGGGCTACGCGAACACATCCGCTTCGGCGCTTCCGTCAAGCGCGCGGCGTGGGACGATGCGCTTGCGCTCTGGCGTATCGAGACCAGCGAAGGCGCGATCATCACGGCGCGCGCTTTCGTTTCAGGGATGGGCGGCCTTCATGTGCCGCGCATGCCTGAGATGGAAGGGGTTGATCGTTTCAAGGGCGAGAGCTGGCACACGGCGCGCTGGCGCAATGACATGGCGCTTGACGGCAAACGCGTCGCGATCATCGGCACGGGCGCGAGCGCGATCCAGATCGTGCCGGAGATCGCGGCGAAAGTTGCGAAGCTCGATCTCTATCAGCGCACGCCGCCTTGGGTCGTGCCGAAAGGCGATAAGCCCGTCTCGGAGAACACCAAGGATTTCTACGAGCACGCGCCCGTGCTGCAACACATCGCGCGACTCGCGACTTATGCGGAGCACGAGACGCATGCGGTTATTTTCTTGAACCTACCAAAGGGCGAAGGCCCCGGCGCCAAGCTCGCGCGTACGCATTTGGAGCGCCAAGTCTCTGATCCGGCCCTGCGCGCCAAGCTCACGCCGAATTATCGCATGGGCTGCAAACGTGTGCTGATCTCGGACGACTATTATCCGGCGCTGCAGCGCGCGAATGTCGAACTCATCACCAGCGGTGCGCGCGCGATCACCGAGAGCGGCGTGATCGATGGCGAAGGCGTCGAGCGGGAAGCCGACATCATCCTCTTCGCGACCGGCTTCAAACCGATGGATCTCATCTCACAAGTCGAGATCACCGGCGCCGGCGGACGCAGCCTGAACGCCGAATGGGCGAGCGGCCCGCAAGCTTTCCTCGGCACAGTCGTTTCCGGCTATCCGAACTTCTTCACGCTGATGGGCCCCAACAGCGCGCTTGGGCACAATTCGATGATCTACATGATCGAAAGCCAGATCGCGTTCGTGATGGACGCGCTTGCGCAACTGGATGAGCGCGGCGCGGCGGCGCTCGACGTCAAAGCAGAGACGCAAGCCGCGTTCAACGAAGAGGTGCAAGCGAAGCTCTCGCGCACCGTGTGGGGCTCAGGCTGCACGAGCTGGTATCTCACGCCGGACGGCAAGAATTGCACGCTCTGGCCGGATTATACGTTCAAGTTTCGCGCGCGGACGAAGCGCGTGCGCGAGGCGGATTTCGAGTTTTCTTAGGCGGCTTTTCCCTCCCCTCAGTCATTCCGGGGCGGCGAAAGCCGAACCCGGAATCCAGAGCCCACGAACGGTGCTTGCGGCCCTGGATTCCGGATCGCGCTCCGCGCGTCCGGAATGACTGAGTGAGTCTCACTCCGCCTCCAACCGCACCAACACCACGCCCTCGCTCACCTGGTCGCCCACCTTCGCCTTCACGTCGCTCACCTTCCCCGCAAACGGCGCGACCAAAGCGTGCTCCATCTTCATTGCTTCGAGCGTGAGCAGCGCATCGCCCTTGGCGACGCGCGCGCCGGGCTTTGTGGAGACGGAGACGATCTTGCCTGGCATGGGTGAAAGGATTGCGCCATCGCCGGCTGTGGCGACGCCGGTGGTACGTTCGCCGGTATCGAGGATGAATTCGTAGGCTTCGCCGTTTTCGAATTCGACGACGACATTGTCGCCGCCGCGAATTCCACCTGAGCCGTCATCCGCCCAATCCGATGGCGCCTCAAGCTCATACAACTGTTCGCCCAAGCGCGCACGAATGATTGTTCGGCTCGGTGCATTCAGACGAAAACCGGACGGGCGCGCCCACGGCGACGCGTCAGCTCCCGCGGCGCCAGCAAATGCGATTGCGCTATAATGCAAAAAATCCACTGCGGCATCACCAAGGACGCGCTTGGAAGGTTTTGGTTTTGCCGTCAATTCAGCGCCGCGCGCGCCAATCAAGCCTGTGTCGACATCTCCAGCACCAAAGGCGACGTCATCGAGACAGCGAACGAGGAAACCGGCGTTCGTCTTGACGGGCCAAACCTCGACTTCCGCGCAAGCGTCGCGCAACTGGGCAATCGCCGCCGCGCGCGTATTTGCGCCCCGCGTGATGATCTTGGCGATCATCGGGTCATAGAACGCGCTGACTTCCCCTTCGCCGTCGAACGCCGACTCGAGCCTAACCGGGTAATACGGGAGGCGAAGTTCAACAAACCCACCCACGCTCGGCAAAAATCCCGTCTCGGGATTCTCCGCATAAAGCCGCGCCTCGATCGCGTGGCCGGTCATCGTGATCTCTTCCTGCCTCAACGGCAGCGCCTCTCCGCTCGCCACGCGCAGCTGCCACTCCACCAGATCGAGTCCCGTGATCTCCTCCGTCACCGGGTGCTCGACTTGCAGGCGCGTGTTCATTTCCATGAACCAGATACGGTCGGCGCGTAGGCCCTCGCTGGCGTCGGCGATGAATTCGACGGTGCCGGCGCTCACATAATTCACGGCGGCGGCGGCGCGCAGCGCGGCGGCGCAGATCGCGGCGCGCGTGGCGTCGTCCATGCCGGGCGCAGGCGCTTCCTCGATCACCTTCTGGTGACGGCGCTGCAGCGAGCAATCGCGCTCGAACATGTGCACGATATTGCCGTGCGCATCGCCGAACACCTGCACTTCGATATGGCGCGGGCGCTGCACATAAGTTTCAAGCAGCACGCGGTCATCGCCAAACGCAGCGGCGGATTCGCGTTTCGCGGAGGCAAGCGCGGCCTTGAAGTCGCTCTTCTTCTCGACCTTGCGCATGCCTTTGCCGCCGCCACCGGCGACGGCCTTGATCAGCACAGGATAGCCGATCTTCTCCGCTTCGCTGACGAGCCGCGCTTCGCTCTGATCGTCGCCGAGATAGCCGGGCGTCACCGGCACGCCGGCATCGCTCATCAGTTTTTTCGCGGCGTCCTTCAAACCCATCGCTCGGATCGCGTGCGGCGTGGGGCCGATCCAGATGAGGCCCGCATCGAGCACGGCTTGCGCGAAATCGGCGTTCTCCGAGAGAAAACCGTAGCCCGGATGGATCGCCTCGGCGCCCGTCTCCTTCGCCGCCGCGATGATCTTGTCGCCGCGCAGATAACTCTCCTGCGCCTGCGGCGGCCCGATCGCCACACTTGCATCCGCCTCGCGCACATGGAGCGCCTTCGCGTCAGCCTCGGAATAAACCGCGACCGTACGCACGCCGAGACGCTTCGCCGTGCGGATGATGCGCCGCGCGATTTCGCCCCGATTGGCAATGAGGACAGATTTCAACATGCGCGCACTTCTCCCCCTCTCCCTTGCGGAGAGGGGGTTGGGGGGTGAGGGGCGTTCAGATGCGCCGACGCCGGAGCGTTTGCCCGCCCCTCACCCCGCCGCTTCGCGGCGACCCTCTCCGCAAGGGAGAGCGTTGTCTGAGCGCGATAGGTGACCGGAGCGGACTTCAGCATCTATTGCGACGCCGGCGGCGGCGAGCCATCGCGCGCGGCAATTTCCGCGCGAATGCGTTCCATTTCCGCATCAAGCTGCTTGTCGCGTCCTGTCTTACGAGTCTTGATCCATTTGAATAGAGCGACGACTGGAGCGCCGATGGCCAACGTAACGGCAATATCGACTACCATGTTGAGCGCGTAGTACGGCGCATCGGCCCATGTCAGCCTCCAAACATTCAGTAGGAATATCAGAACAGAATTGGCGAACACGTAGAAGAGCAAGAACCGATATTCTGGCCTTATCCAAAGCAGGATAACGATGATGATGAGCCCAATGTACATGCTTACATCCGAAACACGCCGAAGCGTGTCTCCCCGATCGGCGCGTTCAAGCTCGCGCTGATCGCCAGCCCCAACACATCGCGCGTCTGCACCGGATCGATTATCCCATCATCCCACAGCCGCGCCGTTGCGTGATAGGGATCGCCTTCCAGTTCGTAGCGCTCGCGGATCGGCGTTTTGAACGCATCTTCCTCGGCTTTCGGCCAGGTCTTGCCTTCGGCTTCCAGGCCATCGCGCTTGATTTGCGCGAGCACGCTGGCGGCTTGTTCGCCGCCCATGACGGAGATGCGCGCGTTCGGCCAGGTGAAGAGAAAGCGCGGGCTGAAGGCGCGTCCGCACATGCCGTAATTGCCGGCGCCGAACGAGCCGCCGATCAGCACGGTGAATTTTGGCACTTCGGCGCACGCCACGGCCATCACCATTTTGGCGCCGTCCTTAGCGATGCCGCCCGCTTCGTATTTTTCGCCGACCATGAAGCCAGAGATATTCTGCAGGAACACGAGCGGAATGCCGCGCTTGGCGGCGAGCTCGATGAAGTGCGCGGCTTTCAGCGCGCTTTCGGAGAACAGCACGCCATTGTTGGCCAGGATCGCGACCGGAAAGCCCCAGATGCGCGCAAAGCCGGTGACGAGCGTTGCGCCGTAGAGCGGCTTGAACTCATCGAACTCCGAGCCATCGACGATGCGCGCGATCACTTCGTGCACGTCGTAAGAGGCGCGCACATCGGGCGGCACGATGCCGTAGAGCTCGCTTGCATCAAACAAGGGCGCGCGCGGGTCGCGCAAATCGAGGCCGACGCTCTTGGTGGTGTTCAAGTTGCCGATGATGCGGCGGACGATGTGGAGCGCGTGCGCGTCGTCCTCCGCGACATGATCGACAACGCCGGATTTGCGGCCATGCGTATCGGCGCCGCCAAGATCTTCGGCGCTCACGATCTCGCCGGTCGCGGCCTTCACAAGCGGCGGGCCGCCAAGAAAAATCGTCCCCTGCCCGCGCACGATGACACTTTCATCGCTCATCGCCGGCACATAAGCGCCGCCCGCCGTGCACGAGCCCATCACGCAGGCGATCTGCGCGATGCCGGCGGCGCTCATGCGCGCCTGGTTGAAAAAGATGCGGCCGAAATGCTCGCGATCGGGGAAGACATCGGCCTGGTGCGGGAGATTGGCGCCGCCGCTGTCGACCAGATAGATGCAGGGTAAGCGATTTTGCCACGCGATCTCCTGCGCGCGCAGATGCTTTTTCACCGTGATCGGAAAATACGCGCCGCCCTTCACCGTCGCGTCATTGGCGACGATCATCACTTCGCGACCGGAGACGCGGCCCACGCCCGTGATGATCCCGCCGGCCGGCGCCTCGTTGTGATAGAGCCCGTAAGCCGCGAGCGCGCCGACTTCGAGAAACGGTGCGCCGGGATCGAGCAAGCGCTCGACACGCTCACGCGGAAGGAGTTTACCGCGCTTGGTATGCCGCGCGCGGGATTCTTCCGGTCCGCCGAGCGCAATCTCCGCTGTTCGTGCGCGAAGTTGCTCCGCCAGCGCGCGATTGTGTGCCGCGTTTTTGGCGAAGGCTTCGCTGTTTGTGTCTATGGCGGAGGTGAGTTTCATCGTTTCTGACTAACCTCTTCAGTCATTCCGGACGCACGAAGTGCGATCCGGAATCCAGGGCCAACGCGCGGCGCTTTACGCTCCCTGGATTCCGGGTCTCGCTCCGCTCGCCCGGAATGACTGAGGGACTGGAAATCATCCGGCGCCTATCAACTCGCGACCGATAAGAAAGCGCCGTATCTCATTCGTCCCCGCGCCAATATCGTAAAGCTTTGCGTCACGCACCAAGCGCTCGGCCGGATAGTCCTTCGTGTAGCCGGCCCCGCCCAGCGCTTGCACGGCTTCGAGCGAAACACGCACGGCGCTTTCGCTGGCCATCAGGATCGCGCCGGCGGCGTCGAAGCGCGTGGTTTTGCCGGCGTCGCAGGCTTTCGCCACCGCATAGACGTAAGCGCGCGCGGCGTTCAGCGCGACATACATGTCGGCGACTTTCGCCTGCATCAGTTGGAACGAGCCGATGGCTTTGCCAAATTGTTTGCGCTCGCGCACATAGGGCAGCACGCAATCGAGTGCGGCTTGCATGATGCCGAGCGGGCCGCCGGCGAGCACGGCGCGTTCGTAGTCGAGCCCGCTCATCAGCACGCCGACGCCGCCATTCTTCGGGCCAATGACGTTTTCTTCCGGCACTTCGCAATCCTCGAACACGAGTTCGGCGGTGTCGGAGCCGCGCATGCCGAGCTTGTCGAGCTTTTGCGCGACGGAAAATCCCTTGAACCCCTTCTCGATCAGAAATGCCGTGATGCCGCCCGAGCCTTCGCCGGTTTTGGCGTAGACGACGAGCGTGTCGGCTTCGGGCGCGTTTGTGATCCAGAATTTCGTGCCGCTCAGCACATAGCGATCGCCGCGATGCTCGGCGCGCAGCTTCATGGAGACAACGTCGGAGCCCGAACCCGCTTCGCTCATGGCGAGCGAGCCGACATGCTCGCCGGAGATGAGTTTTGGGAGATAACGCTGCTTCTGCTCGGCGCTGGCCCAGCGGCGGATTTGGTTGATGCAGAGGTTCGAGTGCGCACCGTAGCTCAGACCAACGGAGGCCGAGCCGCGCGAGAGCTCCTCCATCGCGACGACGTGTTCGAGATAGCCGAGCCCCAGGCCGCCGAACTCTTCTTCAACCGTGATCCCGTGCAAGCCCAGTGCGCCCAGTTCGGGCCAGAGATCGCGCGGAAACTTGTTGCTCGCGTCGATTTCGGCGGCGCGCGGGGCGATGCGGTCGGCGGCGAAGCGCGCCGTGGTTTCGCGGATCGCGTCGGCGTTTTCGCCGAGCGCGAAATCGAGACCGGACGAGGCATTGGAGAGCATGGGCGCCGCTCGCTGATTCGTGCGCAAGGCGCACTTAAGTGCTCTACCGCAAACACTGGCTCAGGAAAACACCACCGTTCCCCGGACAAGCGCGCAAAGCGCGCGTTGATCCGGGGGTCCATGGATCGACCTTGGCGCAATTGATGGATGGACCCCGGATCGCCGCTGTGCGGCGTCCGGGGAACGGGCGCCGCTACGGCGCCTAGCTCATCTCGCTCAGCAGCGAGGCGATATCCACCATCGCGAACGCGACCGAGCTATCGGCGACGCCGTAGGGCAAGAACAAGCTCTTGCCGTGCTTCAGCGCGCCGCAGGTGTAGACGACGTTCGGCACATAGCCTTCGCGGTTTTCCGTCGAGGGCGAGAGCAAAGGCTTGGCGAGTTGGCCAATCACCTTGCGCGGATCGTTTTTATCCAGCAGCACCGCGCCGATAGAATATTTGCGCATCGCGCCGACGCCGTGCGTGAGTAAGAGCCAGCCTTCGTCGAGTTCAATCGGCGAGCCGCAATTGCCGGTCTGCACCAGCTCCCAGGAATATTTCGGCGGCAGGATCAGCTCACCGCCTTCCCAGTGCTTCAAATTGTCCGACTGCATGAAGAACAGGCTCTCATTGTCCTGCCGGCCGATCACGGCGTAGGCGCCATTGATGCGGCGCGGGAAAGAGCGCCATGCCTTGTGCTTCACGGCTTCGCCGCTCATCGTCTCCAGGCGGAAGGTGTTGAAGTCTTCGGTGATCATCAGTTCGGACTGGATGCCGAGGCCGGAATAAGCGGTGTAGGTGCCGTAATAGATGTGTCGGCCATCGCCTTCATCGAAATAGCAGAGCCGCAAATCTTCAAGGCCGTTGCGTTGCTCGCTGGTGAACGGAAAGATCACCGTGCCCGAGATCGAGACCGACGCAGGCCGAAGCGCGATCACGTCGCCCATCGGCACAGGCTCGGTCGATTCCGCGGCCAGAGAAAATGGCGGCTGCGGCCACAGTGTAAGTTCGCCGTCTGCGCTCAGGATGCCTTCGCGAAACGTGATCGAAGAGATGTGCCCTTCCCCGACCGTGCGCAGCGAAAGAATGAAACGCTGATCGCCGGGCTTAAGGCCGGACTGATCGGTATGCGGCACGATGCTGGGATTCATGATCGCGGCGGCGGCGTAGGAATATTCGTGACAGAAATAAGCGCCGATCAGCTCTTTGTGCGCATCGCTCAACGCAGAGGAATCCTCGCCGAGCTGCGTCATCATATGTTCGAAGCGGCGAAGATAGACGCTCTCGGTCTGCCAGTGACGCGATGCGAAGTCAGCGTCGACCGAGGCGAGTTCGCGCGCGCACTCTTCCTCGCTCATCGCAAGCACGGCGCCGACGATGCGGCCAGCGCGGCCTTTCGAGTTGGGATTGCGGTCGCGGGGCTCAGGCGCAAGGTGAAATGGCCTGATCACGACCTTCGCGGGCTCGGCCAAAAGCGGAGCGCGTAATAGTGGAGATTCACCATGCCGAGAAAAACCGCGTTGGCGCCTGGACGCGAAGAATCAAACCTTATCGCAATGCCGTGTTCAAATGGAAATCGAGGCGGTTATATGGCTCAGAACGCTTTCGGACGGCGAACGCGCTCCCGGCGCCGCATGGCGCATGTCGCCATTTGGAACGCGAGGATCGATTCAGCGCCCTGATTGCGGTTGATTTCATGCGGGCCGAGGCCGTCATGGCAGCCGCCGTCGGGCGTCGCCATGGCCGTGGTGAGATCATTCTCGCCGAGATACCAGGCGTAAGCGCGCTGCGCTTCGTCGATCCAGACAGACTCGCCGTCGCGTCGAACGCGGCCCAGCAGGCATCGACCGCCGCGGCCGCTTCGAGCGGCTGCTGATCGAAGGGCGACGGCTTTTCGTGGATGCGGCCGAAACTTTGCGTGCCGACCGGACGGAAACAGCCTGACGGCGCGGTATGGATGGTCGAGAGCCAGGTGAGCGCTTCGAGGCCCGCCTGACGCATCGCGGGATCATCCAGCACGGCGGCGGCGCGCAGCAACGCTTCGGGCACGCGCGCATTGTCGTACGAGAGCCACGGCTCGAACCAAGTCCAGGTCGGCGTGCGATGCTGCGCAAACGACGCCATCAGCGCTTGCGCGCTTTCGTACAACGCTTCGCGGAAAAGAGGCTCGTTCGGACGCGCCATGCAAAGCGGCGCGAGCGCGAGCATCGCGAACGCCTTGGTGCGCAGCGGCGCCCAATGCGACACGTGGGGCGCGATGCGGTACGATAGATCAATGGCCCAGCGGCGGAGTTCTTCATCCTGCGCGAGCAACGCGGTTTCACCGACCGACCAGAACGCACGCCCGCAGCTATCCTCAGAGCCGATTTGCTCCAGCCAGTGGCGCTCATAGCTCATGAAATTGCGGAAGCGGCCAGCGCCGTCGTTCCAAGCGTGATCCACGAACGCGGCATAGATGTGCGTCAAGCGATCCATTTGCGGCGCGCGCAGGCCCACAGCGTGCGCACGGTGCATCAGGATGAGCGCGCGAGCGTTATCATCAACGCAATAGCCGTGATTGCGGTCCGGGATGGAGAAGCGCGCGTGCTGCAGCATGCCGCAATGATCGGACATGCGCTCGACCGCGCGCAGGGTCGGCGCAGGCGCGGCTGAACGGCGCGAAACACGCGGGCGATGTTCGATGCGCGACACTTCGAATGAGCGCACATAACGCTCGCCAACGCGCTGCCACACAGATTCGCGGCCCTTGGCGTGCGCGCGGCCGCAGAGCGCCAGACGCTCGGCCTGATCGGCCAGCAGCGTGGAGACGGCTTCGCCGATCGCTTCGGAATCGCCGAACGGCACCAGCACGCCGGCGCCATCGGCCAGCAGCTCCTTCGCATGCCAGTACGGTGTCGAGACCACGGCCTTGCCCAGCGCGACGGCCTGCGACAGCGTGCCGGACGTGATCTGCGCTTCATGCAGATAGGGCGTTACATAGACATCGGCGGCGGCGAGATATTCGCGGAGATCGTCGGCGCTGACATAGGAATTCACAAAGCGAACATTGTCCGAGACGCCGAGCTCGCGCGCGAGTTCGATAAGGCTTTCGCGATATACCTCGCCATCGCGCGCCACCAAAGTCGGATGCGTGGCGCCGAGCACGACATAAAGCGCGTCTGGCCGCTCTTTCACGATGCGGGGCAGCGCGCGGATCACGTTCTCCAAGCCCTTGTTCGGCGAGAGCAGACCGAACGTCAGCAACACTTCGCGGCCTTCGAGCCCAAAGCGCGGCTTGAATGCGGCGGTGTCGACCAGCGGATAGTCCGGCGCGCCGTGCGGAATGACTTCCACCTTGCGGGCAGGCGCGCCATAGCGGCGCATCAGAATCTCACGGCCCTTCTCGCTCATCACGACCATGCGCGAGGAGCGGCGGATCAGCGCTTGCAGGACGCGCTCTTGATCGTCGTTCGGGCTTTCGTGGTGACGACCGGGCACGTCAACGTCTTCAGCAGCGTCAGCAGATGATCACCGGCCGGGCCGCCGAAGATGCCGTACTCGTGCTGAATGCACGCAAGCTCAACGCCATCGTCATTCATGGCGCGCGCGGCGTCGACATAGTCGGTGAGCACGTCTTGGCGGATAAGGCGCGTCACGGCATCGGGGTAAGGCCCATCGCCGAGCGGATCCGACATCGCGACCACATCGCAAAGCAGAGTGGGCTGCGCGCTCAGGATCGCGTCGCGCAAATCGGAGGTGAAGGTCGCGATTCCGCAGCGGCGCGGGGGAAAATTTCCAATGAGAGCAATGCGGCGAAGCTTCGTCAGTTTCGAGCTGGTCTCGGCAAGCGGCGCGCGTTCTTCCGATTTTACCAGATCGTACATGTTTGAGCCTCGGCCTGCCCGCCCTCGGGTCCGCATGTGCAATGCACAACGGACGCTTTAGTTTCCCCAAAACGGGCCGGAAACGGCCAAGATGCAGCGCAAAAACGCCGCACAATTTGAGCTAGAACTTTTGGCGAACTGATTGTGACGCGACCTTTGCCACGTCTTGCGGCATATAGGGGTTAATGATGCCCGTTATTAGACCCACAATCGCGTTGCTGATCGTTTTGTTGGCTGCTGCATGCAACCAAACGCCTCCGCCTGCTGCACAGAAAGCGGCGATCGCTTCGGCGCCGTCGAGCAGTCTCTGGTTCATTTGCGATGCGATCGACGCGCCTTCGGTGTTTGTGTTCGAGAAAGATGCAAGCGGCGCGGGCCTGCAATTAACCGAGTACGGCAAATCCGACGGCGCCGTGACGCGCGGCGCGCTCACCATTGGCCCCTCCGAAGGCGCTGCGGGCAGCGTCTACACGTCGCTTGAAGAAGCGGGGGGAAGAAGTCGGCTCATTGCGCGAGCTGAATTCAGGCATGCTGGAGACGCCCGCCGCCGCATACACCGCGCCCTTCACCTCACTGACGCTCGGCCAGCGCACCATGTCGTGCCGTTGGCTGGCGCGCACGCGGCTCCTCGCATTCACGGATCGCCGCAGCCTCGCCATCACCGAGGACGAAGACGGCGACCTCATCTACACCACGTTCAACTTCGCGGACGCCGCCACGGCCCAGCCCATCGACCTCTCCGACGGCGGGCGCAGCACGACCTTCTCGCTCGAAGTGCGCGGCGGCGAGGAAATGGTCACGCCTGCGGGCGCCCAATATCGCTTCGAGAATGGCGAATACGCCTATGTGGTCGCCGCCCCCGCCCCAGGCGGCGCGCGCTTGGAAATGCTTCGGAGCGGGCGATCGATCCAGACCGAGCCCCTGATCGCCGTGCAAATCGGCGTGGGCGGGGAATGATTGTCAGCCCTGAGGACCGGGTCTAAACCCGCGCTAGGGTCTCCCACAGGTCGCAAGCATGAGCACGCCTTTCGCCACTTTGGAAAAATCGGGGCGCATCGCCACGGTGACTTTGAACCGGCCCGAGAGCCGCAATGCCGTGGCGCAGGTCACCGATTGCCGCGATCTGGTCGATGCCGTGATGGCCGCCAACGACGATCCCGAGATCAGCGTGATGATCCTGACGGGCGCGGGCCAGGCCTTCTCCTCCGGCGGCGACCTCAAAGCCATTCGCGACCGCGCCGGGATCGGCCCGCTGCAAGCGACCCCCGCCGCCACGCGCACCAATTATCGCCGCGGCGTGCAAAGCATGATCCGTGCGCTGGCGGACGTGGAGATCGCCACCATCGCCGCGATCAACGGCCCCGCGATCGGCCTGGGGCTCGATCTGGCCGCGATCTGCGACATGCGCGTGTGCGCGGCGTCGGCGAAGCTGGCCTCGAGCTTTCTGAAGGTCGGGATCATTCCGGGCGATGGCGGCGCGTGGATTTTGACGCAAACCATCGGCTATGCCCGCGCCGCTGAACTTATTCTCACCGGAGATGCATCAGCGCCGATGAAGCGCTGGCGCTGGGGCTGGTGAACAAGGTCGTGCCGGATGCATCGCTGATGGATGAAGCGCGGCGCGCTCGCGGACCGCGTCGCGGTCAATCCGCCGCGCGCGGTGCGGATGGCCAAGCGCTTGGCTGCGCGAATCGCAGCATTCGCGCCTTTCCGACGTGCTGGAACTTCCGCGTCGTTCCAGGCGCTGGCGCACGAAACGCCGGACCACAAGGAGGCGGTCGACGCCTTCTTTGAGAAACGCAAGCCTCGCTTCACTGGCGGCTGACAGCATGGATGCGCCGGCGGCGAAACTGCCCCTCGCCGTCGATCTCGACGCACTCTGATCGCGGCGATGTTTTCGGCGAAGCGATGCTGCGCTTCGTATTCTCCGCGCCGTGGCGCTTGCCGTTGCTGCTGTGGTGGCTGGTGAAGGGTCGCGCTTACGCGAAGATGCGGCTGGCGTTCGCCGCGCCGGGCGATGCCGCCGATCTTCCCTATGATGCGCGTCTCATCGCTTGGCTGAAGCGCGAGCGCGAGGCGGGCGCATTATCGCCGCTCGCCACCGCTTCGGACGAGCGCGCGGCGCGCGCCGTGGCGGAGCATGTGGGCCTGTTCGATGCGGTGTTTGCCTCGGACGGCAAGACCAACCTCAAATCGCACCGCAAAGCCGGGCGGCTCGCGACGGCCTATCCGCAGGCTTCGTCTATGCCGGCAATGAGCGCGCCGATCTCACGGTGTGGCGCGCGGCGAAGGACATCGTGATCGCGAATGCTTCGCCGCGCTTGGAGCGCCAAGCGCGGCGCATGTTCACCGTGGAAGAAGGCTTCCCGCGCGAGGGCGATGCGATCGCCTCTTGGGTCAAAGCCCTTAGGCCGCAGCAATGGGCCAAGAACATCCTGGTCTTTCTGCCCATGCTGGTTGGCAAGGGCTGGTTCGATTTCAGCGCCTGGGCGCACGCCTGGATCGCGTTCGCGGCGCTCTGCTGCGCGGCGTCGAGCGTTTATCTCATCAACGACGCCGCCGACATCGACGCCGACCGCCGCCATCCGCGCAAGCGCACGCGCCCCCTTCGCCAGCGGCGCGCTCTCGCCTTCGCGGGGATCGCAGTCGCGGTTGTGCTGCTGGCGAGCGCCATTGCGCTAGCGATTCAGGCTGACGTCCTGCCGCTGCTCGCGCTCTATCTCATCGCCGCGACGCTCTACACATTCTGGCTAAAGCGCGTGGTCTGGTGGATGTGTTCGTGCTGGCCGCGCTTTACGCCGTCCGCGTGGTGCTCGGCGGCGTGGCGACTGGCTTTGAGGCCTCATCGTGGCTCCTGGCGTTTTCGTGCTTCTTCTTCCTGAGCCTTGCGCTGGTGAAGCGCGTCGCGGAGATCCACGCGCTGGCGGGCGGCGCGCTCAATGGACGCGGCTATTGTGTCGAGCGACGAGCCGATGCTGACCATGATGGGCGTGGGCGCGAGCTTCGTCTCCGCGCTCGTGCTCGCGCTTTATACGCAGAGCGACGTGGTGGCGCAGGACGTTCCGCGCGCCCGCCGCGCTCTGGCTGCTCACCGCCGCCGTGGTGTTCTGGACTTGCCGCGTCTGGCTCAAGACCAGCCGCGGGGAGATGCACGACGATGCCCTGGTGTTCGCATTGCGCGACGGCGCTTCCTGGCTCATCGCATTCGTCGCCGCGGTGGGCTTTCTTTATGCGGCGGCCGGCCCGGTTTTCTAGGCGCGAAACACCAGCGCGCGAGAGACGAGAAAATTCCAGATCAGCACCAGGCCGGTCGCGATCACTTGCGCGACGAGATAATGCGCGCCCGCGGGCCACGAGCAGCGCCACGATCAGCGCATTGATCAACGCGCCGACGAAAAATCACGCCCAAGAACTTCACCAGCCCCGCGCCGTAAGCGGGAACGCACCTCAAACGTGAAGCGGCGGTTCAGCGTGTAGCTCACCACCGCGCCCACCGCATAACCCGCCGTCGTCGCCAGCACCGGGCCTGTGCCGGCCCATTCCTTTCAGCGCAATCAGGATCGCATATGCACGCTGGTCGCGGCCACACCCACCGCCGCGAACCGCACAAACTGCCGCGCCATCGGATTGCGCGTGCCAATCCTTCACTTGCCCGCCAAGGTCTGCAGCAACGCCTTGCCCAGATCGGCCGCATCGAAAGGCTTGGCGATCACGGCATTGCCGCGCCATTCAGGCGGCAGGCCGCCCGCGCCGTAACCGGTCGAGAATACGATCGGGATGCCGCGCGCGCGCCAAGCGCTCGGCCACCGGAAACACCTCCCGGCCCGCCACATTCACGTCGAGCACTGCGGCATCCGCCGTCACGCTATCGACCATCGCCAGCGCGCGCATCGAGCGACGGCGCGGTCGCCACCACGCGGCAGCCCGAGATCGCTCAGCATATCCTCGAGCAAAAGCGCGATGATCGTTTCGTCTTCGACGATCAAGATGTTCTTGCCGTTCAAGTCGGCCGCGTCTGCGGGCATTGGCGTTCCTACCTGCGCGCGGAGAGCGCACACCGCCCTTCTCCGGGCCAAGTTACGTATCGTCAAGTCCGCGAACCGCGACTGCGCATTCACGCACATTAACCACCCTGGCCAAGCCCGGCTTAAACAATTGGGGCATCGTGGCTTGATGCGCTTCCCAATCCTCGTATGTGCCCTGTCGGCGGCGGCAACCGCTTCGCCTGCGTTCGGCGCGGAGATCGAGGGCGAGCTCGCGGTCGTCAGCGATTACCGCTGGCGCGGCGTCTCGCTGAGGCAGCGAGGACCCTTCGCTTCAGATCGAGGCCACCGCCTCGTTCGATAACGGCGCGTGGCTCTGGGGCAATGTGAACAGCGTGAGCGCCGACTATGGCGGCTCGGAAATCGGCTAGGCGCCGGCTATACGCGCGAGCTTGCGAGTGTCGAATGGACCGCCGGCGTCACGCGCTACATCTATGCTGGCGGAAGAAGCGCTTGACTACACGGAGCTTGCGCTCTCGGCCGCCAAGACGATTGGCGCCGTCTCGCTCTCCGCCGGCGCCGAGTACGCGCCGCAGCAAGACAATTACGAAGACGACCTCTATCTTTGGCTGGGCGGCGTGATCGCCTTGCCGCATGACGCGCGCTTTTACGCGCAGGTCGGACGCGACGACGGCAGCATGGCGCCCACGCCTTATGCGGTCGATGTCACGCTTGGCGCGGCGATCATGGTGAGCGCTTTTGAATTCGATATCTCTTATGTGGAGGTTCGATACAGTCCTCACCGGCTTGGGTGTTGCGGATCGCGCATCAGCTTTCATGAGCATCACCAAGAAAACCGCAAAGCGTTCTGGTCGGACTGTTCGTGGTCCTGCTGCTCGGCGCGTGGGCAATCCTTGAAAACGCGGTGCGGCCTGGCTTCGAGCGCCTCGAACTGCAAGCGCAGGAAAGCGACAAGGCGCGCGTCGAAGCGCGCCTCGCGACCTTGGCGCAAGACATGAGCGCGCGCGTGCTCGACTATGCCGGCTGGGACGAGACTTATGCCTTCGTCGGCGGACGAAACAACGCTTTCGTCGCGGAAAACTTCACGGACGATTGGCTCGGCGGTTACAATCTCGATCTCGCCGTCTTCACCAATGACGATGGCGATATCCCTCTGGAGCAAAGCGCGCGGCGCCGTGGGCAATGTCGGCCCAGGCTTGGACGCGGCGAACGCCATACTCCGCAATGTCCGCTCGACCCGCATCGGCGCCGTGCCGGTCACGGGTGTGTTCTGGAGCGTGGAGGGGCCGATGATGTTCGCCGCCGCGCGGGCGACACGCAATGACGGCAGCGGCGAGCCGCGCGGCATCGTCGTGTTTGCGCGGCGCATCTCCCGAGACGCGTTGCGAGCGCTAAGTGCAGCTCGACGTGCAATTGATCTCCGCCGCGCAGGCGCCTCCGGATTTTGCGGCGCACCTGCTCGGTCTCGAACAACATCAATTCGGAGACCTGGCGAGCGAGCATTCTATGCATTCGCTCATTGCCTTGCGTGACGCGCGGGGAGGGAAAACTTGTCGGCGCGGTTCTCGGTACGCGGGCGCGTGACATCTACCGCGCTGGGCGTCCGCCTTATCGGCACGACCCTGCTTTTGTTCGCGATCATGTCTGCGCTGGCGGTGGCGGCGCTGTGGTGCTGCTGCGACGCGTCGTGATTTCGCGCATCGTTCGGCTCGAGCAGCACTTCAACGCGCAATCGAACGCCATAGAGCCGATCGAAGCCGTCACGGCATCGCGTGACGAAATCGGCAGCCTGACTGCCGCTTATAATGCGCTGGTCGTGCGCTTGCGCGAAATGGCCGTGAGCGAACGGGACGCCATCTCGCGCGCGAGGCGGAGGCGGCCGCAAATCGCATGAAGTCGGACTTCCTGGCCAATATCAGCCACGAACTGCGCACGCCGCTCGATGCCGTGATCGGCTATGCAGAACTGATCGAGGAAGAACTGGCCGACCTCGGGCTCGCCACGGCGACCGAGGATCTGAACCGCATTCGCGCCGCGGGCCGCCACCTGCTCACGCTCATCACGGAAATTCTCGATCTCTCGAAGATCGAAGCGGGCAAGATGGAAATCACGCCAAGCTCCTTCGGGATTGAAGAGATGCTCACCATGGTGGTCGCACCATCAGGCCGCTGGCGCGTCAGAACGACAATGCGCTCTCGGTCGATATCGAGCCTGGGATGGGCAACGCCTATTCCGATGAATTGCGCCTGCGCCAGAGCCTGATCAATATCCTCTCCAACGCCTGCAAATATACCAACGGCGGCGCCGTCGTGCTGCGCGCGCGGCGGTCCGAGATCGACGGCCGCGCCTTCCTTCGCTTCGAGGTGAAAGACACCGGCATCGGCATGACGGACGAGCAATTGGCCAAGTGTTCGAGCCGTTCGCGGAGGCCGACGCTTCGATTACACGGCGCTTCGGCGGCACGGGGCTTGGGCTTTCGATCACGCGCAAGATCATCGGTCTGCTCGGCGGCGGGATTGAAGCGACCAGCCGCGAAGGCCAGGGCTCGACCTTTGTGCTGACCTTGCCGGCTATCGCCGCCGATTTGGCGCCCAACGCGCCCGACAACGCGGCTTCTCGCGAAAGCGCGCATCAAGCTGCTTAGAGCGGCGCCGCCCGCGCAGGCTTGCGCGATGAAATCGGCATGCGACGGCATCTTCGCGGCGCCGGCGGCGACCACCTGGCGGAGATTGAGCAGAAATCCCCTGAGTTTCTCCGGCGGCAATTGATCCGCCACGCGGTGATAGCCGGTGGGCGCAACGCCCCTGCCCGATCATCACCTGAAGCCAGCCCACTTCCGCGAACAATTCATCCGCATTGCGGTGGATCGCGCCGGTCTCGCGGAAGAGATCGAGCTTCTGCGTAAGCTCGGCGGGCCGCGCGATGCTGGCGCAATGCTTCAGAACGGGGGTGTCGGTGCGCTCGGTCGCGGTGTAGTGCAGGATCAGGAAATCGCGGATGCGTTCGTAATTCGAACGTGGTCTGGCGATTATACTCTTCGAGATTGGGCATCGCGAAGCGCTTGTCGGGAAAGAGGCTGATCAGCCGGCTGATGCCTGATTGAACGAGATGAATGCTGGTGGATTCCAGCGGCTCCATGAAGCCGCTCGCGAGCCCCAGCGCGACACAATTTTTGTTCCAGAATTTCTTCCGCCGCCCCGTCGTAAAGCGCAATAAGCGCGGTTCGGCCAGCGCTTCGCCTTCGAGGTTCGCGAGGAGAATAGCCGCTGCTTCATCATCGCTGATGAAGGCGCTGGAGAAGACATGGCCGTTGCCGGTGCGGTGCTGCAGCGGAATGCGCCATTGCCAACCCGCCGTGCGCGCCCAAGCGCGCGTGTACGGCACAAGCGGCTCGGTGTGCGCGAGCTCGGCACGGCCCAGGCGCGGTCGCACGGCAGAAAATGCGTCCAATCCTCGTAGCCGGTCTTCAGCGCCTGCTCGATCAGGAGGCCGCGAAAGCCGCTGCAATCGATGAATAGATCGCCCTCGATCTCCGCGCCGCTCTCCATCGTCACGGACGCAATGAAGCCGTCCGGCTCGCGCAGATTGGCATGGAGGATTTTTGCCCTCTGTGCGCACGACGCCGCGCTGTTCGGCATAGGCGCGCAGATATTTGGCGTAGAGGCGCGGCGTCGAAGTGGAAAGCATAAGCGAGCCCCGCGAGCGGGCTATCTCCCACACGGTCCGCACGCGAGAAGCGATTGGAATTGGCTGCGGCAGCATTGAGCGAATGCGCCCAGAGATCGGAGCCGCCGCCTTCGGCCTGATCACGCAGCCAATAATGATGGAACGGCAACTGACCGAGATTCATCCCGATCGCGCCGAAGGCGTGGAGGTAGCTATCGCCCAGCGCACGCCAATCGCGAAACTGGATGGCGAGCTTGATCGTGCTTGGGTGTGGCGAAGGAAATCGTCCTCGTCGATGCCGAGCACGCTGTTGTAAATGCGGATCTGCGGGATGGTGGCTTCACCGACGCCGACCGTGCCGATCTCCTCCGATTCAACGACACGGATTTCGAGCAGCGGTCCCATCAGCTTGACCAGCGCGGCGGCGGCCATCCAGCCCGCCGTACCGCCGCCGACAATGACGACTTTCCTGATGCGATGATCGTTCACGGACGCCATCCTTCATCCCCTCGCGGCATTGCGTCAACGAAAAGGCCCCCGTCGTTGCCGACGAGGGCCTAGTAAGGCGGAGGGGGAGATTAGTTACCGCCGGTAGCTCACGCCGACGAGGAACGTCCGGCCATAGACTTGGTGATCGCGCAACCCGGCGTTCGTCGCCGGTCTCATAGGTGGAGAAGGGTTCGTCCGTGACATTGTTGGCTTGGAATTGCACGGCGAGCCCCTCCAAGGCGCCGGTCCCGAAGCGATAGCCAAGCTGCGCATCGATCACCGATTCACCGTTGACCATCCGCAGTTCGCGGCCCGCGCCGAAGCCCGTGACTTCGCCGAGGAAGTCGGAGCGGTAGCGATTGCTCACGCGCGCTTCAAAGCCGCCGATCTCGTAATAGATCGTGGTGTTGATCACGGTTTCGAGAGCCCTGGCAGCGCCGAGCCGGGCGTGTTGGGCGGCCGCACATTGCTGTCGGTGGACGAAGCGTTGAACACGATGCCGAAGCCTTCGAGCGCGGAGAAGATTTCCTCGCCGGGGATCGACGCCGTGAACTCAAGGCCTTGGATATAGCCGCCCTGCCCGTTTTGCGGGGTGTCGGCCAAACCAAAATTCGTCGCGGGCGTTTCGCCGGGATTTTGCGTTGGGAAGCCGGTGAAATCGAACAGCACGCGTTCCGGATAGATGTAGTTTTCGAGATCCTTGTAGAACGCCGCGAGCGAGATGTAGCCGGCCCCGCCGAGTTAGTGCTCGTAGGAAAGATCGAACGAGTTGGCGACCCATGGCCGTAGCCGCGGATTGCCGCCATTGCCGCTCCAATAAGATTGGGATGGATCGGTGACGAGGATGTTGCCGAAATTGTAGTTCACCGCGAAGCTGGCGCGCAGATCGTCCATCCGCGGCCGTGCGAGCGTGCGCGCGATTGCCGAGGCGCAGGCGATCATTGTCGGTGAGATCCCAGGAGAGATTGAGGCTGGCAGAATCTCATCGTAGGTGTCGCCGTCCGATACGATCTGCGGCCCGGTATTGGTCATCACGCCGCCGGTCGAGCTCTGATCGGTGTGCACGAGCTGGAGACCGAGATTGCCCGACACCGGCACCGAGAACATCACATTGTCGATGTTGAGCTGGGTGTAGAGCGTCGTGACCTCTTCCTCGACATTCCACGCCTTGACCACGACGTCGCTGTTGACGAGCGGCCGCAGCGTATAGATGCCGCCGGCATTCAGCAGAGCGCGCGGATCGTAGCTGATCATCTCGCCAAGCCCGAGGAAGGCGAGTGACGTCGGCGACTGCAGGAATTGCGCCGGCACGGGCACCGGCGTCGTATTGCCGCCAACCAGATCGACGAAATTCTCGATGCTGTCTTTTTCCTTTTCCCGATTGCTGATGTTCACGCCGAACTCGATTGAGCTGAACACGGCATGCAATTCGCGCTCGGCGCTGAGGCGCAGCGAGGTGAGCTCATCGTTGGTCTGCGGCTCTTTGAGGAAGCCGGCTTGACCCGTCGCGCCGCCCCAGCCTTGCGGGTCGGTGAGCAGGATGAGGCTCGGATCGGAATAATCCAGCACCGAGCTGAATATGAAGCCGCCGCCGCCGCCCTGTTGATAGCCGAGCGTGTTGGCCGCGCCGGTATTGCCAAAGCCCGTACCGGAATAGGTTTCAAGATCGAGATCGTTCCGTTCCACCGCCGAATAGCTGAGATCGGTCGTGATGCTCCAATCTTCGCCGGCAGCGAACTCGGTGTTCCAGCCGATCGCCTTCACCGTACTGTTGCGCGAGCGGATGTCGTTGCGCACCACGCCGCGCACATTCGCGAACGTGCCCGCCCGTGACCAAGCCATCCTCGATCGTGAAGGGAGGCGGCGCCGGTGACGCCCCCGCCCCAGAACAGCGGCAGCTCGACGCCGCGGAGCGTCTGCACTTCTTCGAACTCGGAGTAGAAGACATCGAGCGTCGAGGAGAAGGTGCTGCTGGGCTCGTATTGCAGCACGCCCATAATGCCGTCGCGCTCAAGCAAGCTCGACTGAACATAGGGCTTCGCGCCGCCTAGGCCCAGACCGGCGAACGTGTTGGGCGCGAGCCATTGGTCGTGAGATTGCCGCCGGGCTCTTCGAACACGTCCGGATAGCCCCAGGCTTCCCAGCGCTCGGCCTGCGTCGGCGACGACATGGAGGCGACGCCGATGGCCCAGCCCCAATGCCCGTCCGCGCTTTGATCGATATAGGACCCCGTGATGCGGTAGCCGGTGTCTTCGGTGCCGGCATTGAGCGCGCCGACATCGTTCCACTCATAGCGCGCGCTGGCCGCGAAGATGCGGCCGTCCTGCGAGAGCGGACGCACCGTGCGCATATCGGCGTGCCCGCGAGGCCCTGGCCGATCAGCGAGGCGTCCGGCGTCTTGTAGACGACGACCGAGCTCAACAGCTCCGACGGATATTGGTCGAACTCGACGCCGCGATTGTCGCCGGCGCTGACTTGTTCGCGGCCATTGAGCAGCGCTGTGGTGAAGTCGGGCGAAAGGCCGCGCACCGAGATTTGCTGGCTGCGGCCAAACAGGCGCTGCGCCGAGAGGCCCGGCAAGCGCGCCAGGGATTCCGCGATCGAGTTGTCCGGGAGCTTGCCGATGTCTTCGGCGGAAACCGCTTCGACGATCGAGGATGAATTTCGCTTGGTGTCGACGGAATTGGCCAAACTGGCGCGGAAGCCCGTGACCACGATCTCTTCGTCTGACGAGTCCGCCGCGTCCTGCGCGTAGGCCAAACCACCTGAAGAGAGCAGCAGCAAAACGCCGGTGGCGGCACTGCTCATGAGCCGAACGTGACGGCGCGCCTTGTTGGATTTCCATCTGGGTGTCCCTCCCGCCCATACCTGGCGCGCTTCTTTGAGCGTCTAACCAGCAATCCTCGCAAATTACTGCAAACAGGAGCAGGGTCAAGACAAATTTACGAATTGGCCGAAAACTGTGTCGGACAGCATTTCCGCAATTCATAAGGATTTTTAGGGCAGCAATGACAGCGTTGCCATAGCGCCAGCGCGTTGACTTGCCCGCAATCGGGTTGCAAACTCTTGCAAATATTTGCAGTGCGCACCGTAATGCTGCATACAAAGAAGCCTGGGCGGCGGGAGGAAATCATGGGGCTGCGCACAGATTGGCGACGCGCGCTTGCGGGGCTGGCGGCGCTTGCCGGCTTGCTCGGCGCGGGACGCTGTGGCGGCAGGCCCAGAGGCCAGCGGCGCCTATCTCGCGCGGGCGCCGGAAGAAGAAGTCATCTATTTCGTGCTGCCCGACCGGTTCGCGAACGGCGACACGCGCAATGATCGCGGCGGCCTGCGGGGCGGCCCGCTGCAAACCGGCTTTGATCCCACGCACAAGGCTTCTTCCATGGCGGCGATCTCGCCGGGCTGACCAGCCATCTCGATTACGTCGCCGGCCTAGGCGCGACCGCGATCTGGCTGGGGCCGATCTATCGCAACAAGCCGGTGCAAGGTCCGCCCGGACAAGAATCGGCCGGCTATCACGGCTATGGATCACCGATTTCACCGACATCGATCCGCATTTCGGCACGCGCGCGGAGTTTGGCGCCTTCGTGGAGGCCGCCCATGCGCGCGGGCTGAAAGTCTATCTCGACATCATCACAAACCACACCGCCGACGTGATCCAGTATCGCGAATGCACCACGGCGGCGATTGCGCTTACCGCTCGCGCGCACGATTATCCCTACACGCGCGCCGGCGGTCCGGACGGGCGAGAAATCAATCCGGGTTTTCTGGGCGATAGCGCGTCCGGACAAAATTCCGCGAACTTCGATCGCCTGACCAATCCAGTACTACGCCTATGATGTGTACGTGCCGCGCGCGGAGCGCGATGTGAAGCGCCCGGCCTGGCTTAACAATCCGATCTATTATCATAATCGCGGCAATTTCGGCGCGCGGGGGCGAAAGCTACACGCACGGCGATTTTTCCGGCCTCGACGATCTCTTCACCGAGCATCCGCGCGTCGTGCAGGGCTTCATCGACATTTACGGCCAATGGATTGACGATTTCGGCATTGACGGCTTTCGCATCGACACGGCCCGCCACGTCAATCCGGAATTCTGGCAAGCTTTCGTCCCCGCCATGCGCGAACGCGCGCGTCGGCGCGGCATCGAGAACTTCCACATCTTCGGCGAAGTCTTCGATTCCGACATCGCCGCACTGGGCGCGCCATACCCGCGTCGATCGCCTTCCCGCCGTGCTGGACTTTGCGTTCCAGGACGCGGTGACCGCCGTCGTCGCGCGCAATGAGAGCACTGAACTGCTGGCGCGCGTGTTCGCGGGCGACGTGGTTTATGAAGGCGGCGCGCCCACGGCGATGCAATTGCCGACCTTCCTTGGCAATCACGATATGGGCCGTTTGCTCATTTCGTGAGCGTCGCCAATCCAGCATCTCGGACGCCGATTTGCTGAAGCGCGTCACGCTTGGCCACGCCATCATGATGTTTTCGCGCGGCGCGCCGGTGATCTATTATGGCGACGAACAAGGCTTCACCGGCGATGGCGGCGATCAGGATGCGCGCGAAGATATGTTTCCAAGCCGCGTCGCCAGCTACAACGACAACCACCTCGTCGGCACCGGCCGCCACCACGGCGCAGGACAATTTCAACACGTCCGCTCCGCTTTATCGCGCCATCGCCGAATGGCGGCGCTGCGCCAAGCGCACCCAGCGCTGCGGCGCGGGCGCCAGATCGTGCGCGGCTACAGCGAACATCCCGGCCTTTTCGCACTCTCGCGCATTCTGGATGGCGCGGAGGTGTTGGTCGTGTTCAACACCAGCGGCGCGCCGATCACGGCCAATGTTGATATTGAGCCCGGTTCGCGCGCATGGACTTCAGCGCGCGGCCAGTGCGCGCCCGCCGCCAGCGCGCCCGGCAGCTACCGTGTCACGCTCGGCGCATTCGACTATATGATCTGCACCTCGGAAGGCGCCTCGTGAGCTCCCAAAGCCTTGCACGACCCACTGCGCAACCCGCGCTCGACGCGGAATGGTGGCGCGGCGCGACGATCTATCAGTCTATCCGCGCAAGCTTCGCCGATTCCAACGGCGACGGTGTTGGGCGATCTGCCAGGCGTGGTGCAACGCATCGATTATCTGAAATCGCTGGGCGTCGATGCGATCTGGCTTTCGCCTTTCTATCCCTCCCCGATGCGCGATTTCGGCTACGACGTTTCTGACTATTGCAATGTCGATCCCATCTTCGGCACGCTTGCCGATTTCGACACATTGGTCGCGCACGCACACGAGGCGGGGCTCAAGGTCATTGTCGATCAGGTGTTCTCGCACACCTCGAACGAACACGCCTGGTTCAAGGAAAGCCGCGAGAGCCGCACCAACGCGAAAGCCGATGGTATGTGTGGGCCGACGCCAAACCCGATGGTTCACCGCCGTCGAACTGGCAATCGGTGTTCGGCGGCCCGGCCTGGACCTGGGATGCGCGGCGGCGGCAATACTATCTGCACAATTTCCTGCCCCAGCAGCCCGATCTCAACGCGCACAATCCCGAGTGCAAGAAGCCCTGCTGGCGACCGCGCGCTTCTGGCTCGAGCGCGGCATCGACGGCAATCCGGCTCGACGCCATCAATTTCGCGATGCACGATCCAAGCTCACCGACAATCCGCCCGTTCCCGCGGGCGTCGGCAAGCGCACGCGGCCGTTCAGCAGCACCTCCACAATCAATCGCACGCCGATATTCCCGCGTTCCTGAGCCGCTTGCGCCGGCTCGCGGATTCGTATGGCGAGCGCTTGCTGGTCGCCGAAGTCGGCGGCGAGCAAGGCAATCGGGAGATGAAGCTCTACACCGAGCCGCCCGAGCGCCTGCACAGCGCTTACGGCTTCAACTTTCTCTATGCCGACCACATCGACGCCAATCTCATCCAAGCCTCGATGTCTCTCTGGCCCGGCGGCGACGCGGAGGGCTGGCCCTCCTGGGCCTTCTCCAATCACGATGCGCCGCGCGCGATTTCGCGCTGGGGCCGATGGCCGCGATCCCAAGGCGCTCGCGGACGCCCTGCTTTTTCTGCTCGCGAGCTTGCGCGGCAGCATTTTCATCTATCAGGGCGAAGAGCTCGGCCTGCCGCAAGCGGACGTGCCGTTCGAACGCCTGCGCGATCCAGAAGCGATCGCGAACTGGCCGCGCACGCTCGGCCGCGACGGCGCGCGCACGCCGATGCCCTGGATCGCAAGCGCGCCGCATGCAGGATTTTCAAGCGCCGAGCCCTGGCTGCCAATCGATCCAGCGCATCTCGCGCTCGCGGTCGACCGCCAGGAGAGCGATCCGCACTCCACGTTGCAGGTCGCGCGGCGCGCGCTCGATCTCCGCCGGCTCTATCCCGCGCTCCGCATCGGCGACATGACCATGATCGACGCGCCCGCGCCGCTGCTGGTGTTTCAACGCGGCGACGGGCGCGACGCGATGTTGTGCGCGTTCAATCTCGGCAAGGAAACCGTGCGCTGGCGCCCGCCCGCGGGCTGGCGCATCGTGGATTCGCTCAATCTCGATGCGAACAATACCGAGACGATGGCGCCGCTCTCAGTCATCCTGGCGCAAACCGCGTGAGCGCGCGCTCAACCGCCGCACGATTCCCGAATGATGAGATCTGTCGGGATGCGTTCGGAGCGCCCCGTTTTCTGTCCGCCCGCATCGAGCAGTTTCGACACCAGCATGCGCCCCGCCTTTGCGGTGTTTTGCGAAATAGTGCTCAGCGACGGACTGGCGTAACGCGCGAACGGCACGTCGTCATAGCCGATCACCGAAACATCCTGCGGCACGGCCATGCTCGCGTGCTTCAGCGCACGAATGGCCCCGAGCGCGATGAGATCGCTCGCCGCCACGATGCCGTCGAACGCGATGCCGCGATGGATAAGAGCGTCAACCGCGCCCTCGGCGGACTCGATCTCGAAATGCGCCGGCACAACGAGGTCTGGATCGAACGGCAGCTTCAGATGTTCGAGCGCATCTTGGTAACCGCGATGGCGCTGCATCGCTTCGGGCGCTTCGATGTCGCCGAGAAAGACGATCCGTTTGCGGCCCAATCGCGCCAAGTGAAGCGTCGCGCGCCGGCCGCCAAGCAGATTGTCCGAACCGACCGAGCAATAAGCCTGATCCGGCAATTGCGCGCCCCACACCACGAAGCGCGCATCGGTTTCCACCAAGCGGTTGTAAGCGGAATGCAGCGTGCTCTGCCCCAGGAAGATCACGCCATCGGCGCGGCTGGTCTCCATCGCGGAGGCAACGTCCTCGAACGTGGCCGGCGCGATGTGGCTGACCAGAAAATCGCAGCCGCCGCGCTCGCGCGTCGCTTCGCCGACGCCTGCGAACAATTCCAGGAAGAACGGGTCGGAGAAATGAAGCTCGCGTCCCTGAGGCCGCGGCACGATGATCGCGATCGTGCCCTCCGCGCCGATGGGCCCCGCGGGCATGTAGCGGCGAAACGGATAATCCATTTCGCGCGCCAATTTCCAGATCGCTTGCTTGGTGCGCTTGTTGACGGCCGGGCTGTCGTTCAGCGCACGCGACGCAGTTGCAATCGAAACGCCGGCAAGTTTCGCGAGATCTTCGAGCCGTGTGACGCCCTTGCTCATCGCGCAGAAAAACCAAACGCAAGCCTTCGCATGACCGTGTTTAGGCGCAGCTTGCAAACATTTGCAAGAGCGTGCGCGAAACGGAAGATGGTGACGCCATGAAGGTCGTTCGTCTCACATTGGTTGCGCTCGCATTGCTTTCCGTATCGGCAATCGACGCCTTCGCTGACGCGGTGGCGCGCATCGCATCGCCGAACAATGTGCTCGCGGTCGAGATCAGTTTGGATGGCGATGGGCGGCCGAGTTACGCGGTAACGCGTTTAGGCGCGCCGGTGATCGCGCCGTCGCGGCTCGGATTTTTGCTGGTCGATACGCCAAAGTTGGAACGCCATCTCACGCTTGCATCGCAATCGATGCGCACGGCGGACGACACCTGGGAGCAGCCCTGGGGCGAACGCCGCTACATCCGCAATCACTACAATGAATTGCGCATCACGCTGACGGAGAATGTCGATCTCCGGCGCAGCTTCGATGTCGTGTTTCGCGTCTATGACGATGGCCTAGGCTTTCGCTACGAATTTCCCGATCAACCCGCGCTGCACGACGTCGAGATCAGCCAGGAGCTGACGGAGTTCAATCTCGCCGAAAGCGGCACGGCCTGGTGGATCCCAGCGTTTGAATGGAATCGCGAGGAATACCTTTATAACCGCACGCGCATCGAGGAAGTTGGCGACGCGCAAACGCCGATGACGATCCGCACCGATGACGGGCTCCACATCGCGTTTCACGAAGCCGCGCTGGTGGATTATTCCGGAATGAACCTGACGCGCGTCGAGGGCCGGCGCTTCCGCGCGGCGCTGACGCCGGGGATCAGCGCGGCGGCCGTCTCCCGGACCGCGCCGTTCAACACGCCTTGGCGCACCATGCAAATCGCCGACAGCGCGGCGGGCCTGGTGATGTCGAACCTCATTTTGAACCTCAACGAACCGAACGCGATCGGCGATGTTTCGTGGGTTCGGCCCATGAAGTATGTCGGCATCTGGTGGGAGATGCATCTCCGACCGCAGCACCTGGGCGTCAGGCGCGCGTCATGGCGCGACCACCGAGAACGCGATCCGCCACATCGATTTTGCCGCCGCGCACGGCTTCGGCGGTGTTCTGATCGAAGGCTGGAATGTCGGCTGGGACGGCGATTGGTTCGGCAAAGGCGACGAATACAGCTTCACCGAAGCTTATCCAGATTTCGATCTGCAACGCGTTACCGATTATGCCCGCGCGCACGGCGTGCAGCTGATCGGGCACAACGAAACCGGCGGCAATGCCGCGCATTATGAAGAGCAGCTCGAAGACGCTTTTGCGCTCTATGAGCGGCTTGGCATCCGCGCGGTGAAAACCGGCTATGTCGCGGACGCGAGCCAAGCGCAGGTGCGCGGCCTCGATGGGCAGATTCATTATGCCTGGCACGAAGGTCAGGACATGGCGCGCCACCATCTGCGCGTCGCGCAGGAAGCCGCGCGCCACCACATCGCAATCAATCCGCACGAACCGATTAAAGACACGGGCCTGCGCCGCACCTATCCCAACTGGGTCTCGCGCGAAGGCGCGCGGGGCATGGAATTCAGCGCTTGGGGCAATCCCGGCAATCCGCCCGAGCACGAAACCAATCTCGTGTTCACGCGCCTGCTCGCAGGGCCGATAGATTATACGCCCGGCATTTTCGGCATGGAGACGCGTTCGCCCACCGGCATCGCGACGACCTGGGCCAAGCAGCTTGCGCTTTATGTCGTGATCTACAGCCCGATCCAGATGGCGGCGGATTTCCTGGAGAATTACGAAGCCAATCCCGGACCGTTCCAGTTTATCGAGGACGTGCCTGTCGATTGGTCGGAATCCATCGTGCTCAATGGCGAAATCGGCGATTTCGTCACCATCGCGCGCAAGGACCGCGCCGGCAACGACTGGTACCTTGGCTCGCTCACGGACGAAAATCCGCGCGTGCTGGAGGTGGGCCTGGGCTTCCTCGATCCAGGCCGGCGCTACACCGCGCAAATCTACCGCGACGGCCCGAGCGCGAATTTCCGTGACCACCGCGAGGATATCGTGATTGAAGAACGCCAAGTGACGTCGCGCGATACGCTCACCTTGCGGCTCGCGCCGGGCGGCGGCCAAGCGATCCGCTTCCATCGCAGATAAAACAGACGCGAAGAGAGACCATCCGCAAAGGATGGCGACATGGGGAGAAGATGAACAAGCCCAAGCTGAGCATCCTGCAGATTTGGAACATGTGTTTTGGATTCTTCGGAATCCAAATCGGGTTCGATCTGCAAAACGGCAATGTAAGCCGCATTTTTCCAGACGCTCGGCGCGGAGATCGATGCGCTGCCGATCCTCTGGATCGCGGCGCCGCTCACGGGCCTCATTATCCAGCCCATTATCGGCCATCTGAGCGACAAGACCTGGGGACGGCTCGGAAGACGCCGCCCCTATTTCCTGGTCGGCGCGCTGCTGGCGAGCGGCGCGCTCTTCTTCATGCCGAACGCGCCCTCGCTCTGGATCGCGGCGGGCACACTTTGGATCATGGACGCCGCGCTCAACATCACCATGGAGCCAACGCGCGCTTTCGTAGGCGACAATCTCCCCGACGCGCAGCGCACCACTGGCTATGCGATGCAGAGCTTCTTCATCGGCTGCGGCGCCGTGCTCGCGGGCGCGCTGCCCTGGATGCTGACGCAGATGGGCGTCGCCAACACGGCCGAGGCGGGCGCAATTCCGGCGACGGTGCATCTTGCATTTTATGCCGGCGGCGCGGCGCTGCTCATCGCCGTGCTCTGGACCGTCTTCACCAGCAAGGAGTATTCGCCGGCTAAACTGGAAGCATTGAGTCCGCACGGCGCGCCGCGCTGGGTCACGACACCGCTGCACGGCCAGAAGCCCCGCGCGGCGCGCGCGCCTTCTTCGTCGGCGGCGCGATCTGGCTCGTCATCGGCATCGCGCTTGCGCTCTTCATCGCGGCGGCGCGCGAAACGCCGCGTCCGGACTGGCTGAGCTTTCTCGGCGCGGCTGAGCTGAAGCAAGACCTTTATGTGCTCGCCGGATTGATCGCAGGCTTTGGCATCGTGCAGTTTGTGGCGGGTTTCATGCGCGCGGGCGGCCAGAATGAGAACGGCTTCATGGAAGTCGTGACCGATCTCTTCCGCATGCCGCGCACGATGCGCCAACTCGCGGTCGTGCAATTCTTTACCTGGTTCGGCCTCTTCGCGATGTGGATCTACGGCACGCCCGCGGTCGCGTCCTATCACTTCGCCGCGCCCGACGCGGCCTCGCCTGGCTATCAGGATGCCGGCAATTGGTGGGGCCTGCTTGGCTCGGTGCGCAACGGCATCGCCGCGCTCGCGGCGCTCGGCATCATCTGGCTCGCGACGCGGCTCAATCGCCAACGCTTGCACGCGGCATGTCTCGCGCTCGGCGTGATCGGCTTTGCCGCCATGATCCTCATCCACGATCCGCGTTATTTGTGGGCGCCATGATCGGCGTCGGCATCGCCTGGGCGGCGATCGTTTCGGTGCCCTACGCGATTTTGTCCGGCTCGGTGCCCGCGCGGAAAATGGGCGTCTATATGGGCATCTTCAACATCTTCATCGTGGTGCCCCAATTGGTCGCCGCGACTTTGCTCGGATTTCTGCTGCGCACCTTCTTCGGCAACGAACCGATCTGGGCGTTCGCGATTGCGGCGGGATCGTTCGCGCTCGCGGCGCTTGCGGTGCTGATGGTGCGCGAGACGTCCGAAGAAGCGGGAGCGTGACGATGCTGAAGAGCCTTATCCTCGCCGCCCTCCTCGCGCTTACCGGCTGCGCCACGGCGCCCGATCCCTACACACCGCGCGCCGCCGAACTCACGCACCCGGAATGGGCGCGGAGCGCGGTGCTCTATCAGCTCAATACGCGCCAGTTTACACCGGAAGGCACGTTCAACGCAGCACGCGCGCAACTGCCGCGTCTGCGCGAACTTGGCGTCGACATCATCTGGCTGATGCCGATCCACGAAATCGGCGTGCTTCATCGCAAAGGCACGCTCGGCAGCCCCTATTCCGTGCGCGACTATTACAGCGTCAATCACGAGTTCGGTACGCTCGCCGATCTGCGCGCCTTCATCGACGCGGCGCACGCGCAGAACATGTATGTGATCCTCGATTGGGTCGCCAATCACACCGCATGGGACAATGCGCTGGTGACCGAGCATCCCGATTGGTACGAGCGCGACTGGAAAGGCGATTTTCATCCGACGCCCTGGTGGGATTGGTCCGACATCATCGATCTCGACTATGATCAGCCTGGCGTGCGGCGCTACATGACTGAAGCGATGCGCTATTGGGTCGAGGACGTCGGCGTCGATGGCTTCCGCGCTGATGTGGCCGGTTATGTGCCGCTCGATTTCTGGGAGAATGTGCGGCGCGAATTGGAGGAAGTGAAGCCCGTCTTCATGCTGGCCGAATGGGAGCAGCGCGATGTGCATGCGCGCGCCTTCGACGCCACCTATGCCTGGACCTGGAACAACACAATGCACGACATCGCTATGGGACGCGGCAATGTCGGCGGCCTGTTCGGCTATTATTCCGGCAACGAAAGCGCTTGGCCCGACGACGCGTACCGCATGACCTATACCAGCAACCACGATCAGAATGCGTGGGACGCCACCGAGTTCGAACGCTTCGGACCTGCCGTGGAGAATGCGATCGTGCTCTCCTTCGTCGGCGAAGGCATTCCGCTGATTTATAACGGACAGGAAGCCGGCAATGAAGAGCGGCTCGAATTCTTCGAACGCGAGCCGATTCAGTGGCGCGAGCATCCGCACGGCGCGCTGTTTCGCCAACTCATCACGCTGAAGCACGACACATCCGCTTTGTGGAATGGCGCTGCCGGCGCGCGGATGATCCCTGTGGTGAACAGCGCGCCGAACGCGGTGCTGAGCTTCGTGCGCTTCAATGCCGAAGGCGGCGTCTTCGTCGTGATGAACTTCACCGGCCAATCGCAGAATGTCTCGTTCGAGCACGCCCTGCATCACGGCGCTTACACCGAATACTTCACCGGCGAACAGACGCGCTTCGCGGACGACACCGACCTCATCCTGCCGCCTTGGTCCTACCGCGTCTATGTCCCGGCGCGGCGCGTCATGAGCGAAGGCGATCGCCGCATCCGCCGCATCGTCATCGTCGGCGGCGGGTCTGCGGGATGGATGTGCGCGGCGGCGCTCGCCAATGCGCTGCAAGGTGGCTGCGAGATCGAAGTCGTGGAATCCGATGAGATCGGCATCGTCGGCGTGGGCGAAGCCACCATCCCGCCGATCAAGCACTTCAACGCCACGCTCGGCATCGACGAAAACGACTTTCTCGCCGCCACCAATGGCACGTTCAAGCTCGGCATCAAATTCGTGGATTGGGCCAAACGCGGCCATCGCTACTTCCATCCGTTCGGCAAATTCGGCGCCGATTTCGACGTCGTGCCGCTGCACTATTATTGGCTCCGCGCGCGCGCCGCCGGCGATGCAACGCCCCTGCAAGATTACTGCATGGCCTGGGCCGCCGCGCGCGACGACAAGTTCGACCGCCCGACCCGCGATCCGCGCCTAGTGCAATCGACTTATGACTACGCCTATCATTTCGACGCTTCGCTCTACGCCAAATATCTACGCGCTTATGCCGAACAGCGCGGCGTCAAGCGCACCGAAGGCAAGATCACGAACGTCAAACTCGCCGCCGAAAACGGCTTCGTGCAAAGTGTCGTGCTTGAGGATGGCCGCGAGATCGGCGGCGATTTCTTTGTCGATTGCTCCGGCTTTCGCGGCCTCCTCATCGAGGGCGCGCTCAAGGCCGGCTACGAAGAATGGACGCATTGGCTGCCGTGTGACCGCGCCATGGCCGTGCCCTGCGCGCTCAAGGCAAACCTCACGCCCTATACGCGCTCCACCGCGCGCGAGGCCGGCTGGCAATGGCGCATTCCGCTGCAACACCGCGTCGGCAATGGTTATGTCTATTGCAGCCGCCATATCGGCGACGACGAAGCCGCCGCCACCCTGCTCGCCAATCTCGAAAGCGAAGCGCTGGCCGAGCCGCGCCCCCTGCGTTTCGTGACCGGGCGCCGCAAGCAATCCTGGGTGAAGAATTGCGTGGCGATCGGGCTTGCGTCCGGCTTCATGGAGCCCCTGGAATCCACCAGCATCCACCTCATCCAGAGCGGCATCACGCGCCTACTCGCGCTTTTCCCAGACCGCGACTGCGATCCGCTGACGCTCCAAGAATACAACAAAATCACGCAGACCGAGTACGAGCGCATCCGCGACTTCATCATTCTGCATTATTGCGCCACAACGCGCGACGATACGGCGCTCTGGCGCGATTGCGCCGCCATGCCGATCCCCGAAACGCTGCGCTACCGCATCGATCAGTTCGCAAGCTACGGGCATCTGGTTTCGGAGGTTATGAGCTTTTCCAAAACCCAAGCTGGCTCGCGGTGCTTGTGGGCCAAAACATCACGCCACGGCGTTACGCCCCACTGATCGACATGCGCAGCAAGGTCGATGCGGCGAAGCTGCTGGGCGGTCTCCGCAAAGTGATCGACGAAACCGCGGGCGCGATGCCGACACATGCCGACTACATCGCCCGGCATTGCCGCGCGCCCGCGTCGGTGCTGAACTGAAAACGCTATGCACGAAAGCGACGCATCATCGGTCTGGGCGAACACGCCGCGCACGCGCGTCTGGCGCGACGTCGATGCGCGCTTGTTTCACAGCGAGATCGCGCCCTTGGGTCGTCCCGCGGTGCTGAAGGGCGTCGCCGCGCACTGGCCGGCCGTCGTGGAAGCCACGCAATCGCCGCAGGCGCTTCGCCAATATGTGCTGAGCTTCAGCACCGAGCAGCCGGTCGAAGCCTTCTTCGGCGCGCCCGACATCGCCGGCCGCTTCGCCTATGAGGGCGATCTCAAGGGCTTCAATTTCGAGAAGAAGCAACTTCCGCTCAGCGCCCTCTTCGATCTCCTCATCCAACACATCGACGATCCCGGCGCGCCCGCCTTCTATGCCGGCGCCGTCAACATCCCGCGCTATCTCCCCGGTCTCTCGGGCGCGAACGCGATGCCGCTGCTGGATAATTCCGTCGAGCAGCTCGTCTCACTCTGGATCGGCAATCGCACGCGCACCGCCGCGCACTGGGATCTCCCGCAGAACATCGCCTGCATCATCGCGGGGCGGCGGCGCTACACGATGTTTCCAACGGAGCAGATCAAGAACCTCTATGTCGGCCCGCTCGACGTCACGCCCGCGGGCCGCGCGATCAGCCTCGTCGATTTCCACAATCCCGATTTCGAGGCCCATCCGCGCTTCCGCGACGCGCTCCAGCACGCCGAGATCGCCGATCTGGAGCCGGGAGATGGGCTCTATGTGCCGAGCATGTGGTTCCATCATGTGGAATCGTTCGACGCGTTCGGCGTCATGATGAATTTCTGGTGGCGCGACGGGCCGCCGCACCTGATCTCGCCGCAGCTCACCATGATGCACGCGCTGCTCACCATGCGCGATTTGCCGCCGAACGAGCGCGAGGCGTGGCGCATCATGTTCGATCATTATATTTTTCAGACGGATGGCGACCCGATGGCGCACATTCCAGAGGCCGCGCGGGGCCTGTTCGGCGCGCTCACGCCCGAAAAACTGCGCTCGATCAAAGAATATCTGCTGAAATCGCTCTCCCGTTAGGGACGCACGCGCGCGCGATCAATGCTTGAGCATTGACGCATTACGCGTTCCAATGGCGCCTGGTCATTGGAGCGGCGTATTGGGCGAGCATCTCAACCTTATTGTATTTCAGGAAATTCTGATTGTTCTCGGCGCGGTCAGCATCGTGATCCCGCTGTTCCACCGCCTCAAGGTCAGCCCCGTGCTGGGCTTCCTGCTCATCGGCATGGTGCTGGGCCCGACCGCGATCGGCGCCGTGATCCGCGAAATTCCCGGCCTCGACTGGGTCGTGCTCTCGGACGCCGAGCGCATCGGCACCATCGCCGAGTTCGGCGTCGTCTTCCTGATGTTCATGATCGGGCTCGAACTTTCTTTCGAGCGCTTGATGCTGATGCGCCGCCTCGTGTTCGGCCTCGCGCCGCTGCAGACCATCCTCTGCGCCATCGCCATCGCGGGCGTTGCGTTGCTACTCAACCAAAGCATCGACGACGCCATCGTCATCGGGCTTGCGCTCGCGCTCTCCTCCACCGCCGTTATCATCCAGGTGCTGTCGGAGGAAAACCGGCTCACCACCACGGTCGGCCGCACCAGCTTTGCGATCTTGCTGTTTCAGGACATCGCCGTCGTGCCGATCTTGTTCGCGGTTGCGATCATGGGCGGCGCGAATGAAGGCGAAGGCCTGGGCGCGTTCGCGCTCGCGCTTGGACAAGCCGCGCTCGCCGTCATCGTGATCATCGCGGCGGGACGCTTGCTGCTGCGTCCACTCTTCCGCTCCGTCGCGCGCACCAACAGCCCCGAGCTTTTCATGGCCGCGTGTCTGCTCGTGTTGCTCGGCGCCGCCGCCGCGACCGCCGCCGCCGGGCTCTCCATGGCGATGGGCGCGCTGCTCGCGGGGTTGCTGCTCGCGGAGACGGAATATCGCCGCCAGATCGAAGTGCTGATCGAGCCGTTCAAAGGCCTGCTGCTCGGTGTCTTCCTGATCTCGATGGGCATGACGCTGAACCTCAACGCCATCGCCGCCGCGCCGCTGCTGATCGCGGGGGCTTTCCATCGGCCTCATCCTGCTCAAAGCCGCGCTGACTTACGGGCTCGCGCGCTTCTTCAAAGTCTCGCCGCGCAGCTCGATGCAGACCGGCCTGTTGCTCGGCCCCGGCGGCGAGTTCAGTTTCGTTGTGCTCGGCGCCGCGATCACACTTGGCCTGATCGTGGGGCGGCCAGGCGAGGTCGCCCTCATCGTCGCGGCGGTGACCATGGCCGCGACACCGCTGCTCTCCTCGCTCGGCAAGCTGCTCGCGCGCCGCATGGAGCGCCGCATGCCGATCGATCCGGCCTTGCTGGCGCCTGTCGATCTCGGCGACGCGCCGCGCGTCATCATCGTCGGCTACGGCCGTGTCGGACAGGTCGTCGCGGGCATGCTGAAAGTGCATGGCGTCGATTACATCGCGGTCGACGCCGACATCGACATCGTGGAAGGCGCGCGCAAAAGCGTGGCGCCGGTCTATTTCGGTGATGCGACCAATCCGCTGTTCCTGAAGAATTGTGGGCTCGCGACGGCGCGTGCGCTGGTTGTCACCATGGATTCGGCCATCGGCGCGGAAGAAGTCGTCACGGTGGCGCGCGCCGCGCGCGCCGACCTCCCCATCGTCAGCCGCGCGCGCGATGCGCGCCACGCGGGACGCCTTTACAAAAAGGGCGCGACCGACGCCGTGCCGGAGACGGTCGAGGCCAGCTTGCTGCTGAGCGAAACCTTGCTCGTCGATATCGGCGTGCCCATGGGGCCGGTGATCGCCTCGATTCACGACCGCCGCGCCCAATTCCGCGCTGAGATCCAAGCGCTGGCGCCCGGCGCCAATGTGCGCTCATCACGCCGCCGCCTTCTGCGCGAACGCACCGTGCCGCCAGCTTAGTCGCGCACGCGGTTCGGCGCGGGCGTCCAGGCATATTCCAGCTTGAGCCCATCGGGATCGGCGAAAAAGACCGCGTAATAGCCCGCCCCGTACTCGGGATACTCGGCCGGCGCGTCGAGAATGGTCGCGCCAAACGCGACCAGCTTTTTGTAGAGCGCGTTCACATCGGCGCGGCTCTTCGCGGCGAGCGCGAGATGATGCAAGCCTGCAGAGTAGCGATCATGCTTGCGCGCGCCGTTCTTCCCCTTCGCCTTCAGCAAGGTCACGCACGGATAGCGCTTGCCGCCGAGCCCCCAGCCGGCCCAATCCTCGCCGTGGCCTTTCGAGGTAAAGCCAGCATGCGTCAGCACCAGATCATAGAGCGGGCGCGCGCGTTTCGGGTCGGTGACGGTGAGATCGATATGGTGGAGGAAGCTCATCGCGCGGATCGCCGTCAGCTCTCTTCGTTACGGCTCTGATGCTTATATTTGGCGCGCTGGTTCTTGTGAATCTGCTTCCAGCGTGACCGCTTCGCCGCCATCGCGCGCGGATCTTCCTTGGTCGCGGCGAAGTCCAACTCACGCTGCAGCTTCTGATACGCGCGCCAACGATCGTCGCTCAAGCTTTTGTCCGCCAGCGCCGCGAGCACCGCGCAGCCCGGCTCGTTTACATGCGTGCAATCACCGAAACGGCACGCGGGGAAAAGCGCGGTGACGTCTTCGAAACTTGCATCGAGCGCTTCGTCCACGCCAAGCAGACCAAGCTCGCGCATGCCGGGCGTATCGATCAGCATGGCGCCGCCGGGCAAGCGAAAGAGTTCGCGGTGCGTTGTGGTGTGGCGCCCGCGCGCGTCGCTCTCGCGGATCGCGCCGGTGTCCATCAGCACATCGCCCGCCAGTGCATTGAGCAAAGTCGACTTGCCCGCGCCCGAACTGCCGAGCAACGCCGCCGTCATCCCTGGCGTCAGCCACGGATCGAGCGCGCTCAAGCCTTCGCCCTTCAGCGCCGACAGCGCAACCACCGGCGCATCGCCCGCGATGGCCGCGACGCTCGCGACGTCGTCTTCCAGCGCGGCGCTGAGATCGGCCTTGGTCAACACGATGACCGGCTTTGCGCCGCTGTCGCGCGCCGCGACCAGATAGCGTTCGAGCCGGCGTAGATTGAGATCGTCATTCAGAGCCGCGACCAGGAACGCCACATCCACATTGGACGCCACAATCTGCACACCCTCACCGCCTGCCGCGCGGCGCGAGAACACGCTTTTGCGCGGCAGCAGCGCATGGATCACCGCTTCACCATCCGGCGTGGCGCTCACGGCAAGCCAATCGCCCACCACCGGATGCTCGCCAGGCGCGGCGTCGAGCGCAAAGCGCCCGCTCATGCGCCCCGCGATCTCGCCCTGCTCCGTCACCAGCCGCCAGAGCGCGCGATGATGCGCGACGACGCGCGCGGGCGCGAAGCCCTGCGCGGTATAAGGTGCAAATGAGGCTTGGAGCGCGTCGCTCCATCCGAAAAGCGCGATCATCGCGCCAAGCCTTCGGCCCGATGCGCACGCGCGTCAACCACGCGGCGCGCGCACCACGAAATAAGGCTCGTCGGTCAGATCGGGGCCGAGCCCCGGATAGAGATCGATCGCGCCCGAGGCTTCCGTTGATGCAAAGTAATATTGCAGCGGATAGGGGCTATCGGTGTAGGCGGCGGGAATGACACAGCGATGCATGCCGGCCTCCGCAACCATCTCCACGTCCTGCCAACGCTCCGCTTGATTGACGTGCCGGTAATAGCAACGGACGGACGTGACCGCTCGCCCCTGCGCGGCTGCAACGCTAAGCGAAAGCGCCTGGTTACGCTGAAAGCGCACCTGCGGATTATGCGTGATCGGCGCCGACCGGGCGCGCGGCGCGCCGAGCGCCAAACGAACGGCTTCCGAGACGCGCGCATCTCCAGCCGCCGATGCCGGCAATTTCTCAAGCCGCGCAATATCCGCGTCAATCGAGGGAAGCTGCTCAATCCAGTGCCGGCGCTCAGAGTACTTGTCGCTCACTGAAAGATCATCTGCGTAAACACGCGCATGCTCGCAAAGCCCGGCCCATGCCGTGCGCGCGATGCGATATTGCTCGATCGCCTCGTGCAAAGCGCCGCCATTCATCGTGTGCTGATGAATCGCAAACAGCACGCCCGCGCGGAATTTGGCCGCGAAGAAGCGGCCAAGCCCCGCCAGAATGCGCACATCGATCATCAAGCGGCGCGTCTCGACATCGTTGGCCGCGCCAGCCGCCACCAGGTCCGCCTCAACGCTCGCTGCGAGATCGTCCAGCCATTGCGCAACTTCCAGCGGCGTATATTTCGCGCCCCACTGCCCCGCCAGCACTTCGCCCGCATGCTCCTCGATGCTGGCGAACAA
>JBBCFZ010000010.1:0-47251 GCA_037200505.1 Terricaulis sp. | reverse complement strand
AAGGTTCATTCTCCCCAACTGGCGGAATATCGAAAAACGCCTACCCCAAAGACGTGAATGCTAAGCTTAGCTCAATGGTTCCTAACAGATAAACATGATCGTTTCACGGCAATAAAGGCGACCAAGCGGGATCCGAAGCGTCAGTTTGCGTCGGCACTTGCCTTAAGTTGCGTCCCGTCAGGTCAATCGACCAGAGCTTGGGACCGGCGCCGGGACGGGCCTCCTGAAAGAACATGATGACCCGGCCATTGGGCGACCAAGTGGGGGCCTCGTCCAGATAGGCTTCAGTTAAGATGCGTTCACCGAGCCGTCGGGGCGCATGACGCCGATCGAAAAGCGCCCGCCGCTTTGCCGTGTGAACGCGATGAGATCGCCGCGCGGCGACCAGACCGGCGTCGCGTAGCGGCCATCGCCGAAGCTGATGCGGCGCTGGCGCGAACCATCGGCGTTCATCACGTAAATCTGCTGGCTGCCGCCGCGATCGGATTCAAACGCGATCTGCGATCCATCGGGCGCGAAGGACGGGCCGGTGTCGATGGCGGGATTATTGGTGAGACGCCTGCGCTCGCGCGAGCGCAGATCCATCGAGAAAAATCTCCGAATTGCCGTTCATGTCGAGCGTGACGACGACGCCCGAACCATCCGGCGTAAAGCGCGGCGCGAATGTCATGCCCGGAAAATCGCCGAGCACTTCGCGGCGGTTGGTTTCGAGATTGTAGAGGAAGACGCGCGGCTGGCCCGTTTCGAACGACATGTATGTGATCATCTGCGTCGAGGGCGAGAAGCGCGGCGTCAGCACTTGGGCTTCGGGGCCGGTGAGGAAAAACGGATTGGCGCCGTCCTGATCCATGATCATGAGGCGCTTAACGCGCCGCGTACGCGGGCCGGTTTCGGAGACGAACACGATGCGGGTGTCGAAATAGCCGCGCTCGCCCGTGAGCTGCTCGTAGATTTGATCCGAGATGCGGTGCGCGATGCGGCGCCAATTATCGGGCGTGGTGGCGTATTGAAAGCCGGTGAGCGATTGCTCGGAGAGCACGTCCCACAAGCGAAATTCGATGCGCACGCGCCCATCCGGCAGCGCCGAGACCTGCCCCACCACAAGCGCCTGCGCGCTGATGACGCGCCAATCGGCAAAGCGCGGCGGGACATTCATGTCCTGGATGTTCTCGATGAACGCGCCCTGCTCGATCTGACGGAAGAGGCCCGAGCGATCGAGATTGGCGCGGATCACGCCCGCCACATCGCGGCCAACGGCGGCGGCATTGGGATTGGCGGAGAGGAAATCCGGCACCGCGATGGGCATCGGGTTTAAGTTGCCGTCATTGATGTCGACATGGATCTGCGCGCTGGCGGGCGCGGCCAAGCACACCGCGAGAGCCATCGAGATGGCGGCGAGGATGGTTCGGATCAGACGCATCGACGTGTTCTCACTGGCTATTGGCTGACGCGGAAGGTGAAGTCTCCGCTGCGCCAAAGGTCATAATGTTCTCCAACGATCGGGTCGTTGGGGAACGGATAAGGGTCGCACTGACGGACGGCCCGCAGCGCATTTTCCGCCGCCGTGCGCATCGGCGGATCGAAATTATAGTTCCGCGGCGAGGTTACGCGCGGCTGGCCACGAAGCGAGCCATTGCGGTCTAACTCCCACTCAACCGTGACCACAAGGCGTTCAGGATCGGGCAGATCGGAGGGCATGCGCCAGCAGCGGCGCATATGCGCCTGTGTCAGCGCGCGAATGCGGTCCTGCATGGAGGCGACCTCGGCGGTTCCCAAACCCGCGCCGCGCTGATTGCGGTCGGAGGTTGCGCCATTCGTGCGTTCGCGGCCCGGCTCGCGCTGCTTGTCGACCATGCGCGCGATGGAGGCGAGATCGAGTTCGTCATTCTGCTGCGGCGTCGGGCGCGGTGGCCGGGGCGCGGGTGTCGGCGATGGCGCGGGCGGCTCGACCGCTTCTGGGGTGGTTTCCTCCTCAGCCGCCGCGGGCGCGAGATCTTCGGGCTCAGGGATCGAGAGCGCGCGGACATTGGATTCCGCCGAGATTTCGAGAATTTCGATCGGCACCACCGTGCCCTGCATCGGCACGACGAGCGGCGCGGTCTCCCACGCAAGGAAGGTCATCATCACCGCGCCGACATGGCCGATGACGGAGATGATGACGCCGGCGCGCATCTTTATTCTTCAGTCTGCGGTCGGCGCGGGGGCGCGTTGCGCGTATCGCTGACCAATTGCAGATGGCGAAAGCCGGCTGAGCTTAACGCGGCCATGGCGTCCAGCACCGCGCCGTAATCGGCCTGGGTGTCGCCGCGAATGAGGATTTGGCGCTCGAAGTCTTCACGCGCGAGCGCGCGCATGCGCTGCACCAATTCTTCGCGCGCCACCACGGTTTCCTGAAGATAGATCGTGCCGTCGCGCGTCACGGTGATGTAGAGCGGCTCGGTATCGGTGCCGGTTTGCTTGGCGTCGGTGCGCGGCAATTCCACAGGCACCGCGACCGTGAGCAAGGGCGCCGTCACCATGAACACGATCAGCAGCACCAGCATCACGTCGACGAATGGCGTGACATTGATCTCGCTGAGGCGCGAGCGTTTGGCCGAGCGGCGCGCGCGCCCGCCGCGCCGGGATGCGCGTGAGGCCAGGCCCATCGCCATCAGCTGCGCTCGCTGAGGCGCCGCGACAGCCGCGCGGCCACTTCATCGCTGAAGGTGTCCAGGCGGTCGCCGAAGCGATCGAGATCGCCGGTGAACTTGTTGTAGAAAATGACCGCCGGGATGGCGGCGACGAGGCCGAGCGCGGTGGCGAACAAAGCTTCGGCGATGCCGGGCGCAACCACCGCGAGATTGGTCTGCTGCTGAGCGGCGATATTGGTGAAGGCGTTCATGATGCCCCACACCGTCCCGAAGAGGCCGATGAACGGCGCCGAGGCGCCGACGGTGGCCAGCACGCCCATGCTCTTGCCGGCGCGCTGCATTTCCCGCGAAATTTGCGCCTGCATCAGCCGGTCGCAGCGGTCGAGCACAAGCGCCGCCATTTCGGGGGCCACGATCCCGGCTCTGCGGGCTTCGCGCCATTCGCGCGAGGCGACCGCGAACACCCGGGTCAGCGCATCGCGCGGACGGTCCCCGCCTTCGTCCATGTCGTCCAGGGAGCGGCCCGACCAGAAGGCGCGCTCAAAGCGGCGCGCCTGGGCGTCAAGGTCCCCAAATTGCAGCCATTTATCGACGGCGACGGCCCACGACCAAATCGAGGCCACGGCCAGAACGAGCATAACGCCCTTCACAACCGGGTCGGCCTCCAGAAAGAGCGACCAGATCGTCAGTTCACTCGCGGCAGATTCCATGATTGCTCCCGCATCCGCGCCACATCCAGCGCGCCCCAACCCAGCATGGGTTAGAGCCTGCTGAGTTTGTCAAAAGCTGGACGCGGAGGGCTCAAGGAATGGTTTAAGCCGTTCTAACAACAGCGCTGGCGGTTTCTTGGGCCGACCTGTGAGCCCAATGCAACAGGCCTCGACGCCGGCCCGGACCAGAACATCGTCTCCCCTGCGCAACGATTGGGAGATAGCGATGCGGGCGCCCTTCATGGAATCGTAGGCGGTGTGGACCGTGAGCGCGTCGTCGATGCGGGCCGGTTTCAGGAAATCGAGCGTGATCTTACTGACCGCGAACGCGGACGGGCTCTCGCCCTCCAAGAGCGCGCTGTGGTTGATCCCGGCGAGCCGGAGATAGTCCGACCGGGCGCGCTCGAAATAGCGCAGATAATTGGCGTGATAGACGAAACCCGTGAAGTCGGTGTCTTCGTAATAGATGCGCACCGGCAGGATGTGGCAGCGGCCCTCGAAACGGCCGGCGCTGGGCTGGTCAGCGTTCATGCCCCGCCGATACACGATCCGGCGGCAATGCCAAAATCGGAATGGTGCGGCTGTCGGGCCAAAGCGCGACGAGATAGTGCGCCAGAGCGCGGGCGAAGCTGCGGAGCGCCTTCAGCGGCGTCTTGAAAATGAACACGCCCAGCATCGTGAACGCGACCGAGATCACGAACAGCGCGGCGAAAAAATGAGGCGCATCGGCGGCGATCTGCGGGACCACCCAACGCGAAAGGCTCGGATTGGCGAACTCCAACACGGCTGCGTTGACGATCAGAACATTGATCGTGCGCCGGCCGGTGAGGCGCAGAAATTCCACGACCGGCCCCGATGCCTGCGCGATGAGCACAATGGCGGCGAGCGCAAACGAGATGCCGGCGAGCGCTGTGAACATGAAGAGCGGCAGATTGCCGTAACCGCCGTGCATCATCGAGACGCCGAAATTGCCTTCAAGCGATGGGATGCCGCAGACCTTGGTCGCGTCGATCAGGCAGCCTTGGTTGAGCCCGAAAGTGAGGCTGACCGCCGCGCCGCAGATCACCATGATCGCGAAGGCAAGCCCAGGACGGCCCAACAGCCGCTCGAACGCATTGCGCGCCGCATGTCCGCCGAGGAAGCAGGCGAGCGCCATGCCGAGCAGATAAATCTGGTGAATGCTGCGCCAGCCCATGGCCTGCGCCGTCAGGCCCGCCGCTATCAACACGAGGATCAGCACGATCGGCACAGCGCCGCCAAGCCGCGTCCCAACCGCTGCGAACAAGCGCACCAAGCCAAGCGCCGCCAGGAACCAGAGCGCCGACATCGAATAGAAATCGCCCAGCACGGCCATGCGCAGCGCGTGACGCAGGAAGCGCCAGACCGAGAGCGGCTCTTGGCCAAGCAGCGCCGAGAGATCGCCCCATGTCAGCATGAGCCGCACCACATCGATCGCAACGCTCGCCGCCCACGCCGTGATGATCAGCACGAGGCTTTCGCGCAGCATGGCGCGCAGCGATTTTTCGGCGCGCCAGGTGAGGCCCGAGACGACGAAGAAGAACGGCATCAGGAACGAGGCGCCGAACTTCCATTGCAGGAACGCGGCTTCGCTGAAGCGTCCGTGCGCTTCCATGAACCACGGGGCCAAAGCATGGCCATAGATCACGAGCAGCATCGCCATGCCGCGCCCGATATCGAGCGCGCGCGCGCTCGTCGCGGATGCGGAAGGCGTGAGGCCCGGTCGCAAAGTCATGTAGTCCCCGCCTAGTTTGCGGGTGCAACAAACCACGACAGCGATCTGCATTGAACGACGCGCGCGCTCCGCGCGAAAGATTTGTCAGCCTTCGCGTGCAAAGCAGCGCCAGAACTCGCGTTAATTATGAATTGTGGTAGCCCTCGCCGCTTCCTTCAGTGCAGATCGACTTTGCGCTGCTCCCCGAGCACCGGCGGAGCGCCTGTGGCGGCGGCGGCGACCATGGCAATGGTCGCGACCAAGCCGTTTGGACCGGTCCAGTATTGCGCCTCTGCCGGCGTTACCTCGATCACCCGAACGTCCGGATCGTCCGGCCCGCTCCACCAGGCTTGCGCCGCCGGCTCCCAAAGCGCGCTGATCAGCGCGCGGTCATTCAGGACACGCGCCGTACCGCTGACGGATAGGAATTTGCCGCCGCCAAGCTTGGCGAAGGTCAGGCAAACTTGGCTGTGGTCGCCGATTTCATCGCTCTTATGGCTATCGGCGTCGCTCAGGAAATAGATCGCGAGTTCCGCTTCGCGCGGGCGCGCTTGCATCGGGCGCGCATGCATGACGTCGCCCTCGCGGGTCACCAGCATGCAGAGGGAGATATCCTCCATCAGGTCCCAGACTTTCGAGACGTCCATATTGTCCTGGGAAACGGTGTCGTCGGCCATGAGCGGATCTCCTTGTTCGCTATCAAACGATGGCTAGGCGGCGCTGTTCCCCGCCACTGAGTCCCGCGCGCTCGTTCCCGGAACAGCCCGACATGGCTCGCGTTAACCGCCCATACCCGAACATCGAGGAGCGGACCCATGCGTAGAATTTTACTCGCTGTCAGCGCGTTCGCGCTCACGGCGGCTTGCGGACAGCAAGCCACGACGACTGAAACGCCAACCCCCATCGAAGCGCCCGCGCTGCCGACCGTCGCGCAAATCACCAACGCCGATTTCGCGCAAGCGGTGGCCAATAGCGACGCGTTTGAAATCCAGTCCGCGGAAATCGCCGCGCACCGCGGCGTGCGGGCCGATGTGAAGGAATTCGCGCGCATGATGCGCACCGATCATACCGCGACCACGGCCGAGCTGACGGGGCTTGCGCCCACGATCAACCTCACAGCGCCGACGCCGGTGCTGGACGCCGACCACAATGCCAAGCTCGAAGCGCTGCGCAACGCCTCGGGTGAAGCCTTCGACGATCTCTATCTCGATCAGCAAGTCGAAGCGCATGAGAATGCCGTCAGCACATTCGAAAGTTATCTGACGGGCGCGCCGCAAGATCCGCTGCGGCAATGGGCTGAAACCACGCTGCCGAAGCTGCGCACGCACCTGGAGCGCGTGCGGACTTTGGAAAACGCGACCTAACCAGTCCATAGCGCCGGTCAGGCAACGCCCCGGGGGTTCGCCCTCGGGGCGTTTTTGCGTCAACAGCGCCACCATCTTGCCTTTCGGCCCCTCCATGTTCCAAATTGCGGCGCGCGCATTCCCGCGCCTGATTGCTGCTGGGCTTGGCCAAGATGAATTGGAAACTGCTCGTCCCCGTCGCCGCCCTGATGCTCGCCAGCGTCGGCAGCGCGAGCGCCTACACCGCCTATATCGCGCCGCGCGATTTCACGCCGGACGGCGATTACGCCATCGCGGAAGCGGCTTACACGACCCAGTTTTTCACGCCGCAGGTCGGCATCTCCTCGCCCAGCTTCCACGCTCTGCGACCGACAGGCGAACGCGCGGCGTTTTCCTCGTTCGGCGTCGCGCCCACGGCGGCGACCGCCGAGATGCGCACCACCGCCGAGGGCACCTATCGCTTCTCGACCGGCGAAGTCCTGGGGCCGATCTCCAACATGATTTTCGTCGATGGCGCCTGGCGCGCCCTGGCGGCGGGCGAGGTTCCGGCCGAAGGCGTCGATACCTCCACATTGCAAACCGTGGTGGTCGCCGAGACCTATGTCAGCAAGGTGCGGCCGACCGAGGCGGCTTACGCCAATCCGACAGGCCGGCTGGCCATTCAGCCGATCACCCATCCCAACCGCATCAGCGTCGCGAGCGGCTTTGAGGTTGCGCTGCTGTTCGACGGTCAGCCGTTTCCGAACATGCCGTTCGTGCTCTATGGCCAGGGCGATCTCGAAAGCGATCTCGACCGCACTTTCGTCACCAACGAGCAAGGGCGCGCCACTTTGACCTTCGATGCGCCCGGCACTTATGTCGTCGCGATCCGCCATCGCGGGCCGGCGCCGGAAGGCGCGGGCGTGGCGGTGCGCAGCTACACGACGACATTGACGTTCGAAGTCGTACAGGACCTCGCGCCGATCCCGCCGCCGACGCCGCCGGAGCGCCCGCGCCGCCGCCGGGGCTAAGTGCATTAAGCTTGCGTTATGCGCGCGCTGGCCATGGACGCCGGCGCGCGCATCTTTCATGTACGGATGATGATGATTTCTCCTTTCATGACGCGGCTTGCGGCGCTTGGCGCTTTGGCGTTCGCGGCGGCGTGCCAGCCCGCGGCGCCCCCCGCGTCTCACGCCGAGAGCGCGCCCAGCGTTGCGGCGACGGAACCTGAAGCGCCGCTTTCCGCCGTGCCGCCCCCCGCCGCGCCGCCGACGCAAGTCGCGGGCGCGCATGTGAGCGATGCGCTCGATGTCACCACCGTGCGCATGGGGCCGCTGGTCGTGCTGCTGGACCGCACTTTGATGCGCGACGTGCAGAGTGAGATCGGCGTCGGCGTGATGGATGAAGCCGGCGACGGCGTCGATTGGAGCAGCTGGCTCTGCTACACCATCCCGCGCTCGCAACGCGTCTGGCTGACGAGCGGCCAAATGGGCGCGGCCGATTTCGTAAGCCGCATTGCAGCGGTCGCCGATACGAGCGCCGAACCGACCGAGCACTGCCCGGCTCTCCCGGCGCGCTTCGCGCAAATCTCGATCGAGCCCGGCGTTTGGCTCGGCATGCCGCAATCGCGCGTGCAGCATCTCTTCGGCGCGGCGACGAGCAGCGATGCGTGGGATCGCTACGCCAACGAACGTCATTGGTACCGCGACAATCTCCAAGTCGATGAGAGCCATTCGCTGCTGCTCAAGACTGAGAACGGCCGTGTGGTGGAATTGCAAGCCGCAAAACTCACCGCGAGCTGACGCGCGCGCGTTCGCGCTTTCGGAAAAAATGGAGGGCGGGGACACGGGATCGACGTGTCGAAAAAGGTGCGCCGTTTTCCAGACGGCGCGAAATTGACGCGCGGAGCCCGCGTCCCCACGACCGATTTTCGCCGGGCCGTCACAGGGAGTTGTTTCACTCCCCTGGATAGGTCCCCGGCAGCGTGCAGGTCATGCCCGTTCGCATGATCCTCGTGACTTCCCACGGTTATGGCGCTCCGTGGGCTTTGCTCGACTTAACTGCTCCCCCGTTTACGGGGGGAGCTGGCACGAACGAAGTTCGTGACTGAGGGGGCGGCGTCACCCCCTTCGTCTCTCGCTCCGCGAGAGCCACTTCCCCCGCACGCGGGGGAAGAATGAAGTCGCGCTTCACGCTCAATCGTCCGTCACCGCGTTGGCTGAACAGGGTGCACAACTGCCCTCCTGCGATGACGATGCGTGCAGTATGCGTGCGGTTGGAAGCCGGTCGGATTGGATTTGCGTGGAGCGTTTGAAAGCAAGTGTTTGCGGGGGCTTTGGTGGAGATAGGGTCCATTCTACCCCTCAAGTAACCCACCAAAACTCAGTCATTCCGGGACGGCGAAGCCGTACCCGGAACCCAGGGATCGTAGAGCTGTGCGCTGGCCCTGGGTTCCGGGTCTCGCTCCGCTCGCCCGGAATGACTGAGGATGGATGTGGGCGACAGAGTCGGCTGGAAGCCGGCGGTCCGGATTTCTAATACACCCGCTTCTTCGGCGGGATCGGCTGCACTTCGTTTGTGAGCGTATTGGAGTGCACGGGCCGATAGTCGATCGTCGTGCGCCCCGTTTCCGCGTCCAGCCAGGCGAGCGTGTGCTTCATCCAGTTCACATCGTCGCGTTCCGGGAAATCTTCGCGCGCGTGTGCGCCGCGGCTTTCGGTGCGGTTGACGGCGCCGTTCACGGTGACGACGGCTTGCGCGATCAGATTGTCGAACTCCAGCGTTTCGACAAGATCGCTGTTCCAGATCAGCGAGCGATCCGTCACCGCGATGTCCTTGGCATGGCCCCAGACTTCAGCCATGCGCACGACGCCCTCTTCCAGCACTGGGCCGGTGCGATAGACGGCGCAAGTATCCTGCATGGCGCGCTGCATCTTATCGCGCAACTGCGCGGTGGGCGCGGCGCCCTTGGCGTTGCGGAATTTATCGAAGCGCGCGAGGTGCGCTTCGCCGGCATTCTTTGGAAGTTCCGGCTGCGAGGCGTTGGCTTTGAGCGCCTCGCCGCAGCGAAGGCCAACCGCGCGGCCGAACACCACAAGATCGATCAGCGAATTTGAGCCGAGCCGATTAGCGCCGTGCACCGAAACGCACGCCGCTTCGCCCACCGCCATCAGGCCGCGCACCACGGAATCTGGATCGCCGTCGATCTTGGTCAGCACTTCGCCGTGATAATTCGTCGGAATGCCGCCCATATTGTAATGCACGGTCGGCAGCACCGGGATCGGCTGCTTGGTGACATCGACGCCCGCGAAAATCTTGGCGCTCTCGGAAATGCCGGGCAGGCGCTCGTGCAGAATTTTCGGATCGAGATGATCGAGGTGAAGGAAAATGTGATCCTTACGCGGGCCGACGCCGCGGCCTTCGCGGATCTCCATCGTCATGGCGCGCGAGACCATGTCGCGCGGCGCGAGATCCTTCACGGTGGGCGCATAGCGTTCCATGAAGCGCTCGCCGTTTGAGTTCAGCAGAATGCCGCCCTCGCCGCGCGCGCCTTCGGTGATGAGGCAGCCAGCGGGATAAATGCCGGTGGGGTGGAATTGCACGAATTCCATGTCCTGCAAGGGCAAACCAGCGCGGAGCACCATGGCGTTGCCGTCGCCGGTGCAGGTGTGCGCGGAGGTGCAGGAGAGATAAGCGCGGCCATAGCCGCCGGTGGCGAGCACCACGCTTTGCGCGCGGAAGCGATGGAGTTTGCCATCGTCGAGGCTCCACGCCGTGACGCCCCGGCACGCGCCGCTTTCATCCATGATGAGATCGAGTGCGATGTACTCGATGAAGAAATCGACGCTGTGGCGGAGCGATTGGCCATACAAAGTGTGCAGCATGGCGTGGCCGGTGCGGTCGGCGGCGGCGCAGGTGCGCTGGATCGGCGCTTCGCCGTAATTCTTGGTCATGCCGCCGAAGGCGCGCTGATAAATCTTGCCGTCTTCGGTGCGCGAGAACGGCACGCCCCAGTGCTCAAGCTCATAGACGGCGGCGGGCGCGTTCTTGGTGAGATATTCGATCGCGTCCTGATCGCCCAGCCAGTCCGACCCTTTCACAGTGTCGAACATGTGCCACTTCCAATCGTCCTCGCCCATATTGCCGAGCGCGGCGGAGATGCCGCCCTGCGCGGCGACCGTGTGCGAGCGCGTGGGAAAAACCTTGGTGATGCAGGCGGTCTTCAGCCCCGCTTGCGCGCAGCCGAGCGCGGCCCGGAGGCCCGAGCCGCCCGCGCCGACGACGACGACATCGAACGTGTGATCATTCCATGTGTACGCCGTCAAAACTCACACTCCGGAGAAATTGATATTGAGCACCGCGAACACTGCGGCGGCCGCGAGCGCGATGCCCAGCAGCGTGTTAACCGCGAGCAGCAAAGTCTTGGTGAGCGGCTTGGTGATGTAATCTTCCACGATCTCCTGGGCGCCGATGCACATATGGTAGATCGCGGCGCCAATCAGAAGGATGACGCCGACGGCATTCACAGGCTGCGAGAGAAAATCGATCGCCGCGACGTAAGATGGCCCGGGCATCGAGAGCGCGGCGCTCACAACGAACCAGGGCGTCAGGAGCAGAAGCGCGAGCGCGGAAAGGCGCTGGCCGATGAAATGATCGGTGCCGCCATGCCCGGCCCCATGTCCGCGCACACGGCCCAGAGCGCTGCGCATTGGTGGCGTTTGGCTCATGGCGTCAGCTCCCGAACGTGATGAGGGCCCAGAGGCCGAACGGTGAGACGATCGCGAAGAAGATGGCAAACCACGCGCTCGTATCCGCGTCGACGGGCTTTAGACCGCGCGTTGTATCGAACACGAGATGGCGCACGCCATTGGCGAGGTGAAACGCGTTAGCGGCGACAAGAAGGTAAAGGCAAATCTGCCCGAACCAAGAAGCGAGCAGTGCATGCACCGGCGCATAAGCCTCCGGCCCCGACGCCACCGCCATCAGCCAGAATGCAAACAGGATCATGCCGACATAAAGCGCCGATCCCGTGACGCGATGCAGGATCGACGTCGCCATCGTGACATGCCAGCGCCACACGGAAAGATGCGGCGCGATAGGTCTCGGATCCGGACGGATAGCTCCGGGCATGGGCGACCTCTGACGGAGAATCTGAGCGGGAATTCGCGCGGCGGAGATTAGTCCGCGAGACTTGGGTGTCAACGCAGCCTCAGGGCCGTTTCGGGATCGCGGCCCAGTAGTCGAAATCCAGGATCACTTCGGGCTCGTATTCGCCGGCCGCGTTCTTGTAGGGGAAGCCCGCGGCGGGGCGGTTTTTGAGGGCGACGAGGCGGAGGCGCAGCGCGCCGGCTTCGCCGAGATCGGCGCTGGCGAGCACTTCGGACCAGGCATAGAGCGTGTCGCCCGCAAACAATGGCGCGACGTGGCGGCCGGCATTGATGGCGAGCATCAGGCCCGCATTCGCAAGACCGTTAAACGCGAGCGCGCGCGCCAGCGAGATTGCAACGCCCCCATAGACGAGGCGTTGGCCGAAGCGGGAGTCTTTTTGCGCGAGCGCGTCGAAATGCACTTTCGCCGTGTTCTGATAGAGGCGCGTTGCGAGCTGATGTTCGGCTTCTTCGATTGTGACGCCATCGACATGGTCGATCTTCTCGCCGATCTCGTAATCCTCGAAGGCGTGCGGCGCGCCGGCGCGGTCCCAGTCATAGGCGCCGAAGCTAAGCTCGGGCGGCAAGATGAGTTCGCCGGGGCCGACAGCGCCGGCGAGTTTTGCGGGGATGGGTTCGGGCGCGGGCGAAGCGCGGTCCTTCTTGTTGACCATCACCCAGCGCGCGAAGGAGAGCACTTCTTCGCCGAGCTGATTTTCGCCGCGCGTGCGCACGGTGACGATGCCGGTCTCGCCGTTTGAGTTTTCCTTCAGCCCGATCACTTCGGACGTCGCGCTCAATGTGTCGCCCGGATAGACCGGCGCGAGGAAGCGCCCTTCCGCATAGCCCAAATTGGCGACCGCGTTCAGCGAGACATCCGGCACGCTCTTGCCGAACACGACATGAAACACCAACAGCGGATCGATCGGCGCCTGCCCTAGCCCGCACTCCTGCGCAAAGCTGTCGGCGGAGAAGAGCGCATACCGAGAGCCGGTAAGCGCAATATTGAGCGCGGCGTCGGCCTCCGTCAGCGTGCGCGGCGTCGCGTGCTTCAGGACTTGCCCGACGCTGAAGTCTTCGAAGAAATTGCCGGGATTGGACTTGGTCATCATTCAAACCCAAGCATTCTCGCAAAGGCCACTGCAGCATGGCTCGGCTTTCCGCGACCCGCTCCAAACCATCCCGGTATCACCAGTTCGGATAGGAACTGAGATTCTTTCACATTCATGAGATCAGGATTTTCGTCTAAGGCGGCACCTATCAGCAGAAACTCCACCTTCTCTATCTCGCTCTTCAAGTCACGGTACACCGCACGTCCCGTTGGGGTCAGGCGCGCCAGCAAACACAGCACCGGGTAGCCCGCTCGTTCGCGCAGTACCTGGTTATATATGCCAAGATTTCTCTGCGAGGTTGCCTCGTCCCAGACCGCCTGCTCGTGCGTCATTCCAACGTACCACGGAGTTATTTTGTCACCTCTCCGTAGTCCGAATACGTAGCATCCGTTAGCCTCGCATGCGCAGTCCCAGTCGTCGTTGCGCCACTTTGTCATCTTCAGCGACGCACGCGTGAGCAATCCCTCTTCCCTGTCCAAGTCGAGTGGACCGATCAATTTATAATTTCTCATTGAGAGGTGCTCTATCGACCACGATAATGAAGGTTCTGTACTGCGTGATATGGATGAGATCAATTTGTCCATCAAAGCGTCCGCGCTCAGATCGCCGCAATCGCCTCCGCCACCGCGACGACGCGCTTGGCATCTTCTAGGTGCAGCAGCTCCGTCATCTTCCCGTCCACTTTGATCACGCCCTTCCCCGCGTGCGCGGGATGCGCGAAGGCGGCAATCACCGCGCGGGCGTGGGCGATTTCTTCGAAGGATGGGGAATAGATCGCGTTAGCGGCCTCGATTTGTGATGGATGGATAAGCGTCTTGCCGTCGAAGCCGAAGGCAAAGCCTTGCCGGCATTCTTCTTCAAGGCCGCCGGTGTTTTGGATATCGTTGTAAACGCCGTCGATCGCGACGAGGCCGTGGGCGCGCGCGGCGATGACGGAGAGCGAGAGCGCGGCGAGGAAAGGCGCGCGGTCGGGCGTTGGGCGCGCGCGCATGTCCTTGGCGAGATCGTTGAGGCCCATGACGAAGGCGGCGAGGCGCGTCTTCTTGGCGGCGGCGGCAATTTTGCGCAGGTTCAAAATCGCGCGCGGCGTTTCCACCATGATCCAGAGCGCGACGTCCTTACCGGCGCCCGCCGCGCGCATGGCGTCGTCGGCGACGGCGACATCGTCGGCGGTTTCGATTTTGGGGACAAGGACGGCGTCGATCTCCTTGCTCGCCAATGCGGCGAGATCGTCCCCGCCCCAGGGCGTGGAGAGCGCATTGATCCGCACCACGCGCTCGCGCTTGCCGTAGCCGCCCGCGTCGAGCGCAGCGGCGAGTTGGGCGCGCGCGTCGTCCTTAACGTCGGGCGCGACGGAATCTTCCAGGTCGAAGATCAGCACGTCGGCGGGAAGCGTTTTTGCCTTTTCCAACGCTTTGCCGTTGGCGGCGGGCATGTAAAGACAGGATCGGCGCGGTCGGGGAGCGAGTGATGACATCGGGTGCTTGTGGGCTCATGGGCGCCGGCGACGATCGCCGCGCCTCTTTCGGTGATGCCGCATGAAAACGGTCCTGTCGATCCAAAGCCAGGTGGCAGGCGCGCGCGTGGGCAATTCGGTCGCGGCTTTCGCCATGGAACGGCTGGGCGTGCGCGTTTTGCAGCTGCCGACGACTTTGCTGGGCCGGCGGCCAGATCGCGGCGCGCCGGGCGGCGGGCCGTTGCCGAAGGAGACCCTGCTCTCACTGATCGAGGGGCTCTCCGGCGATGGGCGGCTGGGCGAGATCGATGCGGTGCTGACCGGCTATGTCGGCGAGGCCGAGCAGGTCGAGGCGATTTTGGAGGCGGTGGAGCGGGTGAAGGCGGCAAACCCCGCGGCGGTGTTCGTGTGCGATCCGGTGCTGGGTGATGACGGCAAGCTGTTCGTCAGCGCCGATATCGCGGACGCGGTGCTGGGCACTCTCGTGCCGCGTGCGGATTGGATCGCGCCGAACGCGTTCGAGCTTGGGATGATCGCGGGGCAAGCGATCGACGGGCTCGATGTGGCGCGCAGCGCGGCGCGGCGCTTGGGCAAGCCGCTACTTGCGTCGTCGATTCCGACTGAAAGCGGTGTCGGCGTCTTGTTCGCGGCGCCGGGCGGCGATTGGTTCAGCGAAACGCCGCGCCTGCCGCGCGCGCCGAAGGGCGCGGGCGATTTGCTGACAGCCTTGTTCGTCGCGCGCCGCTTGCTGGGCCAAGCGCCAGCGGTGGCGCTCGAAGCGGCGACCGGCGCAGTGTATGATGTTATCGTTCGCTCGCTGGCGGCTGAGAGCGATGATCTCGCGCTGCCCTTGGCGCAAGACGTGCTGACGGACCCGGTGATGTGGCCGCAGGCGCGCTCATTGGGAGTGTGAGTTGGATATTTATCAGATCTCGGTCGATTTGAAGGACGGCGTGCGCGATACGCAATTCGCGGACGCGATCGGCGGGTATCTTGGCGCGCTGAAGCGTGAGGGAAAAATCGAGAGCTGGCGGCTGGTGCGGCGTAAGCTCGGGTTTGGCATTGCGGGGTTGGGTGAATTTCAAGTGCTGATCGAAACGCGCGACATGGCGCAGCTCGATGCGGCGTTTGCATTCGTTGCGGCGCGCGACGAGCCGGTTGAGGGCGCGCATTTTTCGGTGAACAGCCTGGTGAAGAATTTCCAGGCCGCGCTTTATCGCGACTTTCCCGATCCGGTGCGCGAGCGCGGTCAGGAAAAGTTCTGATGGCGGACGTGGAAGGCTTTGTAGCGCCGGGCTTTGAGCGCGTGCGCGATGCGTTTGCGGCGAACTTCGATGAAGGCGCGGAGCTTGGCGCGGGGTTTGCGGCGCTGCGCGATGGCGAGACCTTGGTCGAAATTTGGGGCGGCGATGCGGACCGCGCGGGCAAGGCCTGGGCGCGCGATACGCTCGTGCCGGTTTATTCCGCGACCAAGGGCGTCTCCTCAATCGTGATGGCGTTGCTCGCCGACCTTGGGCAGTTCACTTATGACGATGAAGTCTCCGCGTTGTGGCCGGCGTTCGGCGCGCATGGGAAGGACAAGCTCACGATTGCCGAGGCGTTGTCGCATCAAGCGGGCGTGCCTGGGTTTGTCGAACCGATCGATCCGATGCTGTGGCTCGATCCGCCCGCTTGCGCTGAGGCGATCGCGGCGCTTGAGCCTTTGTGGCCGCCGGGCAGCGCGAGCGGCTATCACCCGCACACTTGGGGCTACATCGTCGCCGAGATCGCGCGGCGCTCTTCGGGGCGCACATTGGGGAGCGTGTTGCGCGAAGACATCTGCGCGCCGCGCGGCATCGATTTTCACATCGGCTTGCCGGACGACTTGCTGCCGCGCTGCGCTGACATCATGAAACCGCGGCGTGTCGCCGAATTTGGCGAGATGAATATCGCGAAGAAGGCAGCGTTTTTGCAACCCTGGTCGCAGCCCAATCGCGGCGGCGATATCTGGCGCCGCATTGAACTGCCGAACGCCAACGGGCACGCGACGGCGCTGGCGCTGGCGCAGCTTTATGGCGTGTTCGCAAACGAGGGCGTGATTCAAGGGACGCGCGTACTGTCGCAGGAGGCGTACCGCCAGCTGATCGAGCGGCGCTTCTTCGGCGATGACGTGGTGCTGCCGTTCAAGATCGATTGGCGCACCGGCGTGATGGGCAACAGCAATTTTTTCTATGGGCCGAACGCCGAAGCGATCGGGCATTCAGGGTCGGGCGGATCGTGCGGGTTTGGCGATCCGGTGACACGGGTGTCGGGCGGCTATGTGATGAACAAGCAATCGCCTTATCTGATGGGCGATCCGCGCGCGGTGCGTTTGATCGAAGCTTTGTACTTATGCCTTTGAGGCTAACGCGGCGGGTTTACGAGATCGGCGCGCTGATCGTCGCGGCGCTGATCCTTGTCGTGATGGCGTGGCGGCTTTCGCATGCGCACGGACTCAACGTCGAAGGCCAGCCGCTGTTTGGCGATTTCATCGCGTTCTGGAGCGCGGGACGGCTCGCGCTCGAAGGCCATGCGGACTTGGTGCACAATGTTTCGGCGCTGCACGCGCAGCATCTTATTGCGGTGCCGGGACTGCCGGTTGTGGCGCCGTGGAATTCGCCGCCGACATTTTTGCTGATCTCGGCGGCGCTGGCGCTGCTGCCTTATCCTGCTGCGGCCTGTGTGTTCCTGCTGATCTCCGGCGCGCTTTATTTTTATGCGGCGCGGAAGATAGTGCCGGACACGCGCGCGCTGTTGTTCGCGGCGACGGTGCCGTCGGCGATCTATCATCTGGGTTCTGTACAGACGGGGCTCCTCATCGCGGGCGTTTCGGCGCTGGCGCTTTATTGGCTCGACCGCAAGCCGCTGCGCGCTGGCGTATTGGTGGGGTTGCTGGCGATCAAGCCGCACTTGGCGATCCTGTGGCCGCTGTTGTTGCTGTTGAGCGGACGGTGGCGGGCGTTTGCGGCGGCGAGTATTGCGACTTTGTCGTTCGCGCTGATCGCGGGCTTGGTCTTCGGTTTTGAAAGCTATCCGCGCTTTCTCGACAATCTGGCGCGCGCGCAAACGCTGATCAGCGAACATCGTGTACCAACGGAGACGTTTGCGAGCTTCTACGGCAATTTGTTGAGCATGGGCGCGCCGCATGGCGTTGCGCTCGCGATGCATGCTTTGAGCGCATTGGCGGCCGTTGCGCTGGCGGGATGGATTTTTCTACTGCGCGATGCACGTGAAGCGCAAGGCGCGGCTCTATGCGCCGCGACGATGTTGATCTCGCCTTACCTCTTTTTCTACGACGCGACTTTGCTCGCAGCCGGGGCGGCTTTGCTAGGAGTGCCGCGCGACCGCTATGAGACATTCGCGTTCGTTGTTGCGTGGAGCGCGGGGCTTTCGGTGGCGAGCGGGGCGATCGTGGCGCTGCCGCTTTGCCCGCTCGCGGCGTGGATCGTGCTGATCGCGGCGTTCAGGCGCGCAAAAAGCGCGGCCCCTCTCTCGGCGCCAGCACTGCACACGTAAGCGGGCCGCCATAGCAGACGCCGGTATCGATATTGATGCGCTGCTCGCTGACATCGGGCGCTTGATCTCGCGTCGGGGTGTGGCCGTGGACAACGAGGAGGCCATCGAGCTGGCGGCGCTTCGGCCATTGCGCTGTGTCGAAGAATTTTTCCGAGCGCGTCCACATGTGAATTTCTGGATCGCACTTCGGAAATGTCTTCGGATCGATGCCGCCATGCACGAAGGTGATATTGCGCGCTTCGTCGCGCCAGATCGTCGGCAGGGTGCGGAGCCAGGCGATATGTTCGGCATCGACGGCGTTGCGCCAATCATCGGCGCTGCCGTTCGCGCGCTTGTAGGAGGCTACGGTTTCGTCGCCGCCATTGAGCGACCAAGTGGCGTAGCGCTCGAGGCTGGTTGAATCGTAAGCGCGCAGCATGAGCACTTCGTGGTTGCCCATCAGCGAAACCGTATCGACATCGGCGCGCTGATCGAGGCTCAAGATTTGCGCGATGACGCCGCGGCTGTCGGGTCCGCGATCGATGTAATCGCCGACATGGACGATCGTTGGCGTGACGCCGAGACTTTGCGCGTCCTCGAAGATGTAGCCGTGCAGCACCCCGAGCCGTTCGGCTTCACCGTGCACGTCGCCGATGGCGTAATAGGTGCGCTCGGTCATGCGGGTAGGACGCGGGCGCGCCGGAGCGAGTCCCATGAGAAGAGGATGAGGCCGACCCAGATCAGCGCGAAGCTCGCGGCGCGCAACGGCGTGAAATGTTCGCCGAACGCGAGGCCCAGACAAAATTGCAGCGTGGGCGCACAATATTGCATCAGGCCAAGCGCGGTGAACGTGACACGGCGCGCGCCGAAGGCGAACAGCATCAGCGGCAGCGCGGTGACGGGACCCGCGAGGATCAGCAGCGCGGCATTGCCGGTGCTCTGCGTGAAAGCGAGCGGCGCATCGAGCGCGACCAGCCAGAGGAAGCCTGCCGCCACGGGCGTCAGCACCAGCGTCTCGACGAGAAGCCCCGTCGCGGCCGGCACCACGGCGCGCTTGCGGATCACGGCATAGACCGACCATGTCGCGCAGAGCGCAAGCGCCATCCAAGGCGGCGCGCCGAGAGAGAGGCCTTGCACCACGACGCCGATGCCCGCGAGCGTGAGCGCGGCGATCTGCGCTGTGGTGATGCGCTCAGAGAAAAAGAGGACGCCGATCGCGACGCTGACCAAAGGCGCAAGGAAATATGCAAGCGACGCTTCGATCACGCGCGCATGCAGCACCAGCCAGACATAAATCCACCAATTCAGAAAAATGAACACGGCCGAAAGCGCGAGCGTGCCGAGCATGCGCGGCTTCAGTGCGGCGCCGATCTCTGAGAGGCCGCGCCTCCAGCCGCTCATCAGGAAGACGGCGGCGAACGCCGCCGGCGCGCACCAGATGATGCGTTGGGCCAGCACTTCGCGCGCGTCGGCGAAGGCGATGAGCTTCAGGTAAAGCGGCAGGAAGCCCCAAAGCGCATAAGCGCAGGCGGCGGCGATGAAGCCGGCGCGTTGTTCGCGTTCGGCGGCGGTGGGGAGCGCGATGTCGGTCATCCCGCGGGCGCTCCGTAGGGTGCGGGATCGCGGATTTGCATGTAGCGCTCAGCGCCTTCGAGTGCGGTGAAGCCCAGCGGCGCGTAAACGCCGTGCGCGTCTCGCGTGCCGAGCAGCCAGCGGCGCAAATTCTGTAACTCCGGATGAGCTTGAAGCGTGCGCACGAGGTCTCGGCCAATCCCCTGTCCGGCGGATGTGGGGAGCACGAAGACATCGGCAAGCCATGCGAAGGTCGCGCGATCGGTGGCGACGCGCGCAAAGCCGATCAGCGCGTCTTTTTCGTCACGCGCGATCGCGCAGATGGAATTGGCGCACGCGCGCGCGACGATCTCGCGCGGGATGTTGGGGGACCAATAGCTCTGGCTGAGGAAGGCGTGGATGGTGTTGAGATCGGTGGGGGTGGGTTGGGCGATGGTGATGGACATGGGTGAAAGCGCTTCGTGATTACACGCCTCCTCCTCCCCCTTGCGGGGAGGAGATGGAGGTGGGGGTGCGGGCGGTGTTTTTCCGGAGGGAGCGCCGCCGTTACCCCCCTCCCTACCCTCCCCCGCAAGGGGGGAGGAGCGCCTTATTCTGTTTAGGCGGCCAAGCGTCGAAACAGCCCGCGGTTCAGCATCAGTTCCGCGATCTGCACAGCATTAAGCGCCGCGCCTTTGCGGAGATTGTCGCTGACGCACCAGAGCGAGAGGCCGTTATCCACCGTGGGATCGGTGCGGACGCGCGAGATGAAGGTCGCGAATTCGCCAACGCATTCGACCGGCGTGATGTAGCCGCCATCGTCGCGCTTATCGATCAGCATGATGCCGGGGGATTCGCGCAAGATGTCCTGCGCTTCTTCGGCGGTGATGGGATTTTCGAATTCGATGTTCACGGCTTCGGAATGGCCGACGAACACGGCACGCGCACGCAGGTCGCGGTGAGCTTGATCGAAGGATCGAGGATCTTCTTGGTCTCGGCGACCATCTTCCACTCTTCCTTGGTGTAGCCGTCCTCCATGAACACATCGATGTGCGGGATGACGTTGAACGCGATCTGCTTAGTGAAGCGCTCTTTCACCAGCTCGTCGTTCACGAAGATGGCTTTGGTCTGCGTCCAGAGTTCATCCATCGCGTCGCGGCCAGCGCCGGAGACGGATTGATAAGTGGCGACGACGACGCGCTTGATCTTCGCTTTGTCGTGCAGAGGCTTTAGCGCAACAACGAGTTGCGCGGTCGAACAGTTTGGATTGGCGATGATGTTGAGCTTGTCGTAGCCGAGCACGGCGTCCGGATTCACTTCCGGCACCACCAGCGGCACCAGCGGCACGCGCGGATCCATGCGCCACGCGGAGGAATTGTCGATCACGACGGGCCCAAGCGCGCCGATCTTCGGCGACCATTCCTTCGACACCGTGCCGCCCGCGCTCATCAGCACGAGATCGACGCCGGTGAAGTCGAATTGTTCGAGGTCTTTGCACTTCAGCGTGCGGTCGCCATAGCTCACTTCCTGCCCCACCGTGCGGCGCGAAGCGATCGCGATCACCTCGTCGGCCGGAAACAGGCGCTCTTCGAGGATGTTCAGCATTTCGCGGCCCACATTTCCCGTGGCGCCGACCACCGCTACGCGCAATCCCATCGTCTTTGCTCCGAAGGCCGTATTTGTCCGCGCCCGATCCGCCGCCTTCTATCGCGGACCGGCGCTTATTCCATTAAAGTGCGATCAGCAGGCGCAGGCCTCTCTGTGAGCGGGCGCGCGCGGCTGGGGCGTTGCGGCGCATAGCGCATGCGCCGCGACGGGACTTTGACCGCTCGTCCGGAGCGAGTATGTGGGGACGATGTCGCCGGTATAGGGCAAAGCCCGCCATTTTCAAGGACGCGCCCTGGACGCCGGATTGTCGACGAAATGCCCTGCCCTCCAGCGGTACCCAGCTTTTGTGCTTCGGCCACGAAGGCGCGCGCGGCCACGCTGGCATAGCCCCGACCCCAGTACGGGCGGCCGAACCAATAGCCGAACTCGAACGCGCCGTTCTCCTGCGCGTGCGCACCGATGCAGCCGATCAAGCCCTCGCCTTCGAGATCGACGGCGAAGACATGGTCTTTGCCCGAGCGATGCGCGCGCGAGCAGGATCAAGATCCAGCCCTCGGCGCCGATCTGCGGGTTCTGCAGCGGGATGCGGCCGGTCATGTGTACGACGGCCCGGATCGCAGGTGAACGCGGACACGCGCGCGGCGTCGGAGAGAGACGCAGACGGCGCAGGGTCAGGCGGTCAGTTTCAATCTTCAGGACGTCGCGCATGGGAGCCTCCATTGGCTCTGGCGCGGGGGAAAATCAAAGGGAGCCGGTCGATCCGGCTCCCCGCTTATTCGGTCCCGGATCGCCTTATTGTGGGGCGATCCGAGGAATGACGTCCTGGATCGCTATTCAGCCGCTACTGCCCTGCCATATCGAGACAAAGGTGCGGCCGGAGCGCTTGGTCGCGAAGCGCACTTCGCCGTCACAAAGCGCAAAAAAGGGTGTGATCTCGGCCAAGGGCCGACATTCACACCCGGATGGAATTTGGTGCCGCGCTGGCGCACGATGATGTTGCCGCCGAGCACGCGCTCGCCGCCGAACTTCTTCACGCCCAGACGTTGGCCCGGCGAGTCGCGACCATTGCGCGAGGAAACCGCCAAGCTTTTCTTGTGTAGCCATCGGACTACTCCGCCTTCTTCGACTTGGCCGCGCCGATCGCGGTGATCTTGATCACGCTCTCGTTCTGGCGGTGGCCGCGGCGGCGACGATAGGTGTTGCGCCGGCGCTTCTTGAAAATAACAACTTTTTCGCCCTTGCGGCTCTCGACCAGAGTGCCGGTGACGGTGGCGCCCGCAAGGTCGCCGCCCAGCTTCAGCTTGGCGCCGTCGCCGATCATCAGGATGTTGTCGAACGTGACCGAAGCGCCAGCATCGCCATCCAGGCGCTCGACGACGATCACGTCATCCTTGGCGACCCGGTATTGCTTGCCGCCGGTTTTGATAATCGCCGAACATGGGGACCAGACTTCATAACGAAGGCCGCCCGAGCGAGGCTCGCCGGTGCGGGATCGGCGATATACCCGCGTCGAGGGGAGCGGCGTCAACCGGGCGGGCGCGGGGATTATAGAGCCCCAAAAGCCGCTTGCAGCACCCAGGCAACCAGCAAGATCGCCAGAGGGGCCGCACCGGGTCAGCGCCACCCCGCTTCCAGAGCCGCGCTTGGGGCCGCCAGGACCCAAGCTCGGGGCTGACCATGCGCGGGCGCGGCCCCGGCCATGAGGAAGCGCGCCGCCCCTCCCTCCACCACCATGCCGAGATTCGGTTGTAAGGTACGCCGGCCCGCGCCGCGATCGCGCTCGCCAGCTGCTCGATGCCGCCCTGGACATAGATTTGGTCCCGACCGCGCGGATCTCACCCAAGATCAGCACCGCGCCGCTCCGGAGGCGCAAAGCATAAGCGCGCTGCATCGCCGCCGCCGCCCATGGATCGATAAGCCTCAAGCCGCGTCTCGACCGCCGCGATATCGGCGGTATAGCAATCGAACCGTTGAACGGCGGCGGGTGTGAATGTGCGAGCGAAACGGCGGCAAGCGAAGCTCAACAAGCGGCGGCGCCCAAACCGCGCGAACATCCCCCACTTCGCCAGCGCGTCGCGCCCCACATAAACCGCCAGCGCCGCGCAGAAGAGCGCGACGACCGCCATCACGATCCCCCCCGCCCAAATCCATCCGCATCACCACAAACGCCGCGACGCCCACGCCAAGCGCAAGCGGCGCGATACAGCGCGAGCGCAAACGCCCCGCCGAGTCGCTGGCCGAGCGGCGGTGCGATAGTGTATCGGGTGATCCGATTTTGATCGTTCATGCCTGCCTCACGCCAACACTAAGCGCGGCAGCTAGCCCAGGCCAAGCGCAGCACGCGACGAGGGCAATGGGGAGTACGAGCCGTGATTTGCCGGGCCGCTGGCGGAGAGGGAGGGATTCGAACCCTCGTGTACCCTTGCAGGCACTCCGGTTTTCGAGACCGGCGCGATCGACCACTCTGCCACCTCTCACGTCCCCACAGCGGGCAGGCGTGTGCATAGTGCAAGCCGCGCGCCGGGACAACACACCCTGCGCTGACCATTTCTGGTCCCTGACGGGCCGGGGCCCGGCCTAGAGGCGTCACGTTCGTGGAACGTGGTTTCCAGCGGCCGGCGCCCTTGCGATAATCCGGGCGTGACGACGACCCCGCACCAACGCGCCGATAGCTGAGCTTACGGCTTATGGGCTCACCTTTCCCGAGACGTCTGCGGGGCCGGGCTGGACGGTGACGCGCGCGCTTTATTGTGCGGAAGAAAATGTTCGCGGTGGTTTGGCGCCAAGGGCGAGCCGCTCGATGCACCGGCCGCAGCGCGCCTGGGAGAAGCTCGAAGGCGGGCGGCGCTTCAAGCTGGTCAGCGATTACCAGCCCGCGGGCGATCAGCCGACCGCGATCAAGGAACTCGTCGAGGGCCCTCTCGCGCGCCGATCAGGATCAGGTGCTCTTGGGCGTCACGGGCTCCGGCAAGACCTTCACCATGGCCAAGGTGATCGAAGCTGTGCAGCGCCCCGCCATCGTGCTCGCGCCCAACAAGACGCTCGCGGCCCAGCTCTATGGCGAGTTCAAGCAATTCTTCCCGGAGAACGCGGTCGAGTATTTCGTGTCGTACTACGACTATTACCAGCCGGAAGCGTACGTTCCGCGCACCGACACCTACATCGAAAAAGAATCCAACATCAACGAGCAGATCGACCGCATGCGCCACGCCGCGACGCGCGCGATCCTCGAACGCGACGACGTCATCATCGTCGCCAGCGTGAGCTGCATCTACGGCATCGGCTCGGTCGAGACCTATACCTCGATGACGTTCACGGTCACGACGGGCGATCCGTTCGACAACCGCGAACTCATCCGCAATCTCGTCGCCCTGCAATACAAGCGCAACGACGCCACCTTCGCGCGCGGCTTCTTCCGCGTCCGCGGCGATTGCGTCGAGCTCTGGCCCGCGCACTTGGAGGACCGCGCCTGGCGCTTTTCCTTCTTCGGCGACGAGATCGAATCCATCGTCGAGTTCGATCCGCTCACCGGCAAGAAAACCGGGCTCATGCCCGCCGTGAAAGTCTACGGCAATTCGCACTATGTCACGCCGCGCATGACGCTCGACAGGCCGTCGGCGAGATCAAGGAAGAGCTGCGCGCGCGGCTCGAACAATTCCGCGGCAAGGCAAGCTCCTCGAAGCGCAACGGCTTGAGCAACGCTGCAATTTCGACATGGAGATGATGCTCGCGACCGGATCTTGTGCAGGCATCGAAAACTACAGCCGCTATCTCACCGGCCGCCGCGCCGGCGAGCCGCCGCCCACCCTCTTCGAATACATCCCCCGACAACGCCATCGTCTTCACCGACGAATGCCACGTCACCATCCCGCAAATCGGCGCGATGTATAAAGGCGACTTCAGCCGCAAGATGACGCTGAGCGAATACGGCTTCCGCCTGCCCTCCTGCCTCGACAACCGCCGCTCAAATTCGAGGAATGGGACGCCATGCGCCCCTCGAGTGTGCATGTCAGCGCAACGCCCGGCCCGTGGGAGCTCGACCGCACCGGCGGCGTCTTCGTCGAACAAATCATCCGTCCCACCGGCCTGATCGATCCGCCCGTCGAAGTGCGCCCCGTCTCCAAGGACGGCGCCTCGCAAGTCGACGACGTCATCGCCGAGGTGAAGGACAAAGCGAAACAGAATCTCCGCTCGCTCGTCACCGTGCTCACCAAGCGCATGGCCGAAGACCTCACCGAATACATGCACGAGCAAGGCGTGCGCGTCCGCTACATGCACTCCGACATCGACACCGTGGAGCGCATCGAAATCATCCGCGACCTTCGCCTCGGCGCGTTCGACGTGCTGATCGGCATCAATCTCCTGCGCGAAGGTCTCGACATTCCAGAATGCGGCCTCGTCGCCATTCTCGACGCCGACAAGGAAGGCTTCCTCCGCTCCGAAACCTCGCTCGTGCAAACCATCGGCCGCGCCGCGCGCAATCTCGACGGCAAGGTGATCCTCTATGCCGACCGCATCACCGGCTCGATGGAGCGCGCCATGGCCGAAACCACGCGCCGCCGCGAGAAACAGCACGAATATAATCTCGCCAACAACATCACGCCGCAAAGCGTGCGCGCGCACATCGCCGACATCCTCGACAGCGTCTACGAAAAAGACAGCCTAACCATCGACCCCCGCGACCCCATGGCCTGGAAACGCGGCGCCGGCGGCGACAAACGCGGCCGAGGCGTCAGCGACACCACCACCCCCTTCATCGGCCACAATTTGAAGACCCACATCGCCGAACTAGAACGCGCCATGAAAGACGCGGCGGCGGATTTGGAATTCGAAACGGCGGCGCGTCTGCGCGACGAGATCAAACGCTTGCAAGAAACAGAAACTCTTCATCGCCGACGATCCGCTAGCACGGCAAAGCAGCGTGAATGAAGCGGTGGAGGCCAGCGTGACCGGCGCGCCGAAGAAGGCGGGTGGGCGGAATGCTTATCGGGGACGGCGGAGGAAGGGGCCTTAGCCTTTATTAATCTGACTCGCGCGAGTGCCGAGTAATGGAGGAAGTATTTCTCAGCTACAAACGCGAGGACATTTCGCGAGCCAAAGCGGTGGCCGACGGGCTGAAAGCTGAGGGACTGCGCGTCTTTTTCGACGCTGGCTTGAAAATCGGAGAACGGTGGGACGAGGGGCTGGAAACACGCCTCAACGAAATGCCCGCAGTTGCAGTCCTTTGGAGCAAAAAGTCTCGTAAAAGTGACATGGTGTGCAGCGAAGCAGCGCGCGGACTTTCGCTACGCAAATTAGTCCCTGCGACGATAGAAGCCTGCACGATTCCGCTCGGATTCGACAGGATTCAGACAGCGGACTTGCGGAACTGGCGTACGGGAGATTTCAAACACTTCGAATGGCGACGATTCACCGATGCCCTGCTTGAACTTGCAGGCAGGCAAAAGGTGGAAGAATTAGCCCCGCGAAGCCCTTCGCCTTTTCTTCAACATCAGCCGTTGCCGCCTGCAGCGCGCCCTGCAAACGGCGACTCTTGGACCGAATTCAAGCACTCTACACTTAGCCTAGCTGATCAATCCGTCGCGGAACTTGCCTCTTATCGGTTCAGCGCAAGCAGGGGTGAGGTGTGGGCGCAATACATGCTCGGAGTGATGCTGCTCTTGGGATACGGCGTCGAGCGAAACGAAATTGAGGCGATCGCGTGTCTGCGCTTTGCTGCGGATCGAGGGTGGTCTGCTGCAAGCTACGCGCTCGGCGTCGCATATGAGAATGGAGTCGGGCAAAAGATTCAGCTCAAGAAGGCGCTGGCGTGTTACCGCAAGGCCGCGCGCGCCGGCCATCAAGCTGCACTTCAACACGTCTTGCGATTAGAATTTCAAGGCGCAGCCTAAGGGCCCGCGTGTGCCTCGCTCCGTTCTCCCGGAACGACGGAGTTCCGCAGCCTTGTCCCTTCTCCCCCTGCCGGGGGAGAAGGTGGATCGACGCGGAGCGTCGAGACGGATGAGGGGGCGTGGTTCAAGGTGATGCGCACGCGTCGATGACGCGCTCTATCCTGCACTGCCCCTCATCCGGCGCTGCGCGCCACCTTCTCCCCCGGAAGGGGGAGAAGGGATGTAGTGTTGGAGAGCGCACCGCGATCGCAGAATAATGTGACTCTCCTCCCCCTTGCGGGGGTGAGGCCGTGAAGCAATCGATCCGGGGGATCGATTGTAGGCCGAACGATGGAGGTGGGGGTAGCGGCGGTGCTCTCTCCGGAAAGAACACCGCCGTCACCCCACCCTGCCCTCCCCGCAAGGGGGAGGGTTCGAGCGGTGCTTGGCGTCAACGCGCCCTATCCCACACCAAACACCCCGCAAACCCAGCAAAACCAAGCCCCACACAAAATCCAATCCCACACCCCCGCCACGCGCGCATAATCCCACCCATGCGCATCGCCGCCCTGCCAAAAATAGATCCCCAAACCCTCGACGCCATAGATGCGTCCTTGCGTTTGTGGCTTTGCGCGCTGGCCGCTTACTTCATCGACATCTTCGGCCTTCTCCTCCCACCCGCGTTCAAGCGCGCGCTGGCGCGCGACCTCCGCATCGCGGGCGAGGATTTGCGCATTCTGATTTTCGTGCGCGCATTCGAGCGGCTGCGTCTCCCCGCACAGCGCATCGCCCGCACGCGTCCGCGCACAACGCCGCCCGGCTTTCGCCGCACGCGCACGCATGGCGATGCGCTGCGGCGTTACACGCGCGGTTTCTTCCCGCGCCTCAACCAAGGCTCGCTGCAACAACGCGCCCAGCGCCTCCGCCGCCTCATCGCCACGCTCGAAACCCACATCGCGCGCATGACCAAGCGCATCCTGCGCGGCCTCCGCACCGGCGCGCTCGTGCTCGCGCGCCCGCTTGCAGAAGCGCGCACGCATCGCAGCGATGCGCTCACGCACGCGTTTGCCGATACGAGCTGAGCAATGGGACCGCCGGCTTCCAGCCGGCAACACTGCTGCCGGCTAGAAGCCGGCGGTCCAAATCACACACCGGAAACGCCAACGCGTTCTCCGGCCGCAACGCATGCGCGCTGCACAATTTGCACCGGTCTGGACGCTTGCCTTAAGACTAGCGCCATGGCCTGGACCAGAATCTATGACGGCGCCGAGCCGCAGCGCGTCAACAAATGGCTGGCGCAGCAAGGCGTTTGCTCGCGCCGCGAAGCGGAAGCGCTGATCGCCGACGGCCTCGTTTCGATCGACGCCGCGCGCGTGACCGACGCCGGCCACAAGATTTTGCCCGGCCAAACTCTGGTGCTGGCCGATAAAGCGCAGACGCAGCTCGGCAGCGCGATCAGCTGCGTGCTCAACAAGCCGGTCGGCTATGTCTCATCGCAGCCCGAGAGCGATCAAGTCCCCGCCGCGCGCCTGCTCACGAAAACAAACCTCTTCGGACCGCCGGCTTCCAGCCGGCAACCCACCGCGCAAACGAAGCTCGCCCCGCTTGGTCGCCTCGACCAGGATTCGCGCGGGCTGCTCCTCCTCTCCGAAGACGGCGTGCTCGCGAAAGCCATCATCGGCCCGGAGTCACAATTGGAGAAAGAATACCTCGTGCGCGTCAGCGGCGCGCTGAACGAGAAGAAGCTCGCGCACCTCCGCCACGGCCTCGCCCTCGACGGCCGCCAACTCAAGCCCGCGAAAGTCAGCGTCGTCGGCGACGCGCAACTCCGCTTCATCCTCCGCGAAGGCCGCAACCGGCAAATCAGGCGCATGTGCGAATTGGTGGGCTTGGGCGTGCTCGATCTCAGCGCGTGCGGATCGGGCCGTTGAGATTGGGTGATCTGCCCGAAGGCAAATGGCGCGCGCTGAGTGCGGAAGAACGCGCCGCGCTGCTTACCTAGCCTTGGACCGCCGGCTTCCAGCCGGCAACAGTGTCTGCCGGCTGGAAGCCGGCGGTCCAACTCTCCTCAGTCATTCCGGGCGAGCGGAGCGAGACCCAAAATGACTGAAGATTATGGATTGGTGGACGTCGCATCAAACCGCGCCCGCAATTCCGCCAGCAGCGTGGCGTCGAACGGATAGTCCGGCACAGACACATTCAGCTGCTTCACGAACGCCGTCACATCCGAGCGCTCATGCGCCGCTTCGAACGTCTCGCCCGGAATAATGCCGCGCCGGAACAGATATTCATCAGACGTGCCCGTCAGAATAAACGACGGCGACCAATCCAAATCCGCCGCCTTCGCCAGCTCATTCGTGCAATTGGAAAACAGCGTGTTGTAGAAGCGCGGCGTGGTCTCCAGATCCTCGGTGCGTTGCAAGACCCGCCGCAACAGCTCGCGCTGCGTCTCTTCCGAATCACGATCGGATAGACGAACACTTCATGATCCAGCATCACCGCGCGCCGCGTTAAGAGATCGCGCGCGGAGGCCCATACATAGGAAAGCTCGAACGTATTGAACGCGCCGCTCAGCGCGGAATATTCTTCGCCATTCTCACGCCGCGCTTCGATCGTGAGCCCCAGCAAGCGATCGCCTTCGAACTCGAATAACAGCAAAGTATGCGCCGCGAGCGTGCTGCCCGGCTGCGGCTCAAGCATGAACCAGACGCGCCGCAGCTCTGAGATATCGTAGCTCGCTTCGGTGTATGTTTCCGAGATCGGCCCCGGCGCCTCATAACGCCAATCGCTCACGGGCGCGACATGGAAGCGGTCGTTCGCGAGCGCGACGTCAGACGTATGCGAAAGATAGGGATACCAATCGCGGTCATTGCGCGCCCGCGCGGTGACGCAACCGACCAGCCCGATCAGCAGCAGCCCCGAAAGCACCACACGCAGGGGCCGCCTCGCCATCCAGTTCACCACGCGCCTCACCGCTCTTCCCGCAAAAGCCTGCCGGCGGCCTTATACTAGAAGGGAACAAGCAATCCGTTAAGCGCTGACATCCCGGGCGTTCGGGTAGCGCTTGAAATAAACCACGGCGTAGGGGCAAACCGGGCGGAGCTTGTAGTTGCGGGCCCGCGCATCGGCGACCACGCCGTCCATCAGCTTGGCCGCGACGCCGCGCCCGCGCAGATGCTCCGGCGTCTCCACATGCGTGATGGCCCGGACGCCATCGGCGCCCTCGCGATATTCCGCGAACGCCACGTCGCCATCGAGCTGGAGCTCGTAGCGGCCCGCTTTCTTATTGTCTTGAACCTCGTCCATCGCGGCCTCCTGGTCTCATCAACCCGCCGGCATGGGTTTCGGCTCCCACAATTCGATCTTGTTGTCTTCAGGATCGAGGATGTGCGCGAAGCGGCCGTTCACTTCATCCAACACGGTCAATGGCTCGACGCCTTCGCTCTTGCAGCGCGCCAACACGCCATCGAGATCGTCCACGATCAGATTGATCATGAAGTCTTTCGCGGACGGCGCGAAATACGTGGTGTCCTCCTTGAACGGGCTCCACACCGCGCCTGCGCCCGGAACGGTCGCAACCCCCTCGGCTGGGAGGAAGGCGCCGCCCCAATCATAAATCTCCATGCCGACCGTACGCGCGTACCATGCCTGCAACGCCGCCGGATCGCGCGCCTTGAAGAAGACGCCGCCGATCCAATCACCTTGGCATTGACGTCCCTCCACGCTAAGCCTTCTGCCATGAATTACCGCCACGCCTTCCATGCTGGCAACCATGCCGATGTCTTGAAGCATTTGGCGTTGGTGTTTGTGCTGGACGCTTTGAAGAAAAAGCCCCGCGCCGTTCGGCGTGCTCGACACCCATGCGGGGCCAGGGCTCTATGATCTTGAGAGCGACGAAGCGCGCCGTTCTCCCGAATGGCAAAGCGGCATCGCGCGCCTCTGGGATTGGCCGGACGCGCCGCCCGCCGCGCGCGCTTATCTCTATGCCGTCGCGCGCTTCAATGGGGACGGGGCGCTGCGCTTTTATCCAGGCTCGCCTGCTCTGATCGCCGATGCGTTGCGTTCGGAGGATCGCCTCGCCGCGTGCGAGCTGCATGCCGAAGACGCCGCGCTTCTCAAAGCGCGCTTTGCCCGCACCGCGAATGTGCACATCCATGCGCGCGACGGCTGGGAGGCGATGAACGCGCTGTTGCCGTTCACGGAAAAGCGCGGCCTCGTCCTGATCGATCCACCTTACGAAGAGCCCGACGAACTCGCCCGCGCCGCCCGCGCGCTCGCCGCGCCGCTAAAGCGCTTCGGGCATGGCGTCTATCTCTGGTGGCGTCCGCTCAAGAGCGAAAGCGCGCTCGCCCGCGCCGACGCGGAAGCCGCGGCGCAAGGCGCACGCAACCTGCTCCGCGCCGATCTCTGGACCGCGCCCCCGACGCCCGACGCCAAACTCACCGGCTCCAGCCTCCACATCATCAACCCGCCCTTCGGCCTCGAAGCGGCGCTCCGCGAAACGCTTCCCGCGATCGCGGATCGGCTCGCGCCGGAAACCGGCGGTTGGCGCGTGGTGTCAAACTAATCACCCCCGTCATCCCGGACGCGCGAAGCGCGATCCGGGACCCAAGGCAAACACGACGCGCTACGATCTCTGGGTCCCGGCTCTCGCTCCGCTCGGCCGGGATGACGGAGATCATTTCTGGACCAAATGGCCATTGCAGAAAGCGAACGCTCCGCCGAAGCTATCCGCCATGGTCGCTCGGCGCATTCCTTCGGTTGTGATCGCTTTCGGACTCGCCGTCGCTGCAATCGTACTCTGCGTAGCATGGGCGTTGGGGCTTATTCGCATCGGCGCGGAGCCGGCCTTATCAGCACAAGCTCCAATCTTCGAGCAAACGACCACACTAGATCGCGAGGCGTTGAGCTTTTGCCTTGGAAAAGACTATTCGGGTCGTCTCGCGCTCGCGAGAGCCAACGCGCCACCGCGCACAACGCGGTTTCGCAATAGAGCGCTGCACGTCGTGGTCGATGTCTCGTCACAAGGACCGAACGGATCGCTTGTCCGCGTCTTCAAGTTCAACGACACGCCTCTCGCGCGCGCTCATCTCTTGGCGATCCAAAGCTGCATTCCCGAAAACGGACTTCCAGCTCCGGCCGACCCGCGCAAACCGCGCCTTTTACTCTGGGGGCGCGTTAAATGAGAAAGGCGCGGAGCTTTCCCTCCGCGCCTTCCCGTCGTCCCCGCTCGCGAACTTTAGATCATCGCCGCTTGGCCCATCGTCATCAGAGCGGCCGGCGCGAACATGGCGGCGGCGAGGACGAGGCAGGCGATCTTGGAAAACATGGTCATTGGCGTGGGCTCCGTTTGGGTTTGACTGGTTCGCCGAAGCGATGAGCAAACCTAACGGGCGCCTGGGTGGGCCGCTGTGACCCAGGACACGGGGCGATTGGGCGCCAACATCCGGTCCAGTCATTGACGGGCAATCGTGATTTTTCCACGGTGAAGCAATGACTGACGCGAGCATCCCCGTTGATCCAAAAGGCCAGTTCGGCACGATACGCCTCATCGGCCAGCCGGACCTCATCGCCCATCGCCCAGAATCGTGGCGCTTCTTCCGTCTGACGCGGATCATCGGCGCGGCCAAAGCGATCGCAACACAAGAGCTCGGCGCTGACACCGCGCACGCGCTCGTCGCCGCGATGAGCTGGATCTCCGATTTGAAGGGCGACTTCACCGTCGGCTGGCATCCGAGCAAGCACCGCCCGGAGTTCAACGCGATCGTAACGCGCGCGCTTTCAATCGAGGGCGAGACGGATATCGAGTTTCGTTTGGCTTCGGATTTCTAACGCCGCGCCTTGGCCTTCTGCACCGCCGCATCCAGTGCGGAAAGAAAACGCGAGCGATCGGCTTGCGAGAAGGGTTTGGGGCCGCCGGTGATTTCGCCGAAGGAGCGGAGATGCTCCATGAGTTCGCGCTGGGCCATCGCCGCACCGATCGAGGCTTCTGTGAAAGGCTTGCCGGTCGCGCCCAAAGCTGAGGCGCCCGCCTTCAAGCTCCGATGCGCGAGCGGGATGTCGTTGGTGATGACGATGTCGCCCGGCGCGACGTGCTCGGCGATCCAATCGTCGGCGACGTCCGGCCCTGCATCGACCACCACGAGCTGCACGCCCGGCGGGGTACGGATGAAAGAGTTGGCCACCACATTCACCGCGCACCCACAGCGGCGCGCGACCTTGTAGACCTCCTCCTTCACCGGGCAGGCGTCGGCGTCGACAAAGATGGTGGGCGCGGCGGCCAAATGATAATCCGGTGCGGTTGCGAGTGGGCCTTATGTCAAAAACACCGACCCCGAACCACCCGCTAGATCGCCCGGTCTGGAGCGCGCTGACCACGCGTCTGGCCGCGCTCAGCGCGGGCGATGCAGCGGCCCGGCGCTTTGCGCTCGATGTGAGCCCGCTTGCCGCCGCGCGGGATGACGCGCCGGACGCGGTCGCGGCTTTGGTTGCCCTGATGCCGGCGGATGATGAGCTGGTGCTGCTGGAGGCCACGCCGCCCGAAACGCCGCGCGGCGTCGCACTCACCTTCTCCGCGCTCTGCGTGCAGATGAGTGCGAGGAGCATCACAGCCGGCGCGCGTGATTTTCCGCTCGAACCCCTGGGCGATCACGACGCCGCCGAGATGCTCGCACTCGCCACGCTCACCAAGCCCGGCCCCTTCCGCACGCGCACCCACACGCTCGGCCGCTTCCTCGGCATTCGTGACGGCGGCCGTCTCGTCGCGATGGCGGGAGAGCGCTTGCGCATCGATGGCTTTGCGGAAATCAGCGCGGTCTGCACACACCCAGACCATCGCGGCCGAGGCTATGCCGGCGCTCTGATGCGCGCCGTCGGCGCGCGCATGTTGGCGGAGGGCGACACGCCGTTTCTCCACACGCACGCGACAAACACCGGCGCTATCGCGCTTTACCGCACATTGGGTTTTGAGCCGCGCGCTGAGGTGATGCATGCGGTGTGGCGGCACGCTCTTTAATTCCTGTCATCACCTCCCTCAGTCATTCCGGGGCGGCGAAGCCGAACCCGGAACCCAGGGATCGTAGAGCTGTGCGTTTGCCCTGGGCTCCGGGTCTCGCTCCGCTCGCCCGGAATGACTAAGAGTGCGGCGGGCGGAAGCACTAGACGCACCCCCACCTCCAGCGGCATGACGCTCCCATGAACCTCGCCGCCGCCTTCGCTTTCCTGCAGCAATGGCAGGTCGCGCTCCCCATCGTGCTTGCGACGATGGCGGCGTTCGCGTTCGCGAAGAAGCCATGGGCCGCGCTCTATGTCGGGCTCATGCCTTTTATCAATTGGTCATTCGCGGCGGTGCCGACGGCGGCCATTCCGGATTGGCTGGGCGGGGGCGCGTTTCAGCCGCTGGCGATCGTGACGGGTCTCGTCCTCGTCGTCCGCGACTTTGCCCAGCGCGAACTGAAGCACTGGATTTTCGGCGCGATGATCGTGGGGCTCGCGCTCTCCACGCTGACCTCCTGGATCACCATCGTGTTCGCGAGCGGGGCGGCGTTCCTGATCAGCGAGACGGTGGATTGGGCGGTCTACACCTTCTCCAAACGCCCGCTATCACAGAGGGTTTTGATCTCCAGCGCCTTCTCCGCGCCGCTCGACCAGGTGGTCTTTATCTATCTCGCCTCGATGGTGGTGCCCGGCATTTTCGCATGGGGCACTGTACTGACTGGCATCGCTTCCAAGCTCTTTGGCGCCTATGTCGTCTATGAGGTGATGCGCCGGCACGAGCGTGCGCTCGCCGCTGAGAGCGCAAACATGCGGGCCTAAACGGACATGAATCCGCCGTAAGCGAAACGAATCGGCCTTGCTTGGCGGAACGTCGTCACGCATAAAGGCGTTGTGTGGTGCCGATATTTGGGTCGGCGTGGTGCGAAATTCCGCAGCGTGCGGCGAAAATACCTTCCCCCCAACATGCTGAATATCGCGGTGACGTGCGGGCGCTTTAGCGCGCGCGCGACCGTAGGCGTTTTTGCCTACGGCTTTGCAGGACAAGTGGAATGAGCTTCGACGACGAATCTGATGGCGACGATCTGGACGGCCGGAAAAAAGACAAGCGCAAGCGCGGCGGCGCCGACGCAGAACCAACCCCACCGGAATTTTCCGGCGGCGGCAGCTTCGGCGGCGGCGGTGATCGCTTCGGCGGTGGCGGCGGCGGCGGTTATGGCGGCGGCGGCGGCGGATACCGCGGCGGCGGCGGTGGCGGCGGTGATCGTGGCGGCGGCGGCGGTGGTTATCGCGGCGGCGGCGGTGGCGGTGGCGGCGGCTACGGCGGCGGCGGTTCGGGCGGCGGCGGCGGATATCGTGGCGGCGGCGGTGGCGGCGGCGATCGTGGCGGCGGCGGTGGTTATCGCGGCGGCGGCGGTGGCGGCGGCTATGGTGGCGGCGGCTCGGGCGGCGGGGGCGGATTTCGTTCGCGTGAAGGCGGCGGCGGCGGCGGTTATGGCGGCGGCGGCGGTGGCGGCGGCGGATATCGCGGCCCGCCACGTGAGGGCGGCGGCGGTGGTTTTGGCGGCGGCGATCGCGCCCCGCGTCAACCGCTTGGCGATCCGCAGAACGGCACCGTGAAGTTCTTTAACGGCGCGCGCGGCTTCGGCTTCATCACGCCCGATGACGGCGCGGCGGATGTGTTCGTGCATGTCAGCGCCGTCGAACGTGCGGGCCTCGGCGCGCTGAACGAAGGCCAACGCATCAATTATCAGACCCTGCCCGACTCCAAGGGCAAGGGTCCCAAAGCGGTCAATCTCAAGATCGTCGAATAGTCGACTAACGAGAGACGCAAAAATCAAAAGGCCCGCGGGTTAAACCCCGCGGGCCTTTCTTCTCCCCCACCCCCGCCGTGCGTCCCCCGCTCGGCGAACTATTGCAGCGGCACGTAGATCTCGATCTGCGTGGCCTGCGGATTGGCTTCATCGCCCTCGGCGATCACGACTTCCCATGGCAGCCCATCTTCCCGCATCACGATGCGGTGGGCCTGCAGGAAAGCGTAGATTTTCGCATACGTAGTGCGCATTTGCGCGCGCGGGCCATTGTGCACCACACGCAGCGCACGGCCCGACGGCGTCTCCCCGATCTGCACGCCGACCACGGTCAGCGGCGTCGGCCCCGAGAACGGATAGCCGACGCGGAAGCTCATCTGATTTTGCGTCTGATCCCATTCGGTCGTCACACGCACTTGCGGCCCGGAGCGCACCAAGGCGTTCTGCGTCATGAAGCGATCGACGTCGCCCACGCCCTGATTCAACGCGCTATCGAGCTGCTCTTGGTTCTGGTTCGAGGTCGTCACTGGCGAATAGACGTAAGATTGCGGCTCGAGTGTAATGAATTCCGGATTGAGATCGGCGAAGTCGACATTCGGCAATTGCTCCGACAGCGTCTTCAGCCGCGCCAGCCCCGCATCGAGATCGCGGCGCACCATGGCGCGCATGATGAGGTTCATGTAGCGGCAGGGAATATTGATCGCGCCCGCCGCGCATTCGGCCGAGACCGACCAGGCCACATTGGTGCCGCTGTCGGCGGGCGTCAGATGCATCAAGGTGTTGAGCGTCGCCCGGTCGCCGAGTTCGAGGATGGTTTCGATTTCCTCATTGGGCTCGGAGCGCACGATCGACATCCGGCCATTGCCGACCTGCCGCACATCGCTGGTCCAGCGCATGGTCTGCCCGGCGCCAGATTCATCGCCCGAGAACACATATTCAGCGTCTGGATCGAGCGCGTAATAGGGCGACCATTCCTTGACGATCTTCAGATCGTTGGACATCGCGAACACCGCCGCGCGCGGCCGGTCGATCACGGCGGCCCGCGTCACCGAAAGCGTGTTGGGCAGGAGAAAACGGCCGACCGCGTAGAGACCGCCGGCGACCACCGCGATCACCAGGATCAGCCCGAAAAACCACTTCATGCCCCAAACCTTCCGCCCAGGCGGCAGGCTACAGCACGCGCGGCGCAACGCCACGCGAGACCTTGCATGCTTGCACGCATGCCCGGCGCCTCGCGCCACGCGCGAACCGGTCTCATCAAGAATGATCGAAACGCCATGGCTCTTCGCCCAAGACGCCCCGCCCAGCCATCCTCAATGTCATCTTAGCCAAGGGAAACGGCGGCGTCAGCCGGGTACCCGCACACGCGGCGCTTTACGCCTTGCCAGTGTGTCCGCGCAGCCGATCGAATTCCTCGAATTCGTGGGCGATGCAGCGTTCCATCATCAGACGCCAGACCGGCTCGGCGATGGCCCAGGAAAGCCCCTCGGCCTCCGCTTCGGCGCGGACATTATCCAGCACCTGCTGGATGCGGGCCTCGTCGCGGACCACGGCCCGGTTCGGTTTGATGCGGGCGGCGGCGTCCATATAGCCCTGCCGGCGCGCGATCAGCACAACCAGAGCGCGGTCAATCTCGTCCACACCGGCCCGGACATCGCGCATGGTCTCGCACGCCTCGGGGTCGGGCGCGGCGAACAGGGGCCGGGCTGGGCGCAAGTCATCCATGACTTCGACATGGGGTCAGGCAGCCAGGGAGTCGAGACGGCAAGCGGTCGCGCCTAAAGCCGCTTCTGATAGAGCCGCGCGCCGATGAAGCAGGGCTCGGCCTCGCAGGTCGCGAGCCAGATGCGGGCGAAGGCCGTGCCGTCCGCCGTGGGGACGATCTCGACATAGGGCTTGTCGGTGCCGGTCACGTCCACGCCGACGAGCACGCCCGCGGCATTGTAGAGGTCCATGTCCACGTCCGAGCAATTATTGTCGCATACCGCGAACACCCGGTACGCGCGCCCGCGCCGCAATTCGATCGGCCACACCACCGCGCCGCCTTCGAGCGTGAGCGAACGGACGAGATCGGGATTGGCGGCGTCCGCCGTAAAGCCGGCGTCGGTGTGCTTGGTGGCCTGCGCGGTGAGATAGCTCCGCACTTGCGCTTCATAATCAGGCGCGGCGGGCGGGGGATCTTTCGCCGCCGCTTCCAGCACGCCAAACATCGCGAACGCGGCTGCCGCGGCTATCCAAGTGCGCATCGGATTTCTCATCGGGCGCGGCTATAGCCACGGAGGCCCACATAGCACGGCTCGACATTGCAGGTCGCGAGCCACACACGCACCGTGTAATCGCCCGCGCGCGTGGGCCGAATATCCACCACAGGACGATCGTCGATCGCGACATCTTCGGCCACCTGCGCGCCGCTCGGATCGAGAATTTCCATGTCGACGTCGGTGCAGTCTTGATCGCACGCGCCTTGGAAACGATACGAGCGATTGGCTTCGAGGCGCAGCACTTCGCGATGCCCATCGCCGAGTGGGATCGGCGCGATCACATCGCCGTTGAACAGCGCATAACCCTGCTGCAGATGCGCTTCGCCGGCGCTGTCGAGTTCGGAGCGCACGACGCTCTCATAATCCTCGCCGCCTTCAATGCCCTCGCTCACTGTGGCCTCTTCCCGCACTGCGGCCGTGCCGCCGGAAACGACGCGCGCGGCGACATAGCAAGGCTCGGCATTGCACTGATAAACCCACATGCGCACATAATGCCGGCCCGTCTCGGTCGGCGTGATCTGCACGTAAGGCGTGTCGTCGGTGGCGATGTCGCGGTCGGCCATCAAGCCACGCGCATCGTAGATTTCCATATCCATGTCCTGGCAGTCGTTGTCGCACGCGCCATAGATCCGGTACGTCACGCCCGAGCGCAGATAGACCGGCCACAGAAACGCGCTGTCGAGCCGGAGCGGCTGGATGAGATCGGGCACGGTGCGGTCAGCGGAAAAGCCGAGCGCCGAGTGGCGCGCGAGGCCCCCATCGAGATAAGTCCGCGCCTGCGTGGCGGCGTCCTGCGCCGAAGCGCCCGTCGGGCTCAAGGCGGCCAGCATCAAGCCGGCGCCCAACGCCTTCATCCAAGTCTTCATGTCCCATCCCCTTCTGGGCGACCCTTGGGACTAGACGTATCCCCTTGGACCGCCGGCTTCCAGCCGGCTCTTTGTTTTTTGCCGGCTGGAAGCCGGCGGTCCAAGGGCGCGCATTTTCACCGCGCATCCCCTAAATTGAGCCCCTGATGTCCTCCGCCGACAAACCCGCCCTGCCCGAATTCAGCGACATACCCGCCGAGGACCGTCCTCAGCCCGGGCTGAAGGGCGTCGAGGCGATCCGCGATGCGTGGAAGCGGCTGCCGGCGCGGCCGGGCGTTTACCGCATGCTCGGCGGGGACGGCGAGGTGCTCTATGTCGGCAAGGCCAAGAGCCTGAAGGCGCGCGTGGGGCAATATGCGCAGGGGCGCGGGCACACCAACGCGGTGTTGCGCATGATCACGCAAACGGTGTCGCTGGAGGTGATCGTCACCGCGACCGAAACCGAAGCGCTGCTGCTCGAAACCAATCTGATCAAGCGCCTGAAGCCGCGCTTCAACGTGCTGATGCGCGACGACAAGAGCTTTCCCTACATCGCGATCCGCACCGATCATCCCGCGCCCGCTTTGCAGAAGCATCGCGGCGCCAAGAGTTTCAAGGGCAAGTTTTACGGGCCGTTCGCGAGCGCGGGCGCGGTGAACCGCACGCTCAACACGTTGCAGAAGGCGTTCCTGCTGCGCTCCTGTTCAGACAGCGTGTTCTCGGGGCGCACGCGGCCTTGCATGCTTTATCAGATCAAGCGCTGCGCGGGGCCGTGCGTGGGTTTGGTGGAAGCGCCCGAATATCGGGCGCTCGTTGTGGACGCGGCGGATTTTCTTGAAGGGCGTTCGGCGTCACTGCAAGATCGCCTCGCCGCCGAGATGCGCGAAGCCAGCGATACTTTAGAGTTCGAGAAGGCCGCGCGCCTGCGCAACCGCATTCGCGCACTTGCCTCCGTGCGCGCCGCGCAGGGCATCAATCCCTCCACCTTCGATGAAGCGGACGTGTTCGCGCTGTTCCAGGAAGGCGCGCAATCGTGCATCCAGGTGTTCTTCTTCCGCGCCGGCCAGAACTGGGGCAATCGCGCCTATTTTCCACGCCACGACGCCGATCAGACCGAAGCTGAAATCCTCTCCGCCTTTCTCGCGCAATTCTATGACGACAAGGACCCGCCCTCGCTGGTGCTCTCCAATGTCGAGCCAAATGATTGTGATCTCCTGCAGGAAGCGCTTTGCGTGAAGGCCGGGCACAAGGTCGAAATCCGCAAGCCCGAGCGCGGCGAGAAGCGCGAGATCGTGGAAGCGGCGGTGTTCAATGCGCGCGAAGCGCTGGCGCGGCGTTCGGCGGAAAGCGGCAGCGTCGCGAAATTGCTGGATGGCGTGGCCGAAGTGTTCGGACTGAAGCAGCGACCAGAGCGGATCGAAGTTTACGACAACTCGCACATTCAAGGCACCAATGCGCTTGGCGGCATGATCGTCGCGGGGCCGGATGGGTTCGTGAAAAATCAGTACCGCAAGTTCAACATGAAGGCGGAGGAATTTCAGGGCGACGACGTCGCCATGATGCGCGCGATGATCAAGCGCCGCTTTGCGCGGATGTTGGCGGAGCGGGAGGAGGATGCGCCCACCTCCTCCTCGATGGAGGAGGTGGTTGAGCCGCGCAGCGGCGAAACCGGAGGAGGTGCGCGCGCGAGTTTTGGGGAGGAGCCTTCGGAGGCTCACCTCCTGGCGTCGCGGGCCACACCTCCTCAGTCAGCGCTGCGCGCTGACAGCTCCTCCATCGAGGAGGAGCGGGGCGCTCGCGCAGACAATGGCAACATCCCCGATGGCGGCGTCGATTTCTCCAAGGAGCGCGACGAACTACCAGAGTCCAAATTCGGCGCGTGGCCCGACCTCGTTTTGATCGACGGCGGTGAAACCCAACTCGGCGCCGCGCTCGATGCGCTCCAAGAGCTCGGCCTCAAGGGCCGCATCTGCGTCGCGGGCATCGCCAAAGGCGTCGACCGCGATGCGGGGCGTGAGCGGTTTTTCATGCCGGGGCGCCAGCCATTCCGGCTCGATGAGAAGAGCCCCGTCCTCTATTACCTCCAGCGCCTGCGCGACGAAGCGCACCGCTTCGCCATCGGCGCGCATCGCGGCAAGCGCAAAGCGGGCTTGACCAAGAATCCGCTCGACGAGATTGGCGGCGTCGGCCCCGGCCGCAAGCGCGCCCTGCTCGATCGCTTTGGTTCAGCGCGCGGCGTCTCGCGCGCGGCTTTGGCGGAACTCGAAGCGGTCGAGGGCGTCAACACCGAGCTTGCCAAACGCATCTATGATTTTTTCCACGACAAGCGATAAGAGCCCATGACCCAAGCCGACGCGCTGCCTCGCCGCTCCAATTTGCCCATGACGCTGACACTCTCGCGCATCATCGCGGGGCCGGTGATTGCTGGCCTGGTGCTGTGGGGTGAGACGCTTGTGTTCGACGATCGGGCGCGCGCGGCTTTGCTGTTTGCGTGCGCGGCGGCGCTCTTCATCGCGGCGGCTTTGACCGATTGGCTGGACGGCTATCTCGCGCGCAAGCTGAAAGCCGTGACGCCGCTGGGCGCCGCGCTCGATCATTGCGCCGATAAAGTGCTGGTCACCTGCGCGCTAGTGGCTCTGGCGTTTCATTCGCTGCCGCTCAATCTCGTGGTCGCCGCGATCCTGCTGCTGGGGCGCGACGTTACGATCAGCGGTCTGCGCGAAGGGCTCGCCGCTTCGGGGCGAACATTGCCGGTGAGCTGGATGGGCAAGTGGAAGGCGGCGGCGACCATGATCGGCGTCGCGGCTTTGCTGATCGAGGAAGCGGCGTTTCTCTATGTCGCGCCCGACGCGCTCTACATCGCGGCGGCTTGGACCGGACGGATCATGATCTGGGCAGCGGTGTCGCTCGCCCTGGTCAGCGGCTGGCAATACGCCGCCGACGCGGTGCGCAAGACGGCTTAGTCGAGGCGGCCGAACTCGGTCGCGTTCAACAGGAAGATCACGAGCACAAAGCCACCGATCAGACTGACCGCGATCCAGCCTTCCATGACGCACGCTCCCGCAAACCCAGCATTGGGTGTTTCAGCGGCTCTATCTGATCCGCGGGCCCGGCGCCAGCGGCGCGTGGTCGCGCTTGCCGGCTGCACGAGAAGTTGAGTGGCCCCCTGCTTGCCCCGCTCCGACTGGCGCTTCAGTGTTGGGCGCGTTGGGAGGGATTAAGCCTCATGTCGCCTGTCTTGTCGCGCATCCTGGGCCTGGCGCTGGCGCTTTGCGCGGCCACGCCCGCCGCCGCTCAGACCACGCCGCGGGCCGATCTCGCCGCCGTCTGCGCCGGGTTCGACGATATCCAGGAAGCCGCCGATCAGCGCACGGTCGAGGCGGCCATCGCGGCGTTCCAACGCGGCGGATTTGCCGCGCTTAGGGAAAATCTCGGCGCGCTCCGTGCGGTGCTGGATCACGCGCCCGCCTGCTATCCCGCTATCGAGCGGCGGGGCGATGACGTGATCATCCGGGCGGACGATCCCTCCAACGTGATGATCCTCAGCACGCTCCTGACGGCGGCAGTGCAAGGACGCGCCACCACGGTGACGACGCGTCCGAATACATATCCGAGCGCGAGCCTCATCCTCGGCTCTTACGCCAGCGAAACGGGCCAGTACGCCGAAGCGCTCGTCTGGCTTGACCGGGGCTTGGCCCTTCAACCGCTCGAACAGGGATTGACGCTTGAGAAGGCCACTGCGCTGGCGGCGCTGCATCGTCCGGCCGAGGCGGTCGCGATCCTGCAAGCGGTGCTCGACGATCCCGCCCAGTCGCTCACGCTCGACCGCGCGCGTTTTCTGCGCAATCTCGGGATCCACCTCATCGACCTGAACCGGCTCGACGACGCCGAAGCCGCGCTGAACCAATCGATCGCGCTGCAAGCCGACAATCCGATCGCGCGGAGCGAGCTGGAGTATATCGCCCAGCTTCGCGCCGGCGGCGCGCGCCAGAATTTCCAGATCATTCCGCTGCAGCCAACGCCAAGTCCGCAAAAATAGCGCGCGGCCTTACGCCCCTTGCGGCGCGGCGCCGGGCCAAGCGCCCGGATGGATCGGCTCTTCGTCAGTGACGGGAAGCGCGGGCGCGGGCGGCGACGGCGGGGCGGGCTGATCCTCGGGGCGGTTCAGCTTTTCGCCGCGCAGCACCGCCGCGATTTCCTCGCCGGTCAGCGATTCGTACTCGAGCAGCGCTTCGGAGAGCCGGCGGTGATCCTCGGCCTTCTCGGTGAGGATGCGCTTGGCTTCGTTGTAGCCGTCCTCAACGAGGCGGCGCACTTCGGCGTCGATCTTCTTGGCGGTGTCGCTGGAGATGGCTTGCTGGCGGCCCATCTGCATGCCGACGAACACTTCCTCATTGCTTCGCCGTACGCGACGAGGCCCAGCACGTCTGAATAGCCCCAGCGCGTGACCATGTTGCGGGCGAGCGAGGTCGCGGCGCTGATATCGGACGAAGCGCCGGACGTGACTTTGTCCTTGCCAAACTTCAGCTCTTCGGCGACGCGCCCACCCATCATCACAGCGAGACGCGATGTCATCTGCGTGAAGTTCATCGAGTAGCCGGTCGCCTTCCGGCAGTTGCATCACCATGCCAAGCGCACGGCCGCGCGGAATGATGGTGGCTTTGTGCACCGGATCGCTCTCGGGCACATTGATCGCGACGATGGCGTGGCCGGCTTCGTGCCAGGCCGTCAGCATCTTTTCCTTTCGCTCATCACCATGGAGCGCCGCTCGGCGCCCATCATGACATTATCCTTCGCGTCCTCGAATTCCTTCGCCGTCACGACGCGCTTGCCGCGCCGCGCGGCGAGCAAGCCGCTTCGTTGACAAGATGGCGAGATCGGCGCCGGAGAAGCCCGGCGTGCCACGCGCGATGACTTTGAGATCGACCGCCCTGCGCGACCGGCACATTGCGGGTATGGACGCGCAGGATTTTTTCGCGCCCGCCGACATCCGGGTTCGGCACCACGACCTGACGGTCGAAGCGGCCGGGACGCAGCAAGGCAGGATCGAGCACGTCGGGACGGTTGGTCGCCGCGATCAGGATGATGCCTTCATTGGCTTCGAAGCGTCCATTTCGACGAGCAATTGATTGAGCGTCTGTTCGCGCTCGTCATTGCCGCCGCCGAGGCCGCGCCGCGATGGCGCCCGACCGCGTCGATTTCATCGATGAAGATGATGCAGGGCGCGTTCTTCTTGGCTTGCTCGAACATATCGCGCACGCGGCTCGCGCCGACGCCGACGAACATTTCGACGAAGTCCGAACCGGAGATCGTTGAAGAACGGCACATTGGCTTCGCCGGCGATGGCGCGCGCCAGCAAAGTCTTACCGGTGCCGGGCGGGCCAATCAGCAGCGCGCCTTTTGGGATTTTGCCGCCGAGGCGCTGGAACTTGCCGGGGTCCTTCAGGAATTCGACGATCTCGCCGAGTTCTTCCTTGGCTTCATCGATGCCCGCGACGTCCTCGAACGTGATGCGTCCCTTGGACTCGGTTAAGAGGCGCGCCTTGGATCGGCCAAAGCCCATCGCGCCTCGGCCGCCCGATTGCATCTGGCGCATGAAGAAGAACCAGGCCCCGATCAGCAGCAGCAATCGGCAGAACGCCGAGCAGGATTTCGCCAACGCCAGGACCGGTGCGGGGACGCTCGGTGTTCACCGCGACATGGTGCTCATCGAGCTTGGCGATCACGTTGGGCATCGTGCCGTTGGGCAGATAGGAGACGAAGTCGGAATTTGTCCGACATTTTACCGGTCAGCATCTCGCCTTGATGGGTGGGTGACGCTTTGCACCTTCCCGGCTTCGACCTGGCGCAGGAGATCGCTGTAATGATTTCGTTTTGACCGCGCGGGTTCGAGCCCTGCATGGCGGTGAAAACAACGACCAGGATGAGGGCGACGACGCCCAGATGAGCAAATTCCGAATGGCATAAACCGACCTTCTGGTCTCCGCCGCAAACGGGCGGGCGGAAACAATTCTTAACGAAGATAGGAGCGGCAGGCCGCCCTGAACACCCCTACCTATGACACAAGTCCCGTCACCGCCGGATGAACGGGCAGGCTATGAGCGATGCGTTCTTTTGTCAGCCAGCGCGCGGTTACAAGTCCGCAAGCCGTCGCCTCAGCGAGGAGAATTGACTAGCGCCGCTTTTTGTCAAAACCGGGCCCTCGCCGGGGGCAGGCGCAGCCGCCCAGCCCTCTTCGCAGGCGACCAGCGCGAGGCGCCCGTCCAGATCGTTTCAACATCCGCCGCAGCACGCCAAGCTTTGCAGCGGTTCCACGCCCCGGCGCGGCCCAGCACCGCGCCCTGGTCCGTTCGATTCGGAGCGCGCCGGCTTTGCGCCGGAGGCGGGCGCCGCCGAGCGTTGCGCCGTCGAAAGTTGATGTGAGCTTGGCTTCAAGGTCGGCGACCGCGTCAGGCCCCGCTTCGCGCTCCGCGCCGGAGACAGCGGTCAGCAGCGCCGAGAGCGCGCGGCGGCGGCTTCAACGCCCCCGATCCAGGCGCTGAGATCGACGCTGATCGCGCCGCCCTCGATCCGCGCCGCGTCAGCGATGAGGCGCGCGGCGTCTTCGTCGATGGCGTCAAGGATCGGGCGGAGCTTGGCGGCGAGGTTCGCAAGCCGCATTGGATCGAAGCCCGCCGCTTCCCCAGTTGCGCGAGCCGTTCGCGGGACGCGGACAACGGGCGAACGCGACGTTTTGGTTGGAGGGATCTTCGATCCAAGCGGCGCCGCGTGCGCGGAGGTCATCGCGCAGCGCCGTACGGCGTGCATTCAGCAGCGGCCGCGCCACCAGCAAGCCCCGTCCCTCGGGCCAAACCGGCGCCGGCGCGATGGCGCGCATGCCGGCCAAGCCGCGCCAACTCGATTGCGCGGCGGCGCGCATGAGCAGCGTTTCGGCCTGATCGTCCAAGGTGTGGCCCGTTGCGATGATGCGCGCGCCATGACGGTTCGCAGCGGCGCAGAGCGCGCGGTGACGCGCTTGGCGCGCTGAAGCTTGCGCGCGCTTAGGGCCGCCTGGCCAAGTGAGCGTGATGATTTCGGCGCGGACGCCGAGCGCCTCAGCGAAGGCGGCGGCGCGGACGGCGTCGGTTGACGAGCCCTCGCGCAGCGCATGATCGATCACGATGGCGGCCACCCGCTCCCGACCGAAGCGTTCACGCATCAGGTGCAGCAGAGCGGTGGAATCGCCGCCGCCGGAGAGCGCGATCAGGATCGGCGCGGCGGGCGAAAGCTCTTGGACGTGCTGAAGCGTCGCCTCGTCCAGCAGCGCGCTGGTCCACGCCGTGCAGCTGAGCGCGGCGGCTTCGCGTTGCGCCAGATCGCGCACGGCTTGCGGCGCGCGCGGATAACGGCGCGGCAGCGAGTTGAAGGCGCTGCAGGCCTGGCGATTTTGTCCCATGCCCGCAAGCGCAATGCCGAGGCGAACCTGCGCGTCAGGCGCGCGCGGGCCGTTGGGATAGGCTTGCAGATAGGTGACGAAATTGGCCGCCGCGTCGGTGAAATTGTTGCGCGCCAGCAGCGTGAAGGCGAACCAATAACGCGCATCAGGCGCTGTCGCCGCATCGGCATGTGCTTCGAGGAATTCGCTGAACGCGACTTCGGCTTCCGCGTAATTGCCGCGCATCAGCGTTTCGCGCGCGCGGCTATAGGCGGCGCCCGCGTCGCCCGGCAATTGGCTGGCCGAGAGCGTGCCGAGGCTGCCGGTTTGCTGCGGCGTCGTGGTGGTTGCCGGCGGATCGGCGCGCGCGCCGGTGGCGGCGGGCGGCGCGGGCGGGTGGCGGCGCGGCGACGGGCGCTGCCCCTTGGGCCGGGGTTTCGGGAATAGCTTCGTTCGCCGCGGTGAGATCGCCGACAATGCCGCGCAGCCGCGCGATTTCACGGCGTGCTTCGATCAGTTCGCGCTGGATGGATTCGGTTTCGGCGGTCTGCTCGCGGAGCTGGGCTTCCAGCGCCTCGATACGGTCTTGCCGCGTATCGGCCTGGCCGAACGATGGCGCGGGCAGAGCGGTTTGCGCCGCGGCGAGCGGAATAAACGCAAGGCCGGCGACGGCTACAAGAGCCGCCAGCCGGCCTCGCGCGACGAGGGGGTTTTTCGTCATGACCACGCTATACGCGCCGGCCCCGGCGAAATTTAGGCGACAACGCGCTTAGGAAACGGCGCCGCTGACGATTTGGGTGTGCGCGTTGCGGTTCACCGACCAAGCTTCTTCCTGCGAGCGCGGATCGAGCGGGCGTTCCTTGCCGTAGGAGACGGTTTGCAGGCGGTTTTCCGAAACGCCGAGCGACACGAGATAGTCGCGCGATGCGGCGGCGCGGCGGGCGCCGAGCGCCAAGTTATATTCGCGGGTGCCGCGCTCGTCGGCATTGCCGGCGATCAACGCTTGCACGTTCGGATATTGGCGGAGCCACGCTGCTTGGCGCTCAAGCACCGAGCGGGCTTCCGGGGTGAGGTCAAAACGGTCATAGCCGAAGAAGACGCGGTCACCGACGGAGACGCGGAAATCCTCAACCGAGCCGGGCGTCGCGGCGCTGGACGGCGCGGTCGGGGTCGGCGTGGAAACAACCGGCGGCGGCGTGGTCGTCGCGACCTCTTCCGGGCGGTTGGCGCAAGCCGTAAGGGCTGCAGCGGCGGCGATCAGTGTAACAATACGCAT
>JBBCFZ010000009.1:0-380727 GCA_037200505.1 Terricaulis sp. | reverse complement strand
GGTTTCTCACTCTAGAGCCAGTCCAGCAGCATTCTGCGGCGGTTTTCCGTAAGGACCCGCTCATTCACCCCACGCACCCGTTCAGGAAGCGCTCGCGTCCCCGGCGGCCCGACCTATGGCGTCCCCGGCTCAATCGTCCCCAAGTCAGCCGAAATGATGACAAAACTGACAGCCATCGGATAGTCGTCCGTCAGGCTGACTTGAATTTGAGGCAGATACCCGTTCGGCGTGAGTTCCGCCAGACGTTGAGCCGCTCCGTTGGTCAACCGCATGGTCGGCTGGCCAGAGCGCAGATTGGCGACCCCCATGTCCCGCCAGAACACCCCTCGGCTCATGCCCGTCCCAAGCGCCTTGGCGCAGGCTTCCTTGGCGGCGAAGCGCTTAGCGTAGCTCGCGGCGCGCTGGGCGGGCCGGCGCTCGGCGCGGGCGCGTTCGAGGTCGGTGTAGATGCGGGCGATGAAGCGTTCGCCGAAGCGCTCCAGGGTGCGCTCGATGCGGCGGATGTCACAGATATCGGTGCCGATGCCGAGGATCATGCGCGCGCCGCGTCGATCCGCCGGCGCATCTCGCCAACGGCGGCGGCGAGGCCGGAGAAAATCGCCTCCCCTACCAAAAAATGCCCAATATTCAATTCTTTAACTTCGGGGATGGCGGCGATGGGCGCCACGGTCTCATAATCGATACCGTGCCCGGCATGTACCTCAAGTCCCAGGGAAGCGGCTTGGCTGGCGCCCGCCTCGAGCGTTTTGAGGACGGCCACCGCAGCCGCCAGGTCGCCGTCGCGAGCGGCGTCGCAGAACGCCCCGGTATGCAGCTCTACCACCTCAGCGCCGGTGCGCCCTGCGGCCTCGATCTGCAGCGGGTCGGCGCCGATGAAGAGGGAAACGCGGCTTCCGTTGTCCCGAAGCTTGGCCACAAAGGGCGCGATCCAATTGTGCCCGCCAGCGACGTCCAGCCCGCCCTCGGTCGTCCGCTCCTCGCGCCGCTCAGGCACCAGGCATACGGCGGGCGGGCGATGCCGGAGCGCGATCTCCAGCATCTCCGAGGTCACCGCCATTTCCAGGTTCAGCGGCCGGCCGCGCTCGCGGAGCATCGCGGCGAGCGTATTGATGTCGGCGTCGGAGATATGGCGGCGGTCCTTCACGGAGATGGGCTGTGATGCCGTCCGCGCCTGCTTCAAGAGCCACAACGGCCGGCGCGCGCCGGGTCTGGATAGGCCGCCGCCGCGGGCGTTCCGGATGGTGGCGACATGATCGATATTGACGCCGAGACGGACGCGGCCGGCGCTCATGCCGCCAGATTCCGGCTGCCGGGCTTCGTCGCGGAAGCGCCGCGAGTTCGGGCGGCAGCTGGTCGGCGGGATAGGACGGCGCATCGACCTGCGCGAGCGAGATCAGCCGGGCGCCCACATCCGCGCGGCCCCCAGAGCGATCGATCAGGCACGCCGCGCCCACCAATTGGCCAGGGTGCGCCCGCAAGGCGTCCAGGCATTCGCGCGAGGAAAGGCCCGTCGTGATCACGTCTTCGACCATGAGCACCCGGTCGGTGGGCTGAATGGCGAAGCCGCGCCGGAGCTGAAACTGCCCCTGCTCGCGCTCCACGAACATCGCCTTGGCGCCCAGATGGCGCGCGGTTTCGTAGCCCGGAATAATCGCGCCCACGGCCGGCGACACCACCACGTCGATCTGCCCGAACGCGGCCTGCGCCTTTTCCCGCCAGCGCCTTGCACAGGCGCTCTGTGCGGGCCGGGTCCATGAAGACGAAGGCCTTCTGGAAAAAACACCGGGCTGTGCAGCCCAGAAGACAGGATGAAATGACCTTCCAACAGCGCGTTGGCGGCGCGGAATTCGTCGAGGACTTGAGCAGGCGTCATGGCGCCTTGCATAGCGCGACTCCCTCGGGACGGAAATCGGGTCGGCTTGCGACCATCAGCGATTGCCGCGAGGCCGACCGGGCGGCTAAGGCTGGGGTAATGTCTTTGGGGACCCGTCCATGAAACCTGTCCGCACCGCTCTCTTGTGCCTTGCGCTCACCGCCTGCGCCACCGCCTCCGCACCGCAAACATCCGCGCCTTCCGTCGGCCTTGAGGAATTCCTGGCGCCGATCCGCGTCAATCCAGCCTCACCCGCCGAATTCACCGCCTATTGCGACGAAGTGCTGGCGCGCGGCCAAGCCATGCGTGAAGCGATCGAGGGCGCGCGGGGCCCCGCCACTATTGCTGTCGATTTTCAGCAATTCGACGATCTCACGCGCGTGATCGGCTCTGGCTTCAACGATGCGGGGCTGCTCTCCGAAACGCATCCCAACGCGGACACCCGCGCCGCTGGCGAAGCCTGCATCCAGCGCCTCTCGGCGTTCTCGACGGAAGTCGGCCTTTCCCGGCCGATCTATGATCGCCTGGTCGCGATCGACGCGAGCGGCGACACTGATGCAACGCGGCTCGCGCTCACCCGCGCGATCGAAGAATATCAGCGTTCGGGCGTCGACAAGGACGAAGCGACGCGCGCGCGCGTTACCGAATTGCAGAACGAGATCACCGAAGTCGGCCTCAACTTCGCGCGCAATATCCGCGAGGACGAAACCGAAGTGACGTTCCCGTCAGTCGCCGCGCTCGCGGGCTTGCCCGACGATTATATCGCCCAGCATCAGCCCGGCCCCGACGGCCTGGTCCACATCACAACGAACTATCCAGACGTCGGCCCGATCCTCAACTACGCCACACGCGAGGACACGCGCCGCCAAGTCTATGTCGCATTCCGCAACCGCGCTTATCCGCAGAACGAGCAAGTGCTGCGCGATCTGCTGGTGAAGCGCTACGAGCTCGCGCGTCTTCTGGGGCAAAGCAATTATGCCGAGCTCATCACCGAAGACAAAATGATCCGCACGCCCGAACGCGCGCAGAGCTTTATCGATGAGCTCGCGGGCGTCGCGCGCCCAGCCGCGACGCGCGATTTCCAGCGCCAGATCGATCGCCTGCGCCGCATCGAACCAAACGCGACAACGGTGCCGCAATGGTCGGGTCGGCTATGTGCAAACCTTGGTGCGCCGCGAGCAGTACGATCTCGATCCCCAAGCCGTGCGCGCCTACTTCGCGTACGACAATGTGCGCACCGGCATGTTCTCGCTGGTGGAGGATCTCTTCGGCGTCGACATCCGCCCCTGGGCCAATGCGCCGGTCTGGGGATCCGAGTGTCGAAGCCTATGAAATGTACGAGAACGATCAGCTGATCGCGCGCTTCTTCCTCGACATGCATCCGCGTGACGGCAAGTTCAGCCATGCCGCCAATTTCTCGATCCGCACCGGCGTCGCGGCCGGGCCATTCCGGTCGGCGCGTTGGTCTGCAATTTCCCCACGGGCGGTCACGACACCGGGCTCATGGAGCATGGCGACGTCGAGACCTTCCTCCACGAGTTCGGGCACATGCTGCACGGCGTGTTCTCTGGCCGTCAGCGCTGGGCGCAGCAGAATTACGAAGGCGTCGAGTGGGATTTCATCGAAGGCCCGTCGATGTTGCTCGAGGAATGGGTCTGGAACTACGACACGCTCGCGCGTTTTGCGGTGAACGCGGAAGGCGAAACCATCCCGCGGGCGCTCGTTCAAAAAAATGAATGACGCCCGCAATTTCGGTGAAGCACAAAACACGCTGACGCAATTGGCGTACTCAGCGATCTCGCTCAACTACTACAACCGCGATCCCGCCAACGTCGATCTGCTCGCTGCCTATCGCACGAACTATGAGCGCTACGCCCTGCCGCCCTTCGCCAACGACACCCATCCTTATGCGAGCTTTGGGCATTTGGACGGCTATTCGGCGATTTATTACACGTACCAATGGAGCCAATCGATCGCGCTCGATCTCTTCACGCGCTTCGAGGCCGAGGGCCTGCGCAACACCGATACGGCGCGGCGCTACCGCGAACTGGTGCTCGCGCCGGCGGGACGAAGCCTGCCGAGCAATTGATCCAGGATTTCCTGGGCCGGCCGCTCAGCCTCGACGCGTATCGCCGCCGCTTGCAGCAAGGCGAAACCGCCCCTCGATCATGAGCTACATGGAGAAGCGGATTTCCCCGCTCTGACCATTGCGTTGCATGCCAATGACCCAACTCGACGATGCCGCCATCGCCGCGTTGAGGTCGTTGGCGTTGCGGACATTGCGGCCATTGACCTCGCTGATGATATCGCCCGGCGCAAAACCAGCGCGCGCGGCGATGCCGCCGCGATCGAGCGCCTGAATGAAGACGCGGTGGCGAAGGGATCGAGGCCCGCGTCTTCAGCGGTTGCCGGCGTGAGCGTCACGACGCGCGCGCCGCTCAAGGGATGGCGCCCCGTCAGCTCACGCGCTTCGGGCGATCCGCCCGGAGGCGCTTCGGCGGCGGCGGTCAAAGTGCGCCGCGCGGAGTTGCGCATGATCTCGACCGGCACGCGCGCGCCGGGACGTTGCGTCGCGAACTGATACCGGACGCCCGCTTCGTCGCGCACTTCAACGCCGGCGACACTCAAGATCACATCGCCGCTTTGCAGGCCCGCGCGATCACCCGCCGCACGCGGATAAAGCTCCGTCACCAGCACGCCTTCGGGACGCGGCAAACCCAACGATCGCGCCAGATCTTGCGTCACCGTTTGCACCCGCGCGCCGAGCCACGGCCGCACCACGCGCTGGCCGCCTGAAACGGCAGACTCCACCACACGCCGCACCATCTCGGCGGGGATCGCAAAACCGATGCCGTTGGAGCCGCCGCTTTCGGAATAGATCGCGCTGTTGATGCCGACGAGCGAGCCCGACATGTCCACCAGCGCGCCGCCCGAATTGCCGCGATTGATGGCGGCGTCGGTCTGGATGAAGAACGCATAATCGGAGACGCCGACTTCGGTACGCGCCAGCGCCGAAATGATGCCGCTAGTGACGGTCTGCGAAAGGCCGAACGGATTGCCGATCGCGAGCACCAGATCGCCGACTTGCAGCGTATGGGTGTCGGCGAACGGCAACATAGGCAGGCGCTCGGCGCCCGCATTGATGCGCAGCACGGCGAGATCGACGCGTGGATCGGCCAGCACGAGTTCAGCGTCGTATTCACGCCGGTCCGCCAACACCACCTTCAGCGATTGAGCGCCTTCCACGACATGGTTGTTGGTGGACGATAATGCCGTCAGCGCGCACGATGACGCCCGAGCCCAAGGATTGTTCGATGCGCTCGCGCGGCACGCCGCCGCCGAAGCGGCCGAAGAAGGGATCGTTGAACATGCTGCGTTGCCGCACGACGCGCTCGGCATAGACGTTCACCACCGCCGGACCCGCACGCGCGGCGACCGGCGCAAAGGAAAGCTGCACCTCGCTCTGCGACGAAGGCGCGCTCCGCGTCAGCGGCGTCGCCTGCACCATTTGCAACATCGGCGCGTCAGTCGCCGGCGGGGGGCCACGTCCCGCAGCGGCGACACCATCGCGATCGCGCCGCCCGCGAACCCCGCGGCCAGGGCCAGAAACGGGGACGCCTTCAAGAGGCTTGAACTCGTGAACTTCATCCCAGGGCCTCGCAGCAGTCGAGGCCGCGCATCATGCGCGAGGCCGTGACGGAAACATGGCATTGCGCGCATCAGGCACGCTAAAGGGCACCCGAAAAGCTGGCCAGCAGCGCCTGCCAATGCTCGGCCTGGCGGCGCAGAAGAACACCGGCAGCGGAAAGCCGTGCCGCGCGACATGCTCCTGCGGCACGCTGTCCCAGCCGCGATGCTCGACGCTGATGCGCGTCTCCTCGCCCGCCTCGAAGCGCACGTCGACATGGGTCAGCTGCTCCGGCGCGAAACTCGCCTGCCGCCAAGTGAACGCCAAGCGCTCGCCGGGCGACCAGATCGTGATGCGGCCGATCTCGAATTCCTTGCCGTTCGGCAGCTTGGTCACGAGCCGACCATCAGGCCCCGGATCGAAGCGCAGCTCGCCATCGCCCCGCGGCGTAAGCTGGAAGAGCCCGTTGGGCCGCCACCAAAGGCTGATCTCCTGGGTGAACACTTCGAATGCGCGCGCTGGCGTCGCCTTCACGCGAAGCGCCACGAGCGCCGAGGAGGTCATTTCCGCTTCTCAACATGCGCTTTGAACGCGCTCAGCTGATCGGCCCACATGCGCTCGGTCTCATCGACCCAGGTCTTGAGCTCGCTCATCGCGCCCGCCTTCAGCGCATAGATGCGCACGCGCGCGTCGAAATCGGGATGCGATTCTTCCACGAGCCCGCTCTGCTTTAGCGCGCGAAGATGCCGGCTCAGAGCCGGCGCCGCGAGATCGAGCGCGTCCGCGAGCTCGCCGGCGCGGCGCGGCCGTTCGCGCAGCAAATCGATCACGCGCCGACGCTGCGGATCCGCGAGCGCGGCGAGCGTCGCATCGAGCGCCTTGGCGCGGCGCGGAGATGGCGCGCGCGCGCTCAGGGGAAGAGCTTCGTGGTGAGGCCGGTCGCCTTGTCCCACTCGTCGGCGGGAAACTTCTTTCACGGTCTGGCCAAAGGTCCAGATGTGGCCTTCGGGATCGACGGCGCGATAGGTGCGGTCGCCGTAGAATTGCGTCTCTGGCTCTTGGGCGATGACCGCGCCGGCATTTCGCGCGCGCTCACAGTGCAAATCGATATCGGTTTCCAGCTGCACGTGAACCGTCTGCGTGTTGAGCCCGCCCAGAGACTTCGGGCTCTTGTGCATCGCGCTCCACTCATTGCCGATCATGATAGTGGAGGCGCCGAACTTCATTTCCGAGTGCGCGAGATTGCCTTGCTCATCGAGCAGCAACATCAGCGGCTCAAACCCAAACGCCTGCTCGAGCCACTCGAACGCGGCCTTGGCGTCCTGATAGCAAACCGCGCTCGCGAGCCCTGCCGGGCGGGAATAGTCGGCCATTGGCGCACTCCTTATCGAATACGACAATATTTCTACATTTGCGAAACTATCTGTCAACCAAAAAGCCCGCGCGAGGCGGGCTTTTCGAAACTCAGTGCTGAGCGTGGGTTCAGCCTTCGTCGGTGTAGATCGCTTCCGGGCGCGGGCCGCTGTCGAGGCCGCGGGCCGCTTCGTCGCGGTCCACGAATTCGATCACCGCCATCGGCGCGTTGTCGCCATAGCGGAAGCCGGCTTTCAGCACGCGGGTGTAGCCGCCGGCGCGCGCCTTGTAGCGCGGGGCCAGCGTGTCGATCAGCTTGGAGGTTTGCGTCTCGTCGCGAAGGCGCGAGATCAAGAGGCGCCGCGCCGGCAGATCGCCTTGTTTGGCGAGCGTCACCATCTTCTCGACCACCGGACGAAGCGCCTTGGCCTTCGGCAGGGTCGTGACGATCTGCTCGTGCTTGATCAGAGCCGCGGCCATGTTCGCGAACATCGCGGTGCGATGAGCTGCGGTGCGGTTGAGCTTCTTGTTGGCGTTTCCGTGGCGCATGACCGGTCTCTAATCTGAGCTTTTAAATTTGATCTTCGTACTTTTTGGCGAGGTCTTCGATATTGTCTGGCGGCCAATTCTCGACCGCCATACCGAGGTGCAGACCCATCGTGGCCAGCACTTCCTTGATCTCGTTGAGGGACTTGCGGCCGAAGTTCGGCGTGCGAAGCATTTCCGCTTCCGACTTTTGGATAAGATCGCCGATGTAAACGATGTTGTCGTTCTTCAAACAATTGGCCGAGCGCACCGAAAGCTCGAGCTCGTCGACCTTCTTGAGCAGCGACGGATTGAATGGCAGGTCGGGCTTTTCGCCGCCTTCCTTCTTCTGCTTGGGCTCTTCAAAGGTGATGAAGATTTGCAGCTGGTCTTGCAGGATGCGGGCGGCATAGGCGATCGCGTCTTCGGGACGGATAGCGCCGTTGGTTTCCACTTCCATGATCAGCTTGTCGTAATCGAGCACTTGGCCTTCGCGGGTGTTGTCTACGCGATAAGCCACGCGCTTCACCGGCGAATAGATGCTGTCGATGGCGATGAGGCCGATCGGCGCGTCGTCCGGACGGTTCTTCTCGGCGGGCACATAGCCCTTGCCCGCATTGATCGTCAGCTCCATGCGGATCGAAGCGCCTTCATCCAGCGTGCAGATGATGTGATCGGGATTGAGGATCTCCATGTCGGAGACGGTTTGGATCGCGCTTGCCTTCACTTCGCCCGGGCCGTCGGCCTTCAACATCACGCGCTTGGGGCCTTCGCCGCGCATGCGGATGGCGATTTGCTTCAGGTTCAGCACGAGATCGGTGACGTCTTCACGGACGCCAGGGATCGAGGAGAATTCGTGCACAACGCCGTCGATCTGCACCGACGTGATCGCCGCGCCTTGCAGCGAGGAGAGCAGCACACGGCGGATCGCGTTGCCGAGCGTCATGCCGAAGCCGCGCTCGAGCGGTTCAGCGATAAGCGTCGCGCGGCGCGACGCGTCGAAGCCGTGCTCAACGACCGGCTTCTTCGGGCGGATTAGCTCCAGCCAATTCTTTTCGATCGACATCATGCTCATGGGCGGTTCCTTCGGCCTTCGCGCGCGTCATTCGCACAGCGAAGCGTGAAAAGTCTTAGACGCGGCGACGCTTCGGCGGGCGGCAGCCATTGTGTGGGATCGGCGTCACGTCGCGGATCGAGGTGACGGTGAAGCCCACGGCCTGCAGAGCGCGCAGCGCGCTCTCGCGGCCCGAACCCGGACCCGACACGTTCACTTCCACCGTGGGGCGCATGCCGTGCTCCATCGCCTTGCGGCCCGCATCCTCAGCGGCGACCTGCGCGGCGTACGGCGTCGACTTGCGCGAGCCTTTGAAGCCCATCGTGCCGGCGCTCGACCAGGCGATCGTGTTGCCTTGCGCGTCAGTGATGGTGATCATCGTATTGTTAAACGAAGCCGCGACATGCGCCACGCCGGTGACGATGTTCTTACGTTCGCGCTTCTTAACTCGCGTCGATTCCTTGGCCATGACGGCTGTTCCTTACTTCTTCGCGGACGCTTGCTTCTTGCCGGCGATCGGCTTGGCAGGGCCCTTGCGCGTGCGCGCATTGGTGTGAGTGCGTTGGCCGCGAACCGGCAGACCGCGGCGATGACGAAGCCCGCGATAGCAACCGAGATCCATGAGCCGCTTGATGTTCGTCGCGGTCTCGCGACGAAGATCGCCTTCCACCGTGTAGTCACGGTCGATGGCTTCGCGAATTTGAAGCACTTCGGCGTCCGTCAATTCGCTGACGCGCCGGTTGGCCGCAAGGCCGACCTTGCCGCAGATTTCCTTGGCGTGGGCTTTGCCGATGCCATGGATGTATTGCAGCGCGATTTCGACGCGCTTTTGGGTCGGGATATTGACGCCGGCGATCCGGGCCATGAGGTACGCTCCAATAGGCAAAATCCGCGACGCCGCCGGGCCCGTTTGGGTCCAGGGAGCATCGCGGTCAAATCCTTCGCGAAGGGGGTCGGTTATAGCGGCGCGAAAGGCGTCGTCAATCGCCCAAGGCGCATCTTAGCCCCGCTCATTTGCGTCAAATTGGGCGCGTGCGGCTTGAATGCAAGTCTGGTGGCGCAGCGCCCATTCGCCGAGGCCCGCGACAGGGATGAGCAAGTCGCGGCCAAGGTCGGTCAATTCGTAATCCACGCGCGGCGGAATGCTTGGCGTAACGGTGCGCGTGACAAGCCCATCGCGCTCGAGACCGCGCAAAGTGAGCGTCAGCATGCGTTGGGAAACGCCGTCCACCATGCGCTTGATTTCATTGAACCGGCGAGGCCCCTGCCCCAGCCGCATAATGACCAGCACGCTCCATTTATCGCCGATCCGGGACAGCACTTCGCTGACCGCCGGACAGCTCTCCGGCCCGTGCTCCGGGATGGGCACAGCGGTGTGCGTCGGTTCCAAAATAGTGCCTCCTTGTGCGACCTTGATAGTCACTCATATAGCCCTAGTTACCACTTTATACTAGGGAACCGAATTATGCCACACACCCCGAAAGTCGCCGTCATCGTCGGCAGCCTGCGCAAAGAGTCCGGCAACCGGCTGTTCGCCCATGCGCTCGCCAAGCTGGCTCATCCCAAGCTCGACCTCCAGATTGTCGAGATAGGCGACCTCCCCCTCTTCAACCAGGACTTGGAAGCAGAGCTTCCGGCCTCCGTGAAGCGATACAAGTCCGAGATCGAGGCGGCGGACGCGGTGCTGTTCGTCACGCCGGAATATCTCCGGACCATCCCCGCGGCGCTCAAGAACGCCGTCGAGTGGGGCCAGCGCCCTTGGGGCCAAAACTCCTGGGCCGGCAAGCCTGGCGCGATCGTGGGCGCGACGCCGGGCGCGATCGGCACCGCCGTCGCGCAATCGCATCTGCGCAGCATCGCGACGGTGCTCGACATCGCCCTCATCTCGCAGCCGGAAATCTATCTGCAGCTGAAGCCGGGCCTGATCGATGAAAATCACGAGGTGACGGACGAGGGCCTCACGGCGCTGCTCAACACCTGGGTGGATCGTTTCGCCGGCTGGATCGCGCAACAGCAGCCAACGCGCGGCCTGGCGCTTGAGTCCGCGGCCTAAGCGTCGGGCGTTGAGCGCGCGCTGAGCGCGTGGACTATATCGCGCGCGACGCTTTCGACATCGGCCATGCCGTCAATGCTGACGACTTTCCCCTGCTCACGGAAATAGGTGAGCAGGGGCGCGGTTTGTTCGAAATAGGCTTTGAGCCGGACTTTGTAGCTTTCCGGATTATCGTCGGCGCGGCCTTCTTCCTCGAAACGCTTGGCGATACGCGCAAGCAGCTTCTCGGCATCCGCGTCGAGACTGATCACCAGATCGATCGCTTGATCGTGCGCTAAAAGAGCGTCCAGCGCCTGGGCTTGCGCGAGCGTGCGCGGAAAACCATCGAACACGAAGCCCGGCGCACCTTTGCGCGTATTGAGCGCTTCTTCGATCAGCGCGATCACGATCTCATCGGACACCAGCGAGCCGCCATCCATGATCGCGGCGACGCGGTTGCCAAGCTCCGATCCGGATGCGCGCGCCGCGCGTAGCATATCGCCGGTCGAGAGTTGGACGAAGCCCCGTTCGGAAACGAGCCGCTTGGCCTGCGTGCCTTTGCCGGCCGCGGGCGCTCCGAACAGGATCAGATTCATCTTTTCGGCACGCCCCCCGCCACGCAGCTTCGATTTCTTGATCAGGCCCTCATATTGGTGGGCGACCAAGTGCGATTGAATCTGCGCCACGGTATCGAGCGTCACGGAGATCACGATCATGATCGAAGTGCCGCCGAGATAGAACGGCATGCCGTAATAAGAGATCAGGACTTCAGGCAGCAAACAGACGATCGCGATATAGGCGGCGCCGATAACAGTGAGGCGCGTCAGCACGAAGTCGAGATACTCAGCCGTCTTCTTGCCGGGACGGATGCCGGGCAGGAAGCCGCCATACTTGCGCAGATTGTCGGCGGTCTCTTCCGGATTGAACACGATGGACGTGTAGAAGAAGCAGAAGAAGATAATGAGGATGGCGTAGAGGCTAAGGTGCGCGGGCTGGCCGTAAGAGAGCGAAGCGCCCACGGTTTGCAGCCATTCCGGCGCATTGGCCGCCGAGCCCAAAAAGCCAGCAGCAGTCTGCGGCAGCATCAGCAAGGACGACGCGAAAATCGGCGGGATGACGCCGGCGCTGTTGATCTTCAACGGCAGGAACGAGCTTTCGCCCATGAACATGCGGTTGCCCTGCTGGCGCTTTGGATATTGCACCACGAGGCGGCGCTGCGAGCGCTCCATGAACACGATGAAGACGATTGCCGCGAGCAGCACGACGCCGATCAGCAAAATCGAGAACGGATTGAGGCTGCCGGCGCGCGCCAGGCTGAACACGTTGTAAATCGTGCGCGGCGCTTCAGCGATGATGCCCGCGAAGATGATGAGCGAAATACCGTTACCGACGCCCCGCGCCGTCACCTGCTCGCCCAGCCACATCAAGAACATCGTGCCGCCGGTGAGCGTAATCACGGTCGACGCCACGAAGAAGACGCCCGGATTGATAACCGCTGAACTATCGCCGGACTGAAGCCCAATCGAGATCGTGTAGCTCTGCACCAAAGCCAGGGCGAGCGTGAGATAACGCGTATATTGGTTGAGCTGCTTGCGGCCCGCTTCGCCCTCTTTCTTGAGGCGCTCAAGCGACGGCATCGATGTCGCGAGCAACTGCACGATGATCGAGGCCGAAATGTACGGCATCACATTGAGCGCGAACACCGCCATCCGTTCCACGGCGCCGCCGGAGAAGGTGTTAAACATGCCCAGAATGCCGCCGGCCTGTTGTTGGAAGGCCTGCGCGAACGCTTCGGGATTGATCCCCGGAATCGGAATGAAGGTGCCGGCGCGGTACACGACGAGCGCAATCAGTGTGAACCAGATGCGCTTTTGCAGTTCGGTCGCCTTGGAGAAGGCGGCGAAATTGATATTGGCGGCAAGTTGCTCTGCGGCTGAGGCCATGAAAGGCGCTGCTCCCTATTCCGTCCCGCATACGGGAGGTGGTGTTCGACCCCTCCCCGACGAAGGGAAGGCTATTCCGCCGCCGCTTGCGCCGCGACTGGCTTCAACAGCGTCACCGTACCGCCCGCCTTTTCGACGGCGGCGATCGCGCCCGCTGAGGCGCCGGTGACCTTGATGCTCACTTTGGACTTGAGTTCGCCTTTCGCAAGCAGGCGGACCCCGTCTTTCTTCCGCCGCACCAGTCCGGCGGCGATGAGAGCTTCTTCGGTCACTTCGTTCTTGGCGTCGAGACGCTTGTCATCGATGGCTTTTTGCAGGCGCCCAAGATTGACCCAGGCATGCTTTGCCCCGCCGCCTGGCACATTGAAGCCGCGCTTCGGCATGCGCATGTGGATGGGCATCTGCCCGCCTTCAAAGCCGTTGATCGACACGCCGCGACGGGATTTTTGACCCTTCACGCCGCGACCGCCGGTCTTGCCCTTGCCAGAACCGACGCCGCGTCCAACGCGCATCAGCTTCTTGGTGGCGCCTTCGTTGTCGGCCAATTCATTCAACTTCATCGTACTAGCTCCGGCGGAGAACCGCCCTATTCAACGATTTGGACGAGGTGGCCGACTTTGCGGATCATGCCGCGCACGGCCGGGGTATCTTCCAGTTCACGCACTTGATTGGCGCGCGTGAGCCCGAGGCCGATCAAGGTTGCGCCTTGGCTGGCTTCGCGCCGCAGCGGACTGCCGGTGCGCTTCACTTTCACGGTGGTCTTTTTCTTGGCCATGGAAATCAGCCCTCCGCCGGGACTTCGCCCAGGCTCGCGCCGTCTTTGCGGCGATTGACCAGGTCAGAGACTTTGAGGCCGCGGCGATTGGCGACGTGCCGGGGGCTGGTTTGCCGCTTCAGCATGTCGAAGGTCGCGCGCACCATGTTGTAGGGGTTCGAGGAGCCTTGGCTCTTGGCCACGACGTCGGAGACGCCGAGCACTTCGAGCACCGCGCGCATCGGGCCGCCAGCGATAAGCCCGGTGCCGGGAGGCGCCGCGCGCAGCATGACCTTGCCCGCGCCGTGATGGCCGCGGCCATCATGATGGAGCGTGCGGCCTTCGCGCAGCGGGACGCGGATCATCGATTTCTTGGCTTCTTCGGTGGCCTTGCGGATCGCTTCCGGCACTTCGCGCGCCTTGCCGTGACCGAAACCAACGCGGCCCTTCTTATCGCCAACGACAACGAGCGCGGCGAAACCGAAATTCTTGCCGCCCTTCACCACCTTGGCGACGCGGTTGATGGCGACGAGCTTATCGACGAATTCGTTGTCGCCATCGTCGCCGCCGCCGCCGCGCGGGCCGCCGCGATTGTCACGGCCGCCGCCGCGGTTGTCGCCGCCGCCGCGATTATTGCCGCCGCCGCCACCACCGCCAGCGCCGCCGCGACGCGGACCACGCGGTGGGCGCGAACGCGGTTGCTCTTGCGCTTGGGCCGGCGCATCGCCGGTTGGGCCGCCTGCTGTTTCGTCAGTCATGCGTCTTCCCTCAGAACTCGAGCCCGCCCTCGCGGGCGGCGTCGGCCAGGGCCTTGACCCGGCCATGGAAAATGTAAGCGCCGCGATCGAACACGACGCGCTTGGCGCCTTTCGCGAGCGCGCGCTCGGCGATGAGCTTGCCGATGGCGGCGGCCGCGTCCTTGTTCGAGCCAGCCTTCTTGCCGTTCAAGAACACTTCCTCGAGCGTCGAGGCCGACACCAGGGTTTGGCCCTTGGAATCGTCGATCAACTGCGCGGAGATGTGCTTGGACGAGCGATGCACCGAAAGGCGCAAGCGATCGCCCGCCGCATGCTTCAGGCGCTTGCGGTTGCGTTGGGTTCTGCGCTCGGTGGCGTTGAGATGGCGCATGGCTATTTCTTCTTGCCTTCTTTGCGGCGGATATATTCGCCGGCATACCGCACGCCTTTGCCCTTATAGGGCTCCGGGGGACGATAAGAGCGAATTTCGGCGGCGACTTGGCCTACGGCCTGCGCATCAATGCCGGAGACCTTGATCTCGGTCGGCTTCGACGACGCGATCGTCACGCCCTCTGGCGGCTTATAGATCACGTCGTGGCTGTAGCCGAGTTGCAGCTGCAGGTTCTTGCCCTGCATCGCCACACGATAGCCAACGCCGGTGAGCTCCAAGGTTTTCTCGAAGCCTTCCGTCACGCCTTTGACCTGCGCCGCGATGATCGCGCGCGCCGTACCCCACATCGCGCGCGAGCGCGGTGTTTCGTAGCGCGGCTTCACGCTCAGGGCGCCGTCCGCGTACGAGAGGATGACGTCGTCCGGCGCGTGGAACGCCAGCTGACCCTTCGGCCCCTTCACGCTCACGTCCTGGCCCGTCACATTGATCGTGACGCCAGCAGGAGCGGGGATCGGTTTTTTACCGAGGCGGCTCATCTCAATAGACCTCGCAGAGGATTTCGCCGCCGACATTGCTTGTCCGGGCGGCGGCGTCGCTCATCACGCCGCGCGGCGTCGACAGGATCGAGATGCCAAGACCGTTGCGCACCAGACCCAGATCCTTGATCGAGGAATAGACGCGACGGCCAGGCTTCGAGACGCGCTTGATCTCATGGATCACCGGCGCGCCTTCATAATATTTCAGCTCGATCTCGAGCTCCTTGAAGCCGTCTTTTTCAACTTCGGAGAAGCCGCGGATATAGCCTTCCTCGACCAGCACATTGAGCACGCGAACGCGCAATGTGGAGGCCGGCGAAGACAGCTTGGAGCGCCCGCGCATTTGGGCGTTCCGGATACGGGTGATGAGATCGCCCAGGGGATCGTTCAGATTCATGACCGCTCCCTCACCAGCTCGACTTGACCATGCCGGGGATCTGACCTTTGGAGGCCAAGTCCCGAAGCGCGATCCGGCTGAGTTTCAATTTGCGATAAAAGGCGCGCGGACGGCCCGTCAGCTCGCAACGGTTGCGAACGCGGGACGGCGCGGAATTGCGGGGCAGCTGCGCCAGTTTCAGGCGCGCGCCAAAGCGCTCTTCCAGCGGCAACGCCTCGTCGAGCGTCATCGCTTTCAGCTTGGCGCGCCGCGCGGAAAATTGCTTGGCCAGCCGCTCGCGCTTCCGGTTGCGTTCGATGGAGCTTGTCTTCGCCATACTTTACCTTCTCTCCCGATGCGTTCTGGGGTGGAGCTTGCGCTCAGTTCCGGAACGGGAAATCGAACTCCTTCAACAGGGCCTTGGCTTCATCGTTCGTCTTCGCGGTCGTGCAGACGATGATGTCCATGCCCCAAACTTGGTCGATCTGGTCGTAATTGATCTCGGGGAACACGATGTGTTCCTTGACGCCCATGGCGAAGTTGCCGCGCCCATCGAACGAGCGGGCGTTGAGGCCACGGAAATCCTTCACGCGCGGCAGAGCGATCGTCACCAGGCGGTCGAGAAATTCGTACATGCGGTCGCGGCGGAGCGTGACCTTGCAGCCGATCGCCATGCCGTCCCGGAGCTTGAATTGCGCGATCGACTTACGCGACTTGGTCGGCAGCGGCTTTTGGCCGGAGATCAAGGTCAGCGCGTCCATCGCGGACTTCAGCTTCTTGGAATCGGCAACCGCTTCGCCGACGCCCATATTGATCACGACCTTATCCATGGCCGGGATCTGCATGTCGTTGGTGTAGCCGAATTGCTCTTTCAGCTTCGGCCGGATTTCGCTGCGGTACCGCGTCTTGAAGCGCGGCTCGTAAGTCTCAGACATCGATCTCAACTCCAGAACCCTTGGCGATGCGAACCTTGCGGCCATCATCCAGGGTCTTGAAACCAACGCGCGTCGCCTTGCCCGTCTTGGGGTCGCGGAGCGCCACGTTGGAGATATGCAGGGTCGCCTCTTTCGCGATGACGCCGCCTTGGGGCACACCCATCGAAGGCTTGGTGTGGCGCTTGGCCATGTTCACGCCTTCGACCAGCACCCGGTCTTCCTTCGGGATGACCTTCAGCACTTTGCCGGTGCGGCCCTTGTCCTTGCCGGCGAGCACGACGACGACATCGTCCTTGCGGATTTTCGCGGACATTACAGCACCTCCGGCGCGAGCGAGATGATCTTCATGTGGTTCTTGGCGCGAAGCTCGCGCGGCACCGGTCCGAAGATACGCGTGCCGATCGGCTCGCCTTGATTGTTGATGAGCACGGCGGCGTTGGAATCAAAGCGGATGGTCGAGCCATCACGGCGCTTGATGTCCTTCGACACGCGCACGACGATGGCTTTGCGCACATCGCCCTTCTTCACGCGGCCGCGCGGCATCGCCTCTTTCACCGAGACGACGATGATGTCGCCGACGGTCGCGTACCGGCGCCGGGAGCCGCCGAGCACCTTAATGCACATGACGCGCTTGGCGCCGGAATTGTCGGCGACCTCGAGATTGGTTTGCATCTGGATCATGAGACTATGCTCCGATGCGTCCGACCACTTCCCAGCGTTTCAGCTTGGACTTGGGCGGGCATTCCTGAATCTCGACCTGTTCACCGGTCTTGAAGGTGTTGGCTTCGTCATGGGCGTGGAACTTCGAACGCCGACGAATGGTCTTCTTCAAGACCGGGTGCAGATAGGTGCGCTCCACCTGCACGACGACGGTCTTGTCGCCCTTGTCGCTTACGATCGTTCCCTGCATCACTCGGCGCGGCATCGTACTGCTCCTTAAACCTTCGCCTTCGGCGCCTTTTGCGTCAGCACGGTGCGAACGCGCGCAATGGCGCGTCGCACATCGCGCATACGCGAAGGCTTTTCCAACTGGCCGGTGGCCTGCTGGAAGCGAAGATTGAATTGCTCTTTCTTCAGACGGGCCAATTCCTCATTGAGGCGGCCAGCGTCCATGTCACGGAATTCCGTGACGGTTTGCGGTGCTTTGGCCATCACTGCCCCTCCAACCGGGCGACGATGCGCGTCTTGATCGGAAGCTTCGCGGCGCCAAGCCGGAGGCTCTCGCGCGCGATCACTTCAGACACGCCGTCAACTTCGAACATGATGCGGCCAGGTTTGACGCGCGCGGCCCAGAATTCCGGCGCGCCCTTGCCCGAGCCCATCCGCACTTCGGTCGGCTTCTTCGACACCGGCACATCGGGGAAGATGCGAATCCAGACGCGGCCTTGGCGCTTCATTTCCCGCGTGATCGCGCGGCGAGCCGCTTCGATCTGGCGCGCGGTGACGCGCTCGGGCTCTAGGGCCTTGAGGCCAAAGGCGCCGAAATTGAGCGATGCGCCGCCAGTCGCGAGGCCGCGGATGCGGCCCTTATGCGCTTTGCGGAACTTGGTTTTCTTTGGTTGCAGCATAAGGGATCAAGCCTCCCCTTCCGGGCTGGCTTCGTCGCGGCCAGGACGGCGACCGCGGCGATTGTTCGGACGGTCGCCGGATGGCGGACGATCTTCACGCGCGGGACGATCGCGGTCGCGGCGCTCACGGTTTTCGCCGGTGTCGATCGCGCGCTTATCTTGCGCCATCGGATCGTGCTCGAGGATCTCGCCTTTGAAGATCCAGACCTTCACGCCGATCTTGCCGTACGCGGTGTCGGCTTCGCAGGTGCCGTAATCCACGTCAGCGCGCAGCGTGTGCAATGGCACGCGGCCTTCGCGGTACCATTCCATGCGCGCGATTTCCGCGCCGCCCAGACGGCCCGAGACATTGATCCGGATGCCTTGCGCGCCGAGGCGCATAGCCGATTGCATCGCGCGCTTCATGGCGCGGCGGAACGCAACACGGCGCTCAAGCTGTTGAGCGACGCCTTCGGCGACCAGCATCGAATCCGTTTCAGGCTTGCGAACTTCAACGAGGTTCAAATGCACCTCGGCGTTCGGCGCCATCTTCGCGAGCTCTTTGCGAAGCTTTTCGATGTCAGCGCCCTTCTTGCCGATCACGACGCCGGGCTTGGCGGTCAGGATCGTCACGCGGCACTTACGAAGCGGGCGCTCGATGATGATCTTCGAGATGCCGGCGGCCGAAAGCTTGCTGCGCAGATATTTGCGGATCGCGAGATCTTGGTGGAGCAGCCGGGCGTATTCGCCGGTGTTGGCGTACCAACGGCTGTCCCAGGTGCGATTGATGCCGAGCCGAAGCCCGATCGGATTGACTTTCTGACCCATCAGGCCGCCTCCGCCGCTTCAACTTCTTTCGAAGAATCCCGCAGCACGATGGTGATTTGAGAAAAGAACTTTTGCACTTGCACGCCGCGGCCACGGGCCCGGGGATGCATGCGCTTCATCACGATATTCTTGCCGACATGGGCCTGCGTCACGACCAGCTCGTCGATGTCGAGGCCGTGATTGTTTTCGGCGTTGTCGATCGCCGATTGCAGGCATTTCAGCACGTCCTTAGCGATGCGCTTCTGGCTGAACCGCAGCTCGTTCTTCGCTTTTTCAGCGGAGAGGCCGCGGATCGATTGAGCCACTAGGTTCAGCTTTTGCGGGCTGACGCGCAGCGAACGCAGCACGGCGCGCGCTTCGTTGGTCGCTTGCTTTGGGGGGGATTTCGGCTTGCTCATCGCCTATTTCCTCCGGGCTTTCTTATCGGCGCCGTGGCCGAAATAATTCCGCGTCGGCGCGAACTCGCCGAGCTTGTGGCCGACCATGTCTTCGCTGACGGTCACAGGCGTGAATTGCTTGCCGTTGTGAACCTGGAAGGTGAGGCCGACGAATTGCGGCATGATGGTGGAGCGGCGCGACCAAGTCTTGATCGTTTCACGACGGGCGCCGCCAGCGGCCTTTTCAGCCTTGGCGAGCAGATATCCGTCGACAAACGGGCCTTTCCAAACAGAACGCGGCATCTTGCTTAACCCGATTTCTTCGCGTGACGACGACGGATGATAAGGCGATCGGACGGCTTGGTTTTGCGCGTCTTAGGCCCGCGAGTTTTCTTGCCCCATGGCGTGACGGGGTGACGGCCGCCGGAGGTTTTGCCTTCGCCGCCGCCGTGAGGGTGATCGACCGGGTTCATGGCGACGCCGCGCACGCTGGGCTTGCGCCCCAGCCAAATGCCGCGGCCCGCCTTGCCCCAGACTTCGTTCATATTGTCGGGGTTCGAGACCGCCCCGATCGTGGCCATGCAGGTGTCCTGCACCATGCGCACTTCGCCGGATGTCATCCGGAGTTGCGCGTAGCCGGTTTCGCGCCCGACGACCTGCACATAAGAGCCCGCCGCGCGCGCCATCTGACCGCCCTTCAGGGGCTTCAGCTCGACATTGTGCACGATGGTGCCGACCGGCACCGACTTCAGCGGCATCGCATTGCCGGGCTTCACGTCGACTTTTTCGTCCGCGATGATCGTGTCGCCGGCTTTCAAGCGTTGCGGCGCGATGATGTAGGCGAGTTCGCCGTCGGCATACTTGATCAGCGCGATCCAGGCGGTGCGGTTGGGATCGTACTCAAGCTGCTGCACCACGCCTTCGACGCCGAACTTGCGGCGCTTGAAGTCGATGATGCGATAGGTGCGCTTGTGACCGCCGCCATGACGAAACGCGGTGACGCGGCCGGCATTGTTGCGGCCGCCAGATTTGGTGAGCCCCTCGGTCAGCGCCTTGACGGGCTTACCTTTGTAAAGCTCGGAACGGTCGACGATGACGAGCTGGCGTCGGCCGGGCGAGGTTGGGCGGAATTGTTTGAGAGCCATGGCTCAGAGCCCCGTCGTCACGTCGATGGAGTGCCCATCGACAAGCGTCACGATTGCTTTCTTGGTGTCAGAGCGTTGGCCCATGATGCCGCGAAAGCGCTTGGTCTTGCCCTTGTGACGAATGGTGTTCACCGCCGCGACTTTGACGTTGAACAGCTTCTCAACGGCGTCCTTCACCTCGACCTTGGTGGCGAGGAGCGGCACGCGGAAGACGACCTTGTTCTGCTCGGAAAGCAGGGTCGCCTTTTCAGTGATCACCGGGGCGATGATGGTGTCGTAATGCTTCAGCGTCGGCATCACACGGCTCCTTCGCTGGCTTCAGCGGCGGCCTTCTTGGCCGGCGCGCGCTTCTTGGGCGCAGCAGCGGCGGAAGAGACGCCGAAGCGTTCATGGATCGCGGCGACCGCGTCGGCCGTCAGCACCAGCTGCTTGCAGCGGAGCACGTCATAGACGTTGAGACCGGCGTTCGGCAGCACATCGATGTTCGGAATGTTGCGCGCGGCGAGGGCGAATTTTTCATCGACCGTCGCGCCGCCAATGATCAGCGCCTTGTCGAAGCCGAGCGCGCCGAGCTGGGTGCGGAGCGCGGCGGTCTTGGCTTCCTTGAGCGCAATCGCGTCGAGCACGAAGATTTGGCCCGCGCCGGCTTTCGCCGAGAGCGCGTGCTTCATCGCCAGCGCCCGCACTTTCTTGGTCAGGCCATGCGAGTAATCGCGCGGAAGCTTGTTGTGGGCATGACCGCCGCCGCGGAAGATCGGCGCGTTCTTCGCGCCGTGACGCGCTTGGCCGGTGCCCTTTTGCTTATAGGCCTTCGAGTGCGTGACCGAGACTTCGCCGCGGCTTTGCGTCTTGTGCGTGCCGGCGCGGCGCTTGGCGAGCTGGTACTTCACCATGCGCTGCAGGATGTCGCCGCGAATTTCGGTGATGCCGAACACGCCGTCATCGAGATCGATCGAGCCGGCGGCTTTCGCGTCGAGGGTTTTGATATTGAGTTTCATCGCTCCACCCTCACTCAGCCGCGGTCGCTTGGCGGAACGCGGCCGGTTTCGGCGCACTTTCCGGCAGCTTCGACTTCACGGCGTCGCGCACTTCGACCCACGAACCGTCCGAGCCCGGCACGGCGCCCCGGACAAACAAAAGTCCGCGCGGAACATCCACGCGGACGATTTGGAGATTTTGGGTGGTGACGCGTTCTGAGCCGAGATGGCCTGCCATCTTCTTGCCCTTGAACACTTTGCCCGGATCTTGGCGCTGGCCGGTCGAGCCGTGCGAGCGGTGCGATACCGAGACGCCGTGCGTGGCGCGGAGGCCGCCGAAATTCCAGCGCTTAATCGCGCCAGCAAAGCCCTTGCCGATGGTGACGCCCGAGACGTCGACCTTCTGGCCAATCACGAAATGGTCGGCGGTAATTTCCGCGCCCACCGGCACCAGATTTTCAGCCGTGACGCGGAATTCGCGCACGACGGCCTTCACGGCGACTTTCGATTTCGCGAACTGGCCGCGATCGGCCTTGGTGGCGTTCTTGGCTTTCGCGGCGCCGGCGCCGAGCTGCAGAGCCACATAGCCATCGGCCTTGGGCTCGCGCTTGTTGGTGTTCTTCTTTTTGCGGTTGGGCTGCTTCAGCTCAACGGTCTTGCCTTCGGAATCGACAAAGGCTTCGGCGCCTTCGGTGCGGCGGCCAATCACTTGGCAGCCTTCGAGGCTCAAAATGGTGACAGGCACATGCGCGCCGTCATCGGCGAAGACGCGCATCATGCCCATCTTCTTGGCGATCACGCCGGTGCGTTCGGTCAAGCGGCTCATCGGCTTACCCCAGCACTTGGATCTGGACGTCGACGCCGGCGGAGAGGTCGAGCTTCATCAGCGCATCGACCGTTTGCGGCGTCGGCTGAACGATATCGAGCACCCGCTTGTGCGTGCGAATTTCAAACTGCTCGCGGCTCTTCTTATCGATATGGGGCGAGCGGTTGACGGTGAACTTTTCGATGCGCGTCGGCAGCGGCACCGGACCGATCACGGTCGCGCCCGTGCGCTTTGCCGTCGACACGATCTCTTTGGTCGAAAGATCGAGCGTGCGGTGATCGAAGGCTTTCAGCCTGATCCTAATGTTCTGCTGCATCATCGCCGTGATCCAAAATCTTGCGTCGTACAAAAGCTATGACGCGATAAGGCCGACGCCCCTTCGAAGGATCGCGTCGGCTTCGCGCGCCGCTCCGAACTGGAGGCCGCCACGTCGCATCAAACAAGTTTCGCAAAAAACGCGGGGCCGAGCGAAGCCAAGGCTCCGTCTCATCCGGCCCATGATGCTCGGGCCTTCTGGCCTGATGTCCATGTGCGTTAAGTGCGAACCGCGTCTAAGCGTCGAGGCTTACAGCCGGCTCGAAGAGGCGCTGAGATACAGGCGCGCCCCGGACCCGTCAAGTTCGGAAGAGCGCGCTTTTCACTGGCCGACCTCGAACCGCCCGGAGCCATAGACTTCCTGGCGCACAGCGCCCGAAACCGACTGCACGCGAACCTCGCCAGAACCCGCGATCTCAGCGTCCACATCGCCCACCGGCGCGGTGACGTCGACAGCGCCGGAGCCCGCTATTTCAACGGAAAGACGCTGAACCGGCGCGGCAATCCGGGTGCGGCCCGAGCCCGCGACTTCGATATCGGCGGTGGTGATCGAGCCGCCTTCGATCGAGACGCGGCCAGAGCCGGCGGAGTCGCCGTCAAACGAGCCGGTCAGGGATGCGAAAGTGGCCTCCCCAGAGCCCGCGATCGAGACTTCCGCGCTCTCGCTCACGGCGCCGAAATGCGCCTCGCCCGAGCCCGAAAGGTCCAGGCTGACCCGGCTGGCGGACCCGGCCCGAACCGTGCCCGAGCCGGAGAAATCGACATTGAGCGCGCCGGTGACGGCGCCGATCGTGGTGTCGCCGCAGCCGCTCAAGTCCGCATCGACGGCGTCGGCGTCTGAAATCTGGGTGAAATTGGCGCCGTCGACGTCGATATCGAGAGTGCGCGGGGTGTGCAGGACGATCTGCGGCAGGGCGCTGTCGGCGAAATCGCCATAGCCGCGCAGATGCACGTTTTCGCCGCCGCAGCCATCGATCCGGCCCCGAAGACGCCCGTCGACCACCAAAATACCGTTGCTCAGCGTCACCACCGGGGTCGGCGCGCCGCCGGGATTGGTGATCTCAACCAGCACGTCCTGGCGATCCTCGGCCGTCACCGTGATCCGGGCCGCCGTGTTCCGCACCTCGATCGAGGCCGCCTGATAGCCTTGGGGCCCGGTATGGCCGGCCGTGGCCTGGACCACGGGATCAAAGCCGATGGCGTCCGCGCCGTTGAAATGAATGACGCCGCCGCCGAACATCGCGCCTATAGCGACAAACACCGCCACGACGATCGCCACGTAAAATACAGCCCGTTCCATCAACGCCTCCCTCGCGCCCACGCGTGCGCCATCTCCCTCCAGGATGCGCCCGGGTTCCGGTTTGGATGCAGGGCGCCGGCCGAACATCCCCGAATCGGTTCGGAAGTTAAACCTTCGGTTACCGAAACAGACTTAACTCCCCTGCAAGCAAACCGTCGGGGACGAGCATGAAGAGCGTTGCATTGGCCGGAATGGCCACCATGGCGATGGCCGGCGCGGCCTGGGCGGATGATGGCGCGGGCTATTCGGCCTATGTGGGCGCCTCCAATTCCTGGGTCAGCGCGGAAAGCGCCGGGGTCGATATCGACGCCGACGCCATGACGCTTTCGGGCGCCGCCGCCTTCGATCTTCGCGGCACATTTCAAATGCAGATCGACGGCGCGATCACGGACGCTGAAAATATCGACGACCCCGTCGTCGGCGGCAGCCTCCATTTCGTCCACCGCGCCGCGGGCTGGATGATCGGCGCGTTCGCCGGCGGCTCGGAAGCCGAGGATGTCTCCATGACCGCCGTCGGCGCTGAAGGCGCGATCTATTTCGAACGCTTCACGCTCGCCGCCGCGCTCGGCTACATCGATAGCGACGATCTCGGCGGCGACGGCATGCTGACCCAAGTGCAGGGCCGCTATTTCTTCGACCGCAATTTCCGCGTCGACGCGACTTTGACTTACGCCTCGATCGACGCCGGCGGATCGGAAGTGGATGCCAATTCGCTCGGCGTCGGCGCCGAGTACAAGTTCACCGGCTCACATGTCAGCGTGTTCGGCTCTTATGCGCTGGTCGATTCCGATCTCGCCAGCTTCGACGCCGACATCATGACCCTGGGCCTGCGCGTCAATCTCGACCCCGACCTCGCCGCCCGCGACGAAAGCGGCGCGAGCATGCTGAGCGTGCCGAGCTTCGCGACATTGTTCTAGGGCGCGACTAGTTCGGCGGATTGTTGCGTTCCAGGAAATTCACGGCGGCGGTCAGCGCCTGCGTGCGCGTCGCTCCGCTTGAGAGCCAGTGATCCTCGGCGCGCAATTGAACGAGCTCCACGGACCGCCCGGCGCGCCGAAGCGCCGATTCCATCGCGGTGCTTTGAGAATATTGGGCGACGGTGTCGTCACGGCCATGAATCAACAGAACGGGCGCATTGCCATTCGCCGCGGCCCGCACCGTGGAAATGGCGTCTAGTCTCGGATCGCCGGGTCCATCGACGGCCATGTAGCGGGTCCAATAGCGCATCGTGGAGCTGCGGGTCCCGATGACGCGTGGGTCAAGCATCTCTTCGAGATCGAAGACACCGGCAATCGCGACAGCGCACCGGTAGATTCCCTGCTGCAAGGTCACGCCGGCAATGGCGGCATAGCCGCCATAGCTGCCGCCTAAAATGCATACCCGCTGCGGATCCGCGATGCCCTCGGCGGCGAGGTAGGCGACCCCATCGGATAGATCGGTCTGCATCTTGCGGCCCCATTCGCCGTACGCCGCTTCGACGAAGGCCCGGCCTTCGCCGGAAGAGCCGCGAAAATTCGGCTGCAGCACCGCATAGCCCCGGCTTGCCAACGCCTGCGACAGCCAGTTGAACCCGCGGTTGTCGCGCGATTGGGGCCCGCCGTGCGGCATTACGATCAAAGGCAAGTTTCTCGGTTCGCGCCCAACCGGCAATGTGAGATAGGCGCCAATGCTAAGCCCGTCGGCGGCCGCATAGCGGATCGCCCGCACTTCGGCGAGCTCCGCCGAAGGTATCTCCGGATACGAGGCGCCAATCGGACTAAGCCGACCCGCGGCTGCGTCGAACAAGAAGTAGTCGCCCGAGAATTGTCTGCCTTCGACCCGAACCACCAGGCGGCTGAAGTCCGGCGTGGCCGATACCAGACGCACGACCGCGCCCTGGAAGGCGTCAATGATGCCATCCCAATTCTCTTGCAGGCCGCGATCGAGGAAGGCGTATCTTGGCGGATCGAAAGAGACGATCTGCCCGACCATTTGTCCGCTGCGGTTAAACACGATGGTGTCGTCGCCTTGGCCTTGCAGCGGCGCGCCGATTTCACCGCTGCTCAACGAGATCGGGCGCGCACGCCACACTTGACCCTCTTCGTCGAAGAAACGCTCGAGCAAGGCGCTGCCGTCGCTCGAGAACCCGGCGATGCCGGGCGTGTCGATCGGAATGTTCAGCGACTGGACTTCGCGCCATCCCGAGCCCTGACGGATCGCAAGGGTCCAGCGGCTTTGCTCCTGATCGTAATTCTCTCGCGCGAGCACCGCGCCGTCCTGACGCACCAGGAAATCGCGCGCGGTCTCGCCGCCCATCTGATGGGTGTAAGTCCAGCCATTGCGCAGATTCACCCGAACCAGATCATAGCGCCATTGTATCGAAGACTCGCTCGCGGCGAGCGCCATGACATAAGCGACCGGCTCACCTTCATATATGCCGGTCGTGATCCCGCCCATGAGCACATTGAGATAACTTTGATCGCCGCGCGAGCGGCTGACGAATTGGGCCGTTTCTCCGGTGCGGATATTCAAGCTGACGGCCTGAAACATCTCGCCGATGCGGGTCACATTGCGAACCGCTTCCGTGGTCGAGGCCTCGATGATCACATAATCGGAGCCTGCCCACTGCACGCCGCGTAGTTTGACATTGTTGAGCGCAATGCTCTGCAGAACATCGCCGCCGATCTGGCGCACCACGACCGTTTGCTGCTCATTGCGCGAAGCAATGTAGGCGATCATCTGCCCATCATCGGAGATCGCGACGTCGGCGATGGCTGGCAGCCGGCTATAGGCCTGCAGCGGCGCGGCCACGGCCGGCGTTACGCAAAGCAATAAAGCGCCAAAAATGAACGCGGCGACGCGCTTCATCATATCGACCCCCATCGAACCCTGGCGCGCGCCCGCGCGCCAACCCAAGCGGGCGTCAGCGCGCCCTTATTGTTCGCCCAGAGGTAGCAGGCGTACGGCAAATCGTCGAGCGCAGAGCGCACCCTGATCAACGGTCACGAGGATTGCAGCCTTCTAGGAAGGACACTGAGGCAGAAAGGGTTTGGGCGCGCGTCGCCTCCCGCGAAAGCCAATGGTCCTCTTCTGTCAAAACGACCAAGCGCACCGGGCGGCCCGCATGGCGCAGAGCCGTCTCCATCGCGGTGCTGTTGTCGTAGGGAACGACGGTGTCGTCACGGCCATGGATCAGAAGCACCGGCGCCGAGCCGTTCTCGACCATCGCGACCGGCGATATCTGACGAAGGGATCTATCGTTGGGACGCTCAATGGCGAGCAAACGCAGCAAATAGCGGACCTGGGAGCTATCGCGGCCATAACGCAGCACATGCCAGTCGACGAATCTGGACATATCCGAGACCCCGCCGATCGAGACCGCGCAGCGATATATTCCTGTTTGCAGCGTGACGCCGGCAAGCGCGGCGTAACCGCCATAGCTGGCGCCCATAATGGCGACGCGCGCGGGATCGATTATGCCGCGCGCCGCAAGGTAGGCGACGCCGTCAGACAGGTCGGTCTGCATCTTGCGACCCCATTCCCCGTAACCGGCCTCGATGAACGCATGGCCATATCCCTCTGAACCTCTGAAGTTCGGCTGCAGGACCGCGTAGCCGCGCGACGCCAAGGCCTGGGCCATCCAGTCGAAGCCAACCACGTCGCGCGATTCAGGCCCCCCGTGGGGCAGCACGATGAGCGGCAGATTTTCTGGCGCGAGTTGTCGCGGCAGCGTGAGGAAAGCGGGGATCTGCAAGCCGTCGCCGGCGGCGTAGCGGAGCACGCGCACTTCAGCGATGTCGTCGTCCGGAATATCCGGATAGGCCCGCGCAATGAGCGATAAATGCGCCGCCGCGACATCGAACAAGAAGTATCCCCCGGGAAATCCGGTGCCTTCGACATACACAACGAGTTTGTCGAAAGCGGGCGTGAACGAAGCGAGCGTCACTTGGCGCCCAGGAAAGCTTTCAGCCACGCGCCGCCACGTTTCAGCGTAGCTGGGATCGAAGAAGACATACTCGGTAAAGAGCGTGGTGCGCGCATAACCGATCATGCGATGTCGCCAATCGAAAATCGTGTCGATGTCAGCGGGCGGTCCGATCGGCTCGCCGGCTTGGCCGGTTTCGAGCGACACAGGCGTCGGCCGCCAGACTTCGTCGGCGTCGTCCCAGAAATAGGCGATGAGCGAACTGCCGTCCTGGGACAGACCAGACGCCCAAGGTTCCTCGATCGACGCGTCTATTGTCTGCACCGTGCGCCAGTCGTCACCGGTGCGAAGGTCGAGAAACCAGCGTTTGTCGATATCATCGAAACGCTGCCGCGAGAGCACAACGCCATCGGCTTGCACTTCATAGCCGTACGCGGTGTCCCTGCCTGATAGGTGCAGGCGCTGTACGCCGGTCTCAAGGTCGATGCGGTAAATGTTGTGCCGCGTCAGATAGACCACTGGGCGCCCGGCCCAGACGCCCGTGCGCAAACTGCCCCAGATGACGTCTCCCAACTGCACACTCTCGCCAGTGCGGATGTTTAGGCTGACCATCTGAACCATTTCATGATTGAAGGTCCGCCCGTAAGCGCGGCTGCTGACAGAGCGGGAGATCAGAACATGATCGGGGCTGGCCCACCTGACCCCGCGAATCTTGGATTCCTCATAATCGAGCAGGCGGAGAACTTCGCCGTCGAGCCGCTGCACCACGACTTGCTGGTGCCGGTCGCGCGAGGTGACGTAGGCGAGCATGGCGCCGTCGGCGGAGATTTCGACGTCGGAGATTGCGGGGAGCCGGCCATAAGCTTCTAGCGGCGCCGCACGTGTCGTCGCCGGCCACGCAAGGACCAACCAAAGAGCCAGCATCGCCGCAAAATAGCGCATCGCAACCCCCGATCGCGTTGAGTTCAGTAATGCGGGCGCCCCCCGGGCGCGCAAGCAAAAAGGGCCGCCCTTGCGGAGCGGCCCTTCAAGTCTTTTGGAGCGCCGGCTTCCAGCCGGCAGACACTGTTTGCCGGCGAGGGCGCCGGCGGTCCGTTTATCGCTATTCCAAAATCTTCGACACAACGCCCGCGCCGACGGTGCGGCCGCCTTCGCGGATGGCGAAACGGAGACCCTGGTCCATCGCGATCGGCGTGATGAGCTCGACGGTCATTTTCACATTGTCGCCCGGCATCACCATTTCGGTGCCTTCGGGAAGCGCGACGATGCCCGTCACGTCCGTGGTGCGGAAGTAAAATTGCGGACGATAGTTCGTGAAGAACGGGGTGTGGCGTCCGCCTTCTTCCTTGGTCAGCACATAAGCTTCCGCTTCGAATTTCTTGTGCGGCGTGATCGAGCCGGGTTTCGCGAGCACTTGGCCGCGCTCGACGCCTTCGCGGTCGATGCCGCGGAGGAGCGCGCCGATATTGTCGCCGGCTTGGCCTTGATCCAGGAGCTTACGAAACATCTCAACGCCGGTGACGACCGATTTCACGGTCGGACGCACGCCGATGATTTCGATTTCCTCGCCAACCTTCACGATGCCCTTCTCGACCCGGCCCGTCACAACCGTACCGCGGCCCGAGATCGAGAACACGTCTTCGACCGGCATCAGGAAAGGCTGATCGATCGGACGATCCGGTTGCGGGATGTAGGTGTCGACGGCGGTCATCAGCGACATGATCGCGTCCTCGCCAATCGCGGCGTCGCGGCCTTCAACGGCGGCCAGCGCCGAGCCCTTCACGATCGGAATATCGTCGCCCGGGAATTGATAGTTCGAGAGCAGCTCGCGCACTTCCATCTCGACCAGTTCGAGCAATTCCGCATCGTCGACCATGTCGACCTTGTTCATGAACACGACCAGCGCCGGCACGCCGACCTGGCGGGCAAGCAGGATGTGTTCGCGGGTTTGCGGCATCGGGCCGTCGGCGGCGGAGACCACCAGGATCGCGCCGTCCATCTGCGCCGCGCCGGTGATCATGTTTTTCACATAGTCCGCGTGACCGGGGCAATCGACGTGGGCGTAGTGGCGCGCTTGGGTTTCATACTCGACGTGCGCGGTGTTGATGGTGATGCCGCGCGCTTTTTCTTCCGGCGCCGCGTCGATATCCGCATACGACATGGCTTTGGCGCCGCCCTTCTTGGACAGCACCATCGTGATCGCCGCGGTGAGCGTCGTCTTGCCGTGATCGACGTGGCCGATCGTGCCGATATTGCAGTGCGGCTTGTTACGCTCGAACTTTTCCTTGGCCATGTCGCGTCCTCGTCGCCCCTCGCGGGCCCTTGCATCTTGAAAGCGTGAAAACTCGGGCGCGGGTTCGCGCCGAGCGTTGATTAAGGTCGCGTGGTTTAGCCCCGCGCGCGCCGCCGTCAAGCCCCGTGCGGGGAAAGGCTTGGAAAGCGCCAGCGGAACCGTTAAGGCGGCAGGACGCGACGGTCGTCCGTCAAGGACGTGAAGAGGGAACGTGGTGCGAGGGCTTTGCCCTCAAAACCGCGGCTGTGCCCGCAACTGTAAGCGGCGAGCGTTCCGCCAACGCGCCACTGCCCCGTCTGGGGTGGGAAGGCGGTGGAACGCAATGACCCGTGAGCCAGGAGACCTGCCGTCGCGGTCGCTCGTCCGTCAGCCGGGTCCAGCTGAAGGATATCGGATGTCTCCGAAGCAGCGACGCCGCTGGGGTCGGCCCCGCGCGGGGTCTCCGCGCGCCCGCGATCCGCTGTGACGCCGCCGCGCCAGGGCCCGCGCGTGGGCGACGGAGAACGCCGTCATGCGTAGCTTTTTGGTGCTATCTTCTTCCCTGCTCTGCCTATCCCTGCTCACCTCGCCGGTCTGGGCCGAAGACGACGAGGTCGTCGTCGTCACCGCCACCCGGCGCCCGACGCCCATCGAGGCGCTGCCCGCCGACGTGGTTGTCATCGACGCCGACGCCGCCCGGGCGCGCGGTGAAATCACGCTTGATGCCGCGCTCGCCCAAGTGCGCGGCCTGCAGGTCGTCCGTTCCGGACCGATCGGCCAACAATCCAGCGTGTTCAGCGGCGGCGCCGAATCGAACCAGACGCTCGTCCTGTTCGACGGGGTGCGCCTCAACGACCCTGCCGCGCCGGAGGGCCTGTTCGATGCGGGCCAAGACACCTTGGGCGACGCGAGCCGCATCGAGGTCGTCCAGGGGCCGATGAGCGCGCTCTATGGCTCGGACGCGCTGGGCGGGGTGGTGAATGTGCTGCCGCGCCATGGCGGGCCGGGCGCGCTCAATCCGCGTCTAGAAGTGAGCGCAGGCTCGTTCGACACCCTGCTCGCGTCTGCCGGCGCGGACGGCACGGTTGGGCGCTTGCGCTATGCGCTCAACGCCGAAGGCTATGCCAGCGATGGCTATGACGTCACGCCCGAGCGCTCCTCGACCTTCACCGGCGAAGAGGACGGCGCCGAGATGAATACGCTCACCGGCGTGTTCGATTTCGCGGTGACGGATGCGTTCGCGCTCGATCTCCTGCTGCGCCGGCGTGAGGCGCGGGCCGATTACGATCCGGCCAGCTTCGCGCCGCCCACCTACAATGAGCAGCTAACCGACGATCCCGACGCGGAAATTTCGCAGAACGATTCCGCGCTCTGGCGTCTCGGCGGCACATGGGACATTTCGGACGCGCTCTCGCTCCGCGCTTCCGGCGGCGCGGTTGAAACCGACCGCGCGGCGAAGGACGGCGGTTTCGTCACCGACAGCTTCCATGGCGAACGGCGCTTTGCCGACATCACCGCCGACTGGGATCTCGGCGCAATCGGGCTCATTTTTGGCGCGACCAAGGAAGACGAAGACATCGACGCGCTGCAATTCGGTTCGCCGATCGACGCCAGCCAGGAGCACTGGGGCGCGTTCGCCGGCGCGCAAGCGACGTTCGGCGCGCTCGATCTCACCGGCGCGCTTCGCCACGATGACTATGACGGCTTCGGCGCGTCGGACACTTGGCGCATCGGTGCGGCGTATCACGTCACGGAGAACGCACGCGTGCACGCAGCCTATGGCACGAGCTTCCGCGCGCCATCACTCTATGAGCGCTTCGTCTATTTCGGCAATCCGCTGCTCGATCCAGAACAAGGCAAGAGCTGGGAGATCGGCGCCGACGCGCAGTTCGCGCTGTTCGGCCAAGACGATGGCCTGGTGCTCGGCGCGCTTTATCGGCACACCGACATCGAAGACCTGATCGCGTTCGACAGCGCGTTCTTCTATTCCAACGTCGATGAAGTCGAGATCGACTTTGCCCAAGCCCGCGCCGAACTCCGCCCGCTTTCCTGGCTGACCGCACAAGTCTCCTACGACAACACCGATGCGCGCGACGCCGCGACAAACGAAGCCTTGCGTCGCCGCCCACGCCACGCCTGGTCGGCCGCGCTCGAGGCCGAGCAAGGCGCGTTCTCTGGGCAAATCTCGTGGCGCCAAGTCGGCGCGCGCGACGATATTCTCTATGGCGACGACGGCTTCTTCCTCGGCGTCGGCCGCGCGGAAAGCTACGAGGTCGTGCGCGCGTCAGCAGGCTGGCAGGCGAGCGAAAGCGTCCGGCTCTATGTGGCGGCGGACAATCTGCTCGATGACGCCTACGAACCTGCCAACGGCTTCGCCGGCGCACCGCGCAATGTGTTGTTCGGGGTGCATGTCACGCCGTAAGCGCTTCAGTCATTCCGGGGCGGCGGAGCCGAACCCGGAATCCAGGGCCAACGCACAGCGCTTGGTGGCCCTGGATTCCGGATCGCGCTCCGCGCGTCCGGAATGACTGAGTTTCTTTGTCGAGAATTGGAGCGGGTGGAGGGAATCGAACCCTCGTCTTCAGCTTGGAAGGCTGCGGCTCTACCATTGAGCTACACCCGCGACCGCTCTTCCGTGGCCTTCTAGAGCCTCTTTTTGGCGAATGCACGGCCCGAGCCTGATTTGAGATACTTCTCAAATTCAGAAGCTCGGGACTCGTCCGCATGATTTATCAGGCGCGCGTCGACGTTCTCCGTCATGCCCACGTAGAAATGCTCGGCATCTCCGACGCTTTGGAGGATGTACACGTATTTCACCGCCACGGACCTCGAAACAGCGGGTTTACCGAGCCGAAGCTTCGCGCGGCAACTGCGCCCGCCTTCGCCCAAGTGGGCTCCGGCGCGGCAGCCTTCGCCACGCTGCGCGTTGCGAAGGCTGGTGGAAGGGGGTGGATTCGAACCACCGTACGCTCTCGCGGGCAGATTTACAGTCTGCTGCCATTAACCACTCGGCCACCCTTCCGCAGAAGCCAGGCGCCCGAAGAGAGGTGTCAGAAGCCCTGACACCTGATACGTGAGCGCCCGTCCCCTAAAAACGGAGCGCGTCTTATAGTCAGGTCCCCTCCCCCGCTCAAGCCACGTCCGCAAGGACCGGTTTTGCGCACCCCGCGCCGCATTTTTGAAGAGGAAACCGGCGGGCCGTCCTGGGTTTGGGGCGTGCATGCGAGCCTTGCCGTGCTGGCCAACCCCGCGCGCAAGATCGAGCGCGTGATCGCGACACGGAACGCCGCGGGCCGCCTGCCGGGCGGTCTTGAGCCTCATATCCTCGATCCCGACGCCATCGACGGCATGCTGCCGCCGGGCGCTGTGCATCAGGGCATCGCCGTGCGCGCGAGCCCGATCGAGCCACTCACGCTTGCTGCGGCGTGCGCTCCGGCAGATCGGCGCGCGGTGCTCGTGCTCGATAGCGTCACCGATCCCCAGAATGTCGGCGCCGCGTTTCGTTCAGCGGCTGCGTTCGGTGCGCGCGCGGTGATTTTGCAGGATCGCAAATCGCCGCCGCTCACCGGCGCGCTTGCCAAAGCGGCGGCGGGCGCGATTGAAACCGTGCCGCATGTGCGCGTCGCCAATATTTCGCGCGCCATCGAGGAATTGCGCGGCTTTGGCTATCTGACGCTCGGCCTCGAGGGCGAGTCCGAGACGACGCTCGCGGAAGCGCTCGATACGCGCCCCGTTGCGCTAGTGCTTGGCGCCGAAGGAAAGGGCTTGCGCGAGGGCGTCGGCGCTGCGTGCGAGAAGCGCGCACGCATTCCGATCGCGCCCGCGATGGAAAGTCTCAATGTGTCGGTTGCGGCCGCGATTGCGCTTTACGAGGCTGCCAAGCGTTAGTGCGCGGCGGCGGCGGGACGGCGCAGCAGCAAGCTCTTGATGAAGAAGAACACGCTGATCACGATCACATAGCCGACAAAGAGCCCCGCGACCTGACGCCAGAATTCGCCTTCCATCAAAGGCGGCAGACGAAACGCTGCGTCGCTCGCAAGGACCGGCGCAAGCAAATCGACGCCGATATGCACGACCACGGCAAGCAGCGCGATCGGCAGCAGCTGACGCCAAGTCTGCATGAACACGGTGGCGGCCAGCGCGATCAGAAGGCCCTGCACCTGATTGATGTCGTTGAACCCGTCCCGCAGGAACGACAGCGCTTGATCGACGTAAGAGCCCGATTCCATGTTGTCCCTCATCGCAAGGTCCGAGGCCCGCCACCTCGTCGTTAACGCTATTTTCTAGGTCGGAACCCCGGGGGCGTCCAGTCAGGCCGCTAAATCGGCTCGTCAGCCCACGTCCGCGAGGCACATGAGCACATCGTCAACGAGCCGCTCGCCCACGCGGATGCCTTCGGGGATCCGGCCGGTCTCGCGAAAACCCAGCTTTTCATAGAAACGGCGCGCCGCAGGGTTCGCGGCATTGACCCAGAGCAGGAAGCGCCGCGCCCCTGCCTCGCGCGCATCGTCAAACGCGGCGCGCACGAGCGCTTCACTGACGCCGGTCCCGCGCGCGTCCGGGTGCGCATAGACGCCGTGCAGCCACCGCGTGTGCGCGAAAGCCGGATACGGCGGGTAATCGAGCAGGATTTTCGCAAGCAACCGCCCGTCCACGAACGCGCCCCAGACCTCGCCCCGCGACAGCATTGCGGCGACTTCTTCGTCGGGCCGCGCAGTATCGAGCGCAAGCGTGTCGGCGAACGCCTCGGGCCGCTCCTGCAAACCAAAACGCTGCAAGCCGCGATACGCGGCTAGATCGCCGCGCGTCAGAACGCGTATCTCGATCACGCCGCCGCGCGGAAGCGCTCCGCCCAAGCGGCGACGTCTTCGTCTTCGATCTTCTTGAAAAGAACATCCGGCGGCGTGATAGCGAGGCCGTGCGGCAGTGCGTCGAACAAGGCCTTGTCGCTCGCGTCGGGCCACATGCGATTTTTCTCCGGCACGCCGATCGCATCGAGCACGGTTTTCGCGGCATCCGGAATGAAGGGCTGCGCGAGGATCGCGAAGAGCGCGCAAAGATTGAGGCCGACACGCACGCTTTGCGCCGCAGCCGCGGGATCGGTCTTAAACGCCGTCCATGGGGCGGCAAGTTGCAGATACTCGTTCCCCGCGACCCAGATGGCGCGAAGTTCAGCCGCGGCTTTGCGCATTTCCATTTGATCGTGAAACTGCGTGAGCGCGGCGAGGCGCTGTGAAAACTCCGTCCAAAGCTTCTCTTCGTGCGGCCCCCACGCGCCGCCTTCCGGCACTTTGCTTTCGAACTTCGCGGCGCAGAACCGCGTGATGCGATTCACGAAATTCCCAAACACGTTCGCGAGATCGGCATTCACGCTTTGCTGGAATTGTTCGAGCGTGAAGGCGGCGTCGGCGCTTTCGGGCGCGTTGGCCATGAGGTACCAGCGCCAATAATCGCTCGGCAGAAGCTCAAGCGCCGCGTCCATGAAGATGCCGCGCTTTTCGCTGGTGCTGAATTTGCCGCCGTACCACGTGACCCAGTTGAACGCCTTCAGGCGATCGACCAGCTTCCACGGCTCTTCGCTGCCCATGATGGTGACGGGGAAGCTGACGGTGTGGAACGCGACGTTATCTTTCCCCATGAACTCGACATAGGTCACGTCTTCCGCGCCCTTATCCTTGCGCCACCAGCGCTCCCAATCGCCGCCGGTGGCTTCGCTCCATTCCACGGTCGAGCCGATATACTCGATCGGCGCATCGAACCAGACATAGAAGACTTTGCTGTCGAACCCCGGACGGGGCTTGCCGTCCTTGGTGACCTTGATGCCCCAGGAGAGATCGCGCGTGATGGCGCGGTCGATCAGGCCTTCATCCAGCCATTTGTAGGCGATCGAGCGCGCCAGCGACGGCCACTCCGTCGATTGATCGACCCAGGCTCGCACGCGATCTTGCATTTTGGGCTGCAACAAAAAGAGATGCGCGGTGTCGCGGACTTCGAGATTGGTCGAGCCCGACACTTTCGAGCGCGGCTTTATGAGCTGAATGGGATCGAGCAAAGTCTGGCAATTGTCGCACTGATCGCCCCGCGCGCGCTCAAAGCCGCACACCGGGCACGTACCCTCGACATAACGATCCGGCAGGAAGCGCTTATCGTCGATCGAGTAGATTTGCTTGGAGACGCGCTCTTCGATCAGCCCGTTCTTCTCCAGCACTTCGCAGAAATGCTGCGTCAGGCGATGGTTCGGCGCGTTGGACGAGCGCCCGAACCAGTCGAACGACAGCCGAAAGCCGTCGCACGCGGCTTTCTGGATGTCGTACTGCGCATCGCAATAAGCGCGGACATCTTGGCCGGCTTCGGCGGCGGCAAGTTCGGCCGGCGTGCCATGTTCATCCGTCGCGCAAATGAAGAGCACTTCGTGGCCTTGCAGCCGGCGAAAGCGCGCGTGCACATCCGCCGGCAGCATCGAGCCGGCCAGATTGCCGAGATGCTTGATGCCATTGATGTAAGGCAGCGCGGACGTGATCAGGAAACGGGCCATGAGGTCCGCGATCTAGTCCGCGCTGCAATCCGAACGCAAGTGTTCAAGCAATCGGCGTCGCCTTCAGGCGGTCGTAAGCGGCCGCCATCTTGGTGTCGTACTGGTTGGCCGCGTAGCCGGGGCCATTGTATCGGCGTGCAAAGCCCGCCCAATCCCGGCGCTGCAGCTCATCGACCAGCCCGTTCGCGCGCACGAAGCCCACGAAGCATTCCAGCTGATCCTTCTCGGACTTGGCCATCTTCGACACATAGGCGTGCGCCGTCATGCCGAGATTGCCGTAATTCTGGCCGAGAATCTGGAAGCGTCCATAGCTCGCGCTCTCAATCGCCGCATCCGGCGCCAGCGCATAAGCCTGCGTCAGCTGCGCCCAGCGCTCGTTCTGCGTGCGCGGATAACCGCCCGCGCTCGAGTTCGAGATCGTGGGATGCGAAGCGTCGTATTGGTGATTGGTTTTGCGCGAGAAGAGGTGGCGCTCATAGAGGATGATCGGGCGCCCATCGGCAGCAAAGCCGCCGAGCGGACCTGATTCAACTTCCGAGACAGCGGCGACAGCCTCCCACTCACATCCCAATTGCGCCGCGACCGCTTCGAAATCGGCGCGGCGGATCGGATCGCGCGTCGTCGCGCGCAAAGTGTCGAGATAGCTCGTCGACGGTGTCGGCGTCGGCACGGTCGCCGGCGGCGGCACCGGCGACAGCGGCGGCTCGGTGACCGGAGGCAGCGGCGCAACAGGTGGCGCGGGCGGCGCCGGCGTCACGGGCGGCGCAGGCGGGGGCGGCGCGGGTGGACGTGGCGGCGCTGGCCGAGGCGGCGGCGGGGGCGGCGGAGAAGTCGTTGAACCGCGGCGTCCGAACAAAATCCGGAACAATGAGTCGAAAAAGCTCATCCCTGGTCTCCTCACCCCTTCGCCGTTCCCCAGCGCCGGACGGGTGCACCATAGCCGAGGGTTTTACGAAAAGGGAGGCGAAGATTCGCCTCAGGCCTTGCCCGGTTTTCCGCCCCCGAACACCCGTCCCATGGCCTCAAGCCGCGATTTCGGCGGCCCGGGCGGCGGGCCGGTGAACCAGGCGGGATCGAAGCGCGCGGGAAAGATTTCTCCTTCCCATTCAGGCTCTCCGGCGCGGCGGCGGAAATAATCCTCGCTCGCGCTGCGCCCAATCTCATGCAGGCGCGCAAGCGTCGCGCCGTCGTCGCTCGCCAATTCCTTCATCGCCTCCAGATCGGCCGGCGCATATTGGAGGCCCAGGCGCGCCATTTCGGCCGGATCGTCCAGCCGCGCGTCGAAGCGCTGAAAGTGCAGCACCGGCACCGGCGAAAGCCGCGCGCCGCGCAGATCGCCAACCTCGCTGTTGATCCGCCACGGCTTCGGCGATTCCGACAGCGACTGCATCGTGCCTAAAGTGTTGAGCGATGCATCGTGGATCATGCTCTTCAGCGCAAACACCGCGCGCGCTGCAGCCGGCGCGATGGTGTTGAGCAAATCGCGCTCCAAGGTGTCGTAGTTTAGCGCGGGGCGCCAATAGCCGGTGCCGACCGAGATCATCAGCAGCCGGTCGTCGCCCGCGCCCCAATTGAATCCGTAAGGCGGAAGCGTCGCGACTTTCAGCAATTGCAAACTGGGATCGTTCAATCCCGCAACCGCGCCATCGACGAACTCGCCCTGCGCATCTGCGCCGGGCGGCACGGGCTCGCCTTCTGGAATGAGCTGAATGCAGCGCTCTTCAAAGAAGGTGGGTGCGGCGGCGCTCGCGAGCACAAGCTTGCGAATCTGGAAGCGCTTGTTTGGAAAACCGCCCGGCGGTCCATCCCAATAACGCGAGCGCGGATTATTGGTGAGCGTCCAAGCCGAGCCTGTGTCGACGCGCTTTGCAAACACAGCAAAACCGGTGCGCAAGGCGGGCGAGCCCAATTCGTGATCGCCAAGTTCGCGCGCGAGCGCCGCTTCCAAGCGATCGGCGTCAAAGCGCGGCTTGCGCAGACCAGCGTTTGCGCCATCTGCCGCAAACACGCTTGGCGCCAGTTCGCGGTAAAGCTGCGTCACCTCATCGACGCTGCGCCCCATCGCGAGCGCGGCCGCGATGATGGAGCCGGTCGACGTGCCGCCAATGAGATCGAAATAATCGGAGAGCCGGAAAGTTGCTTTGCCGCTGCGGCGCTTCAAGCGGCGCTCAATCTCGCCGAGAATGCCTGTCGCGAGAATGCCACGCACGCCCCCGCCATCCAGCGAAAGAATGCGCTTCGGTCCCGCCCCAAAAAGCCGCGTCTGCAGCGCTTGCGTCGTCGCGTCCACAATCTTTCCCCGCCGTGCGCCAGTCGTACCAAAAGGCGCATGGCGGGGAAAAGCTGTTAATGCGGAAAGCGCACTTAGTTGTGATCGGCGACCGTGCCGGCCACAGCGCCTGCCGCCGCGCCGACCGCGGCGCCCTGTTGGGCGTCACCGTCGCCGGTATTGTTGCCGACAGCCGCGCCCACGGCGGCCCCAGTGGCCGCGCCAGCGACGGTGCCGCAGGACGCCAGCATTGCGCAGGCGGCCAAGGCGGCGAGGATTGGTTTCAGTTCCTTGGTCATTAGCGTTCTCCAAAATGCAGCATTTGGCCAACGCCTCCCCAAATTGACTGTTCCGTTTCGTTTCCACCGCTGGCACAAAGCGCCAAGCCTTCGCCGCCATAGCTCAGCTGGTAGAGCACCTGATTTGTAATCAGGGGGTCACAGGTTCGAGTCCTGTTGGCGGCACCGGCGCGCTAGTCGGGCACGCGGCCCGTCGCGAGAAACGGATACGGGTTCACCGCTTCGGCGACCCACCATTTGTGTTCATCGCCGAGGCGTTGAATTTCGAAATGCAGATGCGGCGTCGTCGCGTTTCCGGTCGATCCGACATACGCGATGACTTGGCCTTGCCGCACCTCTTGGCCCTCAGTGAGGCCCGGCAGGCGACGGCTGAGATGGGCGTAATAATAGACATAATGCTCGGCACTATCGAACTGGTAGATCGTGACGCCGCCGCGCTGGCTGTCGAAAAATTTCACGATACGGCCATCCACGGCGGCGAGCACCGGCGCGCCCTGCGGCGCCATGATGTCGATGCCCTGGTGCGAGCGTCCTTCCGAACGCGCCTGCCCCCAAGTGTCGGCGAGCGCGCTGACATCGAGGCCGTCGACCGGAATGATCAGCGCATCGCGCGCGCTGCGTGAGAAGAGCCCACGCGCGGGCAGCCTCGGCGTGGTGGGCGATGTCGCGACCGGCGCGCTCATCGGAACGGGCGCGGGATGCGCGAGCTGCGCCGATCTCACCAGCGCGCCTTGCCCCAGCACCAAGGTCGCTGCGAGAAGCGCCAGCAAGAGCACGGCGAACGACGCGATTTTTTCCGCTTGACCCATGCCTCAGCAACAAGCGGAACATTGCCGATGTTCCAGATTGCCCAGAAGAAGCCCGATTTCAGGGCTTTTGCGCCAAGGCCGCGCCGATGACGCGCTCCAAATCTTCCATCTGATAGGGCTTGCGCAGCAACGGAAATTCCGGCGCTTCCGCCGGCCCGCCGCTGAAGCCGGTCGTCATCACGATCGGCAGGCGTGGATGGAGGCGGCGGATCTCGCGCGCGAGTTCGATGCCGTTCATGCCGCCTGGCATCACGATGTCGGAGAACACCAGATTAAACTCGCGCTCATTGGCGAGCGCGCCCAGCGCCGCGTTCGCGTTGCTGACGCGCGTCGGTTTGTAGCCAAGTTGCGTCAGCATATCGTTCACGAAGGCGGCGACATGGTCGTCGTCTTCCACCACGAGCACGCTCTCCCCCATCTCGCGCTTCGGCGTTTCGACCTTTGGCGTCACAGGCGCGGGCGCCGCGGCTTCCACGTCTGAGCGTGGCAGCGCCAGCGCGATAGAGGTGCCCTGATTGACCACGCTCTCCATCCGCACTGCCCCGCCAGACTGGCTCACGAACCCATAGACCTGTGAAAGGCCAAGGCCGGTGCCCTGGCCAGTCTGCTTGGTGGTGAAATAGGGCTCGAACACGCGGTCCATCAGTTCTGGCGGAATGCCAAAACCGGTATCGCGCACCGTGATCTCGACGAACTCGCTATCCCCGCCGGGCACGCGCCGCGTCACGTTCGCCGCGCTGATCGTGATAACGCCGCCCTTCGGCATCGCATCGCGCGCATTGACCGCGAGATTGAGGACGGCAAGCTCAAGCTGCGCGGGATCGGTCTTCACCGGCCACAAGCCGTCGGGCAGCATCATCTCGACCAGAATGTCGGCGCGCAACGAGCGCTCCAGCAATTCGCGCATGCCGGTGAGCTGGCGCGCGACATCCACCGCTTCGAGCCGCAAGGTTTGCCGGCGCGAGAAAGCGAGCAATTGGCGTGTCAGGCCCGCGCCGCGCTCCACCGCCTGGCGCATCGCTTCCATGGTTTTAACGCGGCGTTCGGGATCGTCATGGCGCTCCAGCAGCCGCAGCCCGCTGATCACGACCATCAGAAGATTATTGAAATCGTGCGCGATGCCGCCGGTGAGCTGGCCGATCGCTTCCATCTTGCGGCTTTGCAGCAGCGCTTCTTCGGCGCGCTCACGTTCTTCAATCTGCACCTGCAGATCGCGCGCCTTGCCGGCAAGTTCGGTGTTGGCGCGGCTGAGCGCGCCTTGGGCGAGCCCCAGCACCACGAGCACCAAGGCCGCGAGCACGAACAAGATACCGATCGCCACATAGCGCGAGACACGCCGGGCGGGGGATTCTGTATTGGTGCGCAGATAAACCGCGCCCAAGGCTACGCCATCACGCGCCACCGGCGCGACCGTGACGAAGCGGCCGTGCTCCATGCGCGTTTCATTTGCACCCGCCGCCTCCGGCGGCGGCGCGCTCGGCGGGCGGCTGAACTCGGCGATCTGCAAGCCGCTCGCCTCATAGACGGCGGCCGCTTCCACATCGGGATTGGCGCTCAGCGCATTGAGATAGTCCTGCGCGCTCACGCTATCGTTAAACATCAGCGCGGCAGTGACGCTCGACGACAAGATTTGCGCCTGCACGCCGATCTCGCGGCTTTTCTGCGCGCGATAATCGGCTTCGTTGAACGCCGCCATGGTGACGCCCGCGATCAACAGCACCAAAGCGGTGGTCAGCGCCGCTACGCGGTCAAAGCGCCATTGGCGCGCGCGATCGAGGATCCGCCTCATACCCGCGCCCGCCGCCGTACCGAGACCGCGAGATTGAGCAGCCGCGAACTGACATTGAGCCCGCTCTCGGCCGCCCGCGCGTCATCGATGTGAAAGCGCACGCGGTTTTCAACGATGACAAAGTGAATCACGCCCCGCAGATCGCGTGTTTCATCCGCATCTGTCACAGTCAGAATCGGCAAGCTGCGCGAGGTTCGCAGCGCCTCGGCCGTCGCCTGTTCGCCGCCGCGCAGATAAAGCACGTGGCATTCAGTGATGTTGCCGTCATTGGCGACTTGCCGCGCCGTGAGCGGGCGGCCCGATATCGCCTGGCCGCGGATTTGCTCTTCAAGCAACCCAAGGAACGCGCGGTCTCCCATCACGCACAGCACGATGGGCTCTTCGGGCGTAGCAAATGCGCCGCTCGGCCATTCCACGAAAGAGGCGAAGCGATAAAGAAAAGTCGCCTTGACGGCCGCTTCGAGCGCGGCGTTCTGCGCGTGCGCGGGGCCGGAAGAGACAAGCATGGTCAGCGCGAGCAATGCCGCGCTGAGCCATCTCGTCATTCCGCCCCCAGACCGCATCTAGGGCCTCCAGCGCGTTGTCAGGAAAAAGCTCCGCGGCATTTGCCGCAGCGGCGTCGAACTGTTGCGAAACTCGGGATGGCTATCGTCGAAGAGATTATAGCCGCTGAATGACAGTTCGATTTCATCCGTCAGCCGCCAGCCGACCCGCGCATCGAACGCGGTGTAAGCCGGCACATGCGGGCTCGGCAGCGCATCGACGGCGCGCACGGAAAGATCGAGTTCAAGATCGTCCGAGAAGTTCATCAACGACCGCGCGGTGTACTGATAGTCCGGATCGTTGCCGGCATATTGCACGCCGAACACGTCATGGCTGCCGGGATCAAGTTCGAGGTCCTTGCGCAGAAAGTTCGCGCCGGCGCTGAGGCGCCACCAATCCGTCAGCGCATAATCGCCCCAAACCTCGAGGCCATAGGTCTCGCCGCTCATCTGGTTCGACACCACCAGCGGAAACACAAAAGGCGGCTGGCCCTCGACGCTGCGCAGATCGTCGTAATCATTGTAGTACAGCGAAACCGAAAAATTCGCCGCGGGAATGGGCTGCGCGCGATAGCCGATCTCGTACGCGGTCAAGGTCTCGGAGACGAAGTCGGGACCGCCCGCGAGCAGGCCGGTGGTGATCAGATCGCGATCGAAGCGCGCCGGCGTGCGCACCGCGCGCGAGACGGACGCCCATGCGAGCGCATCGTCCGAAAGCCGCCACGCCGCGCGCGCGTTCGGCATGTATTCGAGGCCCGTATAGGAATTGTGTTCGAGCTTGAGGCCGAACGTCAGGTCGATGTCAGACGTCGCAGAATAAGTGTCCTGAACGAAGGCTTGTCCGAGGCGCAGCGAACGATCGGGAGGCGAGAGAAACGCCGTGCCTGGGCCAGGCGCGAAATGATCTTCGTTCAGCCGAACCCCGCCGCCAAGCACGACGCTGTGACGGCCCGAACGCGTGAAGGCGTATTGCCCCTCCGCGGCATAAGTATCGATCTCCGACAAGATGCCGCTCGAAACCGTGCGGCGCGAACGATCATAATAGGCCTGCATCTCAAGCACGGAATCGTCGGCGAAGCGCCGCGTCCAGCGGCCGAGCAGATTGCCGCCATTGATCGTGGTGGGGCGCACCTCACCTGGAATCGCTTCTGGCTCGCCAGCGAAAATGTCGCCTTGCAGCGTGAAGCCATCGCGCGCGCCCGACCAATCGGCGCGGAAGCCGGCTTGCCCATTGTCCCACTGATCGGAGACCTCTTCGCCCGCCGCGTCGTCGCTCGGGCCGCGCTGAAAGCCCATGGCGTAGACGCGGTACGCGCCATCGGCGCCAAGTCTTCCGCCGTGGCGGAGCGCAACTTGCGCGTTGCGCGTGCCGGCGCCCGCTTCCACGAGCGTGCCGCTGGTTTCGCTGGCGTCGCGCGTGATGATGTTGATGACGCCATTAACGGCGTTGGCGCCCCAGAGCGTGCCGCCCGGCCCGCTGATCACTTCGATGCGGTCGATATCGGCAAGCAGCACATTCTGCGCGTCCCAGAACACGCCTGAATAGAGCGGATTATAGACGCTGCGCCCGTCGATCAGGACCTGCAGCTTGTTGGCGGTCAAGGTGGAGTGATTGAAGCCCCGCGCGGTGATCGCGTACGAGCCGGAATCCCCGCGCGCCACTTGCAGATTGGGCGCGAGCCGCAGCGCTTCTGGAATGCTGCGCGCGCCTGCGCGGCGAATATCCTCGTTCGTGATTACAAAGATCGCCGCCGGCGCTTCGCTGACGGGCTCGGGCCGGCGCGACACCGACATGATTTCCAGGTTGGCCAATTCTTCGATCGAGAGCCGCTCAAGACTCTCCGCCGCCGCCAGTTGGATGTCGTCGGCGTTCGCCGCGGCGGGAATCAGCGCGAGCGCACTTCCGAGCGCGACGCCGCTCCATGTTCGCGTGGTTAATCGCGTGCTAGCGGCCAAAACCGCGCGGCTGCCGCCCGGCAACCGTCCCCAAACGTCCATTCGGCGTGTTCCCCGCGCAACTCAGCCTGACCCAACGCGCGCAACCCACGCATGGTTCCCTCTAAAATCGAGGCCCAGGATCAGTCGCCGCCGCCAGTGTATTCGATCCGGCTCAGGGCAGAATCCGGATTCGCCTTAAACCACTCCGAACCGTACTCGATTACATAAAGCGCGCCGTCCGGCCCGAACTCCATGTCGAGCGGCGCGGCCAGTTCCACGCCGGGCGCAAACGGCTCGATATTCGCCACTGCGCCCGCATCATCGAGCGTCACCGCCATCATCCAGTGGCGCATGAAATCGCCAATGAAGAGCTTGCCGTCATAATAGCGCGGCAGTGCGCGCGACTCTTCCACTTGGGGCGTGCGGCGATAAACGCCCGCGACCAGCGCATTGCGTCCGCCCTCGCCCAGCATCGGGAAACGATCCGACTGCGCATAAGGATAAAAGATCAGCGCCGGTTGCGCAGGCGGCAGTTCGCGCGCGCCGGTGTTGCGGGGCGATGCATTGACGGGATGGGCCGGATCGAACGCCGGTCCGTTGGTGTTCGTCGCGTAATCGTGCGCGTGATAGGGCTGGTTGTCGCCAATGAAAAGCGGCCAGCCGGTATTGGCGGGGCCGGTGATGCGGTTGATCTCGTCATAGCCGCGCGAGCCGCGCTCGGCGCTGTCGTCGTTCGCGTCGGGGCCGACATCGCCGAAATAGACTGCATTGGTCTCGGGATCGATCGACAGCGTGTAGGGATTGCGCGCGCCCATCACGTAGATTTCCGGCCGCCCCTGCGCGGCTTGCGCGAACAGATTGCCTTCGGGAATTTCGTATCCGCCCGCTGGCGTCACGCGAAGGCGGAGAATTTTTCCGCGCAGATCATTGGTGTTTCCCGCTGAACGGAGTGCATCATAGCGTTCGCGGCCCGGGCGCGCGTCCATCGGACCATAGCCATCGTCCGACCAAGGATTGGTGTTGTCGCCGGTCGAAACATAGAGCAGTCCATCGCGCCCGAACTCCATGCCGCCGCCGGTGTGGCAGCAATTGTCTTCGACAGGATATTCGAGCACCACCGTTTCGCTCGACATATCAAGCCGCGCGCCATCCAGATGAAAACGTGCGATGCGCTGCACCGGACGGTCGGCGGGCTTGGTGTCGTACATCACATAGATGAAGCCGTTTTCGGCGAACGCTGGGTCGGCGGTGATCGCGACGAGGCCGAACTCGTTGCCTTCATCGGTGCGCGCCGAAGCAAACACATTGGTCAGCACGCCGATCTCGGCGGCGCCGCCCGCTTCGGTCCAATGATAAATCTTGCCGGCCTTCTCGACGAACAGCACCGAGCCATCGGCCAGCACATCGAGATCGACAGGCTCGTTGAACGGCCCCGCCAACACAACCTTGCGGAAGCTTCCCGGATCGGGCGCAACCGCCGGCTCTTGCGCGCAAGCGCTCGCCAGCAACACCAAGGCGGCGCCCGCCGCTTTCGCCCATCTGATCATCGCATCCCCCAGGGCGGCCCCGCCGCGCTCGTTTGTTGGCGCTATTACAATGCGCCTTGCCGCCTGGGTCAAACCGGGCGGCTTGCAATTGGAAAGCGTGGCGCTTTAGTCGCACGTCGAAGCCGGAGAATCTCCATGCGCCAAGCCTCACATCAATTGCGCGTGTTGACACGCGGCAAGGGCCTTGTGGAGTTCACGCAACAGGTGCGCGACTGGCTGAAGGGCGAGGGCGCGCAGACTGGCTTGCTGACCCTGTTCTGTCGGCACACCTCCGCATCGCTGCTGATCCAGGAAAACGCCGATCCCGACGTGCGGGCCGATCTTGAGCGCTTTTTCGAACGCATTGCGCCCGAAGACGGCGATTATATCCACGACGCCGAAGGGCCAGACGACATGCCCGCGCATATTCGCGCGGCGCTCACCCAGACCCAGCTCTCCGTTCCTATCGTCGATGGCGCGCTGGCGCTGGGAACTTGGCAAGGCATCTACGTCTTCGAGCACCGCCACGCGCCGCATGGGCGCCAGATCGCCCTGCACTTCATCGGCGAATGATGACGCCGCGTTTAGCCTCAAGCGTGGCGAACTGCGGAAATTAAGGTCTTTTGACGATTTCTCGAAGTTCCCTGGAAGAAAATCCGGGGGCTCGTCGTTGTCCCGCATGAAGCCGGCGTGCAGCCGGTTCTGTCTGGGAGATGACAATGAAAAAGATTCTGCTTCTCGCGGTTTCGGCCGCAGCACTTGCCCTCGCCGCGCCAGCCTCGGCGCAATTGGTTGGCGGCGGCGGCGGGCTTGGCGGTTCTGTCGGCGGCGCGGTCGGCGGCATCGGCGGCTCGGTTTCGGGCGCTGGCAACGCGGCCGGCTCGATTGGCGCCGATACAAGCGCGGTGGGCGACGCCGCCTCACGCGCGGAAGCCACCGCCAATCGCACACGCGAACGCGCTGAACGCGCCGCGCGCCGCGCTGAACGTGAGGCCGGCGACGCCGCCCAAAACACCAATGTCGACGCTGGCGGCGCCGCATCGGGTTCCGCGAGCGGCGCACTCAATGGCGCGACGGGCGCGGCATCCGGCAATGGCTCGGTGAGCGCGAATACCGATGCGGTGGGTGACGCCGCCTCAACCGCGACGGGCGCCGCGCGCCAAGGTGTAAACGCTGCCCGCAGCGGCGCGCGCACTGCAACCAACGCCGCGCAGAATGCCGCCGCCGCCGCGCAAGATACCGATGTCGATGTCGGCGCCGGCGCCAACGGCTCTGCCGATGCGTCACGTAGCGGCGCGAATGTCAGCGCCGAAGGCAACGCCTCCGCGAACGTCAGCCGCTGAGCCACCGCTCCAACCTTTCAGCGGCGAACGGCGGGATCCTGAAAGGGTCCCGCCGTTTTCTTGCGCGCATCGTTGTCGGTGAAGAGAGAAAGCTCAGTCGCCCCAGTGATTATCGCGCGCGGCCTGTTCTTGCGCGGCGTCGAGCGGTTCACCCGCAATCAACGCGTCGACCATATCCATCACCACGGTTTCCGCGCCGGCCTGGCGATATTCGCCATCGCTCGCCGGCGTCGCGGCGGCGATGCGAATGGCCCAGTCATTGGCCTCATGGCAAGCAAGCCCCGAGACACCGCCATCATCGCCATTTCCGGTGAAGGTGCGGCAGACATCGCCTTCCGCGGTGCGGAATGTCAGCCCAACACGAATATCGTCATTGGCGTTTTCCGGCGCGCTGGCGAGACGGGTATCGAGCACGCGCGTCAACTGCCCGCCTGCATGCAAATGGCCTGCTTCGCCGACAAAAAGTGAATCCGGCGTCGACATGCGCCCTGCCAGCACCGCCACCACAAGTCCTGCCGCGATCGCCGCCCATGTCGGCGCGCTGAAACGACGACGCTCCCGCTCAGCGCTCAAATGCACAATTGGCGCAGCGGACGGTTCGGGCGCAGAAGGCGCCGCGGCTTCGACATCATGCAGCAAAGCCCGCAGCCGATCCGGGATCGGTTCTTGCGCGACGGAATCGTATGCGGCGCGCAACGCAGACCGTACGCTGCGAAAGCGCGTAACGCGCGCGGCCATCTCGCGGTCGTCGCGCATCATGGCTTCGATGCGTTCGGCCTCTTCAGCCGGCAGTTCGCCATCGGCGAACGCCATCAAGACATCATCGGTGATCCGCATCATGCGTCTCCCGCTTGCGGCGCCAAGCGCGCCTCAATCGCGGCCCGGCCACGCGCCAAACGGCTGGTTAGCGTTCCGATCGGCACATCGAGCAGATCGGCCGCTTCCCGATAAGACAAACCCTCGATCAGCACCAGCGCCACGGCGACCCGCTGCTCATCGGGCAGCGTCTCCATCGCGGCGCGGGCGGCTTGCGCCTCCAGGTGGAGTTCCATGGCCGCCGCGCCGTCGGCGCCAACATCGAAGCCGGCTTCTTCGGGCGCGAACACGCGGGTGCGCACGGAGCGGGAGCGGACTTCGTCGATCCAGGCGTTCTTCATGATCCTAAACATCCACGAGTCGAGCCGCGTGCCGGGCGTCCAGGCGTCGAGATTACGCAGCGCCTTTTCGAGCGCATTCTGGACGAGGTCATCGGCCTCGTCCGGATTGCGCGCCAAGGCGCGTGCGAAACGCCGCAACCTTGGTACAAGCGCTGCGAGCTCGCGACGGACTAAATCGCCGTGTGCAGCCATTCCAACTCCTAAAACGGATCAGGGGAAGCGTTTCATCCGTATGTCTTGCGCCTGATGGAAGAGAATGCGGCGGTATTCCGTTTGGCCTAGGGTGAGACCGCGATGTTCATAGCACCGATCCGTCTTGCAGCTTTCGTGCTGCTTGCAGCCGCCTTCGCCGGCCCCGCCGCCGCGCAATTGCCGGGCGGCCTCGGCGGCGCCGTGGGCGATGTCACGAGCGGCGTCGGCGGCGCGGTTGGCCGCGTGGGAGACACCGTGGAGGGAACCTCGACCGGCGTTTTAGACCGCGCCGACGGCGCGGTCGACACCCTCCGCGAACGCACCACGCGCGAATTGCGCGCGGCCCGCGAGACCGAAGCCAATCTCTTGCGCCGCGCCCATCCCGACATCATCGACGTCGACCGCAATGGCGACATCGTGGTGCGCAGCGAAGTGGTGGCGGTCGCCCCAAGCACCGATGCTTTAGCCGCCGCCCGCGCGCGCGGCTTCACCATTTCGCAGACCACCGAAGAGAGCGCGCTCGGCCTCACCATCGTCGTGCTGCGCGCGCCGTCCGGCATGTCCACGCGCAACGCCGTCGATGCGCTGCGCGAGATCGATCCTGCCGGCACGTATGATTTCAACCATGTCTATCTCGGCGCTGGCGCAAACGAGCCTGGTGCGCCCGGCGCACGCCAATCAAGCGGCGGAGGCGGCAGCGCATCTGGCCGCATCGGCCTGATCGACAGCGGCGTCGATGCAAGCCATCCCGCGCTCGCGGGCCTCTCGATCCGCCAGCGCGGCTTTGTCGGATCGAACGCCATCGCCGGCGCACATGGAACGGCGGTCGCGTCTCTGCTTGCAGGCGACGCGCCCGATTTTCACGGCGCCGCGCCCGGCGCTTCGCTCTCCGTCGCCGACGTCTATGGCGGCCAGCCGAATGGCGGCGGCGCCGCGGCGATCGTCGCGGCATTGGGTTGGCTCGCCGAGCAACGCACCGGCGTTGTCAATGTGAGCCTCGTCGGCCCGCCCAACCGCGCTCTGGAAGCAGGCGTGCGCGCGATGGTGGCGCGGGGCTTCGTGATCGTCGCCGCCGTTGGCAATGACGGTCCCTCGGCGCCGCCGCTTTATCCCGCAGCTTATCCAGGCGTCATCGGCGTCACCGGTGTCGATGCGCGAGATAGGGTGCTTCCCGAAGCCGGCCGGGGCGGGCAAGTCGATTTTGCCGCCCCTGGATCGGACATCACCGCCGCCGCCCCGGGCGGCGGTTACGCGCGCGTGCGGGGCACCTCCTACGCCGCGCCCATCGTCGCCGGCCTCATCGCCCGCAACCTCTCCGCGCCCAATCCCGACGCGGCGGCGCGCGCCGAAGCGCAACTCACCAGCAGCGCCGCCGATCTCGGCGCGCGGGGCGCCGACCAAACCTTCGGCGCGGGCGTCGTCGGGCGCGAACTTCGCAACAGCGAACAGCGGGTCGCCGCGCGCAACCGGCGCTAAGCGGCTTTCCGCCGCGCGAGAGAGTGCTTGCGCGCGCCGGGCCGCGAAGGCATTCGAGATAGGCCCATAAGTTCAAAGACGAGGCCGCCCATGATCCGCCCGCTCCTGTCCGCCGCCGCTCTGGCGCTCGCCCTCGCCGCCTGCGGCCCATCGGCCCCCGCCACCTCCGAAACCGCCTCGACCGCGGCGCCGGCCGCAGCGGTCGCCGCCGAGCCGACGCCGGAAGAAATCGCCGCCGCGGTCGCGGCTTTGCCCGCGCCCTACACCGAAGCCAATTACGACAACGGCAAGCGCAACTTCGCGCAGTGCCGCTCATGCCATACGTTCGAGGAAGGCGCCGGCAACCGCGTCGGCCCGAACCTCCATGGCGTGTTCGGCCGCGAGGTCGGTTCAGTCGAAGGCTTCAGCTATTCGCAAGCCGTGCAGGACGCCGACTTCACCTGGGACGCCGACCGCCTCGATCATTGGCTCGCCAATCCGCGCACGTTCCTGCCGGGCAATCGCATGGCGTTCATCGGCATCCGCGACGAAGCACAGCGCCGCGACCTGATCGCCTATCTGATGATCGAAACGTCGCGCTGAGTTACTCAGCCGCCGGCAATTGCGCCGGCTGATGGCCGTGTTCGTACGCTTCGATTTCGCGCGCGGTCGTCTCAGGTGACTTCGTGAAGCGCGCGAGCAGATCGTAGAACACCGGCACAACGAACAGCGTCAGCATCGTCGCGACCAAGAGGCCGAAGAAAATCACGACGCCGATGGTCGCGCGGCTTTCAGCGCCCGCGCCGTGCCCGAGGATCAGCGGCAGCGCGCCAACGATCGTCGCGATCGACGTCATCAGCACCGGGCGCACGCGCAGATCGGACGCTTCGAGAATGGCTTCGCGGATCGAGCGGCCTTCATCGCGAAGCTGGTTCGCGAACTCGACGATCAAAATCCCGTTCTTAGCCCCTAGCGCAATCAAGATGATGAGGCCGATCTCGCTGTAGATGTTGAGCGTATTGTCGAACAGGAAAAGCCCAAAGAGGCCGCCAGCGACAGCGAGCGGCACCGTGAGCATGATGACGAGCGGGTGGACGAAGCTCTCAAACTGCGCCGCCAACACCAGAAAGACGATCACCAACGCGAACGCGAACGCAAACGCGATGGCGCCGCTGGCTTGCTTGAATTGCCGCGCCGCGCCCGCGTAATCGATCGAGATCGGCTGCTCGCCGATCTCCTCGCGCGCGATCCGCTCGATCTCGTTGAGCGCGTCGCCCATCGGATAATTCGCGGGCGTCGAGGCCGAAATCGTCACCGAAGCCTGGCGGTTCATGCGCCGGCGTTCGGAAGCGTCGCCCACGGTGCGGAGCGATACGACTGCCGAGAGGGGCACCAGCTCGCCCGTGCGATCCGAGCGAACATATTTGCTGTTCATGTCCGAGATGTCCGAGCGCTCGTCGCGCTCGGCCTGGACATAGACGTAATATTCCTCACCGCGATCCGTGATCGTGTTCACGCGCCGCGATCCCATGGTGGCTTCCAGCGTGCGGCCGATCGCCTGCACTGAAACGCCGAGCGAAGCGGCGCGCTCGCGGTCGATATCCACCAGAACACGCGGCGATGTCGGTTCGTAATTCATGCGCGGACGCAGGAATTGCGGATTCTCGCGCATCCGGTCGAGCACGCGCTGGGCCGTCGCCGCGAGCGGCTCGTAGGTCGAGCCGAGCAGCACGATCGACGCATCGCTCCCGCCGCCGCCACCACCGCCGCGCTGGAATGCGCTCTGCATCCGCACACGCACCACCGCGCCAGGAATCTGGCTGAGACGTTGATTGAGTTCAGTCTCAACTTCCGAGCCCGGGCGATGACGCTCTTCCCACGGCTTCAGGAAGATAAGCGCGATGCCGCTTGAGAAGCGCGCGGTGCCGGCGTCGCCGAAGCCGGGCAGCACGACCAGAATGCGGTTGGCTTCGCCAGCATCGACATAAGTCATCAGCACATCTTCGACTTCGCCCATGATGCGGCTGGTGTACTCAAAGCCAGAGCCCTCGGGCGCCTGCACTTGCGCGACCAGCACGCCGCGATCCTCGGGCGGCGTCAGTTCGGATGAGAGCTGCGAGAAGAGATATGCGCCGCCGAGCACGATCAGCCCGAACAGCAGAAACACCGCGCCTTTGAAATTGAGCGCGCCTTCGAGCGAAGAGCGGTAGGAGCTGCGCAAACCGTCCAGCAGATTGTCCACAATCCGGTTGAGGCGTGACTTTTCTTGCGTGGGCTTCAAGAGCTTCGAACACATCATCGGCGACAGCGAGAGCGATGCGAACGCGGAAATCACCACGACGCCCGCGACCGTGACCGCAAGTTCGATGAACAAACGCCCGACATAGCCGCCGACGAACAAGAGCGGTGCAAACACCGCGACCAACACCGCCGATGTCGCCACCACCGCGAAGAACACCTGCCGCGTGCCGCGCTCCGCCGCGATGATGGGCGGCTCGCCCAGCGTGTCCATGCGCCGCTGTACGTTCTCCAGCACGACGATGGAATCGTCCACCACCAGACCGATCGCGAGCACCAGCGCGAGCAAGGTGAGCAAGTTCACCGAGAACCCGAACATCGAGAGCACGAGGAACGCGCCAACCAAGCACACCGGAATAACGGCGGCGGGAATCAAAGCCGCGCGGATCGAGCCCAGGAAAAGGAAGATCACGAGGACGACCAAGAAGGTCGATTCCAGCAAAGTCTCACCGACGCGCGTGATGGCGCGGTCGATGAAGACAGTGGCGTCGAAGGTGAGCGTCAGCGTCGTGCCCTCGGGCAGGCTTTCGCGAATGCGCTCGACTTCCGCTTTGACGCCGCGCCCGACCTCTAGCGCGTTCGAGCGCGATTGGCGCACGATGCCGATGCCGACCTGATCTTCGCCATTGCCGCGGAAAATCCGGCGTGTTTCCTCCGGCGCCATCTCGATGCGCGCAACATCGCCTAGTCGGATCACATTGGCGTCGTCGGCGCTTGCGCTGGTCAGCGGCAGGCGCGCGAATTCTTCCGGCGTCTCGAAGGCGCGCGCCACGCGCACCTGATAATCGCGCTCCTGGCTCTGCACGTAGCCCGCAGGCGATTCCACGTTCTGCGACCGCAGCGCGTTTTCCACGTCCTGCACGGTAAGGCCGCGCGCGGCCATGGCGTTGGTGTCGAGCCAGATGCGCAGGGCGCGCCGACTGCCGGCGAGATTGACGCTGGCGACGCCGTCGATCACGCCCAAGCGGTCGACGATGTAACGGTCCGCATAATCGGAGAGTTCGGTGAGATCGAGCTTGGTGCTGCTCAAGCTGAACCAGATAATCGGCTGGGAATCGGATTCCGATTTGCTGATCACCGGATCGTCGATATCGGCCGGCAATTGGTTTTGCGCGCGGCTGACGGCGTTGCGCACGTCATTGGTGGCCGCTTCCAGATCGCGGCTGAGCTTGAACTCGATATTGATCGAGGAGCGGCCGTCGCGGCTGGTGGAATTGATCGAGTCCAGGCCATCGATGCCAGAAAGCTGATCCTCGATCACGCGCGTGATCTGGTTTTCCACCACCTGCGCCGAGGCGCCCGGATAGCTCACGCTGACCGAGACGACCGGCTGGTCAACATCGGGCAATTCACGGAGCGGGAGATTGGTGAAGGAGATCGCGCCGAATGCGATGATCAGCAGCGAAAACACCATCGCCAGAACAGGGCGACGGACCGAGAGATCGGAGAGCGTCACGCTCTTCGCGCCTTAACCGCGCGGCCGGGGCGCGGCGGGTTCTGGCGCACTGGCCGCTTCTGGCGCGCTTGCCGCTTGCGCTTCGGCGCGCACCGGCTGGCCGGGTCGCACGGCTTGCACGCCTTCAGTGACGACAAGGTCGCCTTCATTGAGCCCCGAAAGCACTTCGGCCATGCCGCCGCTGCGCTGGCCGGTTTCGATGCGTACGCGCTCGACCACCTGGCCTTGCTCGCCCTGGTTCACACGAAACACATAAGCGCCATCGGCTTGATCGAGGATCGCGATCTCCGGCGTCGCCAGCGCGTCGCGCGGATTGGAGCGCACCTCGACCGTCATCAACATGCCGGGACGAAGCTGCCCGTCGCGATTGGGCAGAATCGCGCGCACGCGCACGCTCCGCGTCGCGGGATCGATGCGGCTATCGACTTGCGCGATCGAGCCTTCGAAGGTGCGGTCCGGAAACGCGGCGGTGCGCGCCACGATCGCGACGCCGCTCGCCAATTGCGCCAGGCGCGATTCCGGCACGTCGAAATCGAGCTTGATCTCGGAAATATCGTCGAGCGTGCCGATCTGCGTGCCGGGCTGCACATATTGGCCGGGGCTCGCGGTGCGAAGGCCCACGACACCGGAGAACGGCGCGCGGATGGTGCGGTCGGCGATGCGCGAGCCGCCGGCTTCGACGCGTGCGCGCGTCGCATCGGCCGCCGCCTGCACGGTGTCGAGCCGCGCTTGCGAGGCAAAGCCGCGATTGAACAATTCTTGATAGCGCCGCAGCTCCTGCTGGGCGGCTTCATCGGCGGCGCGCGCTTCGGCGAGATCGGCGGCCTGCTCGACATTCGCCATCTCGACCAGAACTTGGCCGCGCGTGACGCGCTGGCCGCTGTCGAAGCGGATGGCGCGGATGGTGTCGGCGATTTTCGGGGTGATGACGATGCTCTCGCGCGCTTGGGCCGTGCCCAAAGCCTGAATCGCATCGGAGAAATTGTGCCGGGCGGTCGCGACCACGCCGACGGCCGGCGCGGGCCCGCCGCCGCCCTTGGTCTGGCCGGCAGGCGCGGCTTTGGCGCTGGACGCGTCGCCGCCGTCCAGCACGCTCTTGCCGAGCACCACCACTGCCATGAGCGCCAGGCCCGCCGTCACGATCGCGGCAAATCCATAGCGGCGAAACAGCCCCACCATGTAATCGGTCCTACACCCAACTTATTTCAGATATGTGTCTTGGGAGGGCTTTGCGCCACAAATTGGTCAGACCGGCTTTATTCGCCGGGCCTTCCCCAAAAGCCTAGCACGAAAGCAGTTTCCTGCGCCTTGCCATCCAGGCGGGTTCTCACGCCGAATTGAACCCCTTTATCGTCATCGCCGAACCGCACCAGCGTGATCTGGCCCTGAACCTTGCTGTCGCCGCCATCGGGCTCATCGACGAAGATCTCGGCCATGGCCAGCCAGCGGGGGCTGGGCCGATAGCCGGCCGTAAGATCCAGCCGCTGATCGAGGCACCCGCCATCCTGGATCCGCGCGCCCAGCTCCAGGTTCACGAAATTCGTCTCACCGAACGAAACGCCGCCCAGCCACCGCGCCTCCGCGCCGGCTTCGCTGCAGCCCCGCTCGCCGGGTTCGGAACGCCAAACGATCCCGCCCTGCACGGCCATCGCACCGCGATTATTGCGGATAAGCGCCGCTTTAAGCGCCACGGTCGCCTCGGCGCGCCAGCCTTCCTCGCTGGCTGCGGCGTTGTCCTCGACCCACGATCCGGCGACCAGCGCGAAGGTCTCATCTGCGGGAATTTCCCAATAGACCGCGCTTTCGGCGAATTGGCCTTCGTCGCCATAGCCGGCGGCATTGCTCCAGATTTCCTGGCCGCCTTCAGGGGCGATCCAGGCGCCGGCAAGTGCTGGGGTCGGTGTGAGCGCCGCGAGTACGCTTAGGAATCGTAGCCCGGCAGATTGCGATCGAGCTTGCGCAGCAGACTTGGCCAAGCGAGCCCCGCCAGCATCGGCAGTCCCGCCGTCTGCGTGCGCACTTCGGCCTGCGCCTCGTCCGACGCGACCAGCACGCCGTCCGAGCCCGCGCTCAGCGCCGCCACCTGCTGCTGGCATGCCCGCTCCAGGAAATAGATCCCCAGGAACGCTTGCCCCGCGCTCCCACCCACCGCCAGAGTTCCATGGTTTCGCAGCAGCAACAATCTTTTGTCGCCCAAATCCGCGACAATCCGCTCGCGCTCATCAAGGTTGAGCGCGACGCCCTCATAGTCGTGATAGGCCAATTGCGGCAGCACGATCAGCGCGTTTTGCGAAAGCGGCAGCATCCCGTTCTTCTGCGCCGCGACGCCGACGCCGGCAGCGGTGTGGAGATGAATCACGCAGAGCGCGTCTTCGCGCGCGGCGTGGATCGCCGAATGGATCGTGAAGCCCGCCGGATTGATGAAATACTGGGTCGGCGCGACGATCTGGCCCTCGAGATCGACCTTCACCAGGCTCGACGCCGTGATCTCCTCGAACAGCATCCCATAGGGATTAATCAGGAAATGATGTTCAGGGCCGGGCACGCGCATCGAGATGTGCGTGAAGATCATGTCGTCCCAGCCGTGGAGCGCCACCAGCCGGTAAAGCGCCGCGCAATCGACCCGGGCTTGCCATTCCTCGGCGCTCACGCGGTTTTTCACCGAAGCGCCCACATCGTCGGCCATCGCGGCCTCCCTTGGTGTTTGAGGCAAGCTTAATCCCGCCGCCCCACCCGCGTAAGCCCCGCCGCAACGGCAAGCGCACGCGAGGGGATTTGACGCCGCGCCATGCGCTGGCCATTCATCTTCCCATGAAGCTCGCTTTCACCTCCAGCGCGCGGCCTGAAGCGCAGGAAGCCTTGCGCCACCTCCGCCATATCTATGGCGAGGCCAGCGAGGCCGAGGCGGACGTGATCGTGGCGCTCGGCGGCGACGGGCACATGCTCGACACGCTGCGGCGGCGGCTGAAGGACAAGAAGCCCGTCTACGGCATGAACCGCGGCACGGTCGGCTTCCTAATGAACGACTATGTCGAAGAGGGCCTGGTCGAGCGGCTCGAAAAGGCCGAGCCGGTGCGCATCCGCCCGCTGGTGTCGCGGGCCGAGACTGTCAGCGGCAAGGTCGTCACCGAGCGGGCGTTCAATGAAGTCTCCCTGCTGCGCCAAACCGCTCAAACCGCGCGCCTCCGCGTGTTGGTGGACGGCGCCGAACGCATGCCCGAACTTTTCTGCGACGGGGTGCTGGTCTCAACCCCCGCCGGCTCCACGGCCTACAATCTCTCGGCGCACGGCCCGATCCTGCCGATCCATTCGCGCCTTCTTGCGCTCACGCCGATCAGCGCGTTTCGGCCCCGCCGCTGGCGCGGCGCGCTGCTCAGCCATGGCGCGCATGTCCGTTTCGAGGTGCTGGACCCCGACCGGCGCTCCGTGAGCGCGGCGGCGGACAATCTGGAAACCCGCGACGTGGTCGCCGTCGATATCCGCGAAGACTCAGGCTCGGCGCTCACCCTGCTGTTCGACCAAGGGCACGCCCTCGACGAGCGCGTGCTGCGCGAACAATTCAACGTCTGAACATCGTCAACGCTTTGTTGACGCGGCGGGACGATCATCGGCCCCGCATGCGACAGACCGGCGCCCGTCTCATCGACCCCAAGGAAAGTGGCCGCCGGCCGCTCGACTTGCCGTCGCCGGTGTTCGACGAAGATGCGGTCGCGCGCGCCGACGATGCGCTGCGCGCCATGAGCGGCTCGTTTCAGCAATGGCTGGAAGATGAAGTCGGCAAGCTGCAGACGCGCCGCCTCGCGGCCTCCGCAGCGCGCTGGGATGATGACAGCCTCGAAGCCCTGATGCTCGCCGCGCACGACCTCAAGGGGCTGGGCGGCACCTATGATTATCCTTTGGTCACGCAGCTTGCCGCGTCGCTCTGCCGGCTGATCGACAGCGATGAAGGCAAGGCCGCCGTGCGCGCCGGCCCAGCGCTCCTCACCGGCCATATCGACGCCATTCGCGCTGCTGTCCGCGACGGCATCAAGACCGACAAACACCCGATCGGCAGCACCGTGCTCCGCACGCTCGAAGCCCGCGTCGACGCCCTGGGTTTGCCGCGCCGCTGATCGCGCTAACGCAGTCTTCACCGCGTTTTCTGGCCGTTCCTTAACCGCGACATGCGAAACAGGGGCTCGCGAGGGTCTTCCGTTTTCCATGACTGTCATTCCGTTCCGTCGCGCATTGGCGCCCGAGCCCATGGCGTTCGCCATTGGGGGCCGGGTTGATTTGCGCGTCGGCGCGCTGGCGGCAGGGATTGTGCGGGCGCGCGGCGAACCCAGCGAAGCCTTCTCCTTCAGCGGCCTTGCCCGCCTCCTGCGCGGCGCACGCATGGCGTGGCGCGAACGGGGCGCTACCGCGCCGCTCGCCGTGGCGCTGCCACCCGAATTGATCGGCAAGCTTGAAGCCGATTTGCTGAGCGAAGCGGCGCTCGAAGCCGGCTGCACGCGGCGCGGCCTCAGCTTTGAGCTCTGCGAGCGCGCCGTGGTGCTGGCGGGCCCGGGCCTTGCCGAGCAATTGCGCGCGCGCGGCTGGGGCGTGATCCTGCGCGGCGACCCTGAGTGCCCGCTGCCGTTCGGCGCACGCGCGCGCACGCTCTATTCTGAACTCGTGCTCGAAGCGCCGGAAAATCCCGATCCCTATCTCGCGCTCGACGCCTCGGACCGCTCCCCGCTGGGACGGCGCCTCCTCGCCGCGAAAGCAGCCGGCCTCATGATCACGGCGGAAACGGTGCGCACGGCCGCGCAAGCCAAGATGCTCGCGATTGCTGGGTTCGATCGCGGCGGCGGACCGTTCGCGGAAGCGGCGCTGCGCTAGCTCAGAGCGAAGCGACGCGCGCCGGCTGCGCGCTGGTCGCGTCGAGCTTTTCCAGAAGATAGTCGAGATCTTCCTTCGGCACCGACTGAAAGAGCGTCAGCGTGCGCTCCAACATGCGCTGGCGGAACACGTTGCGGTCATCGACGCCGCCTTCGCGCTCCATCGTGTGATAAACCTCAACCGCGGCGCGGAATGATGGAAAGAGCCGCGGCGGCAAACCGGCGCGATCGAACGCAGCCTTGAGGCCAAGCGGGCCGCTGTCATGGATAAGCAGCCAGATCCGTTGATGCGAGATGCCCGCAAGCTCGGCCATCGAGTGCTCGAGAAAATCGATATGCCCCAGGCACAGCCCGCGCATGAGCAAGGACGGCGTCAAGCGACCATTGAGATTGAGCTGCTGCACGAAACGCCGCACATCGTTCTGCCGGCTCGCCTGCTCGACGATGTCCAAGGTCGCGCGCTCACGCGAGCCCATGGCGAGATCGATCGCGATCTGCGGCGGCAATTCGTGATTGTTGACGAGGTGGTCAAACAATTCGCCCGTCGCCAGCGACACCAGTTTTTCCGTGATGACGATCGGCAAGGTCTTGCGCCGCACCATCGCCGCCGTGATCGAGGAAAGCCCGGCGAAGCGCTCCAAAGCGGCCTCAAGGCCGTCGGCGTCAAAATTGGCGTTGTCGTTCGCCAGCGCGCGCTCCACCGCTGCCGGTACGGCAAATTGCGAAATCGCGCCCGTCACATTGACGGAAAGCTTCTCACGGCTCGCCACCGCGATCTGCTTGGCCGGCGGGCATTGCCGCACGATCTCGATCAGATCGGCGTCGGTCAGCACCGGCGAATTCATGATCACCGGCAGCGAAATGGATTCTATATCCTGCGCGAGCTTATTGGCGATCTCGCGCGGCAGTTTCGGTGAATTCTTCAGCGCCACCGCAAGCGAGCGGCGCACCAGCACGGCGGCGTCCTGCGCCATGATCGCGATGATGCTTTCCGCATGCGCGCGCTCTTCCGGCGTTAGCTCGGAATCCTCGATGCAACGGCAAATCTTGTGCGCGGCCTGCGCCCGATCATCTTCCGTCGGTCCCCGGATCAGGGTCCTGACGTCGCTATCGGTCAGCTTTGAGCGCATGGTCACGATCGACATGACAGGCGATATCCATCCCGCGCCCGCCGATTCGGACTGGCAGGCTTCATTGCGCAGACTTGGCCTTAGGAATTAAAGAAACCTTGCGTTTCGTGCGCGTTGGACCCGCTCTCAATGCTTAACGGCCTCCGGATCGTGGAATACGCGACGTATGTCGCCGCGCCCGGCGCCGGCGGCCTTCTCGCCGATTGGGGCGCGGACGTCATCAAGGTCGAACCGCCCGGCGGCGATCCGATCCGGCAATTCTTCGCATCGGTCGGCGTCGAGAGCGAAACCAATCCCGTGTTCGATCTCGACAATCGCGGCAAGCGCGCCATCGTCTTGGACACCGCCCAAGACGGCGGCCGCGACGCGCTGCTGCGCTTGATCGATGGCGCGGATGTTTTCCTCACCAATGTGCGCCCCGGCGGCTTGAAGCGCGCTGGTCTCGATTTCGAAACGATCTCGGAACGCTGCCCCACGTTGGTTTACGCCAGCGTCACTGGCTACGGGCTCGAAGGCGCCGATGCCGACAAACCCGGCATGGATACCGCCGCCTTCTGGGCGCGCTCCGGCCTTGCCGCGATGTTCACGCCGAAAGGCGCCGAGCCTGTGCAACTCCGCACCGCGTTCGGCGATCACGTCGCCTCGATGGCCATGCTCGCCGGCATCCTCGCGGCATTGCACGAACGCACGCGCACCGGGCGTGGCCGTCTGGTCGAAGCAAGCCTGTTGCGCGTCGCGAATTACGCGGCGGGATCGGACCTCGCCATCCAACATGTGCGCGGCCGCATCGCCTCGAACCGCCCGCGCGCCAACGCGCCCAATCCGCTGATCAATTACTTCAAGACGCGCGACGAGCGCTGGCTCTGCCTCATCACCCGCCAGGGCGCGCGCGACTGGCTCGCGCTCTGCCGCGCGCTGAAGCGCGAAGACCTGATCGAAGACGAGCGCTTTGCGCGCGCAAAGGGCCGTCGCGAAAATGGCCCCGCGCTTGTGGCGATCCTCGATGAAGCCTTCGCCGCGCTTTCACACTCTGAAGCCGGCGCCGCGCTCGACGCGCACGACATCATCTGGGCCTTAGTGCAAACACCAGCCGAAGCCATCGCCGATCCCCAAGTGATCGCTTCGGGCGCCATCGTGCAAACGCCGCTCGCCGGCGGCGGATCGATCGCGGCGCCCGCAGGACCTATTAGCTTTCCCGGCGCCGACGATGGACCCAAGGGCCCCTCACCGCGCGTCGGCGAACACACGCGCGCGATCCTGGCAGAAGCTGGTTATTCGGATGCAGAGATCGACGCGCTCTATGCCAGCAGCGCGGCGGCCTGAGGCCACACATCGCGGCGGCTTGAGATCGAATAATAAATCCATTTGCGCTCACCGCTGATCGCCTGGATCGGCAACGGTCCGTGAAAGCCATTGTTGGCGTTCAAGAAGAGCACGCCTTTGTTGGCCTCGAACGCAAATGTCTTCTCCAGCACCGGCTTGTGGCACACGCGATCATTCGCGAACGCCGCATCGCGCCACATGCCAAACTCGCCGCCCTCCATGCCTTCGTCTTCGGCATTGGTCATGAAGAGCACGCCGCCGACGACGCGGCGCGGCAGATCGCAATGAATGCGCTTGCCATAGCTTTGCGTGCCCGCCTGAAAATCGAAACGCACGAAAAGCGCGTTGGGATCATCAGTCTCAGATAAAGTGCGCTGCTTGGATTCCGGTTGGCCTTCCACGAAACCATCGAGATACGCGGCATCCGGATCGACGAGGCAGCCCAAGCGCTTCATCTCATCCGCAAACTGCGCCAGCACGCGCGACACAAATGCTTGGCTCGTGAACACGCGCCTGAGTTCAGCCCAGCCGGGCCCGCTCATCACATCGTCCCAGAGCGCATCGCCAATCGCGATCATGCGCCCCGTCCGCACGCCAGGCACCACCGGCACGTCAGGAAAGCGCAGGCGCGGCCATTCCGTCGTCGCCAGCAATTGCGGCAGCACCAGATGCGCGAACGGCGCATCGTCATAGTGCAAGGCAAGCGGCGCTTCGGCGGTCATCGACATGAAATTCCCCACGCCGTGGAGAATAGGCGGGCCGAACGGCCCGGTAAACCGCCGCGCTGCTAGCTTTGGCCCGCCGTGCGCCGGTATGCGGCGAGCGCTTCCAGCGGATCGTGCGCGCGCGCTTCGTCACCGCTCCGGAGCAGCGGCAGCAGCGCCATCGCGAACAAGGCATGCGCCATCGCCGCTGAAAACGGCGCCCCGCCCTGCTCGACCACGCGCCCGCGCGCCGAGACAGTCGCATCCGCATCGAGGCTCAAACGATCGAGCAGACCTTGCGCCGACCGCGGCTCACCGGCGCTGGTATAAAACAGTCCGCGATTGGCCGCCGCTTCACGCGGAAACAACGCCGCCGCGCTTTCCGCGCCGCGCGACGCCGCTTCGATCAAGCGCCCCGCACCGCCCGAGCCCATCACATGCGCGGCGTAGAGTTCGCCGGCGCTCGGTGCGCGGCCCAGACGCGCCTGCAACGCGTCAGCATTTTCGCGCGCCAACTCGCCCGCCATGCGCGCGGAGATTTCCGGATCGCCGCGCAGCGCAAGAATTTCGGCGCGCGTCGAGGCGTCGGCGCCGTTCTGCAGCGCGGCCGCATAACGTCCGAGACCATGCTCGGCGCCATGGCGGCGCACCATGTCGAGCCAGGTTGAATCGATGAACTGAAAAAGTCCTGTCGCCGATGACGTGCCCGCGCGCGCGTTCGGATTGAGCGCGCTCTCGCGCCGCGCGGTTTCCACCAGCATGGAAAAATCGACACCCGTCGCGGTCGCCGCCCGCTCGATGGCGGCGCGCACGCCGGTTTCGCGGCCGCTGGGCGCAATCGGTTCGCTCACACGTCGCGTCTGTGCCGACTTGGTAAACAGAAGGTTAATGCGGGCGCCTAGTAGGACTTCGGCAGCCCAAGCACGCGTTCGGCGATAAAGTTGAGGATCATTTCGCGCGACACCGGCGCGATGCGTGCGATCATCGCTTCGCGGAAATAGCGCTCCACGAAATATTCCTTGGCATAGCCCATGCCGCCGTGCGCAAGCACAGCGCTTTCGCAAGCAGTGAACCCAGCTTCCCCGCCCAGATATTTCGCGGCGTTGGCTTCCGCGCCGCAATCGCGGCCCGCGTCGTAAAGCGCTGCGGCCTTGAACGCCATCAGATCCGCCGCCTCGAGTTCGGCCCAAGATTTCGCCAGCGGATGCGCGACGCCCTGGTTCTGTCCGATCGGGCGCCCGAAGACGACGCGCTCCTTGGCGTACTGCGCCGCGCGCTTCAACGCCGCGCGCCCAAGGCCAATCGCTTCCACCGCGAAGAGAACTCGCTCGGGATTGAGTCCCGAGAGCAAAATCTTGAAGCCGTCGCCTTCGGCGCCAATACGTTCTTCGTCACCAAGCTCGAGGTCTTCGATGAAGAGCGTGTTGCACTCCACGGCCTTGCGGCCCATTTTCGGGATCGGCTGCGCCTCGATCTTCGCGCGGTCGAAATCCGCATAGAACAGGGACAATCCATCGGTCGGGCGCTTGGCCTGATCTTTCGGCGTGGTGCGCGCGAGGATCAGAATCTTGTTCGCCCGCTGCGCATTGGTGGTCCAGATTTTCCGGCCATTGATGCGATAGCCAGAATTGGTGCGTTCGGCTTTGGTTTCGAGGCTCGCGGTGTCGAGGCCGGAATTTGGTTCTGTGACGGCGAAGCACGCTTTGTCCGTGCCGTCGATTGCAGGCGGCAGGAAGCGCGCCTTCTGCGCCTCCGTTCCGAACTTCACGATCGGCATCAGACCGAAAATATTGAGATGGATAGCGCTCGCGCCGGAGAAACCCGCGCCCGATTGCGACACCGTCTGCATCATCAGCGCCGCTTCCGTGAGCCCCAGCCCTGCGCCGCCGTGCTCCTCCGGCATCGCGACGCCAAGCCAGCCACCGGCCGCGATGTCCGCGACAAACGCTTCCGGAAACGCGCCCGTCTCATCGGTGCGCAGCCAGAAATGATCGTCGTACTTCGCGCAGATCTTGCCGACGGCTTCGACGATGGCGCTTTGCGCTTCGGTAAGTTCAAGGGCGATGGTCATGGGATGCTCTCAAAGCGATCGGGCGAAAACGCCGCCCAAAGCGGCGGCAAATCCTCACCGAACACATAAGCCGCAATGATCTCCGCGGTAATGGGCGCAAGCAACCAGCCATTGCGGGAATGCCCGCCCACGACCAGCACACCGTCTGGTCCGCTTGGCCCGATCATTGGCGACCAATCGGGCGACATCGGCCGCACACCCGCCCAAGCCGGCCGCTCCGCGCGCGTCACCTGCCCCGGCAGTGCGCGCTCGACGGCAGCGAACAGCGCGTCGATTTTCGCGGGATCGGCCCTGCGGTCGAAGCTGCCGAACTCCATCGTCGCGCCGAGCACCACATCTTCGGCCCCGCGCGCCGCGAGATAGAAATCCTTCGCGCGCACATTGACCTTAAGCTCAGCTTTCAAAGTCGCCGCAGCGAGCGCGCCCTTTGCCGGCTGAATATGCTTCAGCGCCGGCACGATCTCTTGCATCTTCTCTCGCGCCCAAGCGCCCGGCGCCACGACGATGAAATCAGCCGTGAACGCTTCGCCGCCAAAACACTGAACGCGCCGCCAAGGCTTATCCTCGATCGTGTTGGCTTCGACATCGAAGTGCAGCGTCCCGCCCGCCGCCGCGAGCGCTCCCGCCAGCCCGCGCAACATCGCCGGCGCATCGACCACGCCTTCATCCTCGACATAGAGGCCATCGAGGCTGGTCTCGATACCGAAGCGCCGCGCGATTTCAGCACGCGACAGCGCTTCGCTTTTGCGATCATACGCGGCGGCGTTCGCGGCGACGGCCGCGTTGTCGTCGCCAAGGATCAAGCCGCCATCGAAACGGGCGCAGCGGCGCAGCGGCTGCGGCGTCGCGCGCCATAGATCGAACGACGCCAGCGCCAATTCCATCGCGCGCGGATGCGCGTTCGGCGGCTCAAGCAAGCTTTCCGCGATCGGCCCCAACATGCCAGCCGCCGCAAGCGACGCCGACGCGCCCTCAGCCGGCCCAACTTCGCCGTCGATCAGCACAACGCTCGCGCCGCGCTGCGCCAACCGGAGCGCGCAACTGAGCCCGATTGCCCCCGCGCCAATCACGACGACCTTCGGTTTGGTCATGCGACCCGCATTTCCGCCGGCCGCGCCACGCGCTCGAAGCGTTCGGCCAAAGCTTCGTGCAATTTGCGGCGAAAACTCCCCGCACGCGGCAGCGGCGCAGGGCCGACGAGCTTCACGCCCGCATGCCCCACCGAAATCCAAAGCACCAAGCCGCCCTTTTCCAGCATGAGCGCGGCGACTTCCGACGTGCCTCCTGGCCCCTTGGGCGGCAATCCGTTCCAAACGCAGAGCAAAAGATCGGCCTTCTCGATCAGCGCGCGCCCCACCGCCGCATACGGCGCCGCATCACCGCCGCCGACCTTCGCGACCAACTCATTCGACACCGGCAGCACGCGCCGCGACGCCCACAACAAGCGCTGATAATGCGCCTTGGAGTCCGCGTCCGGAAAATCCTCCTCGTAACGCGCCACCGAGAACGGCAGCGGCGTCACGAGGCGCCAGCCACGCGCAAGCGCGGCATCCGCCGCATAACGATCCGCGCCTTCAGCGATCGCTGAATGCAGCACGCAGCGCGCACGCGCACCACTCGCGACACCCGCCGCGTGTTCAGCTTCATCCAGACAACGCGCGATCTCGCTCTGAATGCGCGGTCGTTCGCCCTCCGGCAATTGGTTCAGCCGATGGCCCGTCACCGCGACAATCAAAGTACGCGGCGTGCTCACGCGGCGCCTCGCCATTCGGGAAGATCGAATTTCGGATCGGGATAGGTTTCGTCGACATACATCTTGCCGGCGGCGAGCCCGATCTCATGCAACAGCTTCATATTGTCCGGCTTGCCGTTCGCAAGCAGGTCGAGCCCTTCCAACACATCGGCTTCAAGTTCACGCCCCAGCATGCGCTCCAGCATCGTGATCGGCGGCGCGGGATCGCGCGGCGTTTTCGCTTTGGGCTTGCGCTCCAACAGCACGTCCATGCGCTGAAAATCCAAGAGCGGCACGCCAGTCAGCGACGGCCCGCCCTGATCGCCGATTTCGAGATTGATGTACCAGGGCTTCTTCGGCTCGGAGAAAGCCTGCATCAGCATGATGCCCTGCATCTGCGTATCGAACACCATGGCCCGCAGCGCATGCACGCCCCGCATCCCCGGCGGCAAGCCCTGAAACGCGCGCCCCTCGACGCGCGGACGCCGGCAGCCTGTGCCGCACGACGTCATCATCAGATTGTCCGCGCCGGATTTCCAACCGAACTTGTAAGCCGGCTCCAGCGCCAGCATGAAAAGCTGCAAACTCGGATTATTGTTCGCGCTCACCGCGCCATCGACGAAATAGCCCTTCTGCGTCGGGCGGCGCTTTTCATCGAACTCGATATCGATTGTGATCTCGTCGAAGAATGTCGGCGCCGCCGCGCTCGCAAGCACGAGATCGACCAGGCGATAGCGCTTGTTCGGAAAAATCGGACTGTCGGCGGGCGGATCGTAGAATGTGCTGAGCGGATGATTGGTGACGACCCAGGCCGAGCCCGTGTCGATGCGCTTGGCGTGAATGGCGAGGCCAGTCTTTAGATCATCCGAACCCAACGTCTTCGTCGTCAACACGCCGGAGAGCGCGCGGCGCAACTTCTTCGACTCGAATTTCGATTGCAGGAAAACGCCGTCGCCCGCCGTCTTGCCGAACACTTCAGGGCCGAGCGCCATGTACATCTCGGTGAGTTCGTCCACCGAGTGCCCGAGCGCCAATCCCGCCGCGATGATGGCCCCGGTCGAGGTGCCGCCGATGAGATCGTAATAATCGCTCAGCCGAAAATCGGGCGAGCCGCCCGCGCGGCGGCGCAATTCTTCTTCCAGCGATTTCAGCATGCCAAGCGTCAGCACGCCCTTCACCCCGCCGCCATCGAGCGCCAGCATGCGCTTGGCGCCGGTGTCGGGCGACAAATGCTCGAACAAGGTTCTGGCCATGGACCCTCCGCCAGGCCGTCTTACCTGCCGCGCGCCCTCAAAAGAAGGCCAGAGACGCCGGGTCGAGCCCCAAATGGGCCGCCCTGAACTCCGCCGCCACGAAAAGCCCGCCCGCGACGTAAATCGCGGCGCCCGCGCGCGCCTTGGCGAGCGCGATCCGGCGCGCCTCGGCGATATCCTCCGCGATGATGATTTCCGCGTCAGGATTGGCTGCGCGCGCCGCCGTGGCGATCTCGCCGGCGGGGCGACCCTTGTGACGCGCGGCGGTGCAGATGATCACAGGGAATTCGGGCGCGAGCGCGCCGATCATGTCCGCCGCCGGCTTATCCACAGAAGCGCCGCACACGAGCACGCCCGAGCGCTCGCCTCGCATCGCCATGAATCCCTCAACCGCCGCGCGAATGCCCGCGGGCGTATGCCCGACATCGATGACAATCAGCGGGTCTTCATCGATGACTTCCAGACGTCCTGGCCAGCGCGTCGCGGCGAGACCGCGCGCGATCTTCTCGTCCGTAAGGCGCGCGATGTCGTGCGCGAGCGCAATCGCGAGCGCCGCATTGTTGCGCTGATGGACGCCGGGAAGAGGCGCGGCTTGCGCCGGCTCAACGAACACGGGCGTAACGCCGTGCTCCGCGCAAAACGCTTCAATCGGCGCGCGCAGCGGCATGCAAGTCTCGCCGCAAAACACTGTCGCGCCCGCTGGCGCCGCGCCAAGCTTATCGAGCGCGATCGCCTCAAGCGTATCCCCGAGGAGCGCCGTGTGCTCCAGATCGAGCGAAACGAGCGCCGTACGACGCGGCGCCACGAGCTTCGTCGGATCAAGCCGCCCGCCGATACCAGCTTCCCACACCGTGAAAGCGCACGCACGCGCCGCGAACCAATCGGCCGCGATCAAAAACAGAAACTCAAACCCACCGAACGTCTCGCCCGTTTCGGCGCAATACGCATCCGCCGCGGCGCGCACGCGGCCCCAGTGAAGCGCCAGCGCTTTGTCGGAAATATCCTCGCCATCGATCGCAAAACGCTCGTTCAACGCGAAGAGATGCGGCGAGGTAAAGCGCCCCACCGAGCCGCCCGTCTCGCGCAAAATCGACGCCAGCATTGCCGCCGTTGAGCCCTTGCCGTTTGAACCTGTAATCACCGCGCCGTTCGCGCCAAACCAGGCGAGATCAATCCCCAATCGCGTCGCCATCGCGCCAACGCGCTTGAGCCCACCCTCACCGCCAAATTTCGGATAGGGCACGCGCCACGTCTTCATCGCAGCGCGGCTTCAATATTGGCGCGCCAGATCGCGACGATGAGGTCCCAGCGCTCGTGCTCTTCGAGCGTCCTGATCATCGGATTGGAATTGACCTCGATCACCACCAGATCGGAAAAATCGCCCGCCGGCGAGCGATCGAACACATCGACGCCCGCAAGCCCCAATCCAATCGCCGCCGCCGCCTTCAGACCCAGCGCCGCAAGCGCCGCCGGCACATCCTCCGTCGGCGCCGTGGCGCCCCCGCCCGTCGCGCGGTTGGCCGGTCCTTCCACTTCAACATGCGCGCCAGCCGCCAGCACCTCATCCAGCGCCACCGAAGCGCCGGCCGTGTCGCGCGCACGCGCCTGCGCCAAAGGCGCGGCATGCTCGCGCGGCAGCGCCGCAATGAGCGCACGCAGCGTGCTCACGCCATCGCCCGTGACGCGCGGCAGATGCTTGCGATACGAAAACAGCGCCCGCCCTTCGAGCACGAACACGCGATGCTCCGTCCCGCGCACATAAGGCTGCACCAGAATCGCAAAATGCGCGCGCCCCACGCGGGTCAGATAATCTTCGAATGCCGCGGCGCTCGTGATGATCTCGGCGAACAATCCGTTCGACGCCGCGATCGGCTTGCAAAACAGCGGATAATCAGCGCCCACGGCAAACGCGCGCACATCGGCCAGTTCGCGCCCAGGCCGGCGCATTTCGGCATATTGTTCGGTGACGAAAAACAGCCGCCCCGGAATCGTCGGCAAACCCGCCTCGGCTAGCACCGCCGCGCAGAACGCTTTGTCCCGCGCGATCGAGCCGGCGCGTGCATCGTTCAGCGCATAAGGCGTGCCTGCGCCCGCCGCGAACAAAGCTTTGCGCGCGCCGTCGCGCACCTCGAACAAATAGCCGTCCGCGCCATCCAGCGAGCGAAACGCATATCCCAAAGCCTTCGCCGCGCGCGCCGCATAGCGTGCATGCGCGCTCATCAGATCATCTGGGCTGCTTGCGAGCGCCAATGGTACCGCCTCCCGGGCTCGAACCGGGGACACCTGGTTCCACAAACCAGTGCTCTAACCAACTGAGCTAAGGCGGCCCGCTTTGGGGCGCGGAACCTAGCGCCCGCCCCCTAACGACGCAAGATCAGACCGGGCCCCAGCCTTGGGCGTTGATATAAGCGCGAATATCCGCGATCCGGTTGGACGGATCTGGGTGGGTGGAGAGAAGTTGCGGCGGACGCGAGCCGCCGCCTTCCTGCATGCGCTGCCAGAACGGGATCGCCTGCTTCACGTCGAAATTCGACGCGTGCATGTAGTTGAGACCGAGCCGATCGGCCTCGCTTTCCTGCTGGCGCGAGAACGGCAAGCTGACGCCGACTTGCGCGCCCAGGCCGAGCGCGGCCATCGCGATCTGGCTGTTGACCTGACTTCCCGCCACCTGCAGCGCCGTCTGCGTTGCCGCTTCACGGCTGTAACGCTCGGCGGCGTGACGCCCGCTCACATGGCCGATCTCGTGGCCAAGCACCGTCGCCATGTAATCGTCATTGGCGCAGATTTCGTAGAGGCCACGATAGAAGCCGACTTTGTTGCCCGGCAACACGAACGCGTTCTTTTCGGCGGTATCAAACAGCGCAAATTCCCATTGTTGATTGCCGCGCCCAGCGCCTTGCGCCAGACGCATGCCGACACGCTCCAGCCGTTGTTGCGCGGCGCGGTTATTCCAAACCGGCGTCGCCGAGCGCTGCTGCGCCCAGGCCTGCAGCGCCATCTGATTGAGCTGCGCATCGTCGATGATGATGAATTGCTCGCGACCTAATTCGCTGTTGGTGGCGCAGCCCGCCGCGAAGGCGAGCGACCCGCCGGCCAGCACGCGCATGAAGTCGCGCCGCTGCCAGCCCTGTGCTTCGATCTTGGGGGTAGCGGCCGCTTGATTTTGCAACTCGTAACAGCGCTGGCACATGGCCCTGACCTCCCAAAATATCGCACCGGCTTAAAAACAAGGACGCCGACCGGCCTTGGCTACCACCGGGACGGCCGCCGATCCATGGCTGGAGCGCAACGCTGGGGCCGCCCCGCCCGTTCCAGCGGTCCCGCGTGGACAGCGCCCGAGCCCCTCGCTATAGACCTCGCTCCCCGCGCGCCGCCGACCGTGCTCGCGGGTGCGCCTGGGTAGCTCAGTCGGTAGAGCAGCGGATTGAAAATCCGCGTGTCGCTGGTTCGATTCCGGCCCCAGGCACCATTTTCCTCAGCCCGCGCAAGGCGCCGCCTAGGCGCAATGATCTGTGCTACGGTGCTGAAATGAAGGGCGCTTTCTGCTGAGATCGTGATCTCGGCGCCGAGCAAAGCCAATGACCCTCTATCGGCACCTCCACCCCTATGTGTTGGACAATGGCGCGCCAGGCGATTGGATGGACATCATGGAAGGGCGTGCGCGGTCCGACTATCTGGAAAATGGATTTCTCTGGGATCACGTTGGGCTGGCGCCGCCGGATCGGCGCTAACAGCAAGAGCAGAGGACAATGCATAAGCGCAGCCGATCACTTCTAGCCGCCGCGCTGTTCGCGAGCTTGGCGCCGCTTGCATTCGCGGACACCAGCGACGCGCCGCTCGCGCAGGACCCTGGCCGTCCGGCGGTCGGCGAATGGATTGGGCAGGTTTCTTGGAACAATCCGATCGTCGCCTATGGGTGGCGCGTGGATCCGGACGGCACGTTCAGCAGCGGCCGCCTCGGGCGCGGTCTAAGCGGCGGCGGCGCCTGGAGCGCCAACGGCGCCCAGCTCACACTGAAATACGATGACGGCTTTCGCTATGAGGGCGAAGTGCATGGCGATGCTTACAACGGCACAGCCTACTCCGCGGAGGGCCAAGAGTACGGCGCGTTCTCCATGCGGCGGGCGGTGAAAGGAGAAGGGCCGATCGAGGAAGCCCCCTGAAAGACCCGGCGCTGAAAGCAGCGAGCGTTTCAGCCACGCCGCGAGTCGCTTTAGCGTCGCCGAAGGTAACTGGATGGGTGCTTCATGTGGTTCTTTGTGCCTCGGTCTGTTGCGATTGGCCAAGGCGCCATGGGCACGGGCGCCGCGTTGCTGGCGATCCTCATCATTGTCGGCATCATCCACGCATTCCTTGTCAGCGTGTTCGCCGCTATCGCCGCTGCAATCGCGGCGATCGGGCTGATGATCGCCTCACGCGTGTTCGGCTGGGACGCGGGCTTCAAGCTTCGGCCGCTGTTCCAAATCCTAGTCAACGCCTTCATGGCGATGACGGTGGTGACATGGCTGTTGGATCTGGCCGCCGGCACGCATTTTTCCGTACCGACCATGATCGTCGCGCTCGACGCGCGCATGTGTGATCCCTATTGCGCGGGCGCGAGCTATTCCAATGGCGGCATGGACGCGCTCGTCCAATCGGTCTCCGATTTCTACCGTTACAATGTCGCCGGAGATGGCGGCTGGCTGCGTTATGCGGTCCAGCAAATCCCCGGCCTCATCGCGTTCGCCTGGGTGCTGGGCAGCGGCGAGCCGCAAGCTTTTCAGACCGCGCCGCCAGCCATGGTGATCCACGGCCCAGAAGCACGGCGGATGTTCTCCGCGGAGGCCGACAGCAGGACAGGCACGCAGATCGGCCTGGTAAGGCTCGCCATCGCCAGCGCCGCATGCGTCGCGGGCGCGCTCATCCTGGTTTTTCCCGTCTTCATCCAGCTCATGCTCGGCCTGCGCAGCTTGGCGCGGTGAGCAACGCGCGGCGTTGCTATCCGGATGGCGCAAGCGTACATTTGCGTACCGTTTGCCGACGGTTTAGGGCGCGAGCGGTTGGGAGTGTTGTGCTTCTGCCCCAGCGGCGAGCGCATCCATGCCCCCTTCGCAAAATCTCCTCCTCGCATCGCTTTCGGCGCCGGATCGCGCTCTCCTCGCGCCCCATCTTGTCCCGCTGACGCTCTCGATCCGGCAAAGCTTGGAAAAGCCGGAGCAAACGATCGAGGACGTCTATTTTCCGGAAAGCGGAATTGTCTCGATCGTCGCCCAATCGCCGAAGGGTGACGAAATCGAAGCGGGCATTGTCGGCCGCGAGGGCATGACAGGGCTCGCAATCGTCATGGGCAATCACCAATCGCCGCACCAATGCTACGGGCAAGTCGGCGGCGAGGGTCTTTCATTGAACGCCAATCGGCTACGCGCCGCGATCGCCGCCAGCCCCAGCCTGCACCGACACATGCTGCTCTTCGCGCAAGTGTTCATGACGCAGATATCGCAGACCGCCCTCGCCAATGGACGCTCCAACATCACCGAGCGCCTCGCCCGTTGGATCTTGATGGCGAGCGACCGGCTCGGTTCAAACGAGGTCAACCTCACGCACGAATTTCTCGCGGTGATGCTGGGCGTGCGCCGGCCTGGGGTGACCATCGCGCTCCATCTGCTCGAAGAGCAGGAGACCATCAGCGCGGCGCGCGGCGTCATATCGATCGTCGACCGCCGCAAGCTCGAGGCCGCGTCAAGAGGCTCCTACGGCGTCACCGAAGCGCATTATGCGCGCCTCTTCCCAACCGACGCGCCAGCCGCCGCCGCTTAACGCAGAGGTCAGTGCGGCAGAGCGGTGCTGGACGTCACCTCAAAGCGCGTTGTGGCGCCCGCTGGTTGCGCGAGGCCCGCGCGCGCCACGGGTTGGCCGCCGCCGACCCACACCTCGATCGGTCCGCGCTCAATACGCCGCTCGCCCGCTTCATTGACGATGCTGAGCGCCCGGTCGCGAAGCTGGAACGCCACGGTGCGGGTTTCGCCGCGCCCGAGATGGATGCGCTGGAAGCCCTGCAGCGCACGGATCGGCGCACCGGCGACGCCCGGATGCGTGACGTACAACTGAACAACCTCATCGCTGTCCATCGCGCCCGCATTGGTGACATCGACCGACACCGTCACCACGCCGCTCGCGCGCACACGCAGGCGGTTCACCCGCGCATTGGCATAGGTGAAGTTGGTGTAGCTGAGGCCATAGCCGAACGGATAAAGCGCTTCGCCATTGAAGTAACGATAGGTGCGCCCGGCCATCGTGTAGTCGGTAAAGCCCGGCAGCTGATCGACCGAGCGATAGAACGTCACAGGCAAACGTCCCGCCGGGCTGTAATCACCGGCGAGCAAACCCGCGATCGCCGTGCCGCCTTGGGCGCCCGGATACCAAGCCTCGACGATTGCCGGGATATGCTGGTCGGCCCAGTTAATCCCAAGCGCGCTGCCGCTCATCACCACGAACACGATCGGCTTGCCGGTGGCCTGCAGGCGCTCCAGCAAGCGCTGCTGCGGCGCGGGGAGATCGATGCTGGTGCGGTCGCCGCCATGAAAGCCTTCGGCCGAGACGCGCATCTCTTCGCCTTCGACGCGCGCCGAAAGCCCGCCGACATAGATCACTAGATCGGCTTGGCTCGCGGCGGCGACAGCGTCGTCGCCATTCGAGCTTGGCGTGCTCCACATCAGGCGTTGCTGGCCGCGGATATAGCGCTGGAAACCTTCAACGCGGATCGGATAAGCGCGGCCCGCTTGCAGCGTGATCGCGCCAGCAGTCAGCGCCGGCGCATCGCCCACGCCCCACTCGTCCACCACCAGCTGGTCGTTCACATAGACCCGGTAGCCGTTCATGCTGGCGAAGCGGAAATGATGCTCGCCGCTTTCGGTCGGCGTGATCCAGCCGGTCCAGCGCGTCGAGGTTTGGGTCTCGTCGTTTTCCCAAGTCTGCGTCGCGTTCGCTTCAACGCCGGAACGCACCGCCGCGCCTTCGAGGTTCACACCGGCAAAATGCTCGGCGCGCAGGCCAGGCGTCGCGCAACGATTGCGGCGGATGCGTTGATCGGCGCAGAGCACGCCGTCCGGCACCGCCGTTTCCGACGGCCCGACGAGCCCCGTCCCTTGCGCATAGAGAATGCGCGAATTCGGGAAGCGCGCGCGGATGCCCTCAAGCACGGTGACCGAGCTCGATGGGCTGCCATAATAATTGCCGATCAGCGCATCGAGGCTATCGGCATTGGGACCAATCACCGCGATCGTGCCGGGCGCTTGGCGGATCGGCAGCAGATTGCCCTGGTTCTTCAAGAGCACCATCGAGGCCTGCGCCATGCGTAGCGAGACTTGGTGATGCGCGGGCGTGTCGTTGTCCGCTGCCGTGATGTTGGTGAACGGTTCGGAAGCGGCGGGCTCAAAGAGGCCAAGACGGATACGGCCAACGAAGAGCCGGCGCACCGCCTGATCGACCACGCTTTCCTGCAGCAGCCCCTGGCGCACCGCATTGATGATCGCTTGGCCTTCCATGTTCCAGTTCTGGCGATAATCGCCGCAGACGAGGTCCATCCCCGCGCCCAACGAAACCACCGCGCCCTCTTCGGGCGTGCGCACATAGTGCAGGCTGTCGTCGCGATAGACGTTCGCCGCCGCGCCGCAATCGGAGACGACGAAGCCTGGGAAGCCCCAATCGTGCCGCAGGCGCTCCGTCATCAGGAAGTCGCTGGCGCAGGCCGGCACTTCGTAAAGCGCGTTGTAGGCGCACATCACCGAATAGACGCCGCCATCCATCACCGTGGCGCGGAACGCCGGGAGATACGTATCTTCGAGATCGTGCCGGGTCGGGTGAAAGTCCTGCTGGTGGCGGCCGTCTTCCGGCCCGCTATGCACGGCGAAGTGCTTCGATGTCGCGATGGTGCGGAAGAAGCGTGGATCGTCGCCCTGCAAACCGCGGATGAAATTGATGCCGATCTGCGACGTCAGATACGGGTCTTCGCCATAGGTCTCTTGCCCACGACCCCAGCGCGGATCGCGGAAAATATTGATGTTCGGCGACCACACCGTCAGCCCGCGATACCAATCGGCGCCGCCATTGGGATGGCGCCGCTCAACGAACTTGGCGCGAAATTCTGTGCTGATCACATCAGCGACGTCATGCATCAGCGGGCCGTCCCAGGACGCGGCCATGCCGATGGCTTGGGGAAACACAGTCGCCGTGCCGGCGCGCGCAACGCCGTGCAGGCCTTCGTTCCACCAGGTGTACTCAGGAACGCCAAGACGCGGGATCGCCGGCGCGAAGTGACCGATCTGCGCGGCCTTCTCTTCAAGCGTCATATGCGCGACGAGATCGGCCGCGCGCGCTTCCGGGCTGATCGAGGTGTCGCGGATCCGCGTCGTGACCTCGCCGGCTTGCGCCGCCGCTTCCTGCCCCATCGCGGTGAGCGCAATCATCGCGAAGGCGATCAAGAGCTTGCGGACCATCGGCGTTTCTCCCTTTTCCGCTCCCGTACTACGCCGGGGCGCGCACGCACAAGGGCGCCGCGATGCGCGGCTCTGTTCCCGCTGCACCGCAGCGAAGGCTTCGCCCGTTTGCACCAAAACAAACACAAGACGATACGCGTTTTCGCCCGGGCTCGCTTCGCTTTGTCTCTTCCTTTGCAAGCAGGATAGCGCATGATGCGCTCCGACATCTTGCAGGGCGCAAGATCATCCGATGCTGATGGGGGAAACCACGTGACGACCATGCCAGGCCAGACGGCCTGCCCACGCTGCCGGGCGCCAAACCCCGCCGGCGCTCAATTCTGTGCTGGCTGCGGCTCGTCTTTGACCGCCGCGCCGCCCATTCCTCCTCAAGCGCCGCCCATGCCGCAACCCGCCGCGCGCGGTTTCGGCGCTCCGGGCGCCATGGGCGCTAGCGGGGGACCATCTCAACAAGCGAATTTCCGCGGAGAGCCACAAGACGCTTTCGCCCAAGGCGTGCAAGCCATCGGCATTTCTGGCGGACAGGTGACGTGGCAGTCGCCCCCTAATGCCGCGAAATTTTTGATCTCCAAGAAAAGCTGGTGGAGCACCGGCGGCCTCGCGATGAAGTACGAAGGCGATTTCACCGTGCAGCGCACCGGGCCGACCGATGTCGCCGCGCGCTTTGCGCTCAAGATCGTCTGGGGCAGCTACGTTCCGCTGGCGCTCACACAGGTCGTGGGCGTGGTGGTGCTCTTTTTCGTCAATCCGTACTTTCAATATTATCTGTGGATGCCGTTCCTTCTGCTGATTGGCGCGCTCGGCTACAGCGCGTGGATGGTGTCGAGCAATCTTCCGGAAAAGCTGCTGCAGGACATCGTCAAGAACTTGCAAGGCGGCGCACCCGCCATGCACGCGCCCGCCTATGTCGCGCCTGCGCCGCAACCCGCCTACGCGCCAGCCGCGCCGGCGCCGACGCCGGCCCCCGCGCCCGCACCGGCGGCGCCGTCAGCCGACGCCTCCGTCATCATGGAGCAGATCAAGCAGCTCGCGGGCCTCCGCGACGCGGGCGCGCTCACGCCCGAGGAATTCGAAGCCAAGAAAGCCGAATTGCTGAAGCGCATCTGACATGCTCGCCGCCAGCATCACGTGTCCGCGCTGCGCCGCCCCATCGGACGGCGCGGCGCGTTTCTGCACGCAATGCGGCGGCGCGCTCGGCGAAGCGGCGGTCGCGCCGGTCAATCCGTTCTATTCGATCGGCTGCCACACCTGTGGCGGCGATGGCTCGCGTCTCGCCGCCGATAAAGTCTATTGCCCGACCTGCCGTTGGCTCCGTCCGCTCGGACCCGGTTACGACATGCCGATCGAAGCGTTCATGTGGCGCTTCGACGCCGAAGCCATGCGCGTGCTGCAATCGATCGGCCCGCTCAACGCCGCCGCGCATGCGTTGAGCGAACGCGTCGGGCGTCCGTGGTTCGAAGCCTCCGTCAACGGCCTTCGTCTCAGCGAACAGCAATTGCCGGATATCTTCGCGCACGCCATCCGCGCCGCGCGCATCGTGGGCCTCCCGTATCTCCCGGAAATCTACATTTCCGGCGAGCATATGTGGGACGCCGTCACGATGGGCTCGAACTCGAGCGCCTTCATCGCCATCGGCAGCGTGCTCACGATGTTTCGCGGCGACGATCTGCTCTACGTCATCGGCCGCGAAATGGGCCACGCCAAAGCGGGTCACGCGCTCTGGCGCACCGTCGTCAATCTTATGGCCGGGCGCCAACCCGCCAATCGTTCGCTGATGAGCGATGGCGTCCTCAGCTATCTCAATCCCGCGAAATTCATCGAGAGCGGCATCAATGCGCCCTTGATGGCGTGGCAACGCCACGCCGAAATCACCGCCGACCGCGCCGGTCTTCTCGTCGTCGGCAAACCCGAAGTCGCGCGCCGCGTCACGCTGCAATCGACGCTGCACTCTTTCCCGCTCTACCAGCAGATCAATCAGCAAGCCTGGATGGAGCAAGAGGACGCCAGCGACGACACCGCGATGCAAGCCTCCGAATTCGCCATGACCGCGACGCCCTACGCGGCGCGTCGCCTCAAGCTGATGCGCGAGTTCGCGGTCAGCGAGGAATTGCTCGCCTGGCGGCGCGTGATCGATCACTGGCAGTCGCTAGAACCGAAGCCCCCGCCAGTCGTCGCAACACCCGCGCCGGCGCCAGCGCCAAAGCGCGCGCCCGCCGCGCCGCCGCCGGACACAACGCGCCTTGTCTGCATCGCATGCAAAACGCCGATGCGCGTGCCGCGCGCATCGCTCGCGGGCGATAAACCCGTCGCGGTGCGCTGCCCCAACCCCGCTTGCGGCAAGGTGCTCTCGATCACGCCGAAAAAGCCCAAGCCCCCGAAGCCTGAAGTCACCTCCGAATGAGCCCCGACGATCCTCCCGCATTCGACGTGGAGATCGCGTCGCCATCGGATCGTCCGCGCGCCGTGATCGACGGCCAGCCCGACGAAGAAGACGCCCGCAACGCGGCGCTCGTCTCCACTTTCGATCCCGCGCTCGCCAAGGACGGGAAAAGCGACGCGGAAATCATGGAAGAGCAGCATGATGCCGAGTTGGCGATTGCTGGCGTCGCGATCGTCGCGGGGATCGCGATCGCGGCGCATCTGGCGCATGAGAACGAGAACGACGCGGATGTTTTGGACGAGCTAGGCGCCGAGGGCGCCGAAGAAGGAGAAGACGGCGATGCCTGACGACCCAGAATCCATCGAAGAACTCTTGGAAACCTCGCAAGGCCAGGAATTCCAAGTCGATATCGCCGGCCTCAGCACCGCTGAGCAGGCCAATGTCGCCAACGCCCTCCGCGAGGCCGCCGACGATGGCGCGCTCGGCGATGTCAATCTCGACAGCGTCATCCTCGACGCCCAAGCCGCCGAAGACGCGCGTTCGGACGCTGAATATTATCAAGCCGAGCAAGCCAAGGCCGTTGACGCGGGCGATTGGGAGACCGCCAAGGATTTCGCCGAGAAGGCGGAATATTCCATGGAGGAGGTCCAGGACCATGGGGGCGATGTCGCCTATGCCGAAGTGCTCGAAGCCGAGCATGATCAGATGAACCTGGACAATGCCGACTGGAACCAGGAAATCGCCGACGACAACGCCGTCACCGCCGAAGCCTATGCGGAATCCGGCGACCTCGCGACCGCGGAAATCTACGCCGACAGCGCAGCATCAGCGGCCGAAACCGCCGCCGATTACGGCGCGGCCGGCGATCAAGGCGGATCGTACGCCGATCAAACGGTCGACACCTCCTCGACCTATGACGCCTCCGCCACCGTTGCGACCGTCGACACCTCCGCCAGCACGGTCGTCGACACCTCAGCGAGCACGGTCGACACCTCCACCGCCACGGAATAGCGCCCGCATTTCCGTCTCGTAACAACGTCCCTCAACGTCACGCTTGCAGGCGGCGCGTAATAGGCCAAACATGCGCTAAGCGGGGTCATTCCAAGCGCGCGGCGCGGCTAGCGTACGTGCGAACGGAGGACGCGTATGCCTGCGAGAAAAGTTGAAGCCGTCCGCGCGATTGCGCTCGTTGGCCCCAGCGGGTCGGGCAAGACGACTTTGGCGCACGCGCTGGCGGCGATTTCCGCCAACCGAAACACAGGGCCTATTCCCCCGCCCGGCCCCTCGACCGAAACCACGCTCTCCACGATCGATTTTCTCGGCGACCATTATGTTCTGATCGACACGCCCGGCGCGGTCGATTTTGGCGCCGAGATCGATTACGCGCTGCCCGCGATCGATCTCGCGCTCGTCGTCGCCGATCCCGATCCCGATAAAGCCGTTCTGCTGCAACCCTATTTGCGCGAACTCGAAGATCTCGCCATTCCCCATGCGCTCTTCATCAACAAGATCGACCAAGCGCGCGGCCATGTGCGCGATCTCTTGGAAGCCCTGCAGCCCGCGAGCGGCGTGCCGCTGGTGGCGCGCCAACTGCCAATCGTGAAAGACGAACAGATCACCGGCTTCGTCGATCTCGCGCTGGAGCGCGCCTTCGTCTACCAGGCCGGCGCGCCGTCCGAACGCATCAACATCCCCGCCGACCTCAAGGAGCGCGAAACCGAAGCGCACTTCCATCTGCTCGAACAGCTCGCCGACAATGACGATGCGCTGATGGAGCAATTGCTGAGCGACGTGACGCCCAGCCAAGACATTGTGTTCGCCGATCTTGTGCGCGAAACGCGCGAGGGCCTGATCGTTCCAGTCTTCCTCGGGGCGGCCACACAAGGCTTCGGCCTTCGTCGCTTGCTCAAAGCGCTCCGGCATGATGCGCCAACGCCCGAACTCGCCGCCGCGCGCGTCGGGCTCGATGGCCCCGGCGCTTATGTGTTGAAGGTGAGCCATGCCGGCCAAGCCGGAAAGCTCGCCATCGCACGCGCGCTCTGCGGCACCATCACCGATAGCGCGCAATTCACGCTGAGCGACGGCGCTACCGGCCGCGCCGGCGCGCTCTTCTCCACGCAAGGCGGCCAGTTCAAGAAAACCGCGTCGCTTCCGCTCGGCGATATCGGGGCCATCGGCAAGATCGATCCGGTCGCCGCCGGCGACGTGCTCGCGAGCGGCAATGGCGCCAAACCCAAGCACACGCCCGCGCAACGCTTCCCGGTTTATCAACTCGCCATAGCCACCAAAGACAGAAAGGACGATGTGCGCCTCTCCGGCGCACTCGCAAAACTGGTGGAGGAAGACCCTGGCCTTACCGTCTTCCATGATCCCGCCATGCACGAAATCCTGCTGCTCGGCCAAGGCGAGCCGCATCTTCGCCTCGTGCTTGAGCGACTGAAGGCGCGCTTCGGCGTCGATGTCGCGAGCACGCGCCCGGCGACGCCCTACAAGGAAACCATCCGCAAAGGCGTCACACAAAAAGGCCGCCACAAAAAACAAACCGGCGGCCACGGCCAGTTCGGCGATGTCACCATCGAAGTCGCGCCGCTCGCGCGCGGCGAAGGCTTCCAGTTTCACGACCGCATCACGGGCGGGGCGGTGCCGCGCCAATGGATTCCAGCCGTCGAGCAAGGCGTGCGGGATGCGATGGAGAAAGGCCCGATCGGGTTTCCGGTGGTGGATGTCTCCGTCGCGCTGATCGACGGCGCCTATCACGCGGTCGATTCATCCGAGCACTCGTTCCGCGCGGCGGGCCGCCTCGCCATGAGCGAAGCGCTCGCGCAATGCAGCCCGATCCTGCTCGAACCGGTGGAGCGCCTCGTCATCCTCACGCCCTCATCTGGCACGCCGCGCATCAATTCGGCGATCACCCGCCGCAACGGCCAGATCCTGGGCTTTGCCGGCCGCGACGGCTGGCCGGGTTGGGACCGCGTCGAGGTTTATCTTCCGCACGCCGAACGCCAGGATCTCATCCTGGAGCTGCGCTCACTCACGCAAGGGCTCGCGAGCTTTGAGGCGAACTTCGATCACATGGTCGAACTCAGCGGCCGGCGCGCGGACGAAGCGGCCAAACACGCCGAAGCGGTTTAGAGCCGAGGCAGCAACGCGCAGAACGGGCCGCGAAGATTTGCGCCGACATGGGCGCCGGCTTCGCTGAACGTGATGTAGCCGCGCGAGGCTTCGTCAAAACGCGGCCATGCCGGCAAACCCGCGCCGTTCGGATCGCCCGTCTTCGCGAAATTGGCCCAGTAATCCTGCATGCGCACATCCGTGTCGCCGAGCGGCAAATTATCGGAGACGTAGGAAAGCTCCGCGCCGTGGCGCACAACGCCGCCATCGGTAGCCGGATGATCAAACTCGTACTGATACGCCGCACGCCCCGCGCGCGTGTGCAGCAGCGCCGTCTCCGCCGCTGGGCACCGGAATATCACATCCGTGCCCATCTGCTCCAACCTATCGCCCAAACGCGGATCGCTCGGCGCGGAATACAAAGCGCGCGCCCGCGCGGCCTCGGCGCCAAACGCCATCGCCGCGAACGCATCGGCCCCCTCAGCGCCCCCCGGCAAACCGAGCTCGCGCGCATTGCTGCCGATCAGCAGCGCCGCATCGGCCGATGCGCCGCGCGCCATGAGATCGTGCGGCGGCGCGGGGATGACATCGCCGTCCACCACCGCTTGCAGCCAGAGGAAGCTCTGATCCGTGAGCGTCGGCGAAGCGAGCGCCAAGTCCGCAGCCAGAATCCGCGCTGTCGGCGCCGCGCGCATCGCGATCAGCGGATCGTCGCCTCGCGCGCCAATCGCTTCCGCAAGCTGTGCGCCAATCGCTTCATTCTCGCCAAGCGTCCGCACCGGCCAGCCAAACTGCGCCGTACCGCTCTGCGCGATCGCTTTGGCGAACAATCCGCGCGCCGCCGGCGCCACGAGCAGCAAATTCACGTCCTGCCCGCCGGCGGAATCGCCCGCGATGGTGACATTGTCCGGATCGCCGCCGAACGCCGCGATGTTCTCCTGCACCCACCGAAGCGCCGCGATCTGATCCATCAGCCCGTAATTGCCGGACGCATGCGTCTCTGGCTCCTCGCTCAGCGCCACGTGCGACAAAAACCCGAACGCGCCAAGCCGATATTGTACGCCCACCATCACGATGCCGCGGTCCACCATCGAGGACAGCACTTTGCCCGCGCCCGAGCCCGCGCGATTGCTGCCGCCATGGATCCACACCATCACCGGCAAGCGCACGCCAGCGCTCGCGCCGGGTCTGCGCACTTCCAAATAAAGACAATCCTCGCTGCCCGACGCGGCAGCCTCAGCGTTCCAACCATAAGAATTCTGCGCACAGGCCGGCGCAACGTGCGTCGCATCGCGCTCACCGTCCCAAGCGGCGGGCGGCGCTGGCGCGCGCCAGCGCAAATCGCCCACCGGCGGCGCGGCGAACGGCACGCCGCGAAACAACACCGAGCCATCCGCGCGCACTTCGCCGCGAAGAGGACCCTGCGCCGTCGGCACCAAGGACGGATCGGACGACGCGCATGCCGCCGTCAGCAGAACCAGCACCGCCGCGAACGCCCGAACCAACATCAGCGCGCCGCCGCCTGCACCTGCACGATGCGCGCTTCAATCTGACGCTTGGCGCGGTCGCGAATATCGGACGCGTAGTCGAAATCCCCGAAGGGCCCCGTCACCGCAAACGGAATCACGATCCCGCCGCCGCGCGGCGAACGTGGCGCAAGGCGCACATCAAGCCGCCGCGCCGGAAGGTCAATCACGCCGATACCCGGCATAGTGAGGTCAGGCGTGTTGAAGCTGAGATTGCGGCTCGCCAGAACGCCATCGCCTATCGTGAACGTCGCGCTGAAGCCTTGGAAGGGCGTCCGCGCCTGCGGCGCAATGAGGTCCCCGCTCAACGCATTGCGGATCGTGCGCGCCACGCCGCCGAGATCGACGCCGCGCAGCGCGCCCGTCACCACCTCCAAATGCGCCGTACCGTCCGCGCCGGCGATCAATTCACTCTGGCTGCGCCCTTGCGTGCTCAGGCGAAACGTCAGCTCCGCCGTGCCTTCAATATTCGAGACATTGGCCGCATCCGTGAGAAAGCGCGCCGCATCCACGCCCTGCAGCGCGATATCCTGCTCGGCCTTCAGCACGTCCTCGCGCGCATCGAGTTCGATCCGCCCATGGCCCGTGCCGCCATAGAGATTGAGCTCATGCAAGGTGGAGGCGAGATAACCGTCGTTCAGCACAAGGCTGATCAGGGCATGATCGATCTGCATGTGCTGAAACAGAAACTTCGCCGTGGTGATCTCCAAGTCCGCATTGATCGAGCGGAGCCCCGAAAGATCCAGCGGCGTTTCGCGCGGCGCTTCGGTGATGTCGACCGTGCGCGGCGCCGCTTCCACCGTCGCGATCTCCGCGCGCGTCTGCGCTTCGCCCGCCGCACCGGCTGGCGCATTGGCGCCGCCCGGTTCAAGCGCATCCTGCGGCGGCGCGACGCCCGTAAGATAGGGGTTTAAGTCGAAGTCGAAGAGTTCGAGCCGCCCGCTGACATAGGGCTTGCCGTGGCGCTGCATAATCTCAAAATCGCCCCGCCCGCGGATTTGATCGAGCGTAAAGCCCGCATCGTTGAAGGCAAAACGCCCGCCGCCCAAAGTCACGATGCCCGACACCGCAAAGCGCTCCAGCCCCACGCCGCCGCTGATCGGGGAGCCCGCCCACGCCGCGAAATTGCGCAAGCTCGGCCCGGATGCGCGCGCCTGGCCCGTCATCTCGGCGGAGGAGAAGACGCTGTTGCCCTCGAACGCGGCATTCAGCAATGCGCTCTCGACACTCACGGTCAGCGGCGTGCCGCTGCCTGAAAACGCACCGCGCGGATCGGCGATACCGATATCCAGCGTGATCGGCTGATCGTGATAAGCGACACTGCCCCGGAGCCGCAGCGGTTCATCGAGACTGGTGAGCGCGGTGTCCAAATCCGCGTCGCGCACTGCCCAGCCCATGCCGCGCCGCGCATCGTAGAAGCTCACTTCGCCATCATGAATCGCGACCACGCGCAGACTGAATCTGTTCGGCGTGACGTCCGGTCGCGGCGCGCTTGGCGGGGCGGGCGCGGCGGCTGGGCGAAGCACCCAATTGGTGCGGCCCTCTGTATCAATCTCAAGCGCGATGCGCGGATGCTCCAGCACCAATTGCCGCACGACGACATTGCGCTGGAACAGCGGCACGATCTCCACGCCTATCTTGATCGCGTCCATCGCCGCGAGCGCGTCCGCGCGTCCGCCTTCCACATTGGCGAGCGAAGCGTCATGCGCCTCAAGCCCCAGCACCGGATAAAAGCTGACGCCGACCGACCCGGCGATGGTGAGGTCACGGCCCGTGGCCTGCTCGACCGCCCGCTCGATCTCCGCGCGCATATCGAGCCGCGACACCAAATAATAGACCGCGCCGGCGCCAGCCCCGAGGAGCACGAGCACAACGATGAGCACAACCCCGCCCCACCGCGCCACGGACTTGGCTCGCGCCATGCTTTCCTCCGCTTTTGGCCCCTTATAGACGCTGGCGAAGCGCGCCGGAATGACTATCTATGCCGCCATGAGCGAACCTGTCCCCGTCACCGTCCTCACCGGCTATCTCGGCGCCGGCAAGACCACCCTCCTGAACCGCATTTTGACTGAGCAGCACGGCAAGCGCTTCGCCGTCATCGTCAATGAGTTCGGCGAAATCGGCATCGACAATGATCTCATCGTCGACGCCGACGAAGAAGTGTTCGAGATGAACAATGGCTGCGTGTGCTGCACGGTGCGCGGCGATTTGATCCGCGTCATCGAAGGCCTGATGAAGCGCAAAGGCCGCTTCGACGCGATCCTGGTTGAGACCACCGGCCTCGCCAAACCGGCGCCGGTTGCGCAGACCTTTTTCGTCGATTCCGATGTGCGCGCCAAGACACGCCTCGACGCCATCGTGACGGTCGCTGACGCAAAGCATCTGCCGCTGCGTCTCGAAGATTCACCCGAAGCTGTCGAGCAGATCGCCTTCGCGGACGTCATCCTGCTCAACAAGGCCGATCTCGTGAGCGCCGACGACATGAGCGCGCTGGAACGCCGCATCCGCGCCATCAATCCCACGGCGCGCATCCACAAGACCGAGCGCTCCGCCATCGCGCTCGATAAGATTTTGGATCAAGGCGCCTTCGATCTCGACCGCGTCACCGATATCGACCCGCATTTCCTGCCCGATCACGATTGCGACGACGCCTGTGCGCATCATGATCACGACCATGATCGCGATCACCACGGCCACGACCATCATCATCACCATGATCACGAAGATCATGTCGCTGCTTCCGGCATCGCCAGCGTCTCGCTCTCCACCGACAAGCTGATCGATCCTGGCAAGCTGCTGCCCTGGCTCAACGATTTCACCCAGGCGCGCGGCCCCGACATTCTCCGCCTCAAGGGCATCATCGCGTTCCCGGATGAGCCGAAACGCTTCGTCATCCAAGGCGTCCACATGATCCTCGAAGGCGACACGCAGCGCGACTGGAAGGAAGGGGAGCAGCGCACCTCGCGCCTCGTCTTCATCGGCCGCGATCTCGACCGCGCCGAAATCGAAGCCGCGTTCCTGGCCTGCGCGGCGTGAGCGACGTCCTCGTCTATTCCCAAGGCCGCCGCCTCGCCATCGGCGCACCCGCGACAGGCGTGCATTGGATCGGCGATCAAGCGCTTTTCACGCTTGGCGACGGCGCCGTGCTCGTGTCGGACCGCCGGCTTCCAGCCGGCCAGAAAGATGCCGGCTGGAAGCCGGCGGTCCGCATCGAAGCGCATGACGGCGCAATCCTCAGCGCCGCGCTGCATCCCGATGGCAAACGTCTCGTCACCGGCGGCGATGACGGCAAGCTCAATGCAATCACGCAAGACGGCAGCGTCGAACCCATCGCCGATTTTCGCGGCAAATGGGTCGACAACATCGCGACGAACGCCACGTCCGGCGTGATCGTCGCGGGCGTCGGCAAGAACGCCATCGTGTTCAAGAATGGCGCGGAGCTGCATCGCTTCGCGCACGCCTCAACCATCGGCGGCCTCGCGCTCGACGCCAAGGGCCGCCGCCTTGCGGTCAGCCATTATGGCGGCGTCACGCTGCGCTATGTGCTGATGGCGGATGATAAGGGCGTCGCGCTCGCATGGGCGGGCTCCCACCTCAATGTTACGCTCTCACCGGACGCGGACTATGTCGTCTCCGCCATGCAGGAAAGCGAACTCCACGGCTGGCGCATGCCGGAGAAACTCGATCTGCGCATGAGCGGTTACGCCGCCAAATCGCGCTTTCTCTCCTGGGACAAACGCGGCCGCTGGCTCGCCACCAGCGGCGCCGATTGCGCGGTGGTGTGGCCCTTCGTCGGCAAACTCGGCCCGCAAGGCAAAACACCGCTGCTGCTCGGACGCCGCGAAGCGCTCGTCACCGCGGTCGCATTTCATCCCACCGAAGAAATCGTCGCCATCGGCTACAGCGACGGCGCCGCGCACGCCGTGCGTCTCGCCGATCAGATCGACATCCCTCTCGACGAACCCGGCGAAGGCCCCGTCAGCGCACTCGCCTGGAGCGCCGACGGCCTTTGGCTCGCGATTGGCGATGAAGCCGGGCGCGGCGGCTTAGTCGATCTCACCGCGCGCTAGCCGCCCTCATCCTCGCCCTTGTTGGGCGAGGTGGACGCGCGCGACTTGTCCGCCGTAGCTTTAGCGAAGGCGGAAGCGCGCGGCCGGAGTGGGTGACAGCTCTATTCCTGCAGGCACGGCGCCATCACCCACTCAGTCGTCGCTACGCGCCGACAGCTCGCCCATCAAGGGCGAGCATGGGAGCTCACCCCCGCGCCGCCTGCGCCGTCAGCACGCTATCCATCACGCGCAGCACGCCCGCGATGTCATCGACGATCTTGCGCGCACGAGCAGGATCGGCGAGCGGCTTGAACATATCGCCCGGTTCAAACAGATTGCCGCCTTCGATCGCAATCAGCAGGTCGCCCTGCTCGAACGCGCAACGCAGCTTCTTGCCCTTCAGCGCCGTCTCCAGATCGACCAGCCGTTGCATAAACACCGGATGCAGCAGATACCGCGCCTCCACCTGATCGGTGCCAAACACTTCAAACGCCTTCTCAAACACCGGATCTTCCAGACCCACGCGCTCCAGATTCTTCCCGCCGCCAAAGACGTTCAAAATCCCCGCATCCCGCCGCACGATGGTGACGCCCAGAAATTTGCGCGGAAAGCCGAGCCTGACGATTTGCCCGCGAAACGCGGTCGTCCAAGTCGTGCGGCCCTTGCTGTCGGTGTGGCGTTGTTCGAGATGCGCTTCATAAAGATCGAACGCCGCGCGCTTGTAATTGCCCTGAAACAAATCCTCGAATTTCGAGCGATCATGCCCCGGCAACAATCCCAACTCGCGGTAGCGCGCGAACGCCGGCGGTGCGAACGCCGCGAGCGTGAACGTCACGCCCATCGCTTCCGCAAGCGCGGTGAGCGAGGCAAGCTTCACCTGCCCTTTCACCACGCTCAGCGGCGCGTAAGCGTAGATACCCGTGATCACGAACCCAACAACAGCAGCCGCGAACCCCACGCCCGTATTGTCGAACTGCAGCATCGCCAGCGCGCCGAGGATCAAGCTCGCCGGAAACCCGATGATCATGCGGCTGCGGAATTTATCCACGCCGGCCACACGCGCCGCTTCATGGCTTGCAAATGCCGGCCCGATGCGCGTGTCGTACAGCCGCTGAAAGCCAGCATCATCCAAGGCGACGAGATCGGCGGCTTCCGAGGCGGGTTGATCAGTCACGGTCAAATATCCGCATAGACATGCGTTTCCGCCGCCGCGCCCGGATGCGTCACCGCCCCCAGATGCGCGGGGCCGACGCCTTGCGCGTATTTGTAGAGCGCGCCCGAATTGTAATTCGTCTTGCGCGGCGCCCAGGCTTTCCTGCGCTCGGCGAGTTCTGCCTCGCTGACTTCGAGATCGATCCGGCCCGTAGCCGCGTCGATCGCGATGATATCGCCATCCTTGATGAGCGCGATCGGCCCGCCCAGCTGCGCTTCCGGCCCCACATGGCCAATGCAGAACCCGCGCGTCGCGCCAGAGAAGCGCCCATCCGTGATCAGCGCGACTTTGTCGCCCATGCCTTGGCCGTAAAGCGCCGCCGTGGTGGAAAGCATCTCGCGCATACCCGGCCCGCCACGCGGACCTTCGTAGCGGATCACCAACACTTCGCCTTCCTTGTATTGCTCATGCGTCACCGCATCGAAGCACGCCTGCTCGCCATCGAACACGCGCGCCGGCCCACGAAACGCAATATTCTTCAGCCCCGCGATCTTTACGATGGCGCCTTCAGGCGCGAGCGAACCCCACAGCCCCACGACGCCACCGTCCGTCGACAGCGGCTTATCGATTGGCCGGATCACGTCTTGATCCTTGCGCAGCACGACGCCTTCGAGATTTTCGCGCATCGTCTTGCCGGTGACGGTCATCACGTCGCCATGCAGCAGCCCCGCATCGAGCAGAACACGCAGCAAAGCCGGCATGCCGCCCGCTTCGCCCATGTGCTTCGCCACATATTTCCCGCCCGGTTGCAGATCGACCAACCACGGCGTTTTCTTGAACACGCGCGCCATATCCTCAAGCGTGAACGACACGCCCGCCTCATGCGCCATCGCGGGCAAGTGCAGCCCGCCATTGGTCGAGCCGCCGGTCGCGGCCACCACGATCGCCGCATTCTCGAACGCTTCGCGCGTGCAGATATCGCGCGGGCGAATGTTTTTCTCGATCAGATTGACCACCGCGCGCCCGCTGGCCTCGGCGTAAGCGTCGCGCGATTCATAAACCGCCGGCAGCGCCGCCGAGAGCGGCAGCGCAAGGCCAATCGCTTCGCTCACGCACGCCATGGTGTTGGCCGTGTATTGCCCGCCGCACGCGCCATCGCCCGGGCATGCGTGCTTCTCCAGATCGCACAAATCTTCGAGCGACATATTGCCCGCCGCGTGCGCGCCGACGCCCTCGAACATGTCGCGCACATTGACTTCCTTGCCACGCCACACGCCGGGCAGGATCGAGCCGCCATAGAGAAAGACGCTCGGCACATTGAGCCGCAGCATCGCCATCATCATGCCCGGCAAGCTCTTATCGCAGCCTGCGACGCCAACCAACGCGTCATAAGAATGGCCGCGTATCGTGAGCTCCACGCTGTCGGCGATCACTTCGCGCGAGACGAGCGAAGAGCGCATGCCCTCATGGCCCATCGCAATGCCGTCGGTGACGGTGATGGTGCAAAACTCACGCGGCGTGGCGCCCGCCGCTTTCACGCCAGCGGAAACTGCGTGCGCCTGACGCATCAAAGCCGTGTTGCAGGGCGCCGCTTCATTCCAACACGAAGCCACGCCCACGAACGGCTGCTCGATCTCGCGCGTGCCGAGCCCCATCGCGTAAAGATACGAGCGGTGCGGCGCGCGCTCCGGCCCCATCGTCGAATGGCGGGAAGGCAGTTTGGATTTATCCCAGCGGCTCATGGCGCTCCGTCCTGTTGGCGGCGGGAACATGAGCAAGCGGGGCCCTGATTGCAACGGCTTAGGCTGCGCGGGCTCAGCCCAAAGCGAGCGCCCCCATGCCATCCTCGACCGAAATCACCGGCCGATACCCCATCTCCGCCCGCGCCTTGGCGTCGTTCAACACCGCATCGCGCGACAAGATCATCGCGGAGAAGCGCGTCAGCGGCGGCGCGCCCTTGAGCGGCAACGCACGCCACGCGGCCTCGCACGCCGCGCCCAACGCATCCGCCACCCATGCCGGCACGGACTTATCCGGCAGCGCCACTCCGCGCGATGCGGCCAAGCCGGCGATCATTTCGCGCATCGGCCGCACGCCGTCGTCCAGAATGAAATACGCCTCTCCGGCGCGGCCTTGCGTCAGAGCGAGTTCGATGGCGTGGACGAGATTGTCGATATGTGTGGTCGATGTTTTGCAGCGCCCACCATCGACCCAGAGAAATTTCCCCGCCCGCGCCAATGCCTCGATCACCGGCAACAGCGTGGTGTCGCCTGGCCCCCAGATGAAGCGCGGCCTAAGCACGATGGTCTCAAACGGACCGCCGGCGCCCTCGCCGGCATCAATGTTGGCCGGCGGGGCGCCGGCGGTCCGGTTCGCGGCGCGCACCAGCGCTTCAGCCTGCGCTTTCGTCGCCGAGTATGGATAGGGCGAATTGGGCGCGAGGGGGTAGGTCTCATCCACACCGCGCAGATGCTGTCCGTGAAACAGCGCCGCTTCCGTACCAATATGGATGAAACGCCGCACGCCCGCCTCGCGCGCCGCCTTCAACGTCTTGGCCGTGCCTTCGACGTTAAACTTGCGCCACGCATCGCGCGGACCCCATTGCTCCACGAACGCGGCGCAATGCAGGACCACCTCCGCGTCGCCGATATGCGATGCCGCGATATTCTCCAGATCGCACCGCACCGGCTCGGCGCCCAAACCACGCAGCGCCGCGTCCGACTTTTCCGAGCGCGACATCGCGCGTACCGGATGCCCGCTCGCAATCAGTGTCTTCGTCGCCGCGCCACCCACGAAGCCCGAGGCGCCGGTGACGAAGAGGCGCACTATTGCGCCGCCGCCAAGCGCTCACGCGCCGCATCGAGTTTCGCGCGTGTGGACTTGGCTTCGTCCAAGCGCTCGCGCTGCTCCTCGACCACTTCTTCCGGCGCACGCGCGATGAAGTCCGCGTTCGCGAGCTTGGCTTCGGTCTTGGAAATTTCCGCGTCGAGCTTGGCGACGTCTTTCTTCAGCCGCTCGGTCTCCGCGGCGAAATCGACAATGCCTTCCAGCGGCAGCGCCACCGTCGCGCCATCGAGCACGAACGTCACCGAGCCCGGCGGCGGCGCTTCGGCGCTGGTGGAATATTCGAGGCGCCCCATCCGATCGATCAGGTTTTGGTAGCGCTCAAGCCGCACCTCCGTCGCTTGATCCGCGCCAATCAGCAGCAGCGGAATTTTTGCGGCCGGCGGCACATTAAGCTCCGAGCGCGTCGAGCGCGTTTCCGCGATCAGCCGCACCATCCATTCAATCTCGCCCTCGGCCTCCGCATCGACCAACGACAGCGGCACTTTCGGCCAAGGCGAGGTGATCAGCATCCCATCGCGCTTCTGGCCGAATTCCCCGAGGCGCGCCCACAATTCTTCCGTGATGAACGGCATGAAGGGGTGAAGCAGAGTCAAGATTTGATCGAGCGTCCACGCCGCCGTGCGGCGCGTTTCGGACTTCGCCGCTTCGTCCTCACCGCTCAGCATCGGCTTGATGAATTCCAGATACCAATCGCAGAACACATTCCACACGAAGCGATAGAGCGTCGCCGCCGCTTCATTGAAACGCCGCGCCTCCAGCTCTTCGGTCACCTTCGCGACCGTCTTGGCCGTCTCGCCGATGATCCAGCGATTGATCTTTTCCTTCGGGCTCGCGGGATCGAACTCATCCCACACCGCGCATTCGTTCATCTGACAAAAGCGCGCCGCGTTCCAAAGCTTGGTGCCGAAATTGCGCGAACTCTCGATGCGTTGTTCGCTAAGCTTAATGTCGCGCCCCTGCGCCGCCATCGCGGCGAGCGTGAACCGGAGCGCATCGGCGCCGTATTTGTCCACCAGATCCAAGGGATCGAGCACGTTGCCCTTGGACTTCGACATCTTCGCGCCCGACGCGTCGCGCACCAAAGCGTGGATATAAACTTCGCGGAACGGCACTTCCTTCATGAAGTGCAGCCCCATCATCATCATGCGCGCGACCCAGAAGAAAATGATGTCATGCGCGGTGACGAGCGTGGCGGTGGGATAAAAGCGCTTCAGTTCGGGCGTCTTCTCCGGCCATCCAAGCGTGGAGAAGGGCCAGAGCGCGGAGGAGAACCAGGTGTCGAGAACGTCTTCGTCCTGACGCAGCTCCGCTTCAGCGCCATATTTCTTGCGCGCGGCGGCATTGGCGGCGGCTTCGTCTTCCTCGACGAAAATCGCGCCATCAGGCCCATACCAAGCCGGAATGCGATGGCCCCACCAGAGCTGGCGCGACACGCACCAGGGCTCGATATTGCGCATCCATTCGAAATAGGTCTTTTCCCAATTCTTCGGGATGAACGCGGTGTCGCCCTGCTCGACGGCGGCGATCGCGCTCACCGCCAGCTTCGGCGCATCGACATACCACTGATCCGTCAGCCAAGGCTCAACCACCACGCCCGAACGATCGCCATGCGGCTCACTATGGCGGATCGCATCTTCCCCGCGCCGCAGGCCCTCATCTTCCAGGCGCTTCAACACCGCATCGCGCGCGATGAAGCGATCCATGCCTCGAAATTCTTGCGGCACGCTCTCGTTCAACGCCGCGCGGCTGGTGAAGATATTGATCATCGGCAGGTCGTGCCGCTTCGCGACCTTGAAATCGTTAAAGTCGTGCGCCGGCGTGATCTTCACCGCGCCGGTGCCCGCTTCTGGATCGGCGTAATCATCCGCGACGATCGGGATCAGCCGATCCGTCAGCGGCAAGCGCACGCGCTTGCCGATCAGCCCTTGATAGCGCTCGTCCTTCGGGTTCACCGCAACAGCAACATCGCCCAGCACCGTCTCCGGCCGCGTCGTCGCTACCACGATCTCGCCGCTGCTATCTTCAAGCGGATACGCAATCTTCCACATCGTGCCGGCGACGTCCTTCGACACCACTTCAAGATCGGAGATCGCGGTTTCGAAATGCGGGTCCCAATTCACAAGACGCTTGTCCTTGTAGATGAGGCCGTCCTTGTGCAGTTGCACGAACACCTTGCGCACCGCGGCGCTGAGCCCTTCGTCCAACGTGAAGCGCTCGCGCGACCAATCGCAGGACGCGCCGAGCCGCCGCAGCTGCTCCAGAATACGCCCGCCCGATTGCGCCTTCCATTCCCAGACGCGTTCCAAAAACGCCTCACGCCCAAGCGCACGGCGATCCTGATTGCCTTCGGCAGCGAGCTGGCGCTCCACCACCATCTGCGTCGCGATGCCGGCGTGATCCATGCCGGGCTGCCACAGCACCGACTTGCCGCGCAGCCGCTCGAAGCGCGCCAGCACGTCTTGCAAAGTGTTGTTGAGCGCATGGCCGATATGCAGCGATCCCGTCACGTTCGGCGGCGGGATGACAATGCAGAACGCCTCGGCCTTGGCGTCTTTCTTGGGCTGGAACGCGCCCGATTGCTCCCAAGCCTCGCTCCAGCGCGGCTCGACGGATTTCGGGTCGAAAGTGGTCTCGATCATGTGGAAAAAGGGCTCTCGGTCGCTGAGCCGAGCCCTATAGCAGCCCTAACCGCCGCGCGCGACTTAGCGCGCCAGGCGCGCGATCCGCTCAAGCTCGGCCTCGACCCGCGCTTCCACGATGGCCGGGAGGTTGTGGTCCAGCCAATCCTTCAGCATGGGCTTCAGGAGTTCGCGGACCACACCCTCGATGGTCTGATTGTGGATGTCGGCGATGCGGAGCGAGCCCGCGAGGCGCGACAGTGAGCCAGCAGCGGCGGAAACCGCCGGCGAGGAGATGATGTCATCGTCCGTCGCCGCGGCGACATGATGCACCGGCGCCGGTGCGCGCGGCGCCGGTGTCGGCGCAGGGGCCGCAGCACGAGGCGCTTCGTACACCGGCTCCGGCGCGGGCGGCGCTTCCTCGGTCTCGAACACGATATCGTCTTCGGTCGGTTCAGGCGCCGTCACGGCCTGTTGCGTGAGATCGAGCACCTCTTCGGCGGGGGCTTGTTCTTCTTCGGAAATGATCCGGCGGATCGACGCCAGAATCTCTTCCATGGAAGGTTCGGCCTGGGGATCTTGGAGCGCCATCGCAAAGCCTCGCAGCGAAAACAGAATCGCTTGTGTCAAAGGTTAGGCGCCCAACCGATTCACGTCCACTCGTCAGACAGAATCGCCCGTACCCCTCCCCAGCAAAGTGGTGCGGCCGTCTAAACGGAGTCTTAATTTGCGTTGCGCTGGCTTTAGAAACTGAAGCCCGGCGCGCGCGTGAGGCCCGGCGCGACAGGCGGCGCTGCATCAAATGCGACACGGTACGCGGTGATTGTTCCGGAGCGCGTATAAATCCGCGCGGCGCCTGCTGCGCCTTGGCGCACGATCACGCCGAGGCGTCCGCCTGGCGCCAATTGATCCAGCCAAGCTTGCGGCACGATTTCCGCGCCGCCATTGAGCAAGATCACATCGTAAGGCGCAGCGTCCGCCCAGCCTTCGACAGCCGGCGTCGAAACCGTGCTCACGCGCGTGACGCCCGCCGATTCCAAAGCAGCGCGCGCTGCGAAAGAAAGATTGGGATCGGGATCGAGCGAGAACGCTTCGCTGCAGCAAGCCGCCAGCACCGCCGCGCCATAAGCCGTCGCGCCCGCAATCTCGAGCGCGCGGTCCGTCGGCTTCGGCGCAAGCGACTGAATCAGTTTGGCCAGATCGCGCGGCCGCAGCAGCACCCGCCCCGGCGCGACATCGACCTCGAGATCGCCATAAGCCAAAGCGCGCTTGTTCGCCGGCACGAAGCGCTCGCGCGGCAAAGTGCGCATGGCGTGAACGATCCGCGCATCCGTCACGTCCGCCGGACGCACCTGCGATTCGACCATAAAGGTGCGCGCGCGCGCATAATCCATCGGTTGAGCCTTCTGCCGTCCGCCCGGCGATAGCCCGTCCAAGCCGGCCCGCGCAAGCGCATCGTGGTCGCGGGGGCAGTGAACAGGCCTTGGAACCCCGTCCAGGGCGCCGGTCACCCCGCCCGCAGTTGCACCGAGGGCCCCGGACCATTAGATCGACCGCCGAAGGCCTCGTGGCGGAGTGGTCACGCAGCGGACTGCAAATCCGCGTACCCCAGTTCGATTCTGGGCGAGGCCTCCAGTCTCCCAAGAAAATTTGCTGGACGATGTCGATTCCCGGCAAGCTCGTTCGTCGTCCTATTGAGAGCCAAGATGGCCGCTCAAACCAGGAGGCAGACGATGCGCGTGATGGTGTTCCACAAAGCCAGTGAAGACAGCGCCATGGACGGCCCTCCGACGCCCGAGCAATTGGAAGCGTTCGCGGCGATGAACCGCTTCACCGAAGAGCTGGTCCAAGCCGGCGTGTTCGTGGCCGCCGCCGGCCTCAAGAACACCGCCGACGCCAAGCGCATCGTTTTCGAAGGCGCGGACCGCACCGTGTTCGACGGCCCGTTCGCCGAGACCAAGGAGCTGATCGCGGGCTTTTCGATCTGGGAGGTCAAGGACATGGACGAGGCCCTCGCCTGGGTAAAGCGCGCGCCCAATGATGCGATGCCGGGCAAGAGCGTGGTGGAAATTCGCCCGTTCTACGAAGCGGCCGACCCTCGCCGAATTCATGACCCCGGAAGAACTCGCAGCGCCCCGCGAGGGCGAGCGGGGGAAACTGGGCGTCGCTTGAGGCCGGCGGCTAGCTTGGAGCGCGAAGTCTCCGGCCAGTTCGGCCCAAAGTCGATAAGTGATCCCACTAGGTTTGCTTCATCGAAGCGCCACCGGTTATTACGATCGATGCGCCTCGTCCGATTTGAACTTCGGTGCCATTGGAGCGGAGTACTGTGCCACCCTCGATAATGGTCTTTCCCGTTGCGCCCTTGCCGCCACCGGTTGTCAGAACCGGCGCTTGGATGGTCGTTCCGCCAATCTGCACAACACCATGTTGATGGTCGAACATTGCTGAGCGAAGCGCTTGAACAAACACGCCACTGATCGCCACACGCCCATCTGCAGCGGCAATTTCGATTGCGCCAACAAGCTCCCGGCGAAGATCGTCAGGGGTCGCGGCACCCTCGACACGCCTCACAACGTCTGGACGCTTTTGGGTAAGAAATTTCAGCGCAGCTAGGGCTGCATCCTTCGTAAGCCCACCAACGGCGGAGGCCGCTGCACCCATCAATACCGTTTCGAGAACCATTTTCCCGCTGTCTCCGTCGATTCGTGAGTCCTGAGCAAAAGGCGTGCCGCCTCCTCGCAGTTCGGTCGACGCCGTCAATCCTCACCCAACCCACGGCTAATCCGAAACACGTGTCCATCCGGATGGCGCACATGCATCTCGCGCACGCCCCAAGGCTCATCCACCGGCGTCATCGTCACGTCGAGCCCTTCGGCCAAGCAGCGCGCATGCACAGCGTCGACATCATCCACCCATATCGACATCCACACGCCCTTGTCGGCGGCATCATTGTCGCCGGCCGTGGTGGCGAGCGCGCTTCTGCCGCGCCCGCCTTGTCCGTTCACGCACAGGAAAATCTCGCACGCGCCAGAGCAGACGCAGCCAAAGGTCGGCGGACTTCCCCAGTCCCAACCCTTCGTCCAGCCCAGCTTTTCAAACCAGGCGAAGCTCTCTTGGATGTTCGACACATTGAGGATCGGCGTTAGCGATTTGGCCTGCATTGTGCGCGCTCCGATACAGGCACTTTATCGCGCAGGCCGCGTCGCTCCAACCACCGCTCCCCGGACGCCGCAGGCGATCCGGGGTCCATCCATCAACCCGCACGATGGACCCCGGCTCAAGCGCGTGCTCACGCACGCTGGCCGGGGAACGGTGGAAACGGCGCCGCGTTGGATTCCTGAACAAGGATCGCAAACGATGGCCGACAAATCACCCGATGCCAAAGAACCCGGCCAGCAAGGCTCAGACGCGCGCTATGGCTCAGGCGACCGCCAGCGCGGCGCGGGCGTTGGCAAGGCCGAGCAAGACAAGAGCGGCTTCGGCGGCGGCTCCTATGGCCAAGATCACGCGGCGGAGGATCGCTCCGGCGAGCACGACGACCCCGACGCCGCCGCCAAGCGCAAGCCCAAGTGAATCGGCAAGCTTTCAGAAAGCCTGGTGAACTTTTCGTTGCCGTTAACCGGGCGTTTACCGGTTAGGGGCATATTCACCTTGTCTTCCCTTGGAGACACCCCACCATACCCAACGCCTTCGAGCGGGTCGAAAGACCCGCTCGCTTTCCTTTGGGGGCCTGTTTTCCAAGGGCGATCAGGCGAGTGCGCGGCGGGCCTTTCCCCGTGGCGCCGAACTTGATAGAGAGCCCTCGCCTCGCAAGGGGCTGTTCCTCGGTAGCTCAGTGGTAGAGCAACCGGCTGTTAACCGGTTGGTCGTAGGTTCGAATCCTACCCGAGGAGCCATCTTTTCAAGAGCTTAGCTCGGACTTCCCGCGCAAATCATTGTGGATGGTGACGGCGGCGATGGCGGCTTGTCCGCAGGCGCTGGCGATTTGGTCGAGCCCCTCCAGCACATCGCCCGCCGCATAGACGCCCGCGATCTCGGTGCGTTGATGCTTATCGGTCAACACGCCGCAATCCTCCGAGAGTTTGGCCCCGAGCATGGCGAGCAGCCCGCTTTGCGGCGCGCAACCAAGCGCGGGATAGAGCATGTCGAAGCGCTCCGACGTGCCGTCGGCGAAAGCCACTGCGACGCCGTCATCGCCCAAGCGAATGTCACGGACCGAGGTCTCCGCGATATCGATGCCTTCGCGCCGCGCATGCGCGACTTCGTTGAAACTGGGCGCCGCTTCGCTCGTCCACAAAAACGTGACGCGATCGGTGAAGGTGCGAATGAAGCGCGCTTCCTCGATCGCCGCGGGATCGTTGCCGAGCACGGCCACGGAGCGGCCGCGCGTCTCCAAGCCATCGCAGATCGGGCAATAGCGAATGATCCCGGCCTGCACGCCCTCTTCCAATCCGCTGATCGCAGGCTCGACAAGCACCGAGCCGGTCGCGAGCAAAATCGTGCGCGCTTCAAACGCACCCGCGCTGCCCGCGACCGCAAAGCCGCCCTCGATCGGCGCGATGCCTTCGACCATGCCTTCCTTGATCGCCGCGCCATACGTCAGCGCTTGATCCAGCATGCGCGCATAGAGCGCCGCGCCCGTGACGCCATCGGGAAAGCCCGGCGCGTTGCGCGTGAGCGGAATGCGCTTCATGCGGCTCGCGCCGCCATCGACGATGAGCACCTTGCGGCGAAATCGGCCGAGATAAGTCGCGGCGGTCAGCCCGGCTGGGCCGCCGCCGATGATCAAACAATCCAACATGTGCGAGGGGAATGTCCGCACGCGCCTCCGTGTTCCAAATGTGCAAACGCCCCGGACGAGATGTCCGGGGCGCTCACAAGGAGCCTTGAGGTTAGTTTAGTTGCCGCTGAGCAGGATGCTCAGGATGGCGCCGGTGGCTATGCCGACCAGCAGAGTTTGGCCGCGGTCGTCTTGCACATAATGGTAGCCGCGCGGCGGGGCGCGCAGATGCGCACGGCGATAATCGACCTGGCGATACTGGTGCTGGTAGTAGGCGGGCAAGCGATCGCCACGGCGCCATGCGCGGTATCCCACTTGCGCGCGATTTTGATACGCGGCCGGCGGCGGACCATAATGCCATTGGCCGTTCATCGTGTAGCCATTGTTGCGGCGATCATCCCAACGATTGTCGCTGCGGCGATTATCATTGCGGTTATCGTTCCAGCGATTGTTGTCGTTGCGATCGCCGCGATCATTGCGGTCATTATCGCCGCGACGGTTTTGATCCTGACCGCGATTGTCGTGACGGCCCGGAGGGTCGGCGTAAGCGGCGGTGCTTGCGAGCGGGCCGGCCAGAGTGAGCGCGGCGGCGGCAGCCAGAGCAAAGCGTTTCATCAGAAATTCTCCTTCCAACCGAGACCAATGTGAGGCGTCTCGTTGACATGGAAGATGGGGTTGTGGCGGTGAACCCCAGCTGAGTTTTCAGCGCATTATCAAGGGAAAGTGGTGTCTTGCTTTGCCGATTTGGCGCTTAGACAAAGCTTGCCACAAAGACGCGCTCACAAGCGCTCACTCAGCCGCTGCAATCGCCTCTGGCGGCTCTTCCGCCTGGCGCCGCCACAAGCTCGCATAGAGCCCATCGCGCGCAATCAAGCTGGCATGCGAGCCATGCTCCACCACGCGCCCATCTTCGAGCACGATGATCTGCTGCGCGTCGGCGATCGTGGAAAGCCGGTGCGCGACGACGATCGTGGTGCGGCCCTTGGAGGCTTCCGCGAGCGCATCTTGAACTTCCGCTTCTGTCGCGCTGTCGAGCGATGAGGTCGCTTCGTCGAGGATCAGAATCTTCGGATTCTTTAAGATCACCCGCGCGATCCCGACGCGCTGCTTCTCGCCGCCCGAAAGCTTCAACCCGCGCTCACCCACGCGCGTATCCCAGCCTTGCGGCAAGTTCGCGATAAAGTCCTGCAATTGCGCGCGGCGCACGGCTTCATCGAGTTCGGCTTGCGTCGCATCGGGGCGGCCATAGCTGATATTGTAGCGGATGGTGTCGTTAAAGAGCACGACATCCTGCGGCACCAGCCCCAGCACATTGCGCAAGCTGAACTGCGTGACGTCCTTCAGGTCCTGTCCATCGATCAGCACGCGCCCGGTGTCGGGATCATAAAAACGATAGAGCAACTTCAGCACGGTCGACTTGCCCGCCCCGCTCGGCCCAACCACGGCGGTGGTTTCACCCGCGCGCGCCGTGAACGATACGGCGTCAAGGCCACGATCGCGCCCTTCGTGCGCAAAGCTCACGGAATCGAAATGCACCTCGCCTCGCGAGGCGACCAGTGGCTTGGCGCCCGGCAAGTCCGCGACGTCGGGATCTTCGTCCAGCAGCGCGAACATCTTCTCCATATCGATCGAGCTCTGTTTGATCTCGCGATAGGCAAAGCCAAGGATGTTCAGAGGCGCGTAGAGATTGAGCATGATGAGGATGACCGCGGTGACATCCCCCGGCCCCATCGTGCCGCCCGTCGCCAGCCAGCCGGCTGCGAGCACCATTCCGAGCAGGCCGATATTCATCACGAGGCCCTGCATCACGTTGAGCAGCACCAGCGACGTGTTGGATTTCACCGCCGCCTTCGCGTAGCTCGCGAGCGAACGGTCGTAACGCTCGCTCTCGCGCGCCTCAGCCGCAAAGCTTTTCACCGTTTCAAAGTTCAGCAGCGAATCCACCGCGCGGCCCGCCGCCTCGGTATCGCGCTCATTCATTTCGCGCCGGTGCCGCAAGCGCCACTCGGTGACGCCGAACGTCATCCACGCATAGATCGCCACTGTCAGCGCCGCGATAATCGCGAAGATCACGCCATATTTGAACGCCAGCACGCCCGCCGCGAGCGCAAGCTCGATCAAGGTCGGCGCGATATTGAACGCGAGGAAGCGCAGCAGAAAATCGATCGCGCGCACGCCGCGCTCGATGGTGCGATAAACCGCGCCTGTGCGCTTGGACTGGTGAAATTGCACCGAGAGCGCGTGCACATGGGAAAACACCGCCGTGCCCGCGCGGGCGCTGCGCCTCTTCACTGATCGGCTGGAAGATCGCGTCGCGGATTTGCGGGCCAGCGGTCGAGGCAAAGCGCATCGCGGCCCAAAAGCCCGCGAGTCCCAAGAAAATATGAAACGCCCCCGCTGCCCGCCCCTCGCTGAGCGCATTGATGCCGTCCGCCAGCACCAAAGGCGAAAACACCGCCAGCACCTTGCCCGCCAGCGTCAGCACGAAGGAAACGCCCAGCCGCAACCGATCGCCCGGCCCGTCCAAGCGCCCGATCAGCCCCATCAGCCGCGCGACCGTGCGCAGCAGCGGCGGCGATACGTCCACCGCCGCAGCTTCAGGCTCGGGTTTGGGTCTGGGCGGTGCTTCGCCGCGCGCCATGGAATGATCCTTGAAAGGGAGGTCCCTGAAGTAGGCGCGCTGGTTTTCGCCCGCAATGCGCCTTAATGCCGGGCTGTGATGAACCACATGCCCGATTCCACCGCCGCGAACGCCCCGCTCCGCTCGGTCTGCGTCTATTGCGGTTCCTCCGAGACCACCCGCCCCGAATATCTGGACCTCGCCGCCCGCTTCGGCGAAGCGCTGGCCCAGCGCGGCATCCGCTTGGTGTATGGCGGCGGCGCGGTTGGGCTCATGGGCCGCTGCGCGCGCGCGGCGCATGCCGCAGGCGGTGACGTGCTTGGCATCATGCCGCGCTTCCTGGAGCGCCGCGAGATCGTGCTGCAAGAGGTGCCGCACCGCATGGTCGACACCATGCACGAGCGCAAACATCTGATGTTTGAAGAGAGCGACGCTTTCGTCGTGCTTCCCGGCGGCGTCGGCACGCTGGAAGAAGCCGTCGAGACTTTATCGTGGCGCCGGCTTGAGCTTCATAAGAAGCCCACGGTGTTCCTTTCGGAGGACGATTTCTGGGCGCCCTTCTTCCATCTCATCCAGCACACCATCGACGCAAACCTGACGCCCGCAAGCTTTCTCAATGATTGCCTGCACGCCAATTCCGTCGAGGCGTGTTTCGACGCGCTGGAAGCGCGCGTCTCCGCATGAACCCCAAACCGCAGCCGGGCGGCGAGCTCTAATAGCTCGCGTAACTGCGCGCGCGCGCAACGACCGCACGAACTTGCGGCTGTGCATTGTTCACCGCTTCGCGGATGCATTGGCGATCGCTGGTGGCGAGATCGCGGCGCACCGCATCTTCGAGCGACTCGCACACTTGACGCGCGGTGTAGTTCACGCGGTCCTGCAGCTCGGCGACATCGCCGTCATAGCGCAGATTGAGCCCTTTGGTCGTGACCGGCGCGGAGAGCGAATAGACTTCGCCGCCACGCTCACGGTGCACTTGGTACGGCGACACGATAATTTCTTCGTCAGCGAAAGCCGGCAAGCTCAAGCTTGTGACGGCGGCGGCGACGAGCGCTAAGCGGCTCGCGCGTTTCAAAGCATGCTTCATGGGTTCCTCCATTGAGAACAAAAGCGCGCGAAACGCCCACGCGCTCGCACACATTTTTGAACCGGCCTTTGGAGAAATCGTTCCGAAATTCGCGCGCGGAAAAGTCGCGGAACTTCGTCGCCACATTAGCGCCTTCAAAACGAACGCGCATCGCCCAGCGCGCGCGGCGCCGGGCGCGCGTTCAAACGCTTAACGGTCGCGGCACTTGCTGGAATCGGTCGCTTCGCGAGAAGCGTCTTCATAGCGGATCTGCATATCGACGCGGTTAGCGCCCATTTCGGTGATCACCGCCGGATAGAAATTTCCATCCGTGAACCTGCACTCCAAATGCGTGCCCGCGCGCCAATCGAAGCGGCGCACATTGGTGACGCTCTGCACGCTCGAATCGCCATCGTCGTACTGAACGGTGAGGTCATTGCCGGTGCGCGACGCAACCACGGCGGGATAGTAGTACGGATCTTCCGGTTGCCATTTCGCGAGCACCCAGTCGCCGGCGCCAAGCGCTACGGGAGAGAGTGTCGCGCAGCCTTGCAGCAGCAACATCGAAACAGCCACAACCAACGCTCTCATAAAAACTCTCCAAGATGGCTCACCCATCGAGGATGACGCTCGCACGCCATTAACGCGCTGTCATGGATGCGACGCATGTGCTCAGGCGGATTCGCCCTGCAGGCGCTTCCTGGCTTTCTCTTCGCCGATCAGCGCAAACATCGCGCCCATCTCCGGTCCGTGCTCTTTGCCGGTAAGCGCTTGCCGGAGCGGCATGAAAAGCGCTTTGCCTTTCGCGCCCGTCTCCGCTTTCACGCGCTCGACAAAACCGGCCCAGCTCGAGCCATCATACGGCCCGCGCGGCAACAACGCCGCCGCTTGCGCGATAAACGCCGCATCGCCAATCACCGGCGTGATCGGTCCGCGCACCACTTCGGCCCACGGACCCACATCCGCGATCACACTGATATTCGGCCGCACTGCATTCCAGAACGCTTCGCCGAGATCAGCGCCAACCTGCGCGAGCTTTTCCTTCGCGGCCCCGTACTCCATCTGATGCAGCAAAGCCGCGTTGACGCGCTTCAGTTCTTCAGGATCAAACCGCGCCGGCGCGCGACCAATCTTCTCGAACGAAAATTCTTCGGCCAGCTGATCGACACTGGTGCGCGCTTCAACCGGATCGGACGTGCCGATCTTCGCAAGATGCGAGAGAATCGCCATCGGCTCATAAAAATCGGCGCTCAGCTCGCTCACCGAGAGCGACCCGATGCGCTTCGACAGCGCCTCGCCGTCCGCGCCCACCAGCAGCGGGAAATGCCCGAACTGCGGCGGCGTCGCGCCCAGCGCTTCGAGGATATCGACCTGCACGCCGGTATTGGTGACGTGATCTTCGCCGCGCACGATGTGCGTGATCGCAAAATCCACGTCGTCCACCACGGACGGCAGCGTGTAGAGAAACGCGCCATCCGCCCGCACCAGCACGGGATCGCTCAGCGAGGCCGTGTCGATCGATTGCGCCCCCCGCACCAGATCGACCCATTCTTTGCGCGCGCCCGAAAGCTTGAAGCGCCAATGGGGCTTGCGCCCCTCTGCTTCAAACGCCTTGCGCTCGTCCGCCGTCAGATTCAGCGCTGCGCGATCATAGACTGGCGGGCGACCGCGCGATTGCGCGATGCGGCGCTTGCGCTCCAACTCCTCTTCAGTCTCGTAACACGCATAGAGCAGCCCTGCGCTCTTTAGCTTTTCAGCCGCCGCTTCATACTGCGCAAAACGCCGCGATTGATTGGCGCGCTCATCCCAGTTTCAGGTCCGAGCCATGTGAGATCATCGCCGATGCCTTGTTCGAATTCGGCGGTCGAGCGCGCAACATCAGTGTCGTCGATACGCAGCAGCATCTGCCCGCCCATCTTGCGCGCGAACAGCCAATTCATCAGCGCCGTGCGAATATTGCCGACATGCAATCGGCCTGTCGGCGATGGCGCGAAACGAAGACGGACACTCATAAATGCATTCCTCTTATGCGCTCACGAACGCGTGTAAGTCGCGTGCGTGCAATTGCGTAGGCGCCGCGCCGCGCGAACGCGCAGATAACGGCGTTACACCGTATTCATTCGATCGTCGCACGCTTGCGATGGACACGTCCGAACGACTCCCTCTTACTCGCGCCATAAGCAACGGAGGCGACGCGCGCTTAGGGCTCCAACCAAGGAGCACTCTAATGCGACGTTCAATAGCAGCACTCATCGGCCTCGGCATCCTCGCCGTCGCCGCTCCGGCTTCAGCCAACCCCACGGAGGTCCGCGTACCGGTCACGTCGGCCGATCTCGAATCTCCTGAAGCAATCTTAAGTCTCTACCAGCGTGTGAACGAAGCCGCAGCTTCCGTTTGCGCCGAGATCATGCAGGGCGATCACCCGGCCTACAGGTCGCGGCGACAATGCCGGATCGCCCTGGTCGACCAGGCCTTGGCGACCAGCACTGTGGAGCCGTTGACGCGCTTCCACGCGGCCGTGCGTTCGGGCCGTACCGCAACGACACTCGCCTCCCGCTAACCCGCGGAACCGTCGCCGTCGCGCGTCCTGGCGCGGCGGCGACGCCTTCGCGCGCCAAACACCGGTTTCCCCCCCGCTCCGCTCTGGCCTAAGGCTAGGCGGCGATAAAAACATGCGTCTAACAGCATGTCAGGGAGGCCGGCCATGGGAACGCGCGCGCGGGAAATCCGGCTCAAAAGCCGGCCTGTCGGTTTGCCGCAGGCGGACAATTTCGATCTGGTCGAGACAGAGCTCCGCGACCCTGGCGAGGGCGAGGCGCTGGTGCGCAATCTTTGGATGTCGGTCGACCCCTATATGCGGGGCCGGATGTACGACACACCGAGCTATGTGCCGCCGTTCGAACTCGGCCAGGCGCTGCAGGGCGGCGCCATCGGCCGCGTCGAAATCTCGAACGATCCATCGCTCGAACCGGGCGACCTCGTCGAGTCCATGTTTGGCTGGCGCGACCTTTACGTCGCCGGCGCGGGCAATCTGCAAAAACTCCCCGCCGAGGATATCGCGCCAGAACTTTATCTCGGCGTGCTCGGCATGCCGGGCCTCACCGCCTATGGCGGCTTTCATCGCCTGGGCGAACCCAAGCCCGGCAACACCGTGTTCGTTTCTGGTGCGGCTGGCGCGGTGGGATCGGTGCTCTGCCAAATCGCCAAGATCAGAGACTGCACGGTCGTCGCATCCGCCGGCACGGACGAAAAGATCGCGTGGCTCAAATCGCTCGGCGTCGATGCAGCCGTGAACTACAAGACCTGCGGCAATCTGCTCGAAGCCGTGCGCGCCGCCGCGCCCAAGGGCATCGACATCTATTTCGACAATGTCGGCGGCGATCATCTTGAAGTGGCGATGGAAGTGGCGCGCCCCTTCGCGCGCTTCGTCGAGTGCGGCATGATTTCGGTTTACAACAACACCGAGCCCAAGCCCGGCCCGCGCAACATGCAATACATCGTGGGCAAGCGCCTGCGCCTGCAAGGCTTCATCGTGTTCGACTTCTTCGACATGCGCGACCAATTCCGCACGGACATGACCCAGTGGGTGAAGGAAGGCCGCATCCAGTCGGAAGAAACCGTCGAAAACGGCATCGAGAATGCGCCGGCGGCGTTTCTCAAATTGTTCTCCGGCGCCAATACCGCAAGATGCTGGTCAAACTCACCTAAAGAAGCACGTTTATGGCCCGGCTGTTTCAAGCCTATGTGATGGTGGACTGGAGCGCGGCTGCAAAGCCCGCGACCGGCGCCGATTCGATCTGGATCGGCGTCTTAAAGCGCAATGTGCGTTTTCAGCTGGCTTACGAAGCGCACAATCCCGCGACCCGCGCCGAAGCGGAAAATCTGCTCAATGGCATTCTGGAAGATTTAAAGCGCAAGGGCGAACGCACGCTCGTCGGTTTCGATTTTCCGATCGGCTTTCCGCGTGGCACGGCGGCGGCGCTGAAACTCGGCGAACCGCCTTGGCGCACTTTGATGGATTTCATCACCGCCGAGGTGAAGGACAAACCCACCAACGCCAACAACCGCTTCCAAGTCGGCGCCAAGATGAACCGGCTGATGACGGGCGAAGCGTTTCCGTTCTGGGGCGCGCCCGCGCGCGATGAGCAGACCATGCTCTCGGCGAAACGTCCGCGCGAGCACGGGCCAAGCGATCTCCCGGAATTTCGCTACGCCGATCAAGCCGCCAAAGGCGCCGCCTCGATCTGGAAGCTCTATTACCAAGGCTCAGTCGGCGGCCAGGCGCTCACCGGCGTGCCGATCGTCAGCCGTCTCAAGAAAGCGCGCGGCGATCGCGCGCGCATCTGGCCGTTCGAAACCGGCTGGCGCCCGCTCACGCCCGCCGATGTCGATGGCGTCGATGTCGTGTTCGCGGAAATCTATCCGAGCCTCACCGCCGTCAAACCCAAGCCCGGCGAGATCAAAGACGAAGTGCAAATCCGCGCACTCGCTGAACGCTTCGCCGCTCTAGACGAAAAGAGCCAACTCGCCCCGCTGTTCGGCCCCGCGAAGGATGATCCGAAACGCGAAGCGGTCGAGCGCGAGGAAGGTTGGATTTTGGGCTACTAGCGCCGCACTAATCCTCGCCCTCGATGGGCGAGGTGGCTGCGGCGAAGCCGCAGACGGAGTGGGTGGCGGCTCTCAAGCCTGCAAACACGGCGCTATCACCCACTCAGTCATCGCGCTCGCGCGCGCTGACAGCTCGCCCATCAAGGGCGAGCATGAGGCCCGCGCACTTCATCCTCGCCCTTGATGGGCGAGGTGGACGGCGAAGCCGGCCGGAGTGGGTGGCGGCTCGATCTTGCAGGCGCCGCGCTACCACCCACTCAGTCATCCGCCTTCGCTAAAGCTTCGGCGGACGACAGCTCGCCCATCAAGGGCGAGCATTAGGCGACGGCGCCCGGCTCAACACCGCCCAACGCGCCACCAGCACCAGCGCAGACACAATGCTCGCGGCAAAGATCGCGAAGATCAGCCCATCCACGCCCAATCCCTTATATTCCGCGAGAAAATACCCAAGCGGCGGCATCACCACCGCATACGCCAAGATGTGGCTAAACGTCGGAAACCAATTGTCCCCGCGCGCGCGCAGCGCGGAGGCCGCCACCACCTGTGCGCCATCGGGCAAAAACACAAACGCCACGATCCACACACTCGCCGCTGTCAACGCCGCAAGCGAAATGTCGGCCGTGTAGACCCGACCGATCGTGTTCGGAAACAGAAACACCGCGAGCGCAAAGAGCGCCATCGCCACGATGGTGAGTGCAAGCGCCGTCCATCCCGCGCGCGCCGCATCGCGCGGCGCACCGCGTCCCACCGCTTCCGCCACCAGCACTGCCGCCGCCGTCGAAAGCCCCAGCGCCACCATGAACACCAGCGACATCACATTGAGCAAAATCTGATAAGCCGCGACCGCCGCGCCGCCGAGCCGTCCCGCGATCACCGTCATCGCCGTGAACGCGCCCGCCTCCACCGCTTGGCTCACCGCCGCGGCGATCCCGACCGCAAGCAATGCACGATAGTTCGGCCCCTTGCCGCCAAAGCGATCGACACCGAACGTCGCCGCGTCACGCAGCCGCCAAATGCAGAACAGAGTCACCGCCGCCAGAAAGAAACGCGCGCCCACCGTCGCCCACGCCGAACCCACCGCACCATGCTCGGGCACGAACGCGAAATTGAGCGCGAGGTTCACCGCGTTCGCGATCCACATCACCACCGTCGAAATGCCGGGCTTCTTGATCGCCTCGAGAAAAAACGTCGCCGCCACATAAGCCAGATGCAGCGGGATCGAGAGCGCCAGCACCGCCATCACGCGCGCCGAAGGCGCGGCGAGCGAAGCGTCGATGCCAAAGCTGGTAAAAAGCGCCTCGCCGCCCAGCCACATCGCGCCCGCCGATAAAAACCCAGCCGCCGCGGCGATCACCAACCGCGCCGCAGCGCAAGCCCCGCGCCCGCCGGATTGCCCTCCCCGATCGACCGCGCCGCCAGCACCTGCACGCCCGTCAAAAGCCCGATCGCCGAGACCAAAAAAACCGCCGTCGGCCCCCAGCCGAGCGCCTGGTGCGGCAGCTCATCGGGCGCGAGCTGGCCCACCATGATGATATCGGTCAGCCCCATGCCGATAATGCCAAGGCGCGCGAGCGCCACCGGCCCCGCGAGGCGTAAGAGATCGAATGCGTAGGGGCGCGCCGCGGGCATGGGCGGCGGGGGTTTAGCGAAGGAAGACGAGTCTGGCCAGGGCGATCAGAACACGTCCGCCGCTTTCCCTTGCGGCTTGAGGCCCTGATAGAGATAGCTCGAAAGCCCCGCCTCCAGCGCGCGATAGAGCAAGGTGCTCACGAAAACGCTGACGCCATTGAAGAGCGCAAACATCGCCGGGCTTGCCTCCGCATACGCCACCGAGCTTGCCGGATCGAACACATTGACGCCGATGCCGCGCCCCACGAGCGCCGTCAGCGCGAACACCAAGATGTAGGCCGGCAACAGCAGCACCACGCGCGCGCCCGCAATGCGCAGCATATTGCCCTTAGTCCATTTCCACGTCTCGAATGTGAGGATGCGGTTGTTGTCGATCGTCGCCGGCGCGGCGAGGAAGAGCCGTGAACTAAGAAACAGCCAGATCAAAATATAGACCAGAGCCACCCGCCAGCAGCGGCCCCGGATTGGCCTGCATATAATTCATCATCACCGCCATGACGGCGTTGTTGTCCGAGCCGGCAGCCTGCAGATCGCTGAGATACGGCCCCATCGTCATCCCGATGACGAATGCCGCCGGGATGATCAGCACAACGAACACGATCGTGAAAAACAAAATCAGGATCGCCATCGCGGTCCAAAGCCGCAGCGCATCGCCGGTAAGACGCGCGCCCAAACCGGCCGCGCCCTTCACAGCCGCGCTCACCAACCCCGCGAAAATCGTCGCGCTTACAAACGTCGTCAGCAGCGAGAACACAAACCCGAGCGCCGGCGCTGTCGCCGCCGTCATGGCCGAGCCCATCGCCAACGCCGTCGTCAGCACCGCGCTCACCAGCGACAGGATCACCACGAGCGAGAGATTCGCCCGCACAAACCGCAACGCCCCGCCGACGCTTTCCAGCACCGGAACCTTGCCCTCAGCCATCCCGCTCTCCTCAGCCGCCTCGCGGCTTTATGCCGAAGAAGGGCGCCGATGGCGAGCCGGCATTAGCGGACCTGAAACTGGATGCGCGTCATCGCCCCTTCACGATGACGCAGGCAGTTTTCCGCGTCGCTGGCCCACACAAAGCGCCAGTGATCCGCGACAGCCATGACCGCTTGTGGAAATCCGCCCGCAGGCATCGCCCCCAGCACTTCGATATTGCTGAGCGAGCCGTCCTCGGCGATGTCGTACCAAAGCACGACGACGCCCTCTTCGCCGAGCGCATTGGCGTCGCGCGGATAGTTCGGCATCGGCCGCACGTGCATCTGCCCCGCGCACATCGGGACCAGCGGCGAGATCGCCGGGCCGCGCTGCAAATTGATCGGACACGTAACGGAGGGAACGTCGGAATTGAGATCGATGAACGAACGCCACGCCCAAGCCTGCCCCATGGCGCGGTCGGCGACATTGGGCGGGCCGCCGTCGCTGACTTCGACAAACGGGATGAGCAAGGCGAGCGCCTGATCGAGCGTGAGCGCCGCCGTCGTCCATTCCTGCTGCAGCACGTATCCGTCAGCGCCGCCGCCTTATCGACATCGCTGCTATCGCGCTCGCTCGCCTGCAACCGCCAAGGTGAACGCGCGTTCGGCGGATTTCGCCCGAAGCGACGCTGACCGCATAGGTGCCCCCACGCCATCGACAGCTCGAACAGAAAGCCCGTCGGCGCCTCGGGGTCGGCGAGCCCCTGAGCGATCGCCGTTCGCAAAATCTCCTCGCTGGCCGAAGCGCGTCCGCGCAGTTCGGAAAGCGCGATCACCAGTCGCACCTGTTCAGGATCGACGCCGTCCCCGCCCCGCTCCAGGGCGAGGCGCGCCGGCTCATGGGCGCCGCGCAAATCCTGAAGCTTCAGCGCCCGCAGCAGCGCCAGATTGAGCGCGAGCACGCCGGTGCGCCGGTCGCCCGCGGCTTCAGCCGCCTCCATGGCCGCCACAGCCGGGGGCCCTCGGCCTCCACATAGCGTCCCGCCTCAAACGCCGCGTGATAGGCCCGGTAATTGTCGCGGATGGATTGGGCGCCTGCGCCGCGGCCACGCCCACGCACGCCCAAACCGCCATGACGATCCAAAGACGTTTCATCGGCCCCCCCGCTGCTTTTTCGCGAAGTCTAGCGCCGATCGCCTCAAGCTCAACCTCCGATCATCCCGCCGACGGCAGCGCTTGGCCCTTTGCTTTCCGCGCCCACGGCAGGCAAAAAGCGCCCATGCAGAGAATAAACATCATCGGCGGCGGCCCTTGCCGGCTGCGAGGCGGCTTGGGCGTTGGGCGAACGCGGGCGTGCCCGTGACGATCCACGAAATGCGCCCCGTGCGCATGACCGAGGCGCACAAGACCGACAAGCTGGCCGAGCTCGTCTGCTCCAATTCCTTCCGCGCCGACGATTGGGCTGGCAACGCCGTCGGGCTGCTGCATGCGGAATTGCGGCGCGCGGGCTCGCTCATCATGGCGTGCGCGGATGCAGCCCAAGTGCCCGCCGGCGCCCGCGCTCGCGGTGGACCGTGATGTGTTTTCAGAGGCCGTCACCGCGAAGATCGAGGCGCATCCGCTGATCGACATCGCGCGCGAGGAAGTGAAAGACATCGCCCGCATCGACGGCCCGCTCATCGTCGCCACCGGCCCGCTCACGTCTTCCGCGCTCGCCGACTCCATCCGCAATCTCACCGAAGAAGACGCGCTCGCCTTCTTCGACGCCATCGCGCCCATCGTTCACGCCGACTCGATCGACTTTTCCATCGCGTGGAAGCAATCGCGTTACGACAAGGAAGGGCCCGGCGGCGATGTCGCGGCTTATGTGAATTGCCCGCTCGACAAGGAGCAATACGAAGCTTTCGTCGCGGCGCTGAATGCCGGCGCGAAAAACTGAGTTCAAGGAGTGGGAGAAATCGACGCCCTATTTCGAAGGCTGCCTGCCCATCGAAGTGATGGCCGAGCGCGGACCGGAGACCTTGCGCTTCGGCCCGATGAAGCCTGTCGGCCTTTTGCGATCCGCGCGTAGGGCGGCGGCCCTATGCTGTCGTGCAGCTGCGGCAAGACAACAAGCTCGGCACGCTGTTCAACATCGTCGGCTTCCAAACCAAGCTGAAGCACGGCGCGCAAACCGAAATCTTCCGCACCATTCCTGGCTTGCAAAACGCGGTGTTTGCGCGTCTCGGCGGCGTCCATCGCAACACATTCCTGAATTCGCCGAAGCTGCTCGACGGCACGCTCCGCTTGAAAGCCGAACCGCGCGTGCGCTTCGCGGGCCAAGTCACCGGCGTTGAAGGTTATGTCGAAAGCACCTCGATGGGCTTGCTCGCTGGACGTTTCGCCGCCGCTGAAGCCTGCTGGACGCGAACCAGCAGCGCCGCCACCCACCAGCGCGCTCGGCGCGCTCCTCGCGCACGTCACGGGCGGGCACATGCCTGGCGGCAAAGGCCTCCTTCCAACCGATGAACGTAAACTTTGGCCTCTTCCCGCCCGTCGAAGAACCAACACACGACGCGGACGGCAAACGCATCAAAGGCGAAGCCCGCAGCAAAGCGCGCAAACGCGCGTTGGCGGAACGCGCGCTGCGCGACGTGGATGCGTGGTTGGCGGAAACCTGACAGGACCGCCGGCGCCCTCGCCGGCAAAGCATTTCAGGACGAAGCGCAGCCCGCGCGAACATGCGCTGCCGGCGAGGGCGCCGGCGGTCCATATTCCCTCCGCTCCCCAGCCAGCGTGCGCAGCATGGATGGACCCCCGGATCGCCTGCGGCGTCCGGGGAACGGGAAGATCAGAGCTTTCCCGTCGCGGATGCCGTCAGCAAACTCCATTGCCGCCTGAGCAGAGCGGACGAGACCGCGACCGGCGCCTGCGCCGCCATGAGCGCGCGATAGTATAGTGGGGCCAGCGCGAGGTAGCCGATGGCGGGAAAGAACGCTGAAGGCAAGCGCCGTCCAAGGTCTCTGACCTGCGCATGCGCTCGGCGTCCGCGCTCCATCATATTGGTGAAAACGGCGCCAGCACTCATTCCGCTGAAATCAACAGGCATGAGCGCAGGATCGAGATACCTGTGCTCCATATCGCGAGAAGGAAAGAAATTTCGGCCGCGCTGCGCCCAGAAAGGCGCCGCGCGCAGAAGGCCCGCATAGCCCCACGATACGCTCGCGGCGCGGACAAACGGTTCGGCTTTCTCCCCAAGGCCCGCGCCGCAAACTGTCAGCGCAAGGCGCATGACGTTGCCGGCCGTCGCTTCCAGATAGTCGTTGAGATCAATCCACGTCCTGAACGGCGCAGCATCGAGATCCTTGCCCCGCGCAGCGATCATCGCATCGAGCGGCGCGCGCGGCAGCGATGCGTCGCGCACAGCTTCCGCAAACGCCGTCAGCACTGGATGAGCACGCGGCTTCTTCCCCGCATAAATCTCATCGATCGCTTGGGACCACCAGGCGAGCCGAATATCGCCCAGCCCGCCTTGCGTCACAGCTTCCGCAGTGCGCGCGATTTCATAATTCAGCGCATAAAGCGCAACCAGACGCGCACGTGCCGGCGCGGGTGCGAAGCGGCTGGCGAGCCAGCGGTCTTCGTCCACGCGCCGGACCAGCGCATCGAGATCGGAAAAGTCGGTCAGAAGAGGTTTTGCGCGCCTGTCATCGCCACCAGCATGGGCGCTGAAAGCAATGTGTTGGTGCGCGAGAACAGCATCGCGGTCTTGCCGGCTTTGGCTTTGAGATCGGCCGCGAGGTCTGGATATTTGTTTCCGATGTTCAGCGCCTTTTGCTGGTTCGGCCAGATGATGAACCAGACATTGAACGCCATGATCAGCGCCAGCCACATGCCGATGCCGATGAACACATGCTTGCCGACCGCAAAATCCTCGGTCGCGCCAAGCGTCAACGCCGCCAGCAGATAGCCCTGATTGTACGCAACCAAGAGGCCGGTGATCACGGTCGCGAGCGCCGCCCAGCGAAACCAGAACAGAGCCGCCGGCGCGATCACCTTGCCAATCGCGGGCGCGCGGTTCTCTTCCGGGATCTTCGGCATGTTCGGGATCTGCACGAAGTTGAAATAATAGAGCAGGCCGATCCACATGATGCCCGAAAGCACGTGGCCCCAGCGAAGGCCCGCATTCCAGAACGCCGCGCTATCGATCGGCGCGTAAGCGAAATGAAACGCCACCAGCATCAGGAACGCGACCGCGAGCGCGACCGATGTCCAGGCCACGTAGCGAATATTGCTCAAAAAATCCGACCATCAGACCCCTCCGATAATTCCTGAGTCTCTTAGGACGGATTGCCGCTCCGCGCCATCATTCCGTGTTTTGGCGCGGGCCGGCCAGGGCGATCGCCCATCAGCGGCAGCGCGGGGGCCGCGATATAGATCGAGGAATAGGTCGCGATGATGATCCCGAAGATCATGCAGATCGCGAACGAGTGCAGCGCCTCCCCGCCCCAGATGAAGAGCGCCACCGACGCCAAGAGCGCCGTCGCGACCGTCATCAGAGTGCGCGACAGCGTTTCGTTGATCGAAAGATCGATCACGTCGCTTGCGCTCATCTGCTTAAATTTGCGGAAGTTTTCGCGCATCCGGTCGAACACGACGACGGTGTCGTTCATCGAATAGCCGATCACCGTGAGCAAACCCGCGATCACCGGCAGCGTAAAATCGATGCGGAAGAACGAGAAAATCCCGAGCGTCAGGATCGCGTCGTGAAACAGCGACAGCACCGCGCCGAACCCGAACTGCAAATCAAAACCGCACCGCAGATATAGACCATCACCAGCAGCATCGCGAGGCCAAGCGCGATCAGCGACGATGAGAAAAGCTCGCCCGAGACTTGCGCGCTCACCGCTTCTTGCCGCGTGAACTCGACGCCCGGCACGAGCGCTTGCACCGCGCCGCGCACGCGTTCGAGCCCCGCCTCGTTCTCCACGTTGAAGCGCACCGCGACATTGGTCGGATCGGTGAAGCCCTGCACCTGGATGTCGCCCATATCGAGCGCGTTCAAGGTTTCGCGCAGCGTTTCAATGTCGATCGCCGCCGGCGCCTTCAGCTCCAGAAGCGTGCCGCCCTTGAAGTCGATGCCGAGATTGAAGCCGTGCGTGAGGATGACGCCGATGCGATCCAGCGGCGAGCCTTCGGCCTGCTGATAGATCTCGACCGGGTTCTCCCGGTATCCCGCCGGTGAACATCGAGCCGAACGACGCCAGCACCGCGGCGATCGAAACGAACGAGGCGAAAAACGCAAAGCGCACGAACTTGAAGCTCGACTTGCGCGGCACGAGTTTGATGAGCGGCCAAACCATGATCGTCTCCGCTCAGATCGGCAAATCTTTGGGCCGCACCGCGCGGAACCAAAGTGCAATGAAAAACTGCGTCACAACCGTCGCCGTGATCACCGAGGTCACGACGCCGATGGACAAGGTCCAGGCAAAGCCGCGCACCGGACCGTGCCCGAACGCGAACAAGATGAGCGCCACGCCGATCTGGGTTAAGTGCGAGTCGATGATGGTGACCAAGGCGCGGTTAAAGCCCGCATCGATGGCCATGGCCGGGACCCTCGTCCCGCGGCCTTCTCGTCGCGCATCCGCTCATAGATGATCACGTTGGCGTCGACGGCCATCCCGATAGTGAGCACAAGGCCCGCGATGCCCGGCAAGCTCAAGGTCGCGCCGCTGACCGACATCACCGCGATAATCATCGCCACGTTGATCACGAGCGCCAAGCACGCGAACGCGCCAAAGAGCCCGTACGCCAGCACCATAAACACCACGACCGCGACCGAAGCGATGATGCCCGAAAACGAGCCCGCTTCGATGGCGTCTTGCCCAAGCCCCGCCGTCACCGAGCGCTGCTCAATCACCGTGAGGGGCGCCGGCAGTGCGCCCGCTTGCAGCATAACCGCAAGATCAGTCGCGCTCTGCGGCGTGAAATTGCCTTCGATCTGTCCGCCGCTGCCGCAGATCGAGCCGCGGATCACCGGCGCCGTCAGCACCTGGCCGTCGAGCAAAATCGCAAAGCGCTTGCCTACATTGTCCGTCGTCAGCCGGCAGAAAATCCGCGAGCCTTCGCTGTCATAGTCAAAGCCCAGCACCCATTGGCCGATATTGGAATCAAACCGCGGCGTGGCGGCCGTGAGATGCTCGCCCGTGAGCGCAGGGCGCCGGCGCACGACTTCTGGCCCATCGCCAATCCCCGGATAAGCCGGCACCCCCATCGTGCCGGGGGGCAGAACGCCAGCGGCCATTTCATCAGGCGTCGCGCTGTCATCGACCATGTGGAAGGTCAAAAGCGCGGTTTGCCCGATACGACGCCGCAATTGCTCGGGATCGGAAGACACCCGGCGCCTGCACCACGATGCGGTCATCACCCTGGCGCACGATGGTGACTTCGCTCGCGCCCGTCGGGTCAACGCGGCGGCGCACAACTTCAATCGAACGCTCAGCCGCTTGCGTGCTCAGCTGGCGTACAGCCGCTTCGGTCAGGCGCGCTTCAATCAGGCCGTTCTCGCCTTGCGTGAACACAAGATTCGGCCCCGTCGTGCCAACTTGCTCGACAATGCTGCGCAGCGCCTGCATCGCGCGCGGCGCATCGGCCGGCTCGATCAGGCGAACGCGCGCTGCATCGCCGACTGCGCCGCGCCCGGTATAACGGATCGCGGGCTCGGCTTCGCGCAGAGCGTTCGCCATGCGGTCGGACGTGTTTTCAAGCTGCTGGTGCTGCAATGTCGCGACATCGACTTCCAGCAGCAGGTGCGAACCGCCTCGGAGATCGAGGCCGAGATTAAGCGTTTGATGCGGCAAAAAACTCGGCAGCTCGGTTGCGCACCTGCTCCGGCAGAAAATTCGGCAGCGTGAAGACGATGCTGAGCACCGTCACCACCACAACGAGGATGGAGCGCCACCCGCGGAAACTGAAGCATGTTATTCGGCCGAGGCGGGCTTGGTGTCGTTGGCGGGCGCGGGCTCGGACTTGGTGCGCACGTCCGAAATCGCCGAACGCACCACGCGCACTTCGACATTCGGGCTGAGCTCGACGCGGACTTCATCATCCGCCACGGATTTCACTTTGCCGATCAGGCCGCCGGAGGTGACGATCACGTCGCCGCGCTTCACCGCGCCGATCATGGCCTGGTGCGCTTTCATGCGCTGCTGCTGCGGACGGATCATCAGGAAGTAGAACACCAGGACGATCATGCCGATCATCAAGAACTGGGGCAGAAGCTGCGCCATCGGATCGGCGCCCGCGGCCCCGGCGGCTTGCGCATAAGCTGGTGTAATGAACATGATGCCTCACGTGGGAGCGGCGCACTTTGGGCCGCTGGGATGAAATGCGTCGGCCGGCGGCGGCTTCCCGCCCGGCGAAGGGCGGGACTATATCGGCGCCGCCCCGTAATTCAATGAGGCAGGACCGGCGCCCCTGATGACCGAAACCGACCCTCTGCTGATCCGCATCGCCGAAGCGCTCGAACGTCTTGCGCCCGCGCCTTTCCGCGCCGATCTCCACACGGCCCCGGCGTTCCGCTGGGCGCCCGCGCAGGCCGCCCTCGTGCCCGCGCCGCGCTTTTCCGGGCCTCCGCTCTCGTTGTTGTTCGGCATCGATCGGCAGAAAGAGGCGCTGCTCGCCAATACGCGCCGTTTCGCCGCAGGCGCCCCGGCCAACAACGCCCTGCTCTGGGGCGCGCGCGGGACGGGCAAGAGCGCTCTGATCAAAGCTGTGCACGCCGAGGTCTTAGCGGCAGGCCCCGAACTCAAACTGGTCGAAGCGCCGCCCTCCGAACTCGACCGCATCGGCGGCCTCATCGATGCGCTGCGCGCGCAAGCCTCACCCACGATCCTTTTCCTCGACGATCTCTCCTTCGCGGGCGACGAAGCCGCGCTCAAAGCGCTGAAGCCCGCGCTCGACGGCGCGCTCAACACGGGCGAAGGGCGCCTCCCTCGTTTACGCGACCTCCAACCGCCGGCATCTCGTCGCGCGCGACGCCCGCGAAAACTTGCCCGACGAAATCATGTGGGCCGACGCCGCCGAAGAACATCTCGCGCTCGCCGACCGCTTCGGCCTCTGGCTCGGCTTCCACGCCATCGACCAAAACGCGTTCCTGGCCATCATCGACGCATACGCCGCGCACTTCACGCTCCCCATCGCGCAAGACGACCTCCACCGCGAGGCGCTGCTCTGGTCCCGCACCCGCGCCGCGCGCAGCGGGCGCACCGCGTGGCAATTCATTTTGGATTTGGCGGGACGGCTGGAGAAGCCGGTGACGTTCTAACACCATGGACCGCCGGCGCCCTCGCCGGCATCAGTCGCGCAATGGACATGGTGATGCCGGCGAGGGCGCCGGCGGTCCATACTTACACCACGCTCCCACTCACCACCGCTCCCCGGACGCCGCAGGCGATCCGGGGTCCATTCCTCCACCGCGTCATGCCCGAACCATGGACCCCGGCTCAACGCGTGCTCACGCACGCTGGCCGGGGAGCGGAGAGAGGAGCGCCTCTAACGCCCACACCCAACAACGGCAACGGATCCGTCGCTTCCCGTCCCGCGTCGCGCTTGAAACAGCACCCGCGTCGGCCCCGCGCCAATCCGCCCCACTTCGCCAATCGCTTCCCCACCGCGCCACGCGCTGTCCCTCGCGCACCAGAGCGCGCCGCGCATAGCCGTACGCCGTCACGAAGCCATCCGCGTGCCGCACCAGCACCAATGTCCCATAAGCCGGCAAATCCGCACCCGCATACACAACATCGCCGTCAGCCGCCGCGAGGATCGGCGCGCCTTCGCTCGCCGCGATCTCAATGCCGTCAAAGCCGTCGCCCATCGGCCTGCACGCCATAGCGCGCGAGAATCTCACCGCGCACCGGCCAAGTGAAACGCGGCGGACCAACAGCTTGGACTGCCGACGCCCCGCCGGCATGTGCAGCACTGGCCGGCGAGGGCGCCGGCGGTCCCGCAGCCGCCACCGCAATCGCCGGCAACACCACCGCCTCGCCCTCACGCAACGCATAAGGCGGACGCAAACGGTTCAGCAGTGCAAGCGAATGGAGATCGACATTGTAGCGCCGCGCGCGATCGCTTCGATGTCCTCACCGCGCGCGACACGATGCAAACGCGGCGGCGGCAGCTCGATCACGCGGCCCGGCGCGAGCGCATAAGGCGGCGCGAGATGATTTTGCTCAGCGAGCGCTTGCAGCGGAATTTGGTACGCCGTCGCGATGTCATAGAGCGATTCATTTTGCCCCCACGCGATGCGTGCGCGGCAGCGCTGCTGGATCATAAGGCTGCGCATCCTCGGGCCGCAAAGCATAAGCCGAAAGCGGCACCCCCCTCACCCGCCGCCCAGTTCGGCTCTTCGGCCGGCGGTCGCGGACGCGGACGCGGGCTTGCACTCACTTCACGCGGCGTTTCACGCGCGCCGCCGCCATAGCTGATCGGCGCGCCCTTGCGACGCCGCGCACGCACAAAGCATCAGAGCCAGGAAGAGCGCCCGCACCATGGCGCCAGCTTCAATCGGAATCGCCGCGGCGCGCAATCGCGCGCGGCAGCGCTCAGCCTTCCTCGGCCAGCCCCGGCGTCAGCTTCGGCAGCGCCGCCGGCCCCAGATCCTCGCGCGCATCGCCTTTGAGCCGCAGCAGCCGATCACCCACCACCGCCAGCAGCACGCCACCCGGCTTCAGTTGCGCCAGCAAGGCAGGGCGGCACGGCATCCACGGAAGCATTCAGGATAATGCGGTCATAAGGCGCATCCTCCGCCCAGCCTTCCGCGCCGTCGGCGACATGCGCGAACACATTCATCACCCCGCGCCAGCCCAAAGCGTTCGCGCGCATCGGCGACCAGATCGCTGCGCCGCTCAAGCGTCACCACCTTTGCCCGCCAGCACGCCCAGCACCGCGCTCTGATAGCCAGAACCCGTCCCGATCTCGAGCACCGTATCGCCCGGCTGCGGATCAAGCGCGGCGACCATCGCGGCCAATCAGCGAGGGCTTCGTCATGGTCTGCCCATGCGCCAGCGGCAGGATCACATTCTCCAGCGCCAGCCCCTCCATATGCGCTGGCGCATAGTGCGCGCGCGACGTGCGCTCCATCGCGGAAAGCACGCGCGCATGCGTGACCCCTTCTTGGCGCATCTCCAGCACGAAGCGCATCAGGCGCGCGGGATCATCGCCCATGCTCACGCTTTCGGCGGCGCCCCGCCCCAGCACGCCCTTGAGCTTGTGCAGCGTTTCAGCGTGCGTAAGGTCGATGTGCAGCGGCGTCACCGAAATGCGCCCGGAATAAATGGCGCGCAGATCAGACCCCTCCGGCGGATCGGAGAGCGTGCCGCGAAAGCCAAGCCAAAAATAAACCCCGCCGCGCAAGTCCGTGCGCTTATCGGCATAGACGATGTGCGAGTCTCGAAAGCCCTGGAACGTCGTCTCCACCGCGCTCACTTCATCAGGCGGCAGATCGGGAAAGTTGACATTCATCACCACGTCCTTCGGCCAACCCGCTTTCAATAGCGCGCCGACGATCCCCGGACCAAAAGTCTCAGCCGTCTCCCAAGGTATCTTCGCGTCTTCGCCGCGAAAGCCGCGCGCTTGTGAAAGCGCGATCGCGGGAATGCCGAGTTGCATGCCTTGCATCGCGCCCGCGATGGTGCCGGAGAACGTCACGTCTTCCGCGATATTCTGTCCGCGATTGACGCCCGAAAGCACGAGATCAGGCCGCCCATCCTCCATCAAATGCTCGACGCCCAGAAGCACGCAATCGGTCGGCGTGCCCGACACCGCAAAGCGCTTCTCGCCGGCCTTCCGCACCCGGATCGGCGCCGTCAGCGTCAGCGCGCGCGAGGCGCCCGATTGCTCGGTCTCCGGAGCGATCACCCAGACATCGTCGCTGAACGTGCGCGCGATCTTCTCCAGCACGGCAAGGCCGGTTGCATGGATGCCGTCATCATTGGTGCAGAGGATTCGCATGGGAGAGGCAATAGGGCGGCAATCGGCAGTCGGCAATCGGCAGTCGCCGCCTTTTCCCCGAATGCCGACTGCCTAATGCCGACTGCCGCTACTTCCACGCCCCAATAATCGCGCCCGCGACGCCATAGCTCAGCACAAAGCGCCCCAGATCGATCAGCAGATAGGTTTCCGTATCGGCGCCGTACACAAAGCCATACATCCGCCCCGCGAACGCAAACAGCACGGCATCAGCGCGCCCGTCACCGCGCCGCCGCTCATGCCAATCGCGGAGCGCCACTTGATCACCAGCGCAATCCCGATCGCCGCCAGGATCGGCATCACCGGCCCAAACGCCATCCGCGCCATCATCGTCGCATTCTGCTGCTCGGCGCTCATGCCGGACATGATCTGATATTGCTCAGGACTGATCGCGAGCCCGAAGATCACAAACTCGATCAGATAAATCACAATCGCCGCGACCACGATCGCGAGAATGTTGAGCCCGTTATACCGCATGAAATGCCCTCCCTTCCGGGGAGTTTGGCGCGTGTTCAGCGCGTGTCCAGCCGAAAAACCAACCTCCTCCTCGATGGAGGAGGTGGCCGCGAAGCGGCCGGAGGAGGTGCGCGCGCGAAACCTTGGAGTGAGCCTTTGGAGGCTCGCCTTCAACGCCAGCGGGCCACACCTCCTCAGTCATCGTGCTTCGCACGCTGACAGCTCCTCCATCGAGGAGGAGCGGGCGCTCTAATTTGCCCGCACAATCTTCTCCAACCCGCCCATATATCCGCGCAACACCTCGGGCACCGTGATCGAGCCATCGGCGTTCTGATAATTCTCCAAGATCGCCACCAGCGTGCGTCCCACCGCGAGCCCCGAGCCGTTCAGCGTGTGCACGAATTGCGTTTTGCCGTCCTTATCGCGATAGCGCGCGGCCATGCGGCGCGCTTGGAAGTCGCCGCAATTGGAGCATGAGCTGATCTCGCGATATTTGTTCTGGCTCGGCAGCCAGACTTCGAGGTCGTACGTCTTCTTCGCCGTGAACCCCATGTCGCCGCTGCACAAAAGCAGCACGCGATACGGCAATTCAGCCGCTTCAAAATCTCCTCCGCGCACGCCGTCATGCGCTCATGCTCGGCCTCGCTTTGCTCGGGCGTGGTGATCGACACCATTTCGACTTTGCGAAACTGATGCTGCCGGATCATGCCGCGCGTATCCTTCCCGCCGCGCGCCCGCTTCGGAGCGGAAGCACGGCGTATCGGCGGTGAACCGCGTCGGAAGCTGCGCTGCATCGAGGATTTGTTCGCGCACGAGATTGGTGAGCGAGACTTCGGCGGTGGGGATCAGGAACCTCCGGTCCGCAGTCGCCCCGGCGGCGCCGTCAATCATGGCAACGGCGCGCCCCCGAACTTCCGCGAAAATCTCCTCATCGAGCCCATAAGACAGACCACTCGCAATCACTTCCGGATTGTCAAAGCGCTCCTTCGCCAGAAGCTCACTGCTTCGTCTAATCCAACGACCGATCGCGTCCTGCGCCGATGGCCGGACGTACAATTCTTCGAAGAATTTCTCCGCATCGAACGCACTTGTCGCGAAAAGGTCTTCCTTGAATTTTGGCAACTGCCCCGTGCCAAAAGCGGCCTCGTCTTTCACCAGCAAAGGCGGACTCACTTCCGTGTAGCCATTCGTGCCCGTGTGCAGATCGAGCATGAACGCCGCGAGCGCGCGCTCCATGCGCGCCAGCGCGCCCTTCAGCGCCACGAAACGCGCCCCGCTCATGCGCGCGGCCGCTTCAAAATCCATCAGCCGAGCGCTTCGCCCAAAGTGACATGATCAGCCGGCGCCTCGATCGCGCGCGGTTCGCCCCAGCGGCGCACCTCGACATTGGCGTGCTCGTCGGCGCCAAGCGGCACTTCGCTCGCCGGAATATTCGGCAGCGAGGCCAGAATATCGTCGCGCTCTTTCTGAAAACGCGCTTCATCCGCACTCGCCTGCTCGATCGCCGCCTTCAGCGCGCGACTTCCGTCATCAGCGCTTGCGCGCGCGTTTCATCCTTCTGGGCCTTCGCCGCGCCGATCTGCTTCGACGCCGCATTGCGCGCCGCTTCCGCTTCCTGCTTAGAAGTCGTCGCCGCGCGCGCGCGCGCGTCGAGATCGAGCAGGCTCGCAATCTGCGCGCGCTGCTCGTCGCTCAAAGTGCGGCGCGAGAGGCCAGTTTGAAACGCCGCGAAGTCGTCGCGAATGGCTTTGATGTCGTGCATGAGTCGCTTTCTTTCAGCGCGTTCGATAGCGCGTTCGCCCCCGCGCGCTCCAGTGCTGGGAATACGCCTCTTCAGTCATTCCGGGGCGGCGGAGCCGAACCCGGAATCCAGGGCCAACGCACCGCACTCTACGATCCCTGGATTCCGGGTCTCGCTTCGCTCGCCCGAATGACTGAAGAAAGGAGGATAGCGCCCGCCCTATCCCCGCCAAATCCTCCGCAAACCCTTGCAACCAAACGCCCGCGCAAACCCAATCCGACCCACTTCCGCCAGCGCCCATACTCCCCCCATCGTCATCGCAGGAGGGCAGTCTGGTACCCCTGTTCAGCCATACGCGGAGACGAACGACTGAGCGTGAAGTGTGCTCAGCTCCTCTTTCTTCCCCCGCCTGCGGGGGAAGTGGCTCTCGCGAAAGCGAGAGACGAAGGGGGCGGCGGGGAACGCCAAGCCCACGGAGCGCCATAACCGTGGGAGGTCACGAGGTCCGTGCGAACAGCGCGGCCTGCACGCTGCCGGGGACCTATCCAGGGGAGTGAAACAACTCCCTGTGACGGCCCGGCGAAAATCGATCGTGGGGACGCGGGCTCAACGCGTCATTTTCGCACCGTCTGGAAAACGGCGCACCTTTTCGACACGTCGATCCCGTGTCCCCGCCCTCCACTTCGAGAGCGCATGCGTGAAATTATTCGACCAGCCCTTGCTGGGCGACGATGGCTGCCGCCTCGGCCGCTTCGCGCTTCAAGCGCGCTTTTTCGATGGCCCACACGAGCCAGATCGACAGCTCGTAAAGCAGATACATCGGGATCGCCATGAGCGTCATGGAGAGGATGTCCGGCGGCGTGACTAAAGCGGCAAACGCCGCAATGCCAACCACCGCATAACGCCGCCCGCTCCGCAGCATTTTCGCGCCAATGAGGCCAATGCGCGCCAGCAAGGAGAGCACCACCGGCATCTGAAAGCAGAGCCCGAACGCGAGCACCAAAGTCGTCACGAGCCCAAGATATTCATCGACCTTCGGCAGATAGCTCACCCGCACGCCGCCGGCCTCGACTTCCTGCTTCAACGCAAATTCGAGCGCGAAAGGCATCGCCACATAGAAAACGAAGGCGCCGCCGGCGATGAACATCAAAGGCGCGGCAATCAAAAAGGCAGCGCGGCGCCGCGTTCATGCTTGTAAAGCCCAGGCGCGATGAAGGCGTAAGCTTGCCAAGCGATCACCGGAAACGCGACCACGATGGCCGCGAACAAAGCGATCTGCATCTGCACGCCGAAGAAGCCGAAGGCGCCGGTGTACACAAAATCGATCGCATCGCCGACTTGATCAGGATGGACGCGCGCCACCGCCACCTTGAACGGCTCGACCATGAATTCGAAGATCGGCTTCGACACGAAGAAGCACGCGCAGAACGCAATCACCAAAGCGCCCAGCGCCCAGATCAAGCGGTTGCGCAATTCCACGAGGTGATCGAGCAGCGGGCGCGCGCGAGGCTTCGATTTCGTCGTCGTTGACGCCCGCCGTCATTGCGCGCTCCGCACGGCGGCGGCTTCATCGGCGGATTGTTGTTGCGCGGCGTCAACCAGATCGGCCTCGCCCACTTCCGGCGGCGGCACGACATCCTCCTCCGGCGCTGGCAACGCCGCGTGCGTCACATCATGCGGCGGTGCGACCGGGCGCGATAGGCGTCACCGGCGGCATGGGCTTGTTCATTTCGCGGTTGATGTCGCTGAACACATTGTTGCGCCGAAGCGCGTCGACTTCCTTTTTCAGCTCATCAAGCTCGGCCTGGCGCGCCAGTTCATCGAAGCCGGTACGGAATTCCTGCGCCATGCCGCGCAGCTTCGCCGTCCAGCGGCCGAGCTTTCGCAGCAGCAGCGGCAAATCCTTCGGCCCCACCACGACGAGCGCGAGGATGCCGAGGAGGAGGATTTCCTGAAAGCCGAGGCTCGGCAGCATGGGGCTTGTCCCCGCGCGTGGATGTTAGCCCTGCGCGCGGTCCCCGTTGGCGTTTTCCGTCGGGCGCGGCGCGGTCTGATCCGGCACTTGGCGTGGCGGGACTGGATCGGCGGCGGGCGGCGGCGGGGTTGGCGTGTCAGCTTCGCCCAGGCCACGACGGAAGCCTTTGATGCCCTTGCCCAAATCTTCCATCAGACCGGAGATTTTCCCTGGACGACCGAACAACAGGAAGGCGAGCCCCAGGACGATCAGCAGGCCCCACAAACTCGGCATATGCATTGTTCAAAGCTCCCAAAGGGACAAAGGGCCCTCGGCCTATTCGTCCTGGTCCATATGATCCACGAAAAAGCTTGCCGAGTCCTCGCCGGGCGACAGCGGCTCTTCGTCCGGGCCGGCTTCCTCGCTCGGCCGCGGCACGTCCAGCGCCGCCGCGGCGCGAGGATCGAGCAGTCCGAGGCCCTTCAGATCGTCCTTCCCCGGCAGCGCGTCAAGCGAGGCCAGCCCGAAATGACTGAGGAATGCGTCGGTTGTGCCAAAAGTCAGGGGGCGGCCGGGGGTGCGCCGGCGTCCGCGCGGACGGATCCAGCCCAGCTCCATCAGGAGCTCCATGGCCGTCTGGCTGAGCGAAACGCCGCGAATATCCTCGATCTCGGCTCGCGTGACCGGCTGGTGATAGGCGATCACGGCCAAGGTCTCGAGCGTCGCCTTAGGCAGGCGCTTGGGCTGCTCGCGGGTCTCGGAAAAGAGCCCCGAAAGGTCGGCCGCGCTCTGAAACCGCCAGCCCCCTCCCGCCTCGACCAGCTCCACGCCCCGCCCCGCATAATCGCGCTTGAGGCGCATCAGCACCCGCCGCGACATCGACGCCCTCGCCCAGCTTCTCCCCAAGCGCCGCCGCCGTTACCGGCTGCCCGCCCGCAAACAGCAGCGCCTCGGCTGCGCGGATCGCATCGGCGGAAGGTTCGCTGCGCGGCTTATCGGCCGGCGTTTCGACGAATGCATCCTCGATCCGGCGCAAAGCGTCGGCGAGCGGGGGGCGTTTGGGAAGATCGGACGCGCTCATGTTTGGTCAGCTTCAGCGCCATGAGGCCGCGCGCGCAAGAAGAGCGGTGCGAAAACTTCCGCCTGCCGCAGCTCCATCTTGCCTTCGCGGGCAAGTTCCAGAGCCGCGCCAAAGGTGGACGCAAGATAAGACGCTGGCGGCGGCGCATCCGGCCCAAGCTCGGCGTCGGGTGCGATGCGATCGAGCGAGCGCCACTCCGTCATCTGCCCCAGCGCCTGCTCCAAACGCTTGCGCGCGGCTTCCAGCGGATAGGCGCGCCGCACAAATGTTTTGTACGCACGCTTGCGCACGCTCTTGGAACGCTCCGCGCAATAAGCGCCCAGCAATTCGTAGAGATCAGCGCGCCACATCGTGGTGCGCGTGAGCTTTACGGGCTCCGGCGCGCCGTTCAAAAACACGTCACGCCCAAGCTGCGCCATCGCATCGAGACGCTTCGCAGCTGCCCGCGCGAGTTCGAGCCGCATCAGCTTCAGTCGGAACGCCGCCGCCACTTCGTCGGGCGTCAGCGCTTCCTCCTCCGCCGTGGGCTTCGGAAGCAGCAGCTTCGATTTCAGCAACGCAAGCCAAGACGCCATCACCAGATAATCGCCCGCGAGCTCCATATTGCGCGCACGCGCTTCGGCGATGAAGGCGAGATATTGATCCGCAATCTCCGCGATCGAAACCCGCGCCAGATCAACCTTTTTCGCGCGCGCCAAATCCAGCAGCACATGCAGCGGCCCGTCGAAGCCATCGAGCGCCAGCTGCAACGCATCGGCGCCATCAGCCTCCTCGGCGGCGCCGAGATCGAGTTCGGTTTCGGCGTCGCTCATAGCGAACACCAAAAAGATGATCCGTCATTCCGGGCGAGCGAAGCGAGACCCGGAACCCAGGGATCGAAGAGCGCAGCGCGTTGGCTCTGGGTCCCGGCTCGCGCTCTCCGGGATGACGGAGATTTATGCCGCATAGGACAGGAGTTCGTTGAAACGGGCCCAACCACTGGGAGCATCGAACGCCTCCGGCGCGCGCTTGGCATAAGCCTCCGACGCACGAGCCCGCACCAACGACAGGCCCGCGAGCGTCACGCAGCCCAGCGCTGCCGCTTCCATATCCGCCAGCACGCCCGAACATTGCAGCACGACATCGCAGCCCGCGCCGAGCGCCGCCTGCGCACGCGCGTCGAGCCCGCCGTCGATCGCATAGGCCAAAGCTTTCATGTCGAGGTCGTCGCTCATCAACAGGCCCTGAAACCCAATCCGCCCGCGAATGATCTCCTCGATCACCGTGGGCGAACAGGTCGCGGGACGCTTCCCATCCCACGCATCGAACATGATGTGCGCCGTCATCGCGGCTGGCGCATCGGCGAGCGCGTGAAAGGGGAAAATGTCGGTCTCAAGCGCCTCGGCCGTCGCCGTCACGCGCGGCAAGGCCAAGTGGCTGTCGGCCTCGGCGCGGCCATGCCCCGGCATGTGCTTGATGCAGCCGGTGACGCCGCCCGCCGCCAAGCCCTCAAGCGCCGCGCGCGCCAAGACGGCGATTTCACGCGGATCGCGGGAAAACGCGCGGTCTCCGATAATCGCGTGGCGCCCTCGACCGGCACGTCGAGCACCGGCGAAAAATCGCCATCAACGCCGATGGCGCGCAACTCATGCGCAATCAAGCGATGGCCGAGCATAGCGGCTTCGATTGCCAAGTTCGGGATCGTGCGCATAGAGCGCGCCATATTTCGCGCACGCCGGCCACACTGGCCATTCGGGCGCTTTCAGGCGGGCAACGCGCCCGCCTTCCTGGTCGATGTAAACATGGCGTCGTGCCCCACCGCTTCGCGCAGTTCGTCGCACAGCCGCGTGACTTGCGCGCGCGATACGCACGCTTCGCGAAACAGAATGAAGCTCCATGGCCGCGCTGACTTCACGAAGGCGCGCAGATCGTCATCGAGCTTTGGCTGGCGAATTCCCAGCGAGCACGAAAGCATCAGCGCTGCACCACGATGCAGTCCTGGCCCATCTGCTCGATGCGCTCGCAGAAGCGGTGCGCGTTGGCGCGATCGGCAAAGTAGCCGGCGCGCAGGCGAAAATAGAGCCGCGCTGTCCAAGATCGGCGCGCTCGACATCGAGATTAGCGCGCGCGAAGAGGCCTGGCGCTCGCGACGCAAGGCGCGCCCAGGCCGGCTGCACCGCCGCCTCTGACTGAAGCGCCGCGACTTGCGCCACATAAGGCCCATCGGCGACAAACGTCGGCATCGGCGCAAGCTGCGGTGCGCCGCCGACGCGCGCGGGCGCTTCCGCATCGGCGTCTCGGGCGCCGGGCGGGGCGTTTGCATCCTCGCTCTCGGCGCGGCCTTCCAAGCTGCCATAGAGCGCGTTTTCCTCGGCGGCGTCTGGCGCACCCGCGGCTTCCGGCGGCGGCTCTACCTTGTAGGCGCCGGCAGGCGCGGGAATGCGCGGCGCTTCGCGGCCGGAATAGAGATTCCACACAAAGCCCGCGAACGCGGCCGCCAGCACGAGCATCAGCACATAGATCGCACCGCTATAGCGCGTCTGCTCGTCAGGGTTCGCGAACTTGGCCAACAGAAACTCCAACGGAATCGTCAGGGAGAGCTTAGCACTTCAAGGCGCGCCAGTCGGCGCCGGCGTCGGCCTAGCGCAAAGGCCTTACCTATCAGGCCCAAACAGCCGCCGATGTTCTCGATCGCATAATCGTCGGTCATTCCGGCGATGTAATCGCAGATGCGGCGTGCGGTTTTGTGTCCCGCCGGCCATCGCCGCCATCCTGCCAATTCGGCGGCAAGAGTTCCGGGTCCGCAAGGAAGACGTCGAACAGCTCCTTCAAGACGCGCTTGGCTTGGCTGCGGCTGCGGTTGACCTTCCAGTGGCGATACATGCGCGCCATCAGGAACCGACGCAGCACAGCCTCCTCCTCGCGCAGCGCATCGGAGAAAACCAACCAAAGCTCACCAGCCGCGCGCACATCCTCGGCACTCTGCGGCTTCAGGCGCGTGACGCGCCGTTCCGTTTCGCTCACGAGATCATTGACCCCAATCGCCGATCAAACGCCGCACGCTCTCGGCGATGACGCGGCCTTCCTCGGCATGGGGATATTGCGCCTCCACCGCCGTCACCACGCGCGCCACCATCGCGACTTCCTCGCGAATTTCAGTGAGCGTGAAGAGCCCGGCGCGCAGGCCGTCGTCGATATCGTGATTATATAGGCGACGTCATCGGCATGCGCGGCGACTTGCGCTTCGGGGCCGGGCCACGTCGCGAGTTCAAGATCGTGCGCCTTGTCGTATTCCTGGATCGCGACCGGCAAATCCTTGAGCGTGCGCCCGGTGCGGATCAGCGGGCCATTGTGCTTCACAACGCCTTCGAGCGTCTCCCACGCGAGGTTGAGGCCATCGAACGCCGGATAGCGGCTCTCGAGCTTGGTCAGCACGCGCAAAGTCTGCGCATTGTGATCAAAGCCCCCAAAGCCCTGCATGCAGGCGTCGAGCACGTCCTCGCCCGTATGCCCGAACGGCGGATGGCCGAGATCGTGGGCGAGCCCCAAGGCTTCGGCGAGATCGTCATCCAGGCCCAAGCGCCGCGCCACGGCGCGCGCGATCTGCGCGACTTCGAGCGAATGCGTCAGCCGCGTCCGGTAATGGTCGCCCTCGTGGGCCACGAACACCTGCGTCTTCCCCTTGAGCCGGCGAAAGGCGCTGGCATGGATCACCCGGTCGCGGTCGCGCTCGAAGGGGCTCCTGTGCGTGCTCTCGGCCTCGGGATGCAGGCGCCCGCGCGAGGCCGCCGGGTCCGTCGCATAGGCCGCCCGGGCCGGCCGGACGGCGGTCGGCAGCTTCGTCCGAATGCGTTTGGCTTGGCCTTCCGGCATTCCTGCTCCTCAATCGCCCGGTTCGACCATATATGGAGAACCGAAGCATTAGAATCCGCTGAAAGACTTGGGTTACCGAATGGCCAATGTCGCCCTATCCGCCGCCGCCGCGCGGAAAATCGCGGAAATCGCCGCCGCCGAGCCTGCCGGAACCGGGCTCCGGGTCGCGGTCGAGGGCGGCGGCTGCTCGGGCTTCCAATACGAAATCGCCCTGGTCCCAGCCGCCACGGCCGAGGATCTGGTGATCGAGCGCGATGGCGCATAAGCTGTTCGTGGACCCGGTCTCGCTCCCATTCCTGCTCGGCTCGGAAGTGGATTGGGTCGAAGAGCTGATCGGCGCCTCGTTCAAAGTGAAGAACCCCAACGCCAAGTCGAGCTGCGGCTGCGGCGTCAGCTTCTCGGTCTAAGGTGCCGCTGTTCGGCCCCGAGCAAAGCGTGCTCGACCAAGGGCTCGACGCCTTCGCCGCCAAGCGCTGGAAGAAGGCGCGGCGTCTGCTGGAAGACGCGACGGTCGAAGAGCTGCCGCGCTCGCTCGGCGATTATCATCTGGGCCTCCTCTATTGGCGCGGCCTTGGCGGCGAGCGCGATGAATCGCCGCGGTGAATTGCTTTCGCCGCGCCGCCGAGAGCGGCCACGCCGCCGCGCAAACGGCGCTTGGCCTCGCGCTGCTCGCCGGCGTCGGCGCCGAGCGCGATGTGAACCAGGCGCGCGCACTGTTCCGCTCCGCCGCCGGCGCGGGCGATGTCGATGCCATGCTGCGTCTCGCCGCAATGAGCGGAGCCCGCGGAGGCGCGCGACCTGCTGCACCGCGCGGCCGAGGGCGGGCATGTCGAAGCGATGCGGCAATACGCCAACGCGTTGATGGAAACCGACCCGCAGGAAGCGCTGGCGTGGCTCTACGCATCGGTTGGCATGAGCGGCGATGCGCCCACGGCCGATCACGGCGCGGCGTTGGCCCGTGAGCTGAGCGCTGACGAAATCGTCGCGGCGCAGAAGCGCGGACGCGCGATCCTGAAGCATTTCCGTAAGGAGCAACGCCGCAGATGATGTCCGTCACCGAGGCGCTGAAGACGCGCACCTCCATCCGCGCGTTCAAGCCCGATCCGGTGGCGAAGAGTGTGGTGCGGGAGATATTGGACGTAGCGCGCTGGGCGCCGTCGGGCGGCAATCTGCAACCGTGGAAAGTGATCGCCGTTGCTGGCGCGGAACGCGACGCGGTGTGCACACTCGCGCGTGATGCGGTGTCGCGCGATGTGGCGGGCGAGGAAGGCGACCGGCGGGCCTACCCCGAAAACCTCTGGGAACCCTACCGCTCACGCCGCTTCAAGAACGGCGAAGACATGTACGCCCTGCTGCAAATCCCGCGCGAGAACCGCGCCGCGCGCCTCATGCATGTCGCGCGCAATTTCGATCTGTTCGGCGCGCCAGTCGGATTATTCTTCATCATCGACCGCCGCATGGGCCACGCGCAATGGGCGCATCTGGGCATGTTCATGCAATCGATCGCCCTCGCCGCTGTGGAGCGCGGCGTATCAACATGCATGCAGGAATTCTGGGGCCGCGTCCGCACCACGCTCCACGGACATTTCGCGCTCGCGGAGGAAGACATGCTCTATTGCGGCATGGCGCTCGGCTATGCGGACGAGAGGGCTGCGGTTAACAAGATGCGCAGCGACCGCGTCGAGGTGGAGGAATTTACGGCGTTCAGAGGATTCTAGCACCGCTCCGTGCTCTCCCGCGAGGGAGAGCTGTCACGCGTCAGCGTGACTGAGAGGGCGGCGGCTCAATTTGGCGCATCCGCCCCATCCGTCTGCGCGCGTTCGCGCGCAGACACCTTCGCCTCGCGGGGAAGGACGGACGCAGCACTAATCGCGCGCCCGTGCATTCCCGATGATGCCATCCTCCGCGAAGTCCACCACGGCGAACACCAGCCCCATCAAGATCAACCACCCAAGCGGAATGAACGCGAGCAGCGCGCCAGCGGGGCGGCCATTCTGGAAATCCGTCCAAGCCAAAGCCGTGCCCGCGAGCGCCGCGATCGGCAGCACCCAGGCGAACGCCTCGGCAATGCGCAGCAATGTCTTGGAGCGCCACAGCGCCTGCTCCTCCGCTCTCCGCAACCTGAGCGCCATCGCGAGGCTTGCGGCGGCCGCGAAGAGGTTGAACAAGGTCAGCGCCGACAACAGAATGATCATGCGGCGAAACTAGCACGCGCGCCCACGCATTGACCACGCCGACGAGGTATTGAATGTCGCTTTCGATCGCCGCCTGGAACGTCAATTCCGTGCTCGCGCGGCTGCCCAATGTGCTCCAGGTGCTGAAGGAGGTCGCGCCGGACGTGATCTGCCTGCAGGAACTGAAGTGCGAGGATCATCGCTTCCCGCGCCTGGAGATCGAAGACCTCGGCTACAATGTCGAGACCTTCGGGCAGAAGAGCTATAATGGCGTCGCGATCCTTTCCAAGCATCGCATAGAAGACGCCGTGCGTGGCCTGCCGCATCTGCCGCACGAGCATTCGCGTTATCTTGAGGCTGTGATCGATGCGCCGTCGGGTCCGGTGCGCGTAGCTTCACTCTATGCGCCGAACGGCAATCCGATCGACACCGAGAAGTTCACGTTCAAACTCGAGTTCATGGATGCGCTGCGCGAACACGCCCAAGGCGTGTTGAAGCGCGAGGAATTGTTCGCCATCGCCGGCGACTACAACATCATCCCGCGCGACGAAGATGCGGACGAACCGGCGGCCTGGGTCGGCGATGCGCTCTTCACGCCCGAGGCGAAATACAAATACCGCGCCATGCTCAATATCGGCATGGTCGACGCCTTCATGCAGGCCGACGGCCGGGCGCGCCAATTCACCTTCTGGGATTACCAAGCCGGCGCCTGGCGGCGCGACCACGGCATCCGCATCGACTTCGTGATGCTGTCGCCGCAAGCAGCCGACAAGCTTGAAAGCGTGCACATTCATCGCGATGTACGGGCACGGGAAAAGGCCAGCGATCACGTACCGATCGTGGCGAGTCTGCGTGATTAAGCGGCGTAAACCACGTCACTATCTCGTGGCTTTTCGGAAGAAGCGCGTTAGCCGCGTTGGATTAGAATGGCGCCATGACCGAAAAATGGGTCGATAATTCCAGCTATCTCGGCCCCGATCGCCGTCACGCGATCGGGAACAAGATGCGTTGGAAAGAGCGCCGTCGCTTCAACGAAGCCAGCGACCTCGCTTCGCTGAGTTCGCTGCTCCGGCGCTTGCGCGTGCAGATGTCAGGGCTCGACCGGGACGATAACCGCACGCACGCGCTGCAACTCGCGCGCGCCGCGCTTGCGAAAGCCGAGAGCCAGCAATCTCACGCCTGCGCCGACGAAATCCGAGAAACCGCGCGCTTGATCGCGATTCTGAACGCCAATGACCGCAACATGGCTGCGCTCGCCGAACAATCCGTGCTGCGCGCGATTGCGCTGGCCGAATTGCACTAACGGTCGTCGTCGTCGCTGGAGATGTCGGTCTCCTCGGCAGGGATCGCGTAACCGCCCGAAAGCCAGCGGTTGAGATCGACGTCTGCGCAGCGCTTCGAACAGAACGGGCGATACTTCTCGTCCTGCGGCTTGCCGCAAATGGCGCATTTGCGCGGGCGTTCGGGCGTCTCGCTCATGGCGCGCGCACGTCTATTTTATCCCGAGGCCCCGGCGCTGCTTCGAGCGCCCAGCGCATGCCTATGCGGTTGTTGAGCTCGGCGCGCCAGCCAAATTCGGCGGCGTCCAGCCAAGCTTTCACTTCAGGAGAAACAGTGCAGCCGATCTGCCGGCCTGTCACAGCGCGCGCCTCGCGCTCGATGGCGCGGAGCGCGGAGAGGGCAATCGTCTCGGTGCTGGGCTTGCGTTCGTCGTCCAACAGCACTTCATGCAGCGGAGAGCGGAGTTGCGCGCGCGAAAGTTCGAACACGCCAAAGCGCGACAGAGCGCCGAAATTCGTGCTCCACGGATCGCTGGCGAACGCTGCCTTCACCGCTTGCTCCAATTGCACGCCATGCGATTTGGCGCGCATCGAGACAAAATCAATGGCGATGATGCCGCCCAAGCTGCGCAGGCGGATCTGGCGCGCGGCTTCGGCGGCGGCGGCGAGGTTTAGCTCCAGCGCAAAGCGCTCGGGATCGTGGGTTCCGCCGCGGCCGCCTGCATCGACATCGATCGCAACCAACGCCGCGCAAGGCTCGATCGTGAGCGCCCCGCCGCCTGGGATCGGCGCGGTGCGCGAGAGCGCATCCTCAATCGCGGCGTCGAGCTTGGAGCGCGTCGCGGGATCGGCGGGCTTGGCGTTGGCGATCTCCAGATCGCAATCGTGCTGCGCCATGCGGTGCGGCGCTTCGCCGTCATGGCCGATCTCGACCAACTCTAGCACCGGATTCTTGCCGCGCGCCGCCTCGCGCACGATCGAAACCACGACGCCCATGCCTTCGCTAAGCGCGACTTGATCACGCTTGGCGATGCGCGCGCGGCTTTCGGAATCCAGGGCGAGGAAGCCCTGCTGATCGCGCAGCCCGAGATCGAGATAGGCCCCACGCCGGCGACGATCCACTTGCGTCACGCGCGCGCAATATAGCTCGCCCCAACGCGCGCGGCGGCCTTCATCGCTCGTGCGCACAACACGGAGCGCGATCGCGCGCCCATCGCGCACCAAAGCTTCGCGCGTCTCGCCAATCGCGGCGTCGACCCAAGTTTCGAGCGCCTCGCTCATCGCGCGCGCAATCCGCAGCTTTCGAGCAGCGACGCGGTCTCATAAAGCGGCAGGCCAACAACGGCGGAATAGGAGCCGGCGATGTGCGTCACATAGCGCGCCGCGAGCCCCTGGATCGCATAGCCGCCGGCCTTGCCCTCCCATTCGCCGCTGGCGATGTAGCTCTCGATCTCGCGCGCATCGAAGCGCTTGAAGAAAACGCGCGTCTCCACCACGCGCTCACGCGGAGGCGCGTTTGGCGGGATCACGCAGAGCGCGGTGAAGACGCGGTGCGCGCGGCCGGAGAGGAGATCGAGGCAAGCGCGCGCCTGCGCTTCCGTTTCGGCCTTCGGCAAAATGCGCCGGCCGAGCCCAACGACTGTATCTGCGCCGAGCGCCACCGCATTCGCGCTCGCAGCCACCTGCGCCTTGCCGCGCGCCAAACGTACGGCGAGTGCGCTCGGCAGCTCATCCTTCAGCGGCGTCTCATCGATTTCGGCGGGGACGATCGCGTCAAGCGTAAAGCCGATCTGCTGCAAGAGCGCCAAACGGCGCGGGCTCGCGCTCGCCAGCACCAGACGCAAAGGCGCGCTCATGCGCGGGTCGGGAAGCCAAGCCTACGGGCGATAATCTTGTCGACCATGCGCGGCGGCATGAGCTTGGGGAGAATGCGGTCCATGAATGGCTTGCGTAGGATCGCGTAGCGCGTCTTGGGCTTATCCATGGTGAGGCAGCGCCAGATGAGATCGCCCACATCCGACGCGGGCAGACCCACCTTGCCGGACTTGACCATGTAATCGCGCACTTTCGCGAGCATCGGCGCGTAAGGCGTGTTGGCGAATTTGCCGAGCTCGGCCTCGTCGGCCTTGTCCCAGATCGGCGTCGCGATCGCGCCGGGGCCAACCACGATCACGTCGATGCCATAGAGCATCAGTTCGCGGCGCAAAGATTGCGAATAGCCTTCTAGCGCGAATTTCGACGACGAATAAGCGCCCACGAACGGACTGCCATTTTGTCCGCCGACCGAGGAGATCATCACAATGCGCCCAGGCTTGCCGGTGCGATCCGGATCGGCGCCGAGCAGCGGCGCGAAGGCCTGCGTCACGCGATGGACGCCGATGAGATTAATGTCGAGCTGGCGGCGCAATTCCTCGGGATCGAGATGCAGCAGCGGGCCCGGCACCGCGATGCCCGCATTGTTCACAAGGCCAAAGAGCCTCTGCTTGCCCAGCGCCTCGCCAACGCGGGCCGCGCCCGCGCGCACGCCGCCTTCGTCCGCGACATCGAACACCAGCGGCACAACGCTCGCGCCAAACTCGCGCGTCAGGTCATCGGCGTCGGCCTGCTTGCGTACGCTCGCGAACACCTGCGCGCCTTCGCGCACCGCGCGCGCAACAGCGGCGCGTCCGATGCCTGTCGAGGCGCCGGTGACGACGATTGCGCGGGTGAGCGGAGCTGGCGCCATTACTTGAACCGATACGTGATCCGACCCTTGGTCAGATCATACGGCGTCATCTCAACGAGCACTTTATCGCCGGCCAGCACGCGGATGCGATTCTTGCGCATCTTGCCCGCGGTATGGGCGATGATTTCGTGGTCGTTCTCCAGCTTCACGCGGAAGGTCGCGTTCGGCAAAAGCTCGATCACGGTTCCGGCAAACTCCAATAGTTCCTCTTTCGACATTCGCACCTCTGGTTTGCTTTTGGCGCGCCTGTATAGGCGCGTTGGATCAGCCCGTCGACGGGCGGGGAAAACGCTGTGAAATCCGGGCGTCGAGCCCGTCGCGGACCAGCCGATACTCCATAAGCCGCTGCTCACGCGAGCCTTCATTCAACGAGGGATCGAAGGTCGGCCAGTACTCGACGCTTGTCCCGAGGGCCGGGATCAGCCCGAGCGCGTGGTGGTGGGCTTCAGGCGAGAGCGTAACGATGAGGTCGAAATGCTCCTCGGCCACATCCTCGAAGGTGCGGGGGCGGTGCTTGGCGAGATCGACGCCAAAATCGTCCATGACCTGAACGGCCATGATGTCCACCTGCCCGCCTGGCCGAACGCCGACACTTTCGACGCGCATCATCGGCCCAAAACGCCGGCGCAACAGTCCCGCCGCCATCGGCGAACGGATCGCGTTGGATGTGCACGCGAACAAGACGGCGCGCGGCGCCTCGTCCGCGTCCACCGCTCAGCCCCGCACATGCAAAGCGCAGATCAGGGTGAAGAGCCGGCGCGATGTTTCAAAGTCGAGCTTGAACTTGCCTTCGAGCATCTTGGCGAGAAGTTCGGCGCCTTCGTTGTGGAGCCCGCGCCGTCCCATATCGATGGCTTCGATCTGCATCGGCGTCGCATCGCGGATTGCGGAATAATAGCTCTCGCAGATCATGAAATAATCTTTGATCAGGCGCCGCAGCGGCGCGAGCGAGAGCGCGTGCGCGCAGACTTCCGCGCTGGCCTCGTCCGCCACCACCATGAGGAGACGCCCGTCTTCGGAGGAGAGCGCAAGCTTGTAGGGGCCACGATCGGCGCCATCGACGGCGAAGGAATTGTTCTCGATGAGATCGAACATCGCGATGCGCCGCTCGTGCGCGGCGTTCGCCGACGCGGCCGCGAGCGAGCTTTCGTCGAGCGCGACGTCGAGCAGTTTGTCACGCTCGCTCATGGCTCGAGCCGCGCGCGAACCGAGCGCGCATGCGCCGGCAGACCTTCGGCGTCGGCCAGGCGCGCCGCTTCGGCGCCGATCGCGCGTACACCCGCCGCGCTCGCGCCGATCAGCGTTGTGCGCTTCATGAAGGTGAGCACGGAAACGCCCGACGCGTAGCGCGCGGCGCGCAAAGTGGGCAGCACGTGGCTGGGGCCGGCGACATAATCGCCGAGCGCTTCAGGCGCATGGATTCCGAGGAAAATCGCACCCGCATGGCGGATTTGACGCGCCAGAGCGTCGGGATCGGCGACGGCCAGCTGCACGTGCTCGGGCGCGGCGCGGTCGATCAGCGGGCAAGCGTCGCTCAGTTTATCGACGATGATCACCGCGCCATGCCGCTCCCACGACGCGCGCGCGGAGGGCCCCGCTTCGCCGCGCGAAAGCTGGCGCTCGACGGCAGCGCGCACCGCTTCGCCATGCGCGGCGTCATCGGTAAAGAGCACCGCCTGTGCGTCCTCGTCATGCTCGGCCTGCGCCAGAAGGTCAGCCGCGAGCCATTCGGCCGGCGCGCTCGAATCCGCAATCACGAACACCTCGGACGGCCCCGCCACCGCATCGACGCCCACATCGCCGAACACGACTTTCTTGGCAGCCGCGACATAAGCGTTGCCCGGTCCCACCACGACATCGCAGCGCGCGAGCGGGCCGGCGCCGTAAGCAAGCGCGGCGATCGCCTGTGCGCCGCCGATGGTCCAAATTTCATCGACGCCCGCGATATCCGCCGCCGCGAGGATGGATGGATTCTCCATCAGCTTGCCGGGCGGCGTCGCCATCACAAGGCGTACCACGCCCGCGGCTTTCGCCGGGATCGCATTCATCAGCACGCTCGACGGATAAGCCGCGAGTCCGCCGGGCGCGTAGATGCCGGCGGCGTCGACAGCGCCCCAACGCCAACCAAGCGTGACGCCTTGCGCATCCTCCCAACGCGCGTCCTCCGGACGCTGGCGCATGTGAAAATCGTGAATGCGCGCGGCGGCGAGTTCTAGCGCGGCGATCACGTCCGGCGCGCACGCAGCGCGCGCGCGGCGGCGCTCTGCGTCGGAGACGCGCAGATTGTCGGCTTTAAGCAGCAATCCATCGAGCTTTGCGGTGAGTTCGAGGATCGCTTCAACGCCGCGTTCGCGCACCGCGTGAGCGATCTCGCGCGCGACGATTTCGGCGGCGTCCAGGCGATCGCCGCGCGCGGAAAGCAGGCGCGCATAGGCTGTTTCGAAGCCTGGATCGGAGAGGCGGAGGAAAAGGCTCATCGCCCACCGTTTCCTGGGGCGACGCGCAGCGTCGAACCCGGGATCCATAATCGCCGCGTGCTCCGACGATGGACCCCGGACTGCGCCTGCGGCGCATCCGGGGAGCGGTGATGAGCCAGCTGCATCACGAAGCGCTCTCATGATCCGGACGGCGCGGCGTTGGCCACGGGTCGCCCAAATCGGCTAGCAGCGCGTCGAGGCATTCGACGTCGAGCGCGATCTCGCCGCCGCCCGCCAGGATCATGCGCACCTCGCCGCCCGGCGGCTCTTCGGCAGGCACGAACGAAACCGAGAGGATCGATGCTAACGCATCGGGCGCATCGACGCGGAGTTTCCGACTCTTGACGCTCAGCACGCACTCGAACGACAGCGCAGACTGCACGCGCTCATACGGCCCAGAGCCATTCGCGCTTTCCCAGCGAAAGCGATTAAGCAGCGCGGAAAAGCGGCGCGCTTTTTTGTCGAACGAAAGATCGCCCGCGCGCACCAGCGCATCCTGCGCGGCGGCGGCGATCACTTCGAGGTCGGCGGCGTCCTCGGCGATGAGGCGCAGCCGCTCACTCATCCTTCTGCCGCTGCACCTGCGCACCGCAATTGGCGAACTTTTCCTCAAGCCGCTCAAAGCCGCGATCGAGGTGATAGACGCGGTGAACAATGGTTTCGCCTTCGGCGGCGAGACCCGCGATCACGAGGCTGACGGACGCGCGCAAATCCGTCGCCATCACCGGCGCGCCGATCAGTTTCGGCACGCCCGTGACGATCGCTTCATTGCCCTGCACCGCAATCTGCGCGCCGAGCCGCGCGAGTTCGGGCGCGTGCATGAAACGGTTTTCGAAAATATTCTCGCGAATGCGCGACTTTCCATCCGCCATCGCCAGCATCGCCATGGCTTGAGCTTGGAGATCGGTGGGAAAGCCGGGGAAAGGCTCTGTGTCGAAATCGACTGGGCCGATACGGCCATTGGCGCGCTTCACGCGGATGCCCTTGGCCTCGTTCTCGACATGCACGCCAGCCGCGCGCAGCACGTGCACCAGCGCGCCCAGATGCTCGATCTCGGCGTCTTCAAGCAAAACGTCGCCCGTCGCTGCCGCGACCGCGATGGCGTAAGTGCCCGTTTCGATGCGGTCGGACACGACCTTATGTTTCGCGGCCTTGAGCGACGTGACGCCCTGAATGCGAATCTCGCTCGTGCCCGCACCTTCGACGCGCGCGCCCATGGCGTTGAGGCACGCCGCGAGGTCAGCGATCTCCGGCTCACGCGCCGCGTTTTTCAGGACCGTGTCGCCCTTCGCCAAAACGGCGGCGAGCATCGTGTGTTCGGTCGCGCCGACCGACACGAACGGAAACTCGATCTCGGCGCCATGGAGGCCACGCAGTGCGGCGGCTTTCACATAGCCCTGCTCGATGACGATATCGGCGCCCATCGCCTCGAACGCCTTCAAGTGCAGATCGACCGGCCGCGCGCCGATCGCGCACCCGCCCGGCAGCGACACCGTCGCGTGCCCGACGCGCGCCAGAAGCGGCCCCAGCACATTGAAGGTCGCGCGCATTTTGCGGACGAGATCATAAGGCGCGATGGTCGAGCCGACTTCGCCGGCGTGCATGCGCAGCGTCCGGCTTTCCTTGATCCACGCGATGTGAACGCCCAGCGACGCCAAGAGCTGCGCCATGAAGCGCGTGTCGGCGAGGTCGGGCATGTTTTCGAGCACCAGCGGCTCGGCTGAAAGCAGAGCGGCCGCCTGGAGCTTCAGCGCTGAATTCTTGGCGCCGTAAATCGGGATGGTTCCGGCCAGCGGCGCGCCGCCCGTGATCGCAATGCGGTCCATAAGGGTCTTTCGTCGTCTAAATATCCGCCGCGCCCGCCCATCCCGGCGTTTCGGGTTATGGGGTGGCCCGCAGGCCGAAGCAAGGCGGGCTCAAGGCTTCGGTTTGGGCGGCGCGGCTTTCCGGCGCGCCAGATTGCGCTTCAGCGCTTGGGCCCGGCGGGCCTCCTTGGCGGCGGCTTGCGGGGTCGGCTTTTTCTGATCGGTCATGGGGAAAAAGCCCCCGGAAAGAACATGGTGCCGTCGCCGAGGATTGAACTCGGGACCTCAGCCTTACCAAGGATGCGCTCTACCACTGAGCTACGACGGCGTTTTAAGAGCGGCGCGTATAGCCCGGTCGGGGAGTCGAGGGAAGCCCGTCCGGGCGCCGATTCCGTGGGCACGCGCCCCGTCAGCCGCCCAGGCGGGAGAGGGCCGCCTGATAATTGGCGAGCTGCTGGGTGTAATATTCGGGGACGGCCCCGCGTTTGCGGGCGTCGAGCGCCTTTTCCTCGGCGGTCTGCTCCTTGGCGTTCGGGTTCGCGATCGCCTCATAAGCCTGCTTCACGATCGAGAGCGCCGCCGACAATTCGGATTTGGTTTTGGCGATCGCGGTCTTGTCATTGACCTTGAGGTCGGCGTCCACGAGACCGAGGCCGAAGGTGCGCAGCGCCCCGCGCGCGGCGGTGTTTTTGGCGATGACGCCCGCGCCCAGCCCGAGCCCCGCCAGCGCATCGCGGCCATCCCGCCCGGCTTCGAGTCGGAGCGCCCGGCCATCGGCGGCGACGATGCTGATGCGGTCTGCGCCGTCTTCGCGGATCAGCTTGGCGTGACCCGCAGAACCCGCGGCGCGGTTGATGCGGGCCATCAACGAGGAGAGCGTGTCGTTTGCGGCGATGGTGATGGTGGTGAGGCGGCGCCCATCGACGCCGAGTTGGAATTCATCACCGACGCGCAGCGCGCTGCGTTGCGTGAGCGCGGAGGAGTCCGCGGCGTCGAGCCTACCGCGCGGAATGCCAAGCACATCGAGCGGCGAGGCGCCGCCGGTATCGACGGCGAGGCCCGATGCTGTGAGCGCGCCGCCGGCGGTTGAGAAGGTGCGCGTCCAGGCCATGTCGCCCGCTGCATCGAGGCGTGTGAGATAGCCCGACTTGGAGTTTGCATTGCCCTGCCCGGCAAGCACGCCGCCAGCGGCGCCCGACGCGTAGACATCGCCATTGACGATGGCGAGGCCGGTGACGCTGTCGTCTTGCGCCGAGCCAATATAAGTCGCGCGGTCGAGAGCGTTGGAAACGAGCCCTGCATCGAGCCGCGCGACGAAGCCTTCCTGCCCCGCCACCGCGCCGCGCGCCGGCGTGCCCAGCGATAAGCGGTCGGCGCCGACCGCGCCGCCGACATAGAGCGATGCGCCATCCGTGGCGAGCGTGTTGATTGCGCCGGTGTGGAAATAGCCGATGTCGCGCGTCGCGCCCGTCGCGAGGCCGGCATTGGTCGTGTAGGTAAAGCTGCGCACCACGCCGCGGCTATTTTCGACGCCGCCGGTGAATATCTCCGCGCCGCCCGAGCCATTGTCGCGCACCATGAGCGCGGTCGCCGCATCATCGCTGCCCGTGCCGAATTGCTTGGTGAAGAGCGTGAGGCCGGTCGCTGAATAGCCGCGCACATAAGCGTCGGACCCGCCGAGCGAGAGCGCGGGGCCGAGGGCGCTCTCGGTTTTGCCGGCGACGATGATGCTGCCATCGGGCGCGAACGCGACGGCGCGCGCTTCATCATTGGCGCTGGCGCCGCGCCGTGCGGTCCAGACTTCCGCGCCATTGGCGTCAAACAAGGTGACGAACGAATCCGTGCCGCCTTTCGCGACGCCGCCGCCGGAAAGCGCGCCGACCACCGAGCCCGCGACGGCGACCTTGCCTTCGTCCGACACCGCAAGCGCATAGCCGTTGGCCGTGTCGCTGGCGCCGAGCACGCGGGTGAAGGCGAGCTTGCCGGCGGAATCGTATTTGAGCAGCGCCACATCGCGCGCGCCCTTGATCGGCAGCGTCGCGGAATCGCCGCTGAGATCGGCGAGCACATAAACCGAGCCATCGGCGCCCGTCGCGACGGCGCGCGCTGTCGCGGCTTTCGAGGCGCCGCCGACGCTCACATCGAACGCGCGCCCCGCAAACCAGCCGGTGGCGTTTACGGAGGGCGCGGCATAGGCGGAGGTCGCGGGGACAGTTTCGGTGATGGCGGCGCCGCGCGTCGCGCGCGCGGCGACGCCGGCCGCGCCGACCGGATCGTCCGCGTGGCTCACGGAATCGATGGGATCGAGCGTGACCCCGACCGTTCCGCCGCCAATCGTGAGATTGCTGACATTGCGCACCGTGTGCGAGGCGCCCGAAACAATGCGAAGCCCGGCGCCGCCACCGGAAAGATCGACCGCCGCAACGCCTACATCATAGCCAGCCGCACTCAGCGCCTCGTTGAGGCGCAGTGCGGCGCTTTCAAGCGTGCGCGCATCGCCTACTTCGAGCGCTGCGGAGATGGTCTTATTACCCCACGCCGTTTCGAACGTGATCGAAACATTGGGATCGCCGAGCAGCGCGGCGACATCATCGCTGACGCCGGTCGCGGCTTGCGCGCTGGTGGAGCTGCGCTCGACCGAGAACGCGCCGCCGATGCCCGCGCTGGGCTGCTGGCCGGTGAGCGTCAGCGCGTCGCCGTTGATGCTGATGGATTTGAGGCGCTGGCCTGAACCTTCCGCAAGCGACCATTGCGCAAGATCGCTGCCTTGCGCGCCGACATAGACGCCGGCGGCGTTGAGCGCGGTGTCGAGACGCGCTTGAAACGCCGCGCTCCATTCGCCGGGCGACGGATCGGGATCATTGGCGCGTTCGAGCGCGCTGATGGACACATTGATGGTCTTGTCGCCGGTCGCGGTGGCGACCACCACGGCGATATCGAGCGCGCCGGTGTAGGTGGAGAGCGGCGAGCCGCCTTGCACATCATAGGTGCGCACCGCGTCGCCATAAGGCTCGCCGGCGCCCGCGACCGGAAGACCACCGACCGCCCAGGCGCCCGGCGCCTGCAAGTCCACGCCGTAGCTTGTTTCGTTGATGCTCGCGCTCACATCGATGATGTCGTGCAGCGCATCGACGCGGAAGCTGAGCACGCCGGCATTGTCGACCAGTGACGCGGCGGCGGAGATGCCTTTGCTGCGAAGCTGTGCATTGAGCTTGGTGACCAGAGTGGCGGCATCGATGCCGTCCTCACCACCGTCGATGGTGATCGACTGCGTCGCGCTCGCGCCGGTGAATGTGAATATCTGCTTGTCGACGAAGAGCTCGCTCGCGCCCGCGACATTGGCCGCCTCAAAGCGCCGCGCAGCGACGCCCGCGCGCAAACCGCCGACCATGCCGCCCGCGGGATCGGCGCCGTCTATCAAAGTCGCCGCTGTGCCGCTGACGGTGAAGCTCGATGTGGAGACGCCGTCGGCGGTGAAAATGGAGAGTCCAAGCTCGTCGTCATTTTGCCAAACATCGACGCCCGCCGCGACGCCTTGCTCGTGCAGCAATTGCGTCAGGCGTTCGGCGAGATCGTCGACCATGGCTTGGTCTTCGCTCTCGCCCGCGCGCGTGCGCCAGGCTTCAAGATCGTCGCTGCGCCATGCGGTGGTGACGGAAATGGTGCGGCCGTCCGCGAGCGTGAGTTTGAGATTTGCCTCGCCGGCGGCGCGGAGCTTGTCTTCGAAATTGTTCGCGCCAGTGGAGACGAGCGCATTGGTGCGCTTCTCGAACGCTTCGGCGGGCGCTGTGCCATAAGGCGCGCCGGCGCCGAGATAGCCGGTGGCGATATTCGCGTCGATGGGATCGGTGGTGGCTGCAGGGCGATCGAGCCACGTGGGCTGTCCCGCCGCGCCGCCAACGTCTTCCAGCTTCACCAGCCGCGCGCCGCCATTCACTTGACCGACGACATAGAAAGCGGGCTTGGCCGCTACCGGTTCGAACGCCACGCTTTCATTGCCGCGCACATCGACTTTCAGCGCGTATTGACGCGCGCCGGTGTACGGCGTCTCGATGGTCTTGCCGCCGACGACGAGCTTTTGCGTCTTCGGCGTCTGGTTCACCGCTTCCAGGCGCGATAACGCGCCGGCGGCGGAGAGCTTGTTGTTCACGAAACTCACGACATTGCCGAGCGAACGCGGGATCGAGCCCATTTGCGCAAGGTCGATGCTGACGCGGCGTTCGGTGCCGGCGGCGGAGGTCGCCACCACGTCGAACTTCGCATTGGCGTCGAGGCCGAGCACTTTGTCGGCGAGGCTGCCCTTGTGGATCACCGGCGTCACGTAATCCTCGGACGTGACCGGGATCGCGAGCGTGGTTTGCGCTGCGTCGACACGGTCGCCCTGCGCGAGACGCACATCCTCGAACTTTTCCGCGCCGAAGAACGCCTTCATCTCGGCAAGGCCGCGATTGAATTGCGCTTCGGCGGCTTTGCGCTGGCCGGCGGTCAAGTCTTCATCGCCCGCGCGCGTCGCAAGCGCTTGCAATGTCGAGATGCCGGTGTGGAGCGCAAAGAGCCGCTTGTAGTCGCCGGTGGCGCCGAGATCGCTGTAGAGCTTGGCGCCGGTATCGAAGAAGGCTTTGCCGGCGAGCGCGCGCTGCTGCAGCGAATCAGCGCTGGGCGTCAGGCCGGGCGACCAGACCGTGGCGAACGGCGCATTCGCGTCCTTGCCCGGATCGACCGTTTGCACGCCAACGCCAGCCTTCGCGGAGGCCCATTTGGCAAGCAAATCCGCGCCCACGCCCGTGCCGGACGTTCCCCCGAACAAAGTCGAGACCAAAGCGGAATTGATCGGATTGACCAAGGACGGCCGGCTCCACGACGCACAATCGCGGAAGCATGGGCTTCCAGCGGTAAACGCGGAGTTCGCTTCTGAGCGTTAAGGAGCGATTACCAACGCGGTTTAGCTCACCTGGGATCGCGCGGCGGGCATGTGGATGCCGCACTCGGTTTTCTCGATGTCGGCCCAGCGGCCTGAGCGATCAGCCTCGGCAGGTTTGGTGCACGGCCAGCAGCCAATCGAGGGATAGCCCTGCGCGACCAAAGGATGTGCGGGAAGATCATTCGCGGCGGCGTATCCCGCGATCTCGTCGGCGGTCCAGGCCGCGAGCGGGTTCACTTTGTAATGAACGCCATCGTGCTCGATCACCGGAAGCTGAGCGCGCAGCCCGCCCTGGAAACGCTTCCGGCCAGTGGCCCAGGCGTCGAACTCACCCAGCGCCTCAGCCAGCGGGCGCACCTTGCGGAGCGCGCAGCAGGCATCGGGATCGCGGCGCCAGAGGTCGCCTTTGGAATCTTCCGCTGCCGCTTCGGCGGCGTCGGGCTTTTGCTCGCGCACATTGGTGAGACCGAGGCGCTCAACCAGCTCATCGCGATATTGCAAGGTCTGCGCGAAATGGCGGTCGGTCTCGAGGAAGATGACGGGCACGTTTTTGTCGACGCTGGCCGCGAGATGCAGCAGCACGGCCGATTCCGCGCCGAAAGAGGAGACGAGCGCGAACTTGCCGGGCCACAGATCGTTCATGGCAAAGTCGAGGATGTCGCGCGCGCTCGCGCCTTCGAGCTGGCGCGCATAATGCGCAGCGCGCTCTTCGGGCGTGCGGGCGGCGGAGGCGAGATCGACGACGCTCACTCAGGGATCTTTCTGCGTGCGCGCTTGCGGTGCGCGGGCACGAATGCGTCGCCTGTATATTGGTATGCTTCGGTGAAGGTGCGAGAGGCGCGCGCGAAGGCGGCTTCGGGATCGGCGGCGATCAGTTCGAATGCGTCGAAGCCGCAACGGAGCATGTAGAAGACTTGGTCTTCCAGCACATCGCCGCTGGCGCGGAGTTCGCCTTTGTAGCCGTAGCGCTCGCGTAGCAGGCGCGCCGTAGTAAAGCCTCGCCCATCGCGGAATGCGGGAAATTGCACGAAAATCAACGAAAAGCGCTCCGCGTCGGCGGCGATTTCCTCCACCGCTTCACCGGCGGCGATAACAACGCCAAGGCGGCCCGAATTACGCGCGAGCAGCGCGTCACGCTCTGCCTTGAAGCGCGTGATGGAGACGGCGACGTCGGCGCCTTCTGGCGCGCCGTCGATATCGTTGAGGATGATCCAGCTGTCGTTCGGAACGATCTTACCGTCCCGCAGTAACGCGCCACGCGGGATTTCCGCAGGCTCAACGGCTTTCTTGCGCTTGACCTGCTCACGCGCCATGGAGCGCCTCCTCGAAAGTGGCGGCCCCGACCCGCTCGAAGGCGTCGATGAAGCGCTCGTTTTCGTCTTGGCGCACGGCGAGATAGCGCGTCACGACGCGCTCGATAGCATCCGGGATCGCCTCGCCGGCCATGCCCTTGCCGCTGATCTTGCCGAGCCGCGCTTTCTCGTCGGCGCGGCCGCCAAGCAGGATCTGATAAAATTCCTCGCCGTGCTTATCGACGCCCAAAATGCCGATATGACCGACGTGATGATGGCCGCAGGCATTGATGCAGCCGGAAATCTTGATCTTGAGTTCGCCGATTTTTTCCTGGCGTTCGAGATCGGCGAATTTTTCCGAAATGGCCTGCGCGATGTTGATCGAGCGTGTGTTGGCGAGGTCGCAATAGTCGAGGCCGGGGCAAGCGATGATATCGGAGACGAGGCCGGCGTTGGGCGTCGCGAGATCGTGCGCCTTCAAAGCAGTCCACACCGCGAAGAGATCGTCTTGATTCACATGCGGCAGAACCAGGTTTTGTTCATGTGTGACGCGGGCTTCGTCGAACGAATAGCGCTCGGCGATGGCGGCGACCGCTTCCATCTGCACGTCGCTCGCATCACCGGGCACACCGCCGATGGGCTTTAGGCTGATCGTCGCCATCGCATAGCCGGGAATTTTGTGGGCGTGCGCATTGAGCCGCGTCCAGCGCGCGAAATCCTTGTGCGCCGCCTTGGCTTGCTCGAACGCTTCGCTGCGCGCGGGCAAAGTCTCGAACGCGGGCGGGGCGAAATAGGCGCGGATGCGTTCGACTTCCTCTTCCGGCAGTTTCAGCACGCCGTCCTTGATCTCGGCCCATTCGGCGTCGACTTGGCGCGCGAATTCCTCGGCGCCGAGGGAGCTTACAAGAATCTTGATGCGCGCCTTGTGGATGTTGTCGCGGCGGCCGTGGCGATTATAGACGCGCAGCGTTGCTTCCAGATACGAGAGCAAATCCTCCGCCGTGAGGTCGTCCTTGATCAGCGGCGCGATATAGGGAATGCGGCCCTGCCCGCCGCCGACATAGACGCTGAACCGCAGCACGCCCGCGCCATCTTTGCGGAGATGAAGACCGATGTCGTGCGTCTGAACCGCAGCGCGATCGGTGGCGGCGCCGGTGACGGCAATCTTGAATTTGCGCGGCAGATACGAAAATTCCGGATGGAAGGTCGACCATTGCCGAATGATCTCGCTCCATAGCCGGGGATCTTCCACCTCATCGGCGGCGGCGGCGGCGAAGTGGTCGGCGGTGACGTTGCGGATGCAGTTTCCGGAGGTCTGGATGCAATGCATCTCGACATCGGCGAGTTCTTTCAGGATTGCCGGCACATCCTTCAGCGCGGGCCAATTAAATTGCAGGTTCTGGCGCGTGGTGAAGTGGCCGTAGCCCTTGTCATAGGTGCGCGCGATATGCGCGAGCCGACGAAGCTGGCGCGAGGAGAGCACGCCATACGGCACCGCAATGCGCAGCATGTAAGCGTGGAGCTGCAGATAGACGCCATTCATCAGCCTGAGCGGCTTAAACTGATCTTCCGTCAGCTCGCCCGAAAGCCGGCGCGCGACTTGTCCCGTGAACTCGGCCACGCGCTCGCGAACGATGGTCTCGTCGAATTCGTCGTAGCGATACATCAGGCGGCCTCGCGCGCGGCAGGCAGGCTGAGATCGCGCTCGACGCGCGCGATCCAAGCCTCGACCGCCGGATAATCGGAAAGCTGATAGCCGCCCTCGTGCGCGACGCGCGTGTACGCAACGAGTGCGAAGTCAGCGAGCGTGAGGCCCTTGCCGACGAGGTAGGGCGTTTCCTTCAACTGCAATTCCATGCGTGCGAGGCAGGCATTGCCCTTGGTGAGCAGCGCCGGGTCCATTTCCTCGGCGGTCTTGCCGCGAAACGCCATCAGCATGCGCCGGACGGCGATGCTGGGCTCGTGGTTGTACTGCTCCCAAAACAGCCATTCGTACATCTTGGCGCGCTGATAGGCGTCCGTCGGCACAAGGTGCGAGCCTTCGGCGAGGAAGAGCATGATGGCGTTCGATTGCGCGAGCATGCGCCCGTCCGCCAGGATCGCGACCGGCACTTGACCAGCGGGATTCATCGCGAGAAATTCCGGCGTGCGCGTTTTGCCGGCGAGGCTATCGACTTCAATCCAGGTGTGCGGCACGCCAAGCACATCGGCCACCCATTTGCCCTTCAGGCAATTGCCGCTGAGCGAGTTGCCATAAAGCGTGAACGCCGCGCTCATTGCCCGCCCTCCGCCTGCTTGCCGAGATCGCGGCGGACGCTGGGGCCGTTGGCGCGGATGGTTTCGCGAAGGAATTCACGCGGCGACGGCCGGCCCGGCGCCTCGACGCCGACGAGATACGCATTGGTCACGATGGTCGGCTGCGAGCGGGCGATGGCGAGCGCATCGTCGGCGAGTTCATCGGAAATGGGCGCCGCGTCTTCGATGCGCTTGGCCCAGGCGCCGTTGGCGGCCCAGTACACGACTTCGCCCGTCTGCAAGATATGCGCGGTGACGATTTTCATAGTGCCCGTTCCGCCAGCGCGCGAATGCCGCGCTCGTCAGCCAGCGCGGCCACTTCGCCGATCAGCATGATCGAGGGCGCGGCCACGGCTTCGCGCGCGATCAGCGCGGCAAGATCGTCCAACGTGCTCTTGAAGTGACGCGCATCCGGCGTCGCGCCATTTTCCACGACCGCGATCGGTGTTGAAGGCGCGCGCCCCGCTTCGATCAGATTGCGCGCGATATCGGCGGCGACATCGACGCCCATATAAACCACGAGCGTGTGCTTCGGCGCCGCGAGCGCGCGCCAGTCAAGATCGGGCGCCGCGCCTTCCTTGCCGCGTCCGGAGATGAAGGTGACGGCGTGCGCGAGATCGCGGTGCGTCAGCGGCGCGCCGATTTCGGCGGCGCAGCCGATGGCTGCCGTGATCCCCGGCACAACGTGCGCAGCGACGCCAGCGGCGCGCAAAGCTTGCAGCTCTTCGCCGCCGCGCCCGAACACAAACGGATCGCCGCCCTTGAGCCGAACCACGCGCCGGCCCTTGCGCGCCTCCGCGATGAGCAAGCCCTCGATGTCGCGCTGCGGGACTGCATGATCGCCCTTGGCTTTGCCGACAAACACGCGCTCCGCATCGCGCCGAATGAGATCAAGCACGCGGCGGTCGACCAGTTTGTCGTGAAAGACGATGTCGGCGTCTTGCAGCACGCGCAGCGCTTTCAGCGTCAGCAGGTCGGGATCGCCCGGCCCCGCGCCCACCAAATGCACCACGCCAACGCCGCCAGCGTCGCCCGCCAGCACGCGTTCGGCCAAGCGGTCGGCGGTTTCAAAATCGCCCGCGAGCGCGGCTTCGCCGGCCGCACCGCGCAGGATAGCCTCGTAAGCGCGACGGCGGCCATCGAGCGTCGGGCGGCGCGCGAGCACGCGGTGGCGGATGAGGCGCGCAAAATCGGCAAGGCGTCCGAACGCCGCCGGCACAATCTGCTCGATGCGCGCCCGCAAATCACGCGCGAGCGTCGGCGCGGCGCCCGATGTCGAGATGCCGATAACCAATTCGCCGCGATCGACGATGGCGGGCGTGTAGAAGTCCGAGAGCCTCGGCTGGTCGACGACATTGACCCAGGCGCCTGCACTCTTTGCAGCCGCCAGCGCTTCGGTGCGCCGGCCAGGATCGTCTTCGGCGATGAACACCACCGCGACGCCGGCCAAGGCGTCAGCGCCAGGCGGCTCGGCGAAGCGCAGGAGCTCGGCCGGGCTGTCGGCGAACAGCCGCGCCTTGGCGTCCGCCGCCGGGCCCGACCCGATCACGGCGACACGGCGGCCCTCCAGGGGCACAAAGGCTGGAAACGAGCGCATGGCGGAATCTTCCTTCGTTCAAAGTAAGCACGCGCCCACAGCGCCGCCCGCCCGTTTTCGTGAAACCTTACACAGAGAAGCTAATCTCGCTCGAAAATGTCGAGATTGGCAGCCCCAAGCCGGCCAATTGTCCAGCTCAAGGCATAGCCGGTGAGGGCTAAGGCTTGTGTGCAACTGTCAATTGTGTGCTTTTTGTGCAATAAAATGAGGACTTAAGGGAGCTTAACCTTTGTCCTTGATTGCTTCGATCATCCGCCCCGACGCCGCGCTCCTGCCGCGCCGCGACTGCTCCGTGCTGATCGTGGTGGACCGCCAGTTTCAGCTCATCCTCATTCAAGAGATCGTCGCCCGGCTCGGGGCGCGTCCTGTGTTCGTGCCCTCAGTCGCCGAAGCCCGCAACCGCTGCCGCCATCAGCGCTTCGACGCCATCGTCGTAACCGGCTCCTGCGCCGACGCCGCATCCGTGGCCGACCTCCGTAACGACTCCGACTGGACCGCGACCGTGCCGCTGATCTTCCTCGCCTCCGGCGAAACGCTGCGTACTTTCGGCGATCTTTGCGAAGCGCGCGTCACCCTGGTGCTTCCCGAGCCGACATCGGCGCCGCAACTGGCCGCGGCTTTGCTTGGCGCGCTGGCGCTCAATGTGCGCGACGAGGACGAGGTGCTGGTGCAGGTCGCCTAGCCGTCACCCCGGGGGCGCGGCCGCACAAAAGCATGACGCCGCTCACGGCTCACCCTAAGCTGAAGCGGTGGGGGACGCGTGAACGCATTCGAGTTTCTGTTCACTTTTTACGGGCTGCTGCTCGGACTGGCGCTGATCGAAGTCGTGTCCGGGTTCTCGCGCGCGCTCGATGCGCGGCGCCAGAGGCCGTTGGGCTTGATCCTGCCATTGCTGGCGGGGGTGATGATTATGGATATCGTCACCCAATGGGGCTCGGCCTGGCGCGACTTTCGCGATGTTGAGTTCAGCTTTCGCTATCTCGTCGCGGCGGTGTTCATGACGCTCGCCTATTATTTCTCGGCGACCCAGCTTTTTCCGCGCGATGGGTCTGATGTCGCCTCGCTGGACGAGCACTTCTTCAAGCACCGCTTGGCGATCATCGGCGGCGTGTTGTTCGCCAACGTGCTGGTGACGATCGACGCGATGTCCAAGCAATGGGCGATAAACGGCGGCGACACGGTGTTCTGGTTGCGGATCGCCGCCAACGTGTTCTGGTTCGCCACCGTCCTCATCGCACTGTTTGTGAAACGAAAGCCGGTCGTCATCGCCGCGCTGGCGGCAAACCTCGTTTTCATACTGTATTGGCTGCTGCGCTGAAGCTCATTTCATCCAAGGCGGCGTCGGTAGGCCCTTGCTTCTCAGGAACTCGGGATTGAACAGGCGGCTCTGATAGCGATTGCCGTAATCGCACAGGATCGTGACGATGGTCTTTCCCGGGCCAAGCTTCTTGGCGAGCCGCGTCGCACCCAAGACGTTGAGCGCTGAAGAGCCGCCGACGCACAGGCCCTCTTCCTGCACGAGCCCATAAAGCACCGGCAGCCAATCTTCGTCGTCGATGCGGAACGCTTCATCGACGGTGACGCCTTCGAGGTTCGCTGTGATCCGGCCTTGGCCGATGCCTTCGGTGATCGACGTGCCTTCGGCTTTGAGTTCGCCATGGCCGTACCAATTATAGAGCGCGGCGCCGCCGGGATCGGCGATGCCGATGACGATGTCCTTGTTGCGCTCCTTGAGCGCGAGCGAGACGCCGCCAAGCGTGCCGCCTGACCCGACCGAGCAGATGAACGCGTCGACCTTGGTTTCAGTGTCGCGCCAGATTTCGGGGCCGGTTGTGTCATAGTGGCCCATGCGGTTGGCGACATTGTCGAATTGATTGGCCCAGATCGCGCCATAGGGCGAGGTGCGGTTCTGCTCTTCGGCGATGCGCTTTGCGACTTTGGGATAATGCTCGGGGTGCGAGGCCGCGACGGCATCTACCTCGATCAGCTCAGCGCCGAGCGCGATCACCGCGTCCTTTTTCTCCTGGCTCTGTGTCCGTGGCATCACCACGATCACGCGATAGCCCTTCGCCGCGCCGATGAGCGCAAGGCCAATGCCGGTGTTGCCCGCGGTGCCTTCAACGATCACGCCGCCGGGGCGTAGCGCGCCGCTGGCCTCAGCATCCTTCACGATCGCGAGCGCGGCGCGATCCTTCACCGATTGGCCGGGATTGAGGAATTCGGCCTTGCCGAAAATGGCGCAACCGGTCTCAGCCGAAGCGCGCTTCAAGCGGATGAGCGGGGTGTTGCCGATGGCGTCCAGCACGGAATGCATCAGCATGGGATTGGCGATGTCTGCGGTCATCTTGCGCTTCTAAAGGAATGAGATCGCTTCGTTAAGCCACGCGCCCCGGACGCCGCGCAGCGCTAAGCCGGGGTCCATCGATCCGCGCGCCGCGCACTTGGATAAATGGGCCCCGGCTCAGCGCGCGCTTCGCACGCTTGGCCGGGGAACGGTGGAAATCAACTCACGCCAAGCTTCTTATGAAGCTCGGTTGAACTCGTCGTGTACTGGAACCGAAGTTTCGCTTCTGGGCGCAGATGGCGGAATGCCGATTGCGCCATCAGCGCGCCTTCGTGGAAGCCGGAGAGGATGAGTTTCAGCTTGCCGGGATACCAGTTGATGTCGCCGATGGCGTAGATGCCGGGCGTGGTGGTTTGGAATTTCTCGGTGTCCACCGGGATCAGATTTTCGTGGAGATTGAGCCCGAAATCGGCGACGGGGCCGAGCTTCATCGTGAGACCGTAAAACGCCAGCAGCCGATCGGCAGGCAGCACATAGCGGCCCTTTTCCTTGCTCTCCAGCAACACGCCTTCAAGCTGCGGCGGCCCGCCCTCGAGCCCGCGCAGGTCGGCAATCTCCAGCTTCACTTTGCCTTCCGCCACCAGCGCGCGCATTTGCGCCACCGAGTGCGGCGCGGCGCGGAAATCGTCGCGGCGGTGCACGAGCGTCAGCTCTTTGGCGACGGAGGCGAGCGCCAAGGTCCAATCGAGCGCGCTGTCGCCGCCGCCGGCGATGACGATGCGCTTGTCGCGGAACGCTTCGATCCGGCGCACCGCGTAAAACACGCTCTCGTTTTCGTAAGCGTCGAGATTTTGCAGCGGCGGCTTCTTGGGCTGAAACGATCCCCCGCCCGCAGCGATGATCACCACGCCCGCGCGCACGGTTGTGCCAAGCTCGGTCGTGAGCGTGAACTTGCCGTCCTCGCCCTTCTCCAAAGCCGTGACCATCTGATTGAGATGAAAGGTCGGCGAGAAAGGCGCGATCTGTTCGAGCAGCTTTTCCGTCAGCTCATTGCCGGTGACGATGGGGAGCGCGGGAATGTCGTAGATCGGCTTTTCGGGGTAAAGCTCGGCGCACTGGCCGCCCGGGCGGTCGAGCACGTCGATCAGGTGCGATTTGATGTCCAGGAGCCCAAGCTCGAACACCGCGAACAGGCCCACAGGCCCCGCGCCGACGATCACCGCATCCGTCTCATAAGCCTGACCCGACGCCGCTGACGCGACGCGGCCCGGCAAGGTCACCGCCCCGCCAGAATCATGCATGCCTGCTTCTCCCGAGCCCGCCATGCACCACCCCGCTCCCAAACTCGCCAGCGAATTGATCTTGGCGCTCCTTTAGCGCCCCTAAATCCGGCGCTCTTCCGTGCGCGGTTTAGAAGTCCTAAATAGCGGCGACATGAGCCGACGTCTCCCCCCGCTGAACGCCCTCCGGGCCTTCGAAGCCGTCGCGCGGCATTTGTCCATCACCGGGGCGGCCGAGGAACTGGGCGTGACGCCGGGCGCCGTGAGCCAGAGCGTCAAATCTCTCGAGGACTATCTGGGGCGCTCGCTGCTGCTGCGCACCCCCCGGGGGCTGGTGCTGAACGACGCGGCCGCCGCCGCCCTGCCGGCGCTGAGCGAAGGCTTCGACCGCCTGGCCGACGGCGCGCAGCGCTTGGCCGGGCCGGAACGCGGCGGGCGGCTGACCATCTCGGTGGCGCCCTCGTTCGCGCAGAAATGGCTGGCGCCGCGCCTGGGCGATTTCGCGACGGCTTATCCGGACGTCGACGTGCAGATCCAAGCGTCGATGGGACTTTCAAATTTCGAGGCGGAAGGCGTCGATCTCGCGATCCGCTATGGCGCGGGGCGCTGGACCGGGGTCGAGATCAAGCTGCTGCTGCGCGAGGAAGTTATTCCCGTATGCGCGCCGGCCGTCGCGGGCGAAATCAAGACGCCGGACGATCTGGCGCGCTTCACGTTGATCCACGACGATTCGAGCTTGAGCGATGAGAGTTGCCCCGATTGGGCGATGTGGCTGAAAGCCGCTGGCGCCAACGGCGTCGATGCGGCGCGGGGTCCAAGGTTCAATCAAGCCTCGCTCGCCATCGAAGCCGCCGCCAGCGGACGCGGCGTGGCCCTCGCCAAACGCGCGCTGGCGCAGGCCGATCTCGATGCGGCGCGCCTTGCCGCGCCGTTCCATGTCGCGACGCCGATCGATTTCGCCTATTGGATCGTACACCCGCCCGGCCGCGCCCGTTCGCGCGCGGGCGCGCGGTTTTATCACCTGGGCGCTCGACCAAGCCGCGAAGTACGATTTGGCCGTCAAGGCGAACGCCAGTCTGACCGCAAGCAGCCTCTGAGGATCACATCATGACCGACAAGAAGATCATCGCCGTGCTCGGCGCGACCGGCGCACAAGGCGGCGGCTTGGTGCGCGCGATCCAAGAGGACACCGATGGCGGCTTCACGGCGCGGGCCATCACGCGCAATGCCGGCTCGGATGCCGCCAAAGCCCTGCCGATCTCGGCGCCGAAGTGGTGGAAGCCAATCTCGACGACGCCGAAAGCCTCGCGCGCGCTTTTCGCGGCGCCTATGGCGCGTTCTGCGTGACGTTCTTCTGGGACCATTTCTCCGCCGAGCGCGAAATGGCCGAAGCCAAGCTGCTGGCCGACACGGCTAAACAGGAAGGCCTGCAGCATGTGATCTGGTCGACCCTGGAAGACACGCGCAAATTCGTGCCGCTCGATGATCCGCGCATGCCGACCTTGCAGGGCAAATACAAAGTTCCCCACTTCGACGGCAAAGGCGCGGCCGACGCCTACTTTACCGACGCAGGCGTCCCGACCACCTTCCTGCTCACCACTTTTTATGGGACAATCTCGTCCATTTCGGCATGAACCCGAAGCCGGATGGCTCAGGCAAATACGCCTTCACGCTACCGATGGCGAACGCGCGTCTCGCCGGCATCGCCGCGCACGATATCGGCAAGAGCGCTTACGGCGTCTTCAAGGAAGGAGCGCCCTTGATCGGGCAATATGTCGGCGTCTCCGGCAATCTGCTGACGGGCGCGCAAATGGCTGATGTGCTAACAGATGTTCTGGGCGTTCCAGTTTATCACAACTCGCCATCCTTCGATGAATACCGCGCCTATGGGTTTCCGGGCGCCGACGACCTCGGCAACATGTTCCAATTCTATCACGACTTTGAAACGCATTCGCCACGACGCGCGATCCGGCCATCGCGCGCCGGCTCAATCCAGAACTCCAAAATTTCCGCGCCTGGGCCGACGAAAATAAAGCTCGCATTCCGCTGACCTGAATTCGTGCTAGGCGGCGGTCGCCGGACTGATGAACGCGTTAAGCGTCAAACGGCCATCGTTTGGATTGGGGGCGAAGCTGAAGCTGTCGTCGATGTCCGCGCAATGCAGATTGACGCCGCGATAAATCAGCATGCGGTTGAACGCGGCGCCATAGCGGCTGACATGCTCGAACACCGGCGTGTCGCCTTGGATATAGCCATGCTTCCGGCAACCCATGCGCGCGGACATCCGCATCCAGGCTGGCGCGGTATCCATCGAGCCGCGCGGCGCTCACCGTCTCAAAGCCCGTGCCGCGATGACGATAAAACGACGTGCCGCCATGCTCGGGCGGACAGAGATAAAGCAGCACCGCGATCCGGTTTGGCTCGACGCCGTCGAAGTGCGGCATGCGTTGGATCGGCGCGAGATCGGCCGGCTTGGTCGTCACCAGGGAAAAGAAGCATTCGTCGATGTGCGCCCGCGCGCCATAACCGAAAACGCCGCGCAATATCTCCGAGAGCGGCGCAAACAGCGCGCCATACTCGCCCTTCGGCATTGGCGCGCGAATGCCGGGATAGAACGGGCCAATCGGCTCGAATGTCAGCGAGCGCGCGAGATCGACCAGCGCCGCGGGATCAGCGCAGTAATTGTCGATGGCGACGACCGGCTGCTTTTCGTGACCCTTCAGGTCGACAGAGACATGCCGCTCGCCCATCGGTTCACACAATTCCCGCGCTTCGCAGCGCCGCGAGCCGATCGTCCGAATAGCCAAGGAGGTCGCGGAACACATCGTCGTTGTGCGCGCCTGGATCGGGCGCGGCCCAGCGCACATTACCGGGCGTCTCGGAGAATTTCGGGAACGCGCCCTGCATCCGAATCGCGCCCAGCACCCGGTCGTGCGCTTCCACGATCGCTTCGCGCGCGGCGACATGCGGGTCGGCCAACAATTCCGGCGCGCGGTTGACGCGGCCGCACGGCACGCCGTGCGTTTCGCAGAGCGCCTCGACCTCCGCCATCGTCCGGGCGCTTGACCACGCATCGATGCGCTCGTCCAGCTCGCCCTGCGCCTCGCCGCGCGCGATATGCGTGGCGTAGCGCGGATCAGCGGCAAGTTCGGCCTCACCCATGGCGTCGCACAGACGCGCGAACACGCCGTCCTGGTTTGCCGCGATGATCACCATGCCGTCGCTGCAGGTGTAGATGTTCGACGGCGCCAGCTTGGGCAGGATGGCGCCGGTGCGTTCACGGATACGGCCGCCGAATTGGTAATCCGGGATCAGGCATTCCATCATCGCGAGCACGGATTCGTAGATCGCCGAATCCACCATCTGCCCGCGACCAGTTTGCGCGCGGTGATGTAAAGCCGAGAGAGCGCCCATCGCGCCGAACATCGCGGCCAGAGAATCCCCGAGCGAAATGCCGGCGCGCGAGGGCTTGCGGTCCGCTTCGCCCATCACATAGCGCAGCCCGCCCATCGCTTCGCCGACGCTGGCGTAACCGGCTTTGGGCGCGTACGGCCCCGTTTGCCCATAGCCCGACACGCGCACCATGATGAGCCCAGGATTGATCGCGCTCAGTGCATCAAAGCCGAGCCCCCATTTCTCCATCACACCGGGGCGGAAATTTTCAACGAGGATATCGCTCTTCGCGACCAGATCCTTCAGCGCTTGCTGGCCTTCTGGTTTGCGCAGATCGAGCGTGATGCATTTCTTGTTGCGCCCGATGATCGCAAACCAAAGCGAGCGCCCCTCTGGCCGCACGTGACCCCACACGCGCATCGGGTCAGGCTGGCCGGGCGGTTCGATCTTGATGACCTCGGCGCCCAGATCGCCGAGCAACTGCCCGCAGAATGGCCCTGCGATCAGCACGCCAAGCTCGATCACGCGAAGGCCGCGTAAGGGGCCAGTGGGTTCAGATGTCATGGGTTCTCTTAGCATACGGCGCTAATTTGCTCCCCCGTTTACGGGGGAGCTGTCAGGACGCGTAGCGGACTGACTGAGGGGGTGGCGCATGCTCGGCATAGTGCTGCGCCGCCCCCTTCGTCTCTCGCTCCGCGAGAGCCACTTCCCCCGCTCGCGGGGGAAAGAAAAGAGAAGTCGGAGCTACATCTCCACCCAGCGCCGCAACAGATTGTGGTACGTGGCCGTCAGCGCCAGCACCGCCGCATCCTCGTCGCCCAGCTTACCGCGCGCATCGCGGATCGCCTCGTCGAAACCGTAGAGCAGCGCGCGTTGGCCATCGTCTTTCACCATGCTCTGCGTCCAGAAGAACGACGCCAACGCGAGCCGCGCGTGATCGGTTCGACGCGATGAAGGCTGGTGGCGGGATAGATCACGAGATCGCCGGCGGCCGAATTTGATTTTCTGTTCGCCGTACGTGTCCTGAATGACGAGTTCGCCGCCGTCATATTCGTCGGGCTCGGATAGGAAGAGCGTGGACGAAACGTCCGTGCGTATCCGCCCGCTCGCGCCGGTGACGAAACGGATGGCGTTGTCGACATGGGCGTCGAATTTCATGCCGGCGTCGTAGCGATTGAACAGCGGCGGAAACACTTTCAGCGGCAGCACCGCCGAATAGAATGTGGCGCTGCGCCCGAGAGCGCGAAGGACGAGATCGCCCAGTTCGCGCGCCTCGGGCGCGTCTTCCGGCACTTGCAGATTATATTTCGCGATCGCCGATTGGGCGCCTGCCGTCACCTTCCCATCGACCCATGGCGCGGCTTCCAGCACGCGTCTGCATTGGCAGACCTCTTCCTTGCTGAGAACCGCATCCACCTTGACGAGCATGTGACGCCATTCCGCTCAGAACGTCTTCGCCAGGGTGAGCATGAACGTCCGCCCTGGCGAATGGGCGGCGCGACCGCCCACCACCTGATCGAAATTGTCTTCGCGGTCGAGCAGATTCGTGCCGTTGAGCTGCACGGTCACGCCGTTGCGAAGCCATACGAAGCCAGCGCATCGACCGAAAGATAGTATGGCCCGACCGCGGTGTTGGTGTTGTTGAGGAAGATTTCGTCGGTGTAGCGAAGGCCGCCGCCGAGCGTGAGCGCACCGACCTCATACGCCGTCCAGAGCGTTGCCGAATGCGGGGCGGCGAACGGGATGGCTTGTCCGATGGCGGCGGGGTTCGGCACGGCGCTGCCATTGGTGACACCGGTTGGGCATGGCAACGCAGCGCCGACGGCAGTGCTGCAGGCGGCCGAGGCGAACAAGGTCTCGCTGTCGAGATAGGTGTAGGTCGCGGTGATGCTCCACGCTTCGGTGATCTCGCCGGTCGCGGTGACTTCGACGCCGCGCACGCGCTGCTCGTCGCCCGCGCGATGATGCCGCCTGTGGTTGGGTCGGTTTCCTTGGAATTGTCGCGCTCGGTTTGGAAAATCGAAGCACCGAGAACGAGATCGTCGTCGAAGAGCCCGACGCGGCCGCCGAGCTCGATGGTTTCGCTCGTGGTCGGTTCGAGCTCTTCCTGACCCGCTGTGTCGGCGTGCCGACGCTGGCGCTTGCCGTGCCGGTCGCGGGCTGCGCGGAGCGGGCGAACGAGATGTAATAGAGATGCGAACGCGCCGGCTCGAACACCAGGCTGAGACGCGGGCTGAACAAGGTGTCGGACACTTCTGTGCGCGCGACCGTGTTTGGCGTCGTTGGCGTGAACACGCCAGCCGTGCTGACCGTACCGAAGGTCTGCAGCTCGGATTCGATGCTGTAGCGATCCCAGCGCGCACCGGCGACCAAGGAGAGTTCGTCGGTGAACCAGACTTGCTCGCTAAGGAAGAGCGCGAAGTCCGTGCTGTCTGTGGTGCGCTGGTTGGTGTAGGCGAAATTCGGATTGGGCCATGCCGGCGATGGATCGTACGCGTTCACCGGCGGGCGCGGGAATGTACCGGCATCGGTGGCGCTAGAGTTCAAACGATCCGCGCCCTCGTAGGTCATGTCGATGCCGGCGACGAATTGGTGCCTCAGCCGCCCGCTTCGAAATCCGCGATCGCGGTCGTGATATTCTGAATGCCCCATTGATCGAGATAATATGGGCCGCTTGCGCCGCCGCGCGTTACAAGCGGGACGGTGGCGTCATTGCCATCGAAGAAATCGGTGAGGCAGGTGCTGGGCGCGGTGTTGTTGCAATTGGGCGCAACCGCCATGAATTCGCGCGCGAACACGCCGACACGCGTGTCGTTGTGCAGCTCCAGCCAATCGTTAGCCTGATGCGCAATGCGCACGGTGAGCACGTCCGCTTCGGTTTGATCGCGGTCGTGCTCGGTGCCGTAGAAGGTCGAGCGGTCCACCGGCAGCGGCGCGGCAAGCTGTCCGGGCGCGGCGACGACGGGCACGCCGTAATAAGGCACGCGGTCGTCGCTCTGATGGAAATAGAGCGCCTCCAAGCTGGTATCCGTGCCGATGCCAAAGCCGATCGCCGCGCTTGCGCCCCAGCGCTCGGATTCGGCGTTGTCGATGTCGGCAAGGCCGGATTGGTGCGCCATCACATTGAGCCGCACAGCGGTCGTTGCGCCGACATTGCGATTGAGGTCGAGCGTCGCGCGCGCAAGGTCAGCTGAACCGCCCGCGACTTGCGCCGTCGTGAAATCATCGAGGCGGGCGAATTTTGACGTCGTGTTGATTGCGCCGCCAAAAACTGCCGCGCCCGAACGTCGTGCCCGATGGGCCGAGGAACACCTGCACGCTTTCGACATTGAACGCGTCGCGCGTGTACACGCCAAAATCGCGGGAGGCCATCAGACGCGATGTCGTTCTGCGCATCGAAGCCGCGAATGCGGAATTGATCGCCGGCCGTCGCGCCGCCGCCTTCGCCGGTGTTTGCGGTGATGCCGGGGATGTTGCGCACGGCTTGATCGAGCGTGGTCACCGCTTGCTGTCGCAGCATCTCTTCATCGACGACATGGACGCTCTGCGGCTGCTTCTCTACTGGCTGCGGCAAGCGATCGACGCCTTGCGGGCCTTGGCCGCGCACGGTGACGTTTTCGGTCTGCTGCATGTCCATCGCTTGGCGCGCCGGCGCCGCATGCGCCGCAAACGGCAAGGACGACACGCTCAAAATCAACGCAGCCTTCAACGCAGCCTTACGCATGCCGCGCGCGCGCAGATCGATCCCGATTTCATAAAAGCCCCCAATATCCCAATCTCGTTCTGAGAATGCCTCGCACTCTTAGAGGGGGCGCAGCGCTGTTGCAAACGATTCTTAATAGTGATGCGAATTTTATTCCGCCGCCTGCTGCGCGGGCGCCGGCGCCGGCGAGGGGTGGCCGCGGCGGATCGCACGCCGGGCGGCGCGGCGGCGCAGCCACATCACGACGCGGTATAGCCGAGGATCGCGGGCGCCCAGCCGCCCAGAAAAATCACGCCCTGCCAGAAGAGACCCATATCGGCGCCGTCATGGATCCGGCGCATCAACCGCGCGACGCTCTCTCCCGGCGAAGGCCCGCCCCGCTCGCCGCGCACCTTTGCTTCACCGGTTTCATCATCGACCGCGATGGTCGCGGGCAAATCGGCGCCCGGCGCTTTCACTTGCACGCGCCAGCTCGGCGCGCCTTCGCGCGCGCGCGTCGGCAGGGCGATGCTGACGAGTTCGCCGCCTACAGGCCCGGCGGCGAGCGCCGCTGATGCGACCGCGTCGATCGTGAGATTGGTTTGCGTCAACGGCGGCGGTCCGCCGCCGCCCCCGCCGCGCGCTTCCGGCGCATTGGTTTGAACGAAGAGTCCGGTGAGAGCGCGGCTGGATTGGGGAAAAGAAATATAAACGCCGGTCAGAGCGAGCACCGCGAGCGGAATGCAGAGCCAAAAGCCAATCTGGTGATGCAGATTGAATGTGGTGCGCACACCGCGATTCCAGCGCAATCCCGCGAAAAACGCGCCATTGCGCGGCCACCACAGCCAAAGGCCGGTGAGCGCGGAGAGCGTCATGCCCCAACCGATCCAGCCCACGATCTTGCGCCCGTTCTGCGGGATCATCAGCGAGCCATGCAGCACATGCATGATGCCGAAGGCTGAGGCGCGCGTGTTGGCGACGTCGAGCACGCGCGCGGTGGCGGGATCGAGCCAGGCCGTGCGCGTCTCGGGCCGCTGGCCTTCAACCGGCCGCGCCGTGGCGCGCGCTTGCACGACAATTGGATCGCCCGCCTCTTCCGGCGCGCGGACGGTGGTCGGCGCGAACGCGTCGCCAAACGCGGCGCGCGCGCTTTCAAGCTGAGCCGCGAGCGGCAATGACGGACCGTCGGTGGTGACGTAACGCTGCGGTTCGAATTGGCGCTCGAGCGGGTCGTGCCAAACCAGCAGACTGCCGGTGACGCCGATCAGCACGAACGGGATCAAGAGCCCAACGCCGAGCCACAGATGGACGTCGAGCCAGAACCGCCTCAGCCGCGCCAAAACCGACATCGCCCGCCCCCGCCGCCCCAAGCGGGCCGCCAGCGTTCATAATGCGTCTCAGAAACAGTCTCAATATCTCGCGCTGCGGCTAGCCGCTGGCGGCGATTACGCGCGCCAGATCGTTCGCCCAGGCGGGCGCGTGAGCGGGCTCGCGAACCGCCGCGCGGCGAGATCTGGCCGCTGCGATTGCAGCAAATCGCGCGTGTCCTGCAGGCCCCGCGCTCGCCTCGCTCTCGCTCACGATCACCGCGGCGACCCGGATGTTGCGCGCCGCGAGACACTGGAGGCCGGTCAGCGCATGGCTGACCGCGCCCAGATAAGAGCCGGCTACGAAGAGAACCCGGCGCACGCACAGCTTCGGCAAGGTCGAGAAACGTGCGCGTCTCCGTCAGCGGCGACATCACCCCACCCGCGCCTTCGATCAGTCAGTATGCCCTCGTAAGCTCGATGCGGATTTGGCAAAGCTCGATCAGCGCGTCGTAATTGATCTCAAGCCCCTCCGCGCGCGCGGCCAGCGGCGGGCGCGAGCGGCGCGCGGAAACGCAGCGGCGCGATGCGCGCGAGCGTGGCGGCACTGAGCGGTTTGCCGAGCGCTTCAGAGCAGAAGCGCAGGATCGCTGCCTTCCGGCGCCTCTTCATCGAAACCGCTCACAACGGCTTCAGCGCATCGCAGGCCACGCCCTGCGCGCGCAACGCCTGGAGCAGCGCACACGCGACATGCGTCTTGCCTATCTCGGTGCCGGCGCCGGTGACGAACAATGCGCTCATGCGGGCGTCTCCAGCGGCACAAGCGCGCGCACGGCGGCGGCCAAGCGATCAATATCCGCGTCGCTGTGCCCCGCCGTGAAACGCAAAGCGGAGGCGCGCGGTGCCCTCCGGCACCGTTGGCGGACGGATCGGGACGACGAGGAAGCCCTGCTCCTCCAGCGCCCGCGCCGCCTTCAGCGCGACATCGGGCGCGCCGACGATGATCGGCACAATGGCGCTTTGCGCTTCAGGCAAATTAAGCGCACGCGTGAAGCGCCGCGCCTTCGCAACGGGCGCGGCGACCAAGACTGGATCGCTCTCGATGATCTCCAGCGCCGTGAGCGCGGCGGCAGCGCTCGCGGGCGGGAGACCCGTGGAATAGATCAAGGTGCGCGCACGCGTCTTGATGAGATCGATCACGGCGGTGGACGCGCAGACATAGCCTCCAAACGATCCAGCCGATTTTGAAAGCGTGCCCATTTGCAAGTGCACATGCGTATCGCCGAACGCATGCGCGGCGCCGCGGCCTTCGCCGACAACGCCGAGCCCATGCGCGTCATCCACCAGCAGCCAAGCATCGTGCGCCGCACATAATTTCGAAAGCTGATCGATAGGCGCGAGATCCCCGTCCATTGAGAAGACGCCGTCCGTCAGGATGAGCGCGTGGCGAAACCCACGACGTTCCGCCGTGAGCAGATCGGAAAGATGCTCCATGTCGTTGTGATAGAACGGGCGCACCTCCGCGCCGGAGAGCTTTGCGCCCGCCCACAAGCAAGCATGCGAGAGCTCATCGATGAAAACGACGTCGCCGTCACGCGCCAAGCAAGGCGTCATGCCAGTGTTCGCGAGATAGCCAGCGCCGAACACGCACGCCGCTTGCGTACCCTTGAAGCGCGCGAGCCTCTCTTCGAGCGCGCGCACGAGCGGATGATTGCCGGTCACCAGCCGCGAAGCGCCCGCTCCCGCGCCGTAACGCAGGGCCGCATCGGCGGCCGCCTGCTTCACACGCGGATCGTGGCTGAGGTTCAGGTAATCGTTGCAGGAGAAAGAGAGCAGCCGCTTGCCATCACGCTCAACCCACAGGCCATCCAGCCGCGCATCGTCATGCAGGACGCGGCGGAGCTGCTTGGCTTCAAGTTCGGCGAGTTTATCCGCGGCGAAACGGTCTAGGCTGTCCATGGCCGCCTTGTAGACAGGAGCGGCGATGAGTGCGAGGGGAGACATGGCTTGAACGACACACCTCCCTGGCTCGCGCGCGGGGCGGCGCATATCTGGCGCCCCTACACGCAAATGAAGACTGCCGCGCCGCCGCTGCCGGTGACGCGCACCGAGGGGGCGCGCATTCACCTTGCGGACGGGCGCGTGCTGATCGATGGCATCGCCTCCTGGTGGACGGCCTGCCACGGCTACAACCACCCGCACATCATCGAAGCGATGCGCGCCCAGCTTGAGACGATGCCGCATGTGATGTTCGGCGGGCTGGCGCACGAGCAGGCTTACAGGCTGGCGTCGAGGTTAGCCGCTTTGCTGCCCGGCGATCTCGATCATGTCTTCTTCGCGGAATCTGGTTCGGTCGCGGTTGAGATCGCCATGAAGATGGCGGTGCAGTTTCATTTGAATGCCGGCGTACGCGGGCGCACGCGCTTCGTCTCGTTCCGCGGCGGCTATCACGGCGACACCTTCGCGACGATGAGCGTCTGCGATCCAGACGAAGGCATGCATGCGATGTTCGCAGGCGTCGTGCCAGCACAGCATGTGCTGGACTTGCCGCGAGACGATGCGGGCGAAGCCGCGATGGATGCGTTTCTCGCGGCGCACGCCGATGAGATCGCGGCGATCATCGTGGAGCCTCTGGTGCAAGGCGCGGGCGGCATGGTGTTTCACCCGCCGGAAGCATTGCGCCGCCTTCGCCGCCTCGCGGACAAGCACGGCGTGCTGCTAATCTTCGACGAAATCTTCACCGGCTTTGGCCGCACCGGTTCGCTCTTCGCCATGCAGCAGGCGGACGTGATTCCGGACATCGTCACGCTCTCTAAAGCGCTCACCGGCGGCGTCGCCCCGCTCTCCGCCACCATCGCGCGCAAGCATGTGTTCGATGCGTTTCTCAGCGACGATCCCGCGCACGCACTCATGCACGGCCCGACTTACATGGCGCACGCGCTTGGCTGCGCGGCGGCCAACGCATCGCTCGATTTGTTCGAGCGCGGGGGCTGGGCGGCGCAGGTCTCGGCTATTGAGAACCATCTCGCTGCTGGCTTGGCCCCGTGCGCCGATCTGCCCGGTGTCGCGGATGTGCGTGTGATGGGGGCGATCGGCGCCGTTGAGCTGAAGCAGGCGCCCGATTGCCAGGACTTGATCCGCCGGTTCGTGGCGCGCGGCGTCTGGATCAAGCCATTCGGCAAAACCGTCTATCTCACACCCGCCTTCATCGCTTCGGAAGACGAGATTGCGGCGCTAACGGGCGCGATCTGCGATGTGCTGGCCGACGGCTAAACCCAAACTCGCACGGCGCGCGGCGCCAGCGAGACGAGATCACGCGGCGAGAGTTTCGCGGCTTCCTCGTGCGTGACGCGCACTTCAATCGAGCCGTCGCCTTCAACCGCGCACTCGATCCGCGCATCCGGCCCCGCCAGCAGCACATTGCGCACGCGCGCCGGCTGCCCCGGCCCTTCGCCGACCGTTACGGTGAACGCGTCCGGCCGCGCATACGCCGTCGCGGGACCGCTTTCAGGATGAGGTCCGACGATTGGCACACCGGAACCAGCGATGACCGCAATGCCGCCTTCGATCACGCAAGGCAGTTTGATGCTGTCGCCGAGGAAATCGAACACGAAGGCGCTTTCGGGCTCGTGATAAAGCTCTTCCGGCGTGCCAACTTGTTCGAGCGCGCCATCCTTCAGCAGCGCGACACGGTCAGCGAGTTCGAGCGCTTCTTCCTGATCGTGCGTCACGAAGATGGTGGTGAGGCCGGTTTGCTCGTGCAGCACACGCAGCCAGCGGCGAAGTTCGCGCCGCACTTTGGCGTCGAGCGCGCCGAAGGGTTCGTCGAGCAGCAAAATCTTCGGTTCGATCGCGAGCGCACGGGCGAGCGCCACGCGTTGACGCTGGCCGCCGGAGAGCTGGCTCGGATAGCGCCCGCCCAGCCCTTCAAGTTGCACGAGCGCGAGCAATTCCTCGACCTTGGCCTTGATCGCCTTGTTGCTGGGGCGCGTCGCGCGCGGCTTGCAGCGCATGCCAAAGGCGATGTTGTTCGCCGCGCTCATATGGCGAAAGAGCGCGTAATGCTGGAACACGAAGCCGATGCCGCGCTCGCGCACGGGTTGGGCCAAGAGGTCTTCGCCGCGATAGCGCACGGTGCCGCCCTCGGGCGTTTCGAGGCCGGCGATCACGCGCAGCAGGGTCGTCTTGCCCGAACCCGATGGCCCGAGCAGCGCAAGGAATTCCCCATCCTCGGCGAACAAGGAAACGCCGTTGAGCGCCGGGAAGCGGCCGTAGGATTTGGTGATCTCTGAGATTTCGAGGGACATCAGGTTTCCATCAGCGCCAGCGCTGCGCCGCCAGCTCGTCGGCGAATTGCACTTCGAGCAGCGTCTTCACGGCAAGCGTGACGAGCGCGAACATTGCCAAGAGCGACGCCACGGCAAAGGCCGCGACGAAGTTATACTCATTGTAGAGGATCTCGACTTGCAGCGGCAAAGTCGCCGTCTCGCCGCGAATGAGGCCGGACACGACGGCGACGGCGCCGAACTCGCCCATCGCACGCGCGGTGCAAAGCAGAACACCATACATCAAAGCCCATTTGATATTGGGCAAGGTGATGAAGAAGAAGGTCCGCCAGGCCCCCGCGCCGAGCGTGGCGGCGGCGGATTCTTCGTCGGCGCCTTGCTCCTGCATCAGCGGAATGAGCTCGCGTGCGACGAATGGGAGGGTGACCAAGGTCGTCGCCATGACGATCCCGGTGACCGTGAAGATGATCTGGATGTTGTGCTCGTCGAGCCACGGACCGAACCAGCCATTGGCGCCGTAAAGCAGCACATAAACGAGACCGGAGATCACAGGCGACACCGAGAACGGAATGTCGATCAACGTAATGAGCGCGTTCTTGCCCCAGAACTCGAACTTGGTGACGGCCCACGCAGCCGCGATGCCAAACACAGTATTGAGCGGCACGGCGATGGCGGCGACTAGCAGGGTCAATTGCATCGCCGCGATCGTGTCGGGCTCTTGCATCGCGGAGAGATAGGTTTCCGTGCCGCGCCGCAGCGCCTCGAAAAACACCGTGAACAGCGGCAGCAGCAGAACGAGTATCAGATACGTCACCGCGACGCCGATCAGCACCGCGACCAAGAGCGGCGGATCGCGCCGCGCGGGCGAATTGACCTTGCCGCCACTCATGCGCGCCCCCGCCGGGCGATGAAGCCTTGCGCCAAATTGAGCACGAAGAGCAGCACGAACGAGATCAGCAGTTGAATGAAGCCGACCGCGGCGGCGCCGGCATAGTCAAACTCTTCAAGCCTGATCACGATCAGCAACGGGGCAATTTCCGACACCATCGGAATATTCCCGGCGATAAAGATCACCGATCCATACTCCCCGACGGCGCGCGCGAACGACAGAGAGAAGCCCGCGATCAGCGCTGGAAGGATCGTGGGCGCGACAACCTGGGTGATGGTTCGGAACCGCGAAGCGCCAAGCGTTGCGGCCGCTTCTTCCACTTCAACTTCGAGGTCTTCCAGTACGGGCTGGACCGAGCGCACGATGAACGGGAAGCCCACAAAGACAAGCGCGATCATTACGCCGAGGGGCGTGTAGGCGATGCTGATGTTCAAGGGCGCGAAGAGCTGACCGATAAGCCCGTTCGGCGCGTAAATCGCCGCTAGCGAAATCCCAGCAACCGCCGTCGGCAGCGCGAACGGAAGATCGACGAAGGCGTCCAGCAGGCGCCGACCCGGAAAATCGTACCGCACCAAGACCCACGCCGCGATGGTGCCGAACACGACATTGATGCACGCCGCGGCGAAGGCGGCGCCGAAGCTGAGTTTCAGCGCCGCGACAGTGCGTGGGTTGGTGAGGACATCCTGGATATGGGGCCAGCCATGTTCCCAGGGCCGCAATGCCAGCGCGGCAAGCGGCAGCAGCAGGAAGAAGGACAGATAGATTAAGGTAAAGCCAAGCGCCGGGCCGAAGCCGGGCAGAGCGCTCGGCTCCACGAAGCGCCAAGGACGTGTCGCCGCTGTTGTCATTGGGCGCGCGCGCCCATGATCTGGTCGAACACGCCGCCATCGGCGAAATGGACACGGTGCGCCTCGGTCCAGCCGCCAAACGCTTCATCGACAGTAATCAGCGGGATGGCGCGAAAGCGCTGCCCATGACGCACGAGCGCTTCAGGATCCGCGGGACGGAAATAATGCTCGGCGGCGATGTCCTGCGCTTCAGGCGTGTAGAGATAGCGCAGATAAGCTTCAGCGGCGTCGCGCGTGCCGTGCTCTTCGACATTGCGGTCGACCCACGCCACGGCGGGCTCCGCCAGGATGCTCATCGACGGCACGACGATCTCGAAGCGGCCCTCGCCCAATTCCTCGATGGCGAGATAGGCTTCGTTCTCCCACGCAATCAGCACATCGCCGATATTGCGTTGCGCGAACGTCGTTGTGGACCCGCGCGCGCCGGTATCGAGCACCGAAACATTTCCGTAAATTCGTCGCACGAAGTCGCGCGCGCTCGCGGCATCGCCATTGGGCTGCGCGAGGGCATAGCCCCAGGCCGCCAGATAATTCCAACGCGCCCCGCCCGACGTTTTCGGATTGGGCGTCACGACCTCGACGCCATCGCGGGCGAGATCGTTCCAGTCGTGAATGGCTTTCGGATTGCCCGCGCGCACCAAAAACACAATGGTCGAGGTGTAGGGCGCGCTGTGGAACGGCAAACGCTCGCGCCAGTCGGCATCGATCAATCCAGCCGCGGCGATCTGATCGATGTCGTAGGGCACCGCGAGCGTGACAACGTCGGCCTTTAGCCCATCGACAACCGCGCGCGCCTGCCGGCCTGATCCGCCATGAGACATTTCAATGTTCACCGCGCCGTCATCCGGATGGGTGTTGGCCCAATCGGCTTGGAACGCGACGTTGAGATCACGGTAGAGTTCGCGCGTCGGATCATAAGATACGTTGAGCAGGCTGATCGGCGCCGCCGATCCGCGCTCTTGGCGCGGACCACAGCCCGCCGCCGCCGCGCCCAAAAGCGCGACCGCGAGCATGATGCTCCGGCTCAATCCCATTCGCGCTTCTCCGCCCCCCAATCGGGGGCGGATCACGCGGGATAAAGCTTACCGTGTCAATGAAGCTGCCATGCGTTTTGGCTTCAGCAACGCTTAACACCTGCATGGCTCAGCTGCGGACGCTGATCCGGTCGAAGATGCCGCCATCGGAGAAGTGCGTGCGCTGTGCTTGGCCCCAATTGCCGAACACTTCATCGATCGTGACAAGTTCAAGATCGGGGAACCGATTGCGATTGCGGGCGAGAACCGCCGGGTCGCGCGGGCGATAATAATTGCGCGCGGCGAGTTCCTGTCCTTCCTGCGAATACAGGTGTCGCAGATAGGCCTCCGCGACGACGCGGGTGCCCTTGCGGTCGACGACGCGGTCTACCACCGAGACAGTCGGTTCCGCCAAAATGCTGAAAGGCGGAATGACGATTTCAAAATCGCCCTGCCCGAATTCGGCTTGCGCGAGATGGGCTTCATTTTCCCAGGTGACGAGCACGTCGCCGATGCGGCGTTGCGCAAACGTCGTGGTCGAGCCACGCGCGCCGGTGTCGAGCACGGGCACGTTGCGGAACAGGCGCTGCACGAAGGCCTGCGCGGTGGCGGGCGTGCCGCCGGGTTGGCGCAGCGCATAAGCCCAGGCCGCGAGATAATTCCAGCGCGCGCCGCCGGAGGTCTTCGGGTTCGGCGTGATGACGCTGATGCCGGGACGCACCAGATCGCCCCAATTGCGGATGCGCCACGGATTGCCGCGCCGCACCAGGAACACCATCGTCGAGGTGTAAGGCGCGCTGTTGTTGGGAAGACGCGATTGCCAATTGCTCGCGATGAGGCCGCGCTGCGCGAGCGAGTCCACATCGTAAGCCAGGGCGAGCGTCACAACGTCGGCGCGGATGCCGTCGATCACAGCGCGCGCTTGGCGGCCCGATCCACCGTGCGATTGCTGCACGCGGACTTGCTGGCCGCTGTGCGTGCGCGCCCATTCCGCGATGAACAGCGGATTGTATTGCTCATAGAGTTCGCGTGTCGGATCGTAAGACACGTTGAGCAATTGGATCGCGCGGCCCGCCTGAGCTTGTGCGCCCGTGGCGGCGACGAGAGCGCCTGCGCCGATGCCGGCTGCGAGCGCGCGGCGAGTGAGTTTCGTATCCATGGTCGTACTTCCTTCGACTACGGTCTTAGAATGAGACTTGTGTGCGGAGCGCGAGGGCCTGGTAGTCCTGGCCGATTTGCGCGCCCACGCCGTTCAAGCGATCGACTTCGACGTCCTGCAGATCAAGCAGCAGGCGTACGACATTGTTCGGGTACCAATTGAGGCCGATCGTGGTGATCGTCTGCTCGCCGCCGCGGAAGCCGCCCGCGGGGGTCGCGGCGCCGGCGACGCCCTCATTGTCGTTGAGATCGAGGAAGCTGTAACGCGCCGCGACTTCAAATGCGCCCCAGTGATCGTTGCGCGGATCGAAAGCATTGGCGGGGCGGACGCCGGCAAAGCCGCCGCTGACCGCATTCCATTTGTGCTGCTCGCCGGTGATGGTCCAGGCGCCTTGCACATAATAGCCGTTGAACGTGGGATCGCGAGGCGCGCCCGGACGATCGGCTTCGATTTGCTGCCATTCGCTGGTCACGAACCAGTTCTTGAACTGATAGCCGGCTTCGACGCCGTAAGCGCGGGCGTTCTCGGCGGTGAAGGCGCCGGTATCGACGAGGCGCTGAGCGGCGTTCGAGGTGCCGTTGGAGTCAACGCGCAACTCGGGACGTTCGCGGAACTGGATCGTGTTCGGGCCAGCGGAAGAATCCGCGAGCTGCGTCGTGGCGGAATAGTTCGCGCCGAGATGGAGCCCGGAATTTTCGCCGCGCAGCACGAGCGCGCCGACGCGGGCGACATAGCCGAACGCTTCGTCGTTCGCGTTGCCGGCGGGAGAAACGTCGGCGTTGGACAAGGTGCTGCCGGTGACGATCGCCGACAAGGTGAGGCGGTCGCCGTTGGCGTAGACGCCGAATGCGTTGCGACCGTCGCCGCCGAACTGACCGCGCACCAATTCCGCAACCGATGGGCGCTCGAGGAAGAGCTGATCGGTGTTGCTGGTGGCGCCTTCGAGCGTGTTCTCAACGGCGAACGCGCCCGCGCGGAAACGCACTGGCGCTGTGAGGCCAAACGGCTTCCAGCCGGCATACTCGATCCAGGCCTGTTGCAGGCCGGCGGCTTCGACACCGCTGCCGCCCGCTTCATAGGTCAGCGCGTAATTCCAATCGCGATAGACCGTGCCTTCGATGCCGATCCGCGCGCGGCGGAAATTGGCGCCGGAGTTCAAATCCTGCACCGATGCGCTGGTCGACAGGCTGTCGTCTTGCACATATTGCGCGGCGTCGAATTGGAAGACGCCTCGGATCGCGGCGCGGAAGGCGCCGTCGGAGGTGGCGAAAGCGGGCCGGCCATTGGCGAGCGTCACCTGCGTCTGCTCGGTCTGGATGCGGCGCACATCGGCGGAATCGGCCGCGGCGCTTTCCTTCAGGTCGGAAAGCTGGCCCGCCAACTCCTCCAAGCGCTGTTCAAGTTCGCGGATGCGCGCATCGCGCACTTCATCCGTTACAGGCGCAGACTCCTGCGCGGCGGCGACGCCGGCCAGAGCCAACCACGACACACTCAACACAGCTAAAGCACGCAATCTCATTTCGAGCTCCCCAAAGACGTTCAGCCCAGTCTGACCCTCTTGAATTAAGAGGCCGCCAACCAAGCCAACCGCCACTCCCGGCTAGAGCGCGACGTTAAGTTTTGTAAGTTCACCAGGTCAATGTAGATTAAACTAAAGGCGGCGTTAGGATCGCTGCGCCTCTGGAGACCGCGCTGAAGGCCCCGCGCCGGCTTCGCCGTCTTCCTCGGAAAACTGGCTGGGAAGGCTCGCCGCTTCGGCCAAAGTGGTGGATTCGAGCAGTGTGGCGGAAGCGTCACGGACCTTCAGCAAGGTACGGCGGATCGCGCAGGCCGCCTCGTCCTTGCAATCGTCGCAGCGGCGGTAAGCCGTGCGGCTGGTGCAGGGTGTGAGCGCAAGCGGGCCATCGATGGCGCGGATAATGTCGGCGAAAGTAATGAGATCGGGCGTCCGCGCCAGCGCATAGCCCCCGCTCTTGCCGCGATGGCTGACAACCAGGCCGTGCTTGCGCAGCTCTAGCAGGATGTTCTCGAGGAAGCGGCGCGGAATATCCTGGCGGGCCGCGACGTCCGCGATGAACACCGGCAGGCGCGGGCCCGAACTCGCCTGTTTGGCGAGATCGATCATCGCGCGCAGCCCGTATTTCGCCTTGCTGGTGAGCATGCCCCGCTTCCTTTGGCCGATCCTTTGTCCGCAGCAGCGCGAATATGTCTACCGTTTCGATAGACGCAAGCGTTTGCAGACGCTGATGGCGGCAAAGACGCCGTTTAGGTGCGCATGGGCTCGATCCGGCGCCGTCGTCCGCGCCCCAGGAAAGGCACGCCCTTAGCCAGCATCTTCACGGCCTCCCAATGAATGCCGGCGATCGCTTTGAACGTCATCAGGGGATCGGAGAGGAAGGCGGCGACGAGGGCGCGGTCGGTGAGCGGCTGGCGCTTGCCGGCAAAGGAGGCGGTCAGCACCGCCTCGCCGCCCCGCTTGACCGTCATCGCCACCGACACCGCCTCACCGGGCGGCGCGATGCGAAACTCGTAACCGAGATCCATGCCTAGGAAGGGCGAGACGAAGAACGCCTTCTCACACCTTTGCAGCACTTCGCCGCTTTCTTCAGGGTGCGCCGGCAGAACATAGTCGTGGCGTTCGCCGAACGTGTTGCTCACTTCGTAGATCATCGCCGCGAGCGCGCCGTCGCGGCGGTAGCAGAAATAAACGCTGAGCGGATTGAAGACGTATCCCAACAGGCGCGGCATGGTGAGGAGCGTGATCACGCCGCCATCGATCTCAACGCCCGCTTCACGCAAGCGCTGCTCAATTTGCGGACGCAAGGGCTGTGCGGTGCGGCCGCGATGATCGGCATCATTGAAGCTGTAGAGGTTCGCGCGATTGTGCGAGAAGAGGCGGAGCTTTTTGTCGAGCGCCGGGATTTCGTCGAGATCAAGCGCGAGCATAAAGAGCCGATAGCGCAGCCGGTGCGGCGTCGGCCCAAACCGCGCATGCGCGACATGGCCAGAATAAAGCGCCGACTTCACGCCGCGAGCTCCGCGACGCGCTGACGCAATACAGGCGCGCCCAGATGAATACGGCTGGATTCTTCGGCCACCTCCCAAGGCCGGCGGACGCCGCCCAATTGCTCGGCGACCGCGAGACCCGATTGCAAGCCGTCTTCGTGAAAACCCGCGCCGAAATGCGCGCCGCAGAACCAGGTGTTGCGAACGCCCTGCAGGGACCAAAGCTGATGTTGCGCGCGCAGCGATGCCGCGTCGAACAGCGGATGATCGTACTCCGTTTTGTAAAGCACCGCCTCTTCGCGCGGCATGCGCTGTGGGTTCAGCGTCAGAAAGAGCGGCTTCGGCGTCGCCAGGCCCTGCAGCTTGTTCATCCAATAACTGACGACGCAACCGCCCTCCGGATTGTCGCCGACATAATTCCAGCTCGCCCACAGCGCTTCGCGGCGCGGCATCAACGCGGGATCGGTATGCAGCAGCGCTTCATTGCGCGCATACCGGAACGCGCCCAGCAACGCGCGCTCTTGCGCATTGGCGTCATCTAGCAAGCTCAGCGCTTCATCGGCATGCGTCGCAATGACCACATCGTCGAAGCGCGTAATCAGTCCGCTCGCATCACGCACCCAAACCGCGTCGCCATCGCGCCGGACCGAAACCGCACCGCAGCCGAGCCGCACGCGGTCTGCATAAGCCGCGGTGAGTTTTTCGATATAGGCGCGGCTGCCGCCCTCCACCGTCCGCCACTTCGGGCGTTTGGAAAGCTTCAGCAGGCCGTGGTTTTCAAAGAAGCGCACGAACGCGCAGGCTGGATAATTGCGGATTTCCGCCAGCGAGGCCGACCAGATCGCGGCGGCTTGCGGGAAGAGGTGATCGGTTTGAAAAGCGTCCCCATAACCGCGCTTGGTGAGATAATCGCCCAGCGAGATGCTCTCGGCGCCCGCCAGCGAAAAATCGAACGGCGCGCCGCGATAGAAGCGCAGCAAGTCCCATGTCATCGAGTAAAAGCGCGGGCTGAGCAGATTGCGCCCGCCGCACAGAAACGCCGAGGCGTCGACAGTGGAATACTCCTTCTCGCCGCCATTGAGCGAGACGCCGAAGGACATGTCCGAGCGCTTATGCGGCACGCCCAGATGCTTGAAGAGCGCAATAAGATTTGGGTATGTCGCTTCATTGTAGACGATAAAGCCGGTATCGACCGGGACGGGACCAGTCGGCGTATCGACCATGACCGTGTTGGAATGCCCGCCCAGGCGCTTTTGTTTTTCATAGACCGTGACGTCATGCTTCTGGCTGAGCAGCCAAGCAGCCGACATGCCTGAAATCCCCGAACCGACCACAGCAATGGAGCGGCGATTTGAGTTCTGGGGCGACGTCATTCATTCTCCTCGCGATGGCGTCAAAGCCCGAAGACTTCGTGATTGCCGATACGCGGGGCGCGCGCTGATGGATCACCCGCGCCCCAGTGATCCAACCAGTGATCCAAAGCCGGAACCGGCGCGTATTGTGGCGCATGCAGGTCCAGGTTCTCGGTGGCGGCTCAGCGCCCGTGCGGCGAGCGTGGCCGCGAAAACGCCGGCCAGCGGAAGTGCGGATCGTGCATAGCCGAAGCGACAATCCTGACGTGGCGCTGCTCGCGGCCATAGCACGCGGGGATCGTGGCGCGTTCGCGACGGTGTTTTCGAGCTATGCGCCGCGCGTGAAGTCTTACCTGATGCGCCTGGGCGCGCCGCCCGCGGCCGCCGAGGAGATGGCGCAGGACGCTCTGCTTTCAGTGTGGCGCCGCGCGGCCTCGTTCGACCCCAGGCGCGCCGGCGTCTCCACCTGGATCTTCGTGATCGCGCGCAATTGCTGGATCGACCGGCTGCGGCGCGAGCGCGTCGAACTGGCATACCGCGCCGTCGCAGACGAGCCCGAGGATAGCCCGCCCGACGCCGATGAAGCCGTGATGCGCGCGCAACTGGAAGAACAGGTCAGCGCGGCCATGGATCACCTGACCGACGATCAACGCGCGGTCGTGCAATTGTCCTTCTTCGAGGACAAATCCCATTCCGAGATCGCCGAAGCCTTGTCAGCCCCCCTGGGCACGGTCAAATCCCGATTGCGCTTGGCGATGGCCAAGCTGCGCGCCCAGTTGGAGGGGCTGCAATGAAGCCGAGCCATCACCCGTCTGACGATATCTTGGCCGCCTATGTGGGCGGCGCGCTCGAAGCTGGGTTTGGCCTGGTCGCCGGCGCGCACATCGAAGCTTGCGCGCATTGCCGCGAACGGGTTGCGCGCTTGGAAGCAGCCTCCGGCGCTGCGCTCGAGGCGCTGCCGAACGCGGCGCTCGCGCCCGACGCGCTGGCGCAAGCCATGAGCCGATTGGATACGCCAAACTCGCCGCCCGATGCGGCGGATAATCGCCCCTTGCTCGAACGCCTGCCCCTGAAGCGCAAGAAATGGCTCGCGCCCGGCGTCTGGGTCGCGGCGGTGGATACGCCGCACGCGCCCGACAACCGGATCTATGTGCTCCATGTCGCCCCCGGCGGCGCGACGGCGCGCCATGAGCATGATGGCGCTGAGTTCTGCATGGTGCTCAAGGGCGCTTACCGCGACGAGCTTGGCGTGTTCGCCGCGGGCGATTTTGCCTCGGCGGAGCATGATCTCAATCACCAGCCGATCGTGGTGGGCAAGGAGCCATGCGTCTGCTTATTCGCCACCGAAGGGCGCCTGCGCGCAAAGGGCGTGATCGGGCAGTTGGCGTTTCGCTACGCGAATGTCTGAGCCAGCGCTTAGCGCACCGGCGCACTATCCTCACGCAAAAGCGTTAGCAGGCTGGGCCAACCGCAATCTGGTTTGCCTTCTTGGCCCTGGAAAGACGCGCGTTCGCCCCGACCGATCAGCGTAAGTCCATTATTTATGAGTCGGTCTCGCAGGCGGATCATAGCGCGTTCAATGAGTGGGTTATTTTCTTCACTCAAAATAAGCTGCCGACCGTCCTGCTCCTCGAACACTGCGACGTGCGCATCTCCGTCACGCTCGATTATCGTCATGAGGTCATAGTCGTCGCTGACATATCGAATGATGAATGCCTCCGCGCCATCCGCGAAGCGGCATTGGCTGGCGTGGGCTGGCGCATCAATATCGGGCACTATGGTCGTCGCACTTGAGCTGCCCGCCGGCGCCAACGCCACTGCAAACATAAAAGCGCCTGCGGCGTTAACTATCTTCATAGGATCGACGCGCTTTCTCCAGCTTTGCTTCTAACGTTCGGCGCGAGCGCTCAAGACCCTCCTCTTCGGCCGCGAGTTCATCCTCGAACACGCGGCGTCGGCGCTCCAAATCCGCGCGCTTGCGCTTGGCTTCTTTCGCGTGCAGCGCAAGCGCCAGCTCCGCGGCGTCGAGCTTGGAGCGATCGCGTTTCTTCGGCGACGGCTCGGGCGCCTTAGCTGGCGCGCGGCGATGCTGCGCAAGCTCGACGACGGTTGAGGGAATTTTCACCGCGCCCTGCCCCGGCGCGGCGACCGGCACGCCCGGCGTTTTGAGGGCCGCTACGATGGCCGCCGGATCGCGCACTTCCTTGGCGGCGCCCGACGCGAACAGATTTTCCCTTACGTCCCAAGCCCTCAGCGCCGCCTTTTGGTTCGGCGCAGCAACCACCCAATCCTTAATGCCGATCCGCGTGACGTAAACCTTGAGCAGGACCGTCTTTTTGCGCGCCATGACTGTAATTCCTAACTCTTCCGCGCTATTGTGAAGCCGCCAGGCATGGCCCGCAACGAATTCGCTCCCTCAGCGTTGTGGAATAATAATAACGGGGTTTCCAATGGCTGCGCGTCCCTCTTGGCAGGGTCACCTTAAGCTGTCGCTCGTGACCTGCCCGGTCGCGCTCTACAATGCGATCAGCCCGCGCGGGGACGTCCATTTCAACCTGATCAATCCCGATACCGGCAACCGGATCCGCATGATCACGGTCGACGCCGGCACCGAGGAGCCGGTTGAGCGCAAGCAATTGGTGAAGGGCTTCGAGGTCGCCAAGGGTGAGTACATCACCGTGACGCCCGAGGAGATCGAGAGCGTCCGGCTCGAAAGCACCAAGACCATCGAGATCGACAGCTTCGTGCCGGCCGAAGACATCGACCGGCTCTATTGGGACAACCCCTATTATCTCGTGCCCGACGGCAAGATGGCGGCTGAACCCTATGCCGTGATCCGCACCGCCATGGAGCGCTCGGGCCAAATAGCGCTCGGAAAGCTCGTCATGTCGCAACGCGAGCGCTTGGTGGCGCTTGAGCCGCGCGACAACGGCATCATCGCGACGATGCTCCGCAGCCACGATGAAGTGCGCGAAGCCAAGCAATTCTTCGATGACATCCCGAACGTGAAGGCCGACGCCGACATGATCGCCATCGCCGAAAAGATCATCGCGCAAAAAGAGACGGACTTCGACCCTACCGAGTTTCAGGACCGCTACGAAGATGCGCTCCGCGATCTGATCGCCAAGAAGCAGAAAGGCCACAAGATCGTGCGCCCCGAAGAGCCGAAGGACACCAATGTCGTCGACCTTATGTCGGCGCTGCAGGCGAGCTTGAAGCAGCAAGGCGGGCGCGGTCGGGCGCCAGCAGCGACTCAAAAGCCAAAACGCGCCGCAGCCGCCACGACCCGCCGCGCGCCGAAAAAGCGCGCCAAGAGCTAAGCCTTGCCGCGCGCGCCTGCCGCCAGCACAAAGCTCAAGACGTACCGGGCCAAGCGCGACTTCGCGAAAACCCAAGAGCCGAGCGGCGAGCGCGAAGCCGCGCCCTCGAAGCAATTGCGTTTCGTGATCCAGAAACACGCGGCCACGCGCCTCCACTATGATTTCCGTCTTGAGTTCGGCGGCGTCTTTCACTCCTGGGCCGTGACGCGTGGACCTTCGCTCGATCCGCATGAAAAGCGCCTCGCGGTCGAGGTCGAACCCCACCCGCTCGATTACGGCGACTTCGAAGGCACGATCCCCAAAGGTCAGTATGGCGGCGGCACGGTGATGCTGTGGGACCGCGGCTTCTGGGCGCCGGAAGCGGGCTTCGAGCCGGAAAAAGCGATCAAGAAGGGCGAGCTGAAATTCGTACTCGCCGGCGAGAAGTTGAACGGCGGTTGGGTGCTGGTGCGCCTGAAGCGCCGCGAGGGCGAGAAGCGCGACAACTGGCTGCTGATCAAGCACCGCGACGACTACGCCATCGAAAGCGACGGCGAAAATATTCTGAAGCTGGACACCTCGATCGCCTCCGGCCGCACCATGGCCGATATCGCCGCGGGTAAAGGCAAGAAGCCGACGCCCTTTATGCTGGACAAGAAGTTCGGCGCGGACGCGGTGTGGCAATCAAAACCAAAACGGACCGCCGGCTTCCAGCCGGCAGAAAAAGCAAGCCGGCTGGAAGCCGGCGGTGCAAAGGGCAAAACGCTCGCCCGCATGCCCGATTTCATTGCGCCGCAGCTCTGCCGCACGCTCGAGAAACCGCCGAGCGGCGCCAACTGGGTCCATGAGATCAAGTTCGACGGCTATCGCATTCAGCTGCATGCCGAAAACAACAAGGCCATTCTTTTCACGCGCAAAGGGCTCGACTGGAGCGACAAATTCCGCGCCATCGCTGACGCAGGCGCCAAACTTCCCGATTGCATCATCGATGGTGAAATCTGCGCGGTCGACGCCAAGGGCGCGCCGGATTTTCCGGCGCTGCAAGCCGCTATCAGCGAAGGCAAGACGCGCAACCTTATCTATTTCGCGTTCGACCTGCTTTGCGTCGGCAACGAAGACTTGCGCGCGCTGCCGCTCTCGGAACGCAAGGCGCGCCTGAAAACGCTGCTCGCGAAAGCAGGCGCGCAATTGCGCTATGTCGAGCACTTCACGTCGGATGGCGCCTCCGTGCTTGATGCGGCGCGGAAGATGCAGCTCGAAGGCATCATCTCGAAACGCCTCGATGCGCCCTATCGCCCTGGGCGACGCGAGGATTGGGCGAAGATCAAAACGCGGCACGGCCATGAAGTGGTGATCGGCGGCTGGACCGAGGAAGGGCAGCGCTTTCGCTCGCTCCTCGTCGGCACGCATCACGACGGCCACTTCGCCTATCTCGGCCGGGTCGGCGCCGGCTTCACACAAGATGTGGCGCGTCAGCTCGGCGCGAAACTCGCGAAGCTAGAAGCAAGCCAATCGCCTTTCTCTGGCGCGAATGCGCCGAGCAAAACCAAAGGCGTGCATTGGGCCAAGCCTGAACTCGTCGCGGAAATCGAGTTTGCCGGCTGGAGCGAAGCGGGCATCGCGCGCCAAGCGGCGTTCAAGGGGTTGCAGGAGGATAAACCAGCAAACGAAGTTGAAGCGGAGGACGCCATGGCGCCGCAAACCGCGAAGCTGAAAGCCTTGCCGCTCGCGAGCGCGAAACCGCGCAAGAATGTCAACGAGATCGTGCGCGGCGTTTCAATCTCACACCCCGAAAAAGCGCTCTGGCCCGATGAAGGCGTCACCAAGCTCGATCTCGCGCGCTATTACGAAGCGACCGGCGACTGGATGCTCGACCATGTGAAGGGCCGGCCTTGCTCGGTGATCCGCGCGCCCGATGGCGTGAAGGGCGAACTCTTCTTTCAGCGCCACGCCATGCTGGGCGCATCGGACCTCATCACGCAGGTCAAAACGCCTGGCGAGAAGAAGCCCTACATTCAGTTCGACAGCGTTGAAGCGCTTATCGCCGGCGCGCAGATCGGTGCGGTCGAGCTTCATCCGTGGAATTGCCAGCCCGGCAAACCGGAAACGCCCGGCCGCCTCGTCTTCGATCTCGATCCCGCGCCAAATGTGCCGTTCGAACGCGTCATCGAAGCCGCGAAGGAATTGCGCGACCGGCTGGACTCCATCGGCCTCGTCGGCTTCTGCAAAACAACCGGCGGCAAGGGCCTTCATGTCGTCACGCCGTTCAAGTTCGCGCGTTCGCCGGACTTGAAGTGGCCGGAGGCAAAAGCGTTCGCGATGGAATTCTGCCGGCAAATGGCGGCGGATTCGCCGGAGCTTTATCTGATAAATATGTCGAAGAAGGCGCGCATCGGAAAAATCTTTCTCGACTATCTGCGCAATGACAGCACCGCGACCGCCGTCGCGCCGCTCTCACCACGCGCACGCCCGGGCGCGCCGGTCTCGATGCCGCTGACATGGAGCCAAGTGCGCAGCGGCCTCGATCCCGCGCGCTTCAATCTGCGCACTGTCCCCGCGTTGCTCGCGAAAACCAAAGCTTGGGACGACTATTGCGACGCGGAGCGGCCCTTCACGCCCGCGGCTAAACGCCTAGTCAGCAAGCGCGAACGATAGCGCTCTCCTTTACGCTGACGCTCTTGGCTCATCAGTGAAAATCGAACAGGTCAGAGATTTAGCCGACAATGCGCTTGGCGGCGCTTCGCGTTAGATCGGACGATCAAAAGCGCGAAGCATTCGCAGCACGCCGCAGTGTTCGCAAACGTACAGACGTTCGAGTTGCGCTCTCCCCGCGGCGTAGTACTTAGGCGCACCTCCGTTAAACCAAACGGCGACAACACTGAGGCAGACGCGTTCTGTGCTCACGGAATAAACGATGTCACCGCGCGTTTTATCGGACAGTGCCAACATCATCTTATCGCGCCTAACTTCCGCGGACGCAGAATTGTTGGCCCCGCACCTTGAGCCCATCGAGCTTCCGTTGAGAAAATCGCTCGAACAGCGCGACAAGGAAATTGAGCACGTCTATTTCGTCGAGCACGGCTTGGCCTCGGTCGTTGCGAAGTCGCGCGCGGACGGCCGCAGCATTGAAGTCGGCGTGATCGGATGCGAGGGCGTGACAGCGCTTCCGTTGATTTTGGGCACAGACCGCTCGCCGCACGACACCTTCATGCAGGTCGCGGGGGACGGGCAGCGGATTTCAGCCGACAACTTTCGCCGAGCAATGGCCGCAAGCAACACGTTGCGCGATCGCCTGCTGCTGTGGGCGCACGTGCTGAGCGTTCAGATCGCGCAAACCGCCTTCGCCAACGGCCGCAGCAAGATCGAGGATCGTCTCGCGCGCTGGCTCCTCATGGCCCATGACCGCCTCGGCGGCGACGAACTCGCGCTAACGCATGAGTTTCTCGCCGTGATGCTTGGCGTTCGCCGTCCCGGCGTAACGCTGGCATTAAAGCTTTTGGAGAATGACGGGCTCATCGTCGCGAAACGGGGCCTGGTTACGATCATCGACCGCGAAGGCCTGATCGAGGCCTGCAACGGCGTCTATGGCGCACCAGAAGCAGAGCACCGCCGCGTCTTCGGCTGACGTCGCCGCTGAAAGGGGCAATGTGATCCATTTGGCTAATCAATATTAGCCGCGCCGCAACACTCATCACCTCGGTCCTAAGAAAATGACCCTACGCGCGGCTTAGAACAGTCGCGCGAGCAATAAGCGTTAAAACCCGTGAACGCTTAGGCGCCTTTTTATGCGGCGGCGTTTAGTCACAATAAATGACACGCGCGTACTATGCGGGCATGGACGCGAGCACAAAGTCTCAATTTTCAGCGGTTCATGGTTACTTTTCTCCTGAGAAAGTGACCAGGCGTTATGTCCTCGGGCTATCGCTGCTCGCGGCATGCGTGATCGCGAACTTCGTGATCATGCAGGTCTCACTCACCTTCCAACAGCGCCAGGTCCGCATCAGCGCGCTCGCCGCCGAGCAATCGCGGCTCTTCTCGGATATCGGCATCTATTCGCGCAGCCTGATGGGCGCGACCGTCACCAATGACGCGCCGAAGGAAAGCATCGACGCCATTCGCCTTCAGATGCGCGAAGCCGGCGAAGCCATCGACCGCAACATGCACGAACTGCTTCGCCTCGATAACGAGCCGATCGTGGGCCTCTTGCATATCCAGGTCATCACGCGCTTCTACCGGGAAGCGCCGCACAATCTCGAGCAGAAGATCAACCGCTATCTCGAGCGCACCAATGAGCTCGCGGGACTCAGCACCGAGCACTTAGCGATCCGGATGAGCCAATGGGTGCCGATGGATATCGCGCTCACCACCGGCAGTCTCATCCAGAACAGTTTCGACGACGCCATGGACGAAGCCTACCGCGCCTCCCGCAAGAGCGTCGCGATGATGGAATTCGCCGAGCGCGTCGTCACGATCCTCACGCTTCTTATTCTGGTGCTCGAAGGCGTGTATCTCTTCGCTCCCCTGGTTCGAATGCTGCAGGCGCAAGCGCGCCAAGATCGCCTAACCGGGCTCGCCAACCGAACCATGTTCTACGAAAAGCTCGACAAGGCGCTGGCGCAGGCGCGCGCACGCGACGGCAAAGCCACCCTCATCCTCTTCGATCTCGATCGCTTCAAACCAATCAACGACACGCTTGGCCACATGGCCGGCGACGCCCTCCTCCAGGAAGTCGCCACGCGCACGCTCGCGGCGGCGGGTAAAGACGGCTTTGTCGCGCGTCTGGGCGGCGACGAGTTCGCGATCATTCCGCCGGCGAACTTCGACCTCAACGATCTCGGCGCACTGATGCAGAAGATCGCGACCGATATTGAAGTGCCCCTCTTCTACGGCGAGTGGGAAATGCAACCAGCCGCCAGCCTCGGCGCCGCGATCTTTCCCGATCACGGCGAAGATGCCGAGCGCCTGTTCGCCGCCGCCGACGCCGCGCTCTGCGCCGCCAAGAAACAACGATCCACGTTCCTGGTCTATGACGACGCCATGTGCGCCAAGGACGATGAGACGCGCCAGCTCACGCTCGATTTGAAGCAAGCCGTTACGAACCGCGAATTGTGCATCTATTACCAGCCGCAGCTCGCCATGCGCGACAACACCTGTATCGGCTTTGAAGCGCTGCTGCGTTGGCGCCATCCGACCAGAGGCGTGCTGACCGCCGGTCAATTCGTACACATGGCCGAGCGGCTTGGCCTCATTCCCGATATCACGCAGCAAGTGGTGGAGTTCGTCGCGGCCGATATCCGCCGCTGGCTCGACCAAGGCGTCGATCCCGGCATCATTGGCATCAATATGCCGGAAGAAATGTTCGCCACCGATCTGGCGCAACAAATGCTCGACCGCGCGCTCACCCGCCACAATGTGCCATACGACCGCATTTGCGTTGAAGTGACGGAAGACGTCTTCCTGAACCGCGCTGCCGAACAGATCAGCGAGCGCCTATCCAATATGCGCGCGCTGGGTCTTCGCATCGCGTTTGACGATTTCGGCACTGGCTATGCGTCCCTGTCGCACCTGAAGCGCTTCCCGTTCGACGAGCTCAAGATCGACCGCAGCTTCGTCAACGACCTCACGCACGACAAGCGCAGCGTCGAAATCATCCGCGCGCTCATCGGCCTTGCGCGCAATCTCGGCAAGAGCGTCGTCGCCGAGGGTATCGAAACCGAAGAGCAGCGCGCCGTGCTGATGGCGGAGGGCTGTCCGGTGGGCCAGGGCTATCTCTTCGCGAAAGCAGTGCCGTTCGAAGAGGCGACATCCTTCACCCGTCCGCTCGACGCCGCCGCGAAGCAGGCGGCCGTTCCCGAAACCATCATTGCGGCGTTTACGCCCGGCCCGCGGCTCGCGGCTCTCTAGGACACACGATGCCAAAGAACTTGTTCACGCGGTCGCGGCTGATGGTGTTTGGCGCATGCATCGCCGCGATTGGCGCCCTCTTGCTGCCATCGGCCTTCGGCGTCGACACCATCGATACGATGCGTCCGAGCGATAGCGCGGGCGCCACGCTGAACGTGCAAGCCTCGCCGACGGAAGTCATGCACTTCTGGAACTCTGGCAGCGAGCGCGCGGCGCTCAACCTCATTCGCGACAGTTATGTCGCGCAGGGCGGCGAATGGATCGACAATCCGCAGGCCGATCACGGCACGCTCCGCCGCGCCTTGATCGATCGGCTATCCACCAATACCCCGCCGTCGCGGTGCTGTGGCAATCCAATGTCGAGCTGCGCGATCTGGCCGAGCTCGGCGTGTTTGGCAATCTCGACGTGGTCGCCGCGCGCGATCATTGGGACACGGTGCTCTCGCCGGCCGTGCGCGCACGCGTCCCAGATCGACGGGCACTATTTCATGGCGCCGACCAACATCCACGCCAACAACTGGATCTTCTACAACGCCCCTCTGCTGCGCCGTCTCGGCATTGCCGAGCCTCAGACGTGGGATGAAATGCTCGCCGCGATGGAGCGCATCCGCGCCGCGGGCGTCCGCCCCGTTGCGATCGGCCCAGGCGACTGGGAAGCGCAGATTTTGTTCGGCACGATCTTCGCCGGCACGCTTGGCCGCGACGACTATCGCGATCTGATCTCCAATAGAAATCCCGCGGTGATCGACAAACCCGGCGTGATCGAAGCCTTCCGTATCTTCGGCGAGATTCGCGATATCTTGCGCCGCGATGAGCCTTACGCCGATTGGGCGTCGGCCGCGCAAGCAGTCGCCCACGGCGACGCTGGTTTTGAATTCATGGGCGATTGGGCCAAGGGGCGAAATGGCGCGCGTCGGCGCCCTGCCCGGCCGCGAGATCGGCTGCATGCTGGGGACCGGGCTCGCAAAATGCGTTGATCCTCACCATCGACGGCTTTGCGTTCCCAACCGCGACAAGCCCCGAGCGCGAACTCGCCCGCGATCATCTGGCGTCCGTCATGCTCAATCGCGATGTGCAGATGCGCTTTGCGAACGCCAAAGGCACTCTGGCGGCCCGCGTCGATGCACGCCCGAGCACAGCGATCCCTGCGAGACCATTATGCTGCGGGGACTGGTTCATCCGGCGACGGCATTGGAGCCGCCAAACGCGGGTCTGCCGTCATCGATCGCCGGAGACTTCCAGACGCTTGTGTCGAATTATTTTCACGATCGCTCGATGACGCCGGAGCAGGCGCGCGCTCAACTCGCAACGATATTCCACTAATTGGCCGGCGCCATGTCGACCACGACATCGACGGCGCGCTGCGCGCCGTGGTGACGATCACGCCGTCCAGCGGCGCAACATCGGCATAGTCTCGGCCGACCGCCACGACCACATGCTCTTCACCAACAACAAGTGCGTTGGTGGATCAACCGCGAACCAACCATCATCGCCGCACCACGCCATCACCCACGCATGCATAGAATCGGCGCCTTCACGCCGCGCCTCTCCGGGCGGCGGCAAGGTGCGAATGAATCCGCTGACATAAGCCGCCGGCAATCCAAGCGCGCGCAGGCCCGAAATCATAATGTGCGCGAAATCCTGGCAGACGCCGCGCCGGAAGCTGAACGCCTCCTCGGGCAAGGTCGATACCGTGGTCGCTTCGTCGTCATAGGTGATGTCAGCATTGAGCCGCGCGGAGAACTCGATCACGCCATCGCGAATGGGCCGGCCCGGCGGAAAGCTCGCGAGCGCATAATCGCGGATCGTGTTCGGCACGCCGACCATGCGGCTGGGATAAAGAAAATGCGCCGGCGCGTGCGGCGAGAGATCGGGCAAGCGCAAGGCCGCCGCCGCGACCCCTCCCTCCCACGGCGCCGATGGGCCAGTGGTGTTCAGGCGGCGCGGTCACTTCCACTTGCGCCGTCGCGCGCGCGATAAAGCGACGATGCGGCTCCGAGCATGCAACGCTCGTTGCTTCATTGCCGAAGAAATCGCGGCCTGGATGCAAATCAGACGAGCTTGGCTCAACCTCGATTGAGAAAGATAGAACGCGTTGCCCCGGCCGGTCAGAAGGCGCCAGACGCAGCACATGACGCGCGAACGGCACGTCGTTCTCATAGGTCGACAAGGTGACGAGGCGAATATCGTAGATCATTCGTCGAGCCTGAAGGAATAGGCGAGCCGATTGCCGATTGACCAAATAGCGCTCGGAGATCGCGTCCGGATAAACCTAGCAGCCCGATATTGATGCGCTCCACAAACGCCCTATCGACACTCGCCGCATCCGCCGCGATCGTCTCGGCGCTCAGCCGTTCCGCGAGCCGGCGCGCCAGCGATGCTGTTTCATCGGCGGCCTCTCCCGGCATTTGCTGAACCAATTCGTGGAGCTTGCGTATCTGGAAGGCGCAGGAGCGCGGATTGTTGTCGTCGAGCAGGAGGAGATCGATGACGGGGCGCTGCGCCGCGGCCACGAAATAGCGTTGCGCGTACGTGATCGAGCTGTCGCCGAGCTCGAGCAACGCTTGCAGAGACGCCGACGTCGCGCCCTCAAGCCCCAGCGCCACGATGAAATCAGCCGTATTGAGCGCTCGCTCAATTCGCCGCCCCATTTCAAGGAAACGCCAGCCGGTAAGCTGCGCCATGTTTTCGCCGACAAGGCCGGAAATCGCGGCAAGCAAGCGCAAAGCGCGGTCAGCGCGTTCTTGCGGATCGGCGCGCGGACGCACTGCCGGATCGAGCGCCTCCACCAGTTCATCGATCGCGCTCACGACATCGATCGAAAAGCGCTCGCGCACGCCCGACGCCGCGCGGCGCGCCGAACCCACGACACCCGCGCCCGAACCGATCAGGCGCGAACTTGTCAAAGCCGCAAGCGCGATCTTGCGCATCAGCAAAGGTTTATCGGCTGCGATAGCACTGCGGTCGGCGAGCAGATCAGAAATCGCGAGCGCAACCGCGCGTTCGCCCCGGTCGCGCAATGCGGCGCGAGAATGGCCGGCGCGGATCAGGCGAACCGTGGCCTCCGCGCGTTCAAGATAGCGCCCCAGCCAGAAGAGATTGTCCGCCGCGCGCGCCGTGAGCGCGCCAACATGGCGCTTTACTTCCACATCGCCCGCGGAGGGCAACAGGACTTTGCGTTGCGACAGGTCCATCGCTCAGCACCCAGACATCGGCGGAAACACCGCCGCTCTGCATCGAGATCGCGCGCGCATCCGCCGCTGTTGAAGCACGGCAGAAACCGCCGGGCATCACGACCCAGCCGTCTTCGGTGGCTGCAGCGAAGACACGGATTTGGAACGGGTGGGGGCTCAGCCTGCCCTCGTTCCAGACCGGCATGGTCGATTGCGAGACGATCTCTTGCCCCACGAAGTCCATGCCGCGCCGGCCGAGCGCATCGATCAGGCGCGCCGCGTTCGGCATTGGTGAGATCGGCGCCGATGCGCACGCCGGAATAGGTGCTCGATGCGGGAGAGAACGCGGGCGCGATGGCGAGTTCATTAAGCCGCGCGATCACTTCGTCGCGTTGCGGGGTCTGTCCGCACCACCAGGTCGCGACATTGGCAAGCTTTAGGTCTTCGCCCAAAAGACGCCGCGCCAGCGACGGCATGAAGCCCAGCAGCGCACGGCTTTCCACGAACCCCGCGCCCAACGCATTCGCGAACGCGACCTTGCCGGCGCGAAACCGCGCGCGTGAGGCCGGGCGTGCCGATGCGGGAATGCGCATTGAGTTCGAGTGGATCGGCAAAATCGGAATCGAGGCGGCGCAGAAACACATCGGCGCGTCGGAGCCCCGCGACGGTGCGCACGAAAACGCCATCATCGCGCACAGTGAGGTCTTCGCCCTCGACCAACAGCAGGCCGAGATAGCGCGCGAGATAGGCATGCTCGAAATAGGTCTCGTTCATCGGCCCGGGCGTCAGCACGCAGACGCCCACACGCCAGGATCAGAAAGCGCGGCAAGGCTTTCGCGAACTTTTGGAAGAAGCCCGCGAGCCGCTCGACTTCGAGCCCGCCGAACGCTTCGGCGAACGCCGCGCCATGGCGAGACGATTTCGAGCGCGTAACCCGCGCCCGAAGGCGCCTGCGTCCGGTCCGCCATCACCCACCAGCGGCCATCAGGGCCGCGCCCCAGATCGGCGGCGTAGATGTGAAGAAATTTTCCGCCGCGCGGCTAACGTTCACAAGCGGGCGCAAGAATTCCGGGCTGCCTGCGATCATCGTGGCTGGCAGCGATCCGTCCGCGACCAAGCTTTGCGGGCCGTACACATCTTGCAGCAGCGCTTCATGCAAGCGCGCGCGCTGCACCCACGCCCTCGGAGATCGAACGCCATTCGCCGGCGTTCATCAGCAAAGGCAAGCGGCTCACCGGCCACGGGCGCCTCGCCGCCGCCGGGCGCATCGTACAACGCGGTAAGACGCACTGTTGCGCGGAGGCGTCGCGCCAATTGCTCGAAGCGCGATTCGATTTCTTCCTGGCCGAGCAGACCGAGCGTCGACAGAAAAATGCGCCAGTGCGGACGGATCGCGCCGTCGGCGTCGATCATCTCATCGCTCACGCCCGGCAGCGGCTTGTAGCCGTGCATCAAGCCGAAACCGAACAGGGATTCTGGCGTCGCGACGTCAGACATGCGGAGGCCGACGCAGATCGAGCGTCACGGCAAATTCCGGATTGGCCTCGGCGTGTACGGGTTCAAAAACGCCGCCGGTGTGTCCAACATCGATGAAGCGCGCGAGGCGGCGCGCCTCTGCTTCGTTGCCGTTCACCGGGAACGTCTCGTAATTGCGGCCAGCGGGATGGGCGACGTGATAGACGCAGCCGCCGAGCGAGCGGTTATTCCACGTATCGAACACATCGAATGTCAGCGGCGCCTGCACCGGGATCGTGGGATGAAGCCCCGACGCTGGCTTCCACGCTTTGAACCGCACGCCCCGCGACTTTGAGTCCCGCGTCGCGCGTTTCGGCAAGCGGCACGACGCGGCCATTGCACAGCACGACGTGCCGTTCAGGGTTCAGCCCCTGCACGCGCGCTTCCAGACGCTCGACGGAGAATCGACGTAGCGCACCGTCCCCCCGGCCGCTCCCTCTTCGCCCATGACGTGCCAGGCTTCAAGCGCCTGTCTTAGTTCGAGTCGGACGCCGCCGTACGTCACTGCCCCATAGAAGGGAAAACGAAACTCCCGCTGCGCCTCGAACCATGCGGGATCGAAATGATATCCGGCCTCATTGAGATCGGCGAGCACGTCCAGGAAATCCTCCCAGACAAATTGCGAGAGCATGAAGCGATCGGCGAGCGCCGTGCCCCAGCGCATCAGCCGCCCCTCGCGCGGCGCTTTCCAGAACCACGCGATCACGCGCGCAGCAGCAATTGCTGGGCAAGACTCATGCGGGCGTCCGGCGGCATCTCGAAAGCGCGAAATTCCAAGAGCCCCAAACGGCCGGTCGATGAATCGGGCGAGTAAAGCTTGTCGATGCAAATTTCGGTGCGGTGCGTGTTGCCGCTGGAGTCAATCAGAAGATTGCGCAACAGCCGATCGACGACCCAGGGCTCTGTCGTTTCCTTCTCCGCCGGCGGACTGATCGCGCCGAGCGCGATCTCGAGTTCGTAGAGCGAATCGTGACGCGCTTCATCGATGCGCGGCGCTTGGCTTGATGGGCCGATGAAGAGGCCGGAGAAAAGGTAAGAGAGCGATGGGTGGCGCTGCCAATAGATCAGCAGACTCTTCAGCACATCCGGGCGACGCAGGAACGGGCTGTCCTTCACATTCGCGCCGCCGACGACAACGTGATTGCCGCCGCCCGTACCGGTATGGCGGCCATCGATCATGAACTTCTCGGCGCCGAGGCGGCATTCGCGCGCGTCCCTGATAGAGCCCGCGCGTGATCTCGACGCACTCGCCCCAAGACGCCGCAGGCTGCACGTTCACTTCGACGACGCCGGGATCGGGCGTCACCTTAATCACCGTAAGGCGCGGATCGCGCGGCGGCTCATAGCCTTCAATGCGCACCGCGGCGCGGACGGCGACGGCGCTTTCCTCGATCGCCGCGAGCAGTTCGAGATAATCTTCCACCGCCTCAACCGGCGGCATGAACACATGGACGATGCCGCCGCGCGTTTCTCCGCCACCAGCGCGGTGCGCACATGATCCTTGCGGCCCGGCGCGCGTTTTTTCGTTCGGATTTTCGGTGTTGCGATACGCGGCCGCCATTGCGGCACGGCTCGGCAATTTCCCGACCATTTCGCTGGATCGCGCGGATTGATGTAAGGATATTCCTTCGGCGGCACGTGCGGCAGCGTGTCGAGCGGAAGACGCAAACCCACCGGCGAATCCCCCGGCGTCAGAAACAAGCTGCCGCGCCGCGTCTTCCAAGCTTCGCTGAGCCAGCCCTTGCCCAGCGCACCCGATTTCAAACGGCGGATTGGCAGCACATAGCCAATTGGCGCCTCGAGCCCTTGCTTGAACACGCGCGCCATCCGCGCGCGCGTCTCAGGGTCGAGTGACGCCGCATCGGCGGCGTCGACATTGTCGGGAAGCGCGCCTTCCTTCTCTTTCCAATGCACCGGGTCTTCCAGCGCGGGACTGATGTGCGATGCGTCAACGCCGAGGCGGCGGCCAAATCATCCGCGAATGCCTTGGCCGTATCGTCATCGGCGTTCGGCTTTGCGGTCTCACGCGCGACCAAGGCGGGGTTTTGCAGATCGCTTCGCCGTCGCCGCGCCAGAACAACGCAAACGCCCAGCGCGGCAGACTTTCGCCGGATACCATTTGCCCTGCCCGTAATGCAGCAGACCGCCGGGCGCGAAGCGCTCGCGCAAGCGGCCAATCAGCTCATCGGCCTTGCCGCGCTTGGTGGGGCCGACAGCGGCGGTGTTCCACTCTTCGCTTTCATAGTCATCGATCGAAACGAAGGTCGGCTCGCCGCCCATGGTGAGGCGCACATCGCCGGTCTTCAAATCGGCATCGACTTGGCTGCCGAGCGCATCAAGCGCGCCTCCATGCGTCGTCGGAAAAGGGCGCGGGTGATGCGCGGCGCTTCATGCAGACGCTTCACGCTCATTTCGAAGGTGAAATTGACGTTCGCCTCTTCCCGCCGCGCCGCTGATGGGCGCGGCCGTGCCAAAGTTTGGCGTCGCGGCGAGTGGGATGTGGCCTTCCCCGCAGAGCAGCCCCGATGTGGGATCGAAGCCGATCCAGCCTGCGCCAGGCAGATAGATTTCGGCCCAGGCGTGAAGATCGGTGAAATCCACCTCCGTGCCCGAAGGCCCGTCGAGCGCTTTCAGATCGGGTTTCAGCTGCACCAGATAGCCGGACACAAAGCGCGCCGCCAAACCCAGATTGCGCGCGATCTGCACCAGCAGCCACGAAGAATCGCGGCACGAACCCGAACGCATACTGAGCGTCTCTTCCGGCGTCTGCACGCCGGGCGCCATGCGGATGAGGTAAGAGACGTGCTGTGAGAGCCGCTGATTGAGATCGACCAAAAAATTCACCGTCGCGCCCTGCGTCGGTATTTCGGCCAGATACTCTTTCAGCAACGGCCCAGGCTTGGTCGTCTTCAGATAGGGCGCAAGATCGCTTTTGAGCGCCGCTTCGTAGGCGAACGGAAACGTCTCGGCATAGGGCTCCACGAAAAAGTCGAACGGATTGATGATCGCCAGAATCCGTGCTGGAGCCGGGCTTTCAGATGTCGTTCGCGGCGACCACGGCGCTCGTCGCGCTCTTCGAAGTCTCGCGCCGCGATCCTGACGAATACGCACTGCCAACACCCGGACCGCTCATCGGCGCGCTGCAATGGAGTTCGCGCGCCATCGGCGGCGTCATCAGTGTGAGCCTCGTCGCCGGCCTCGCGACCGATCCGTTCGCGCTCTATCATTTTCAGCGCTTCTCGACCTACGCGCTCGCCGCCAATCTCGCCTCCGCGCCGATCATGTCGTTCTTGGTTGCGCCAGCGGCGGGCATCGCCGCCGTGCTCGCGCCGTTCGGCCTCGCGGATATTCCGCTTCAAGTCATGGCCGGCGCGCTCGACCTCGTCGCCGCGATTGGCGAAGCCTTCGGCAGCCGCCCCGAAGCGGTGCGCGCATTACCGCGCCCTCCCGACAGCGCGCTCATCGCCTGCGTCGCCGCGCTGCTTTGGGCGTGTCTGTGGCGCGGACGTTTGCGCTGGGGCGGCGTCGGCTTCTTCGCGCTCGCTCTCGGCTTTTACTTCACAGCGCCAAAGCCCGCGATCGCGTTCGACGCCGATCTCCGCGCGCTCTATGCGCAAGATGCGAGCGACGGCTCTGCACAATGGACGCTGCAGCGGGGCAGGGGCCGCTCGACCTACGCGCTCGAACGCCTCGGCGCGATGCTCGGCCACGCCCCCGCGCGCGTCGAACGCCTCGCGCCGCCGGAAGGCTGCGGCGCGGATCTGTGCGCGTGGAATACGCCGCGCGGCCGCGTCGCGCTCTTTGCGCGCACCGAAGCGGCGCTCGCCGACGCATGCGTTGAGAATGCAATTGTTCTTTTAGGCGTCGCCGCGCCGGCGGACTTCACCGCACGCTGTCATCCAGCGCTTATGATCGACGCAACCGACATCGCCACACTCGGCGGCGGCATGATCTACGAAACGCCGAACGGCCTCCGCGTCACGCGCGCCACGCAGAGGGCATCGCGCGGCCTTGGACACCGCGTGCGCCAAGCGTTTCACCTTGAAGCCAGCCTAAACACCCATCCCCGGATGAATGCGCAGCATTCAGTCCGGGGCCCATAACCACGAGCGTTCGCGCTTATGGGCCCCGGACTTGCCGCTCACGCGTCAATCCAGGGATGGGTGTGTTGAGAAAAGTGGAACTAAGCGCGCCTCGCGCTCAGGAATAACGCCGCACCAGCGCAACCAGCTTGCCCTGTATCCGCACGCGGTCCGGGCCAAAGATGCGCGTTTCGTAAGCGGGATTAGCCGCTTCCAGCGCAATCGACTGCCCGCGCCGGCGCAGGCGCTTCAATGTGGCTTCTTCTTCATCCACCAGCGCGCAGATGATATCGCCGCTGTCGGCGGTTTCGCCGCGCTTCAGCACCACGACGTCGCCATCCAGAATACCGGCCTGGATCATGGAATCGCCTTTGACCTCGAGCGCGAAATGCTCGCCGGGACCCAAGTCCCCCGGGCTCGCGATCCGGCCGATCTCGTTCTGCAGGGCTTCGATCGGCGCGCCGGCGGCGATCCGGCCGAGGATCGGGATGCCGGCAGCGTCGCCGCCCATGGCCCGCATCTCCGGGGTCACGACACTGGGTTTGAAGGTGCTGCGCCCGCGCGGCGGAGCGGCGGTGGCGGCCGAGTCCGGCAGCTTCAACACCTCCAGAGCCCGCGCCCGGTGGGGCAAGCGGCGGAGGAACCCGCGTTCCTCTAAGGCTGTGATAAGGCGGTGAATTCCAGACTTGGAGGCAAGATCGAGCGCCTCCTTCATCTCGTCGAACGAGGGGGATACGCCCGTCTCTTTCAGACGCTCATGGATGTAGAGCAGCAGCTCTTTTTGCTTAGCGGTCAGCATTGGCCCCAAATCCATAAAGACAAAAGTGAACGTGGGGTTGTTCTATATCCGTTCCTTCAGATTCGTCAAGTCTGGAGCAAAGCGCGGGTCGCGGCGGCCACATCCTCTTGGCGCATAAGGGATTCTCCGACCAGGAAGGCGCCCGCGCCAACCGCCTGAAGCCGCTTGATATCCGCCGGCGCGAAGATGCCCGATTCCGCCACCAGCACACGTCCAGCGGGCACGCGGGGCGCCAGAGCCTCGGTCGTCTCCAGCCGCGTCTCAAAGGTCCGCAGCGAGCGATTATTGATCCCGATAAGCGGGGCGTCGAGCGTCAGCGCCCGTTCTAGCTCCAGCTCGTCATGGCACTCGATCAGCACGTCCATGCCGTAAGCTGCGGCGGCGTCCACCAGATCGCAGGCGAGTTCGTCGTCCACTGCCGCCATGATCACCAGGATCGCGTCGGCCCCCAGCGCGCGGCTCTCGGCGACCTGCCAAGTGTCGACCATGAAGTCTTTCCGCAACACCGGCAGCGCTGCCACCGCCCGCGCGCTCACCAGGCACGCGCTACTGCCCTGAAAACTCGGCGCGTCCGTCAGCACCGAAAGACACGCCGCGCCGCCCTCGGCATAAGCCTGCGCCAAAGCGCCTGGATCAAAGTCCTCGCGGATGAGGCCGCGCGACGGGCTCGCCTTCTTGATCTCCGCGATCAGGGCGGGCCGGTCCGTCGTGTTGATCAATGCGTTCGCAAAACCGCGCGGCGGGGTTTGCTCAGCGGCCTGCGCTTCAAGCTCGGCGAGGGGCTTCACGCCTTTGCGCAGCACCACCTCTTCGCGTTTGTACGCGAGGATATTTTCCAGAACATCGCTCATGGCGCGGCCTGCGTGATTTCAACCAGGCGCTCCAAAGCCGCAAGCGCTTCACCGCCCTCCAGCGCTTCGCGCGGCAAGGTCGCCGCTTCATCTGGAGGTTTGCCGGCGACGATCAAAGCGGCCATCGCGTTCAACAGCACCATTTCCTCGAACGCCACATTGCGCGACGTGCCGTTGAGCAGCGACCGCAGCGCCGCCGCATTCTCCGCCGCGCTGCCGCCGCGCAAAGCGTCCGCCGCGACGACATTGTCGATCCCCACCAGATCAAACGGCCGCGCGCGCACGACGCCGTTCGCAAGCTCGATCACGACATTGCCGTTGTCGTTGCTCAGCTCGTCAAGCCCGCCCACGCCATGCACCACCCACGCGCGCTCAGTCCCAAGCTCGCGCAAGGCTTCGGCGACAGGGAGGGTGAAATCTGGACTAAACACGCCGACCAATTGTCGCTTCACGCCCGCCGGATTGGAGAGCGGCCCGAGCAGATTGAAGATCGTGCGATGCCCAAGCTCCCGGCGCGCTGCCGCGACATGGCGCATCGCCGGGTGATGGTTCTGCGCAAAGAGAAACGCGACATTGGCTTCGCGCAGCGCGCGCTCCAAAGTCGCCACATCACCCGTGAGCTTTACGCCTAAAGCTTCCAGCACATCGGCCGCGCCGCATTTCGAGCTCATGGCGCGGTTGCCATGCTTGGCGACCGGCACGCCGCAGCCCGCCACCACGAACGCGACAGCGGTGGAGATATTCAGAGTGTGCGCGCCGTCGCCCCCTGTGCCACATACATCGATCGCGCCCGCGGGCGCGTCGACCCGCACCATCCGCGCGCGCATGGCGCGGGCGCCGGCGACGATTGCGTCCGGATCGCGCATGATATCGACGGAGCGGCGCAGAAAGTCCTTGGTTTCTTCAGCGCTAGTCTCGCCGTCGAGCACGCGCGCGAATTCTTGATCCAAAGTCATGACGTTGGACCGCCGGCTTCTAGCCGGCCCACTTTTGCCGGCTGGAAGCCGGCGGTCCAAATGAAAACGCTCATGTCGCGCGCGCCTCGCCGAGAAACGCCGCGATGAGCGCGTGGCCATGCTCCGACGCAATCGATTCCGGATGAAACTGCAATCCGAACACCGGACGCGTCTTGTGCGACATGCCCATGACTTCGCCGTCTTCGGTCTCCGCGTCGATCTGAAACACGTCCGGCATGGTTTCGCGTTTGACCGCGAGCGAGTGATAACGCGTCGCCTTGAATGGGCTTGGCAGTCCACGGAAAAGCCCGCGCCCAGTGTGCCGCACGTCCGAGACTTTGCCGTGCATGATCGCGCGCGCCGAGATCACTTCGCCGCCGAACGCTTGCCCCATCGCCTGATGCCCAAGACAAACGCCCAGGATCGGCAACGCTTCGGGCGCTTGCTTCAAAAAATCGAGGCAGATGCCGGCTTCGTTCGGCGTACATGGGCCGGGTGAGAGGATCACGGCTTGCGGCTTGCGCTTCAGCACGTCCGCCACGCTCACCGCGTCGTTGCGATAGACTTCCGTCTTGACGCCCAGATCCTCGACATAATGGACGAGGTTATAAACAAAGCTGTCGTAATTATCGATCACCACGATCATGGCGCGATCCCTTCGAGAATGAGCGGCAGCAAGAGCCCGCGCTCGCGCAGCCATTTCGTCGGGCTATGACCACATTCCGCATGCTCGCGCACGATGACGCTCGGCAGATCGGCCAGATGCGCCGCGTGCGCGCGGTCGAACGCATTCACGCCGCCGACATGCACGATCACGGGGAGCGCACTGGCTTCGATCAGCGGCCGCAAATCGGGAATGACTGGCGACGTGATCGCATCAAGCTCCGCCGCCCAACGCGTATCGCCGATCGCCGCGCGTTGCTCGGCGCTGATGAAGGCTTGCGGTGAGAAGGTGATGGCTTTGTGAAATCCGCAAAGCGCCGCGAACTGAATCGCGGCATAGCCGCCCATCGAATTACCGATGGTAACGACGCGCCGCCCCGGAAAGCGCTCGGCCGTCACGCGCGACAGCACGTCCGCCATCTCGCGCGGATTCTCGCCAAAGCCCGCGATCGGATGCTGATACCAGGCCCGCCCCGGATCGCGCGCGAACACCGCCGAGAGCCCGGCGGCCGTCATGCTCTTCATGAACTCGAACACGGGCACGCCCAGGCCCTGCAGATAGCCGCCAAACGCGATGCACACGACGTCGCAGCGCTCATCATTCGGCGCGACATAAATCTCCAGATTCTCCGACACCGCGATCGGCTCGCCTATCGCTTGGGCGGCGTCTTGGTCTGGGGCTAGGGCGGCCGTGTTCACCTGGATCGCCTGATTGCAGTGAGGTCAGCAGCGGTCAGCGAGATACTTGTGCTTGCGCCGTTGTCGTTCAGTATCTTTTGGGGCGATGGCCTCATTGGCCGGCGCCAACACGCCAAAATGGTCCGTCTCCGGGACCTCGATGAAACTGATATTTGGATTGGTGTTGTTTGCCGCAAGAAGCGCAGGTCTTCGATATTGCCGTCAGTCGCTTCAATGACGAACAACTTGCTCTGAACGGACGGCATCCATTCCCCCGGCGCGCGGAGCACCGTTTCCCCACGGTGGCGCGCGCGCGAAATCGAACGGAATGAATTCTTGGCCGTATTCACGCACATCAACGACAGGACCGAACGCGAACACAGCGCGGAAGCGACCGCTAGCCTCCGCCACCAGAAATACGAGTGTGCCACCCGTGCTGTGACCACCCAGATAGATGCGATCAGGATCCAAATAAGGCTGTTGCGCGAGGAATTCAGCAGCCGCCAGGATATCGTCGATCTCGCCGAAGAAACCTTCAATTTGTCCGGGGTTGTTATTTCCACCGCGCAGCGAAGGAAACATCATAACTATGCCGGCATTCCGATAGGCGGCGGCCGACTGATCGTTGTTTGCAGGCCGCGCGGGACCAAACATCGCCGACTGTGTTGGTTTCGCCACCCGTCATCCAAATTATCGCGGGATGCCGCGCGCCGTCGCCAGGGTCGGGCGAGAGGTAGGCGCCGAGTTCTCCAACTGGAGACTGATAGTTTACGCGCCGGAAAATGGGGGATGGAGGCGCTGGCATCGGATCTGGCGCAGATGAGGCGTAATGGACTGCCGTGTGGTACGAGGCGCGGATCGTGGCGAACTGGTCGCGCTCTTGCGCGGTCGCCGGCTCACATACCAACGCAGCGCACATCAAGGCCACGCCGAGTGCCGTTAGTCTCATTGTTACCCCCAATTGACCCGCAGTTCGGATTTCAGTTTGCATGTGGGCGCGGCTTCTTCAACCGGAGCCCATCAGCGTCAAGCGTAACGCCAAGCCTCCGCCGCCGCACGGAAAAGCGCGCGCGCCTTGTGCTGGGTCTCTTCCAGTTCGAGCTGGGGGTCGCTGTCGAGCACGACGCCGCCGCCGGCCTGCACATAAAGCTGGCCGTCCTTGACGATGCCGGTGCGGAGCGCGATGCAGTGTCCATGTCGCCGCCCGCGCCGAAATAGCCGACGCCGCCGCCATAGATGCCGCGTCGATGCTTCTCCAATTCGTTGATCACTTCCATCGCGCGCACTTTGGGCGCGCCCGACACCGTGCCCGCCGGAAAGCCCGCCATCAGCGCATCGACCACGTCCAGCCCATCGGCCAGCGCGCCTTCGACGTTCGAGACGATGTGCATCACGTGACTATAGCGCTCGACGCCAAACGAATCCGTCACGCGCACATTCGCCGAGCCCGCGCTCGCGCCTGCCGCGTTATCGCCAGCCGCGCGCCCCGCGCCGCGCGACGCGGCCAACATCATTGCGCCCAAGATCGAGCAGCATCAAATGCTCGGAGCGCTCCTTCGGATCGGCGAGCAATTCCTGCTCCAGCGCCGCATCTTCCGCTGGCGTCGCGCCGCGCGGGCGCGTGCCAGCGATCGGCCGGATCGTGACCATGTTGTCCCGGAGGCGCACCAGGATTTCAGGGCTCGAGCCCACGATCGAGAAATCCGCGAAGTTCAGATAGAACATGAAAGGCGAGGGATTGAGCCGGCGAAGCGCGCGGTAAAGCGCGAACGGCTTTTCCTTCAGCGGCGCGGAAAAGCGCTGGCTCGGCACCACCTGAAACACATCGCCCGCGCGCGCATACTCTTTGCAGCGCGTCACCATCGCCCGGTATTCGTCTGCGCTCGTGTTGGACTTCGGCTCTGGCGCGGGATGCACGGGCTGTTGCGGCGCGCCGCGGCGGGGCAGCGGGCGATCCAGCGCGCGCAGCACGCGCTCCAGCCGCGCCCGCGCCGAATCATAAGCTTGCGCTGGTGTTTGCTTGCCGCGCACGCGCGCCGGCGTGACCACGGTGATCTCGCTCGTCACATTGTCGAACACGGCGATGATCGTTGGCCGCATCAACACCGCTTCCGGCGCGCCGATCGGATCGGGCGCCGCATCCGGCAAGCGCTCGACCTGCCGCACCATGTCATAGCCCAGATAGCCAAAGAGACCCGCCGCCGGCGGGGGCAGGGACGCCGGCAGATCGAGCGCGGACGCCTTCAGCAGCTTGCGCAGGGATTTCAGCGGCGCATCGCGCTGCGGGCGAAACGCCTTCTCCGAAAAGCCGCCACGGCTCACCTCGGCGCGGCCCGCGCGCACGCGCCAGATCAAATCAGGCTTTGCGCCGATGATGGAATAGCGCCCGCGGAAATCGCCGCCCTGCACGGATTCCAGCAGAAACGCGCCCGGCAGCTCCGCGCCGAGTTTCAGCATCGCGGAAACCGGCGTCTCCAGATCGCTGACGCGCCTGGTCCACACCACCGCGCCGCCGCGCGCATACGCCCCAGCAAATTCCGTCAGCAGGGGTTCGAGCGCGGTCATTGCTGGGCGTCGGTCGGCCCGGCTGAGAAGGCGCGCTCGATCATCTGCTCGTTACGGCGGACATGCGCGCGCGTCACCGCTTCGGTGGTGATGACTTCCTGAAAGGATTGCCCGAGCCCTTCCTGCATCTGCTGGCGCGCCTGTTCGACCAGTTGCGGCGCTTCGGCCGCGCTGGTGCGCTCGATGTTCTCGACGATGGCCAAGAGGAGCGATTGGCCGTCCGCACGCATGTCGGTCACGATCTCGCCCTGGCGCGCGCCCAAAGATGGCGCCGCCCAGATTACGCGCCGGCAATTGGGTCGCCGTGCGGCGATCCAAGCGGCTGCGACTGCACCGCGATCGTCAAGCGGTGCGCGCGCGCCGCCGCCGCGAAGCTCTGCCCGCCGCGCACCGCCGCGGTCACTTCGCTGCCGATCTCTTCCAGGCGCCGCACGCGCTCGCGAGAAATCCACGCGGCGATAAGTTGCGCGCGCACGGAGTCCAGCGGACGCGTCGAGGCCGGCGTGATGCTGTCGACCGACACGATCACATCCGCATCGCCCGACGGCATGAAATCGCTGGCTTCGCCTTCTTGAGTGTCGAACGCGGTTTGAACCAGGGCCGGCTGATCGAGCAAAGCTTCCGCGGGCTCGCCGGTTGGCGTCAGGCCCTGTGCGTCGATCGCGGGCACCGTCACCACTGCAAGCTGGCTCGCGCGCGCGGCTTCCGCCACCGGCGTGCCGCCCGCGCGTGCTTCTTCGAACGCCGAGACGGCGTCGTTGAGCAAGGTTTCCGCTTCGTCCGCCGCAATCGCTTCGCGCAGGCTCGCGCGCTCATCCTCGAACGAGGGCGCGACAGCCGGCGTGATCGTCTCGAGTTTCACGGCAGCCCAAGGCGTCAAGCGTCCGCGCACCGCCGTCGGCGCGGCGCGCGCAGGTAAGGCAAACACGGCTTGAGCAATCGTGGGATCGGCGATGCCCGATGCTTCCTGCTGTTCGTAGCGCACCACCTGCAAGCCAAGCGCCTGCGCGACCGCAGCGGGATCTTCGTTGCGCGCCAGGCGCGCGGCAGCGTCACGCGCGCGCGCTTCATCGGGCGCGGACAATTGCACGAAGCTGCGCTTCTCAGCTTGCGTCAGCCCCGCGCGGCGCGCTTCAAATTCTTCACGCAGGCGCTGCTCGGGCACATCGACGCGCGCCATGAAATCGGCGCGCCGCGCGAACACCAAGGTCAGCGCGCGATATTCCGGCAATTGCAGCGCCGCCGCGTTGTCTTCGTAGAAATCCTGCAGCTGGCCTGCATCGGGCTGGGGAATATTCCCCGCGAGCGGCGCGGGAGCTTCGGCGACGCTGACAGTGCGGCGTTCGGTCTCGTACGCCAGCACCAAAGCGCCAAAGCTCGACGGCGCGCGCGCGCCCGCCGTCAGCGCGCTGATCAGCATGCGGGCCGAAAGATCGCCGCGGACTTCGTTCTCGAATTCGGGCTCGGAATAGCGCGCTTCGCTGAGGAAGCGGACATATTCGTTGCGGTCGAACGTGCCGGTCAGCGGATTTTGCACCGCCGGGATTTGCCGGATCGCGTCGCCGACTTGCTTGTGGCTGGCCTGCACGCCCATATTCCGGGCGAGTGCGACAACCGCGCGCCGCTCGATAATCGATTCAAGCAGACGCGTATGGATCCCGGCCTCGACAGCCTGGGCTTGCGTCACATTGTTTCCATCACTGCGCTGACGGCGGAGGAAAAGCTCCATCTCACGGCTGAGTTCGCGCGCCGTGACCGTCTGGCCCGCCACGCTCGCCATCCCTTGCGGGGCGGAAGAGGTTCGTCAGCATGTCCAGCGGATTACCTTGGACCAAGGTCACCGCCATCATCGCCGCGACGATGAAGAGGAAGCCTCGGAAGGCCCAGCTGCGGCTCATATTCCGGAGATTGAGGAGCATCTTTGATCCAATATGCGAAACGCGGCGGACCATAGAGACGCCCTTTCAGGGGGGCAATGTCTCCCGGCGCCCCGGAGAGGCGCCCCAGAGAGGCGCCAAAAGGGAACGGGTCTTGCGTCCGCGAACGGGCGCCGCCTTAAGTGAGCACCATGACCGTCCGAAAGCCGCTGATCGCGGGAAACTGGAAGATGTTCGGCCGCCGGGCCGACCTGACGCAGCTCACGGCCCTCGCCGAGCGCACGCGGGACGTCGCGGCCGGCGTCGATATCCTGATTTGCCCGCCCGTGACCTTGCTGGCCGAAGCCGCCGTGCTCGCGGGGGAGGGGCCGGTGCTGCTCGGCGCGCAAGATTGCGCCGAGACCCCGCATGACGCGGCCCAGACCGGCGAGATCAACGCCGCCATGCTGGCCGATGCCGGCGCCCGCTATGTCATCGTCGGCCATTCCGAGCGCAGGGCAGGGCGCGGAGAAACTGACCTGCAAGTCAGAGTCAAAGCGGATGCGGCGGCGGCGGCAGGCCTCGCGCCCATCGTGTGCGTGGGAGAGTCGTATGACGCGCGGCTCGCGGGCTCAGCCGGGCAGATGGTGACCCGCCAGCTCGCCGGGAGCCTACCCCACGCCGCCCCCATCGGCCTGACCGTGGCCTATGAGCCGGTCTGGTGCGTCGGCACCGACAAAACCCCAACACCGGCCGAGATCGAGGGCATGCACGCTCTGATCGGGGCCGCGCTCACGGCGCGCTTCGGTTCAGCCGCCGCCCGGGTTCGCGTGCTTTATGGCGGCTCGGTCAACGCCACGAACGCTGGCGCCATCTTCGCCACACCTGGCGTGGACGGCGCATTGGTGGGGCGCGCCAGCCTCAATGCCGCCGACTTTGCGGCGATCATCAGCGCTCACCCAGCCGCACAGGCGTTGCGGTCTGGCAATTAACATTTGCCTCGGCTATTGAGCGCGCTTTCGTGCGCGCCCATCTTCGCTTGGCGCGCCTGGGAGAGCCTTCTCGTATGACTTATGTCGTTCTCGGCATTCACTTGTTCATCTGCGTCGGGCTGATCGGCCTTGTCCTGTTGCAGCGCTCGGAAGGCGGCGCTCTGGGTATGGGCGGCAGCGGCGGCGGCGCCTTGATGACAGGGCGCGGCGCGGCCGACGCGCTGGCGCGCATGACCTCCTTCGCCGGCGCCTTCTTTCTGGTGACGTCGTTGCTGCTGACGGTGCTCTCCGGCGCCGCGCAATCCAACGCGCAGCGTTCGGTGTTCGACTTGCTTCCCTCCACCACCAGCGCACCGGCCATCCCCGAACCGGTCGTTCCGGCGCCGACGCGTCCTGACCCCACCGAGAGCGCGATCCCGTCCGACACCCAGCTTGCCTCCGCCGCGGCGCCCGCGCCCGGCATCAGCGTTGCGCCCGCACCTGCCGCCGCCAGCACCCGCGCTGGCCCCGTCGTCGCAGCACCGGCCCCGGCGCGCACCACGACCACGACAAACCCGCCCGCGCGCACCACGCCGGCCTCGACCACCCCGCGCCAGCCCGCGGCGACCACAACGCGCGCCCCGGCCCCCGTCACCCAGCCCGCGCCCGCGCCCCGTCAGCCGGTCACCGCGCCGACGACGCCGGGCGCGATCGATATTCCCGCTGCGCAACTCGCGCCCGAATCGGGCGACGCTGTTACCAATGTTGACGACCCCGTCCGGCGCGAGCGCGCTGGGCCCGATCAGTAAGATTGGGACGGCCGGCTTTCAGCCGGCAGGCGTGGCATAGAGCCGGCTAGAAGCCGGCGGTCCAAGTTTGGAAGGGCGATGGCGCGCTACGTGTTCATTACCGGAGGCGTGGTCTCTTCCTTAGGGAAGGGCATCGCCTCCGCCGCTCTCGGCGCGCTCTTGCAGGCGCGAGGGTACAAGGTCCGGCTCCGCAAGCTCGATCCCTACTTGAACGTCGATCCGGGCACGATGAGCCCGTATCAGCACGGCGAAGTCTTTGTCACCGACGATGGCGCCGAAACCGATCTCGATCTTGGCCATTATGAGCGCTTCACCGGCGTCAGCGCCGCCAAGGCCGACAACATCACCACCGGCCGCATTTATCAGGACATCATCACGCGCGAGCGGCGCGGCGATTATCTGGGCGCGACCGTGCAGGTCATTCCGCACGTCACCAACGCGATCAAGGAATTCATCCTCTCCGATCACGGCGAAGCCGACTTCGTGCTTTGTGAAATCGGCGGCACGGTGGGCGACATCGAGGGCTTGCCCTTCTTCGAAGCCATCCGGCAACTCGGCCAAGAGCTAGACCCAGGCCAAGTCGCGTTCGTGCATCTCACCTTGCTGCCCTACATCCCGAGCGCCGGCGAGATGAAGACCAAGCCCACGCAGCACAGCGTGAAAGAACTGCGCTCGATCGGCATTCAGCCCAACATTTTGCTCTGCCGCTGCGATCGCCCCATCCCGGAAGACGAGAAGCGCAAGATCGCGCTCTTTTGCAATGTTCGCGAAAGCTCCGTGATCGAAGCGCGCGATTTGCAGACGATATACGAAGCGCCGATGGCCTATCATGCCGCCGGTTTCGACGGTGAATTGCTGAAGCATTTCGGCGTTACCGTCGCGCCCCAGCCCGATCTCGCGAAATGGGAAACCATTGTGAAGCGCCTCAAGGCGCCCGATGGCGCGGTCACGATCGCGGTGGTCGGCAAATACACCGAGCTCAAGGACGCCTACAAATCGCTGATCGAAGCGCTTCATCATGGCGGCGTCGCCAACAATGTGCGCGTCGATCTTCGCTGGGTGGAGAGCGAAAAATTCGAGGAGCGCGGCGAAGGCTGGGTCGATGATCTCCACGGCGTGCACGGCGTCTTGGTGCCCGGCGGCTTCGGCGAGCGCGGCACCGAAGGCAAGATCGCATCAGTCAAATTCGCGCGCGAACAGCTCATTCCGTATTTCGGCATTTGCTTCGGCATGCAGATGGCCTGCATCGAAGCCGCGCGCAATCTTGCGGGATTGAAGGGCGCAAGCTCCACCGAGTTCGGCCCCGCGAAACATCCCATCGTCGGCCTGATGACCGAATGGTTGCGCGGCAACGAACTTGAAAAGCGCAGAGCCGACGGCGATCTCGGCGGCACGATGCGTCTCGGCGCCTTCGAGGCCTATCTCGATCCCGCCAGCCGCGTCGCCGAAATCTACGGCGCCACGCAAATCTCCGAACGCCACCGCCACCGCTACGAAGTAAACACCCGCTACCGCGACAAACTCGAAGCCGCCGGTCTCTCCTTCTGCGGCATGAGCCCCGACGGCGTGCTGCCCGAAATCGTGGAACGCACCGATCACCCCTGGTTCGTCGGCGTGCAGTTTCACCCCGAACTCAAGAGCCGGCCGTTCGAGCCGCACCCGTTGTTTGCGAGCTTCATCGCGGCTGCGGTGGAGCAGAGCCGGTTGGTTTAAGCACCGCTCGATCCCTCCCCCTTGCGGGGAGGGCAGGGTGGGGGTGCGGGCGGCGCTCTATCCGGATGACGCACCGCCGTTACCCCCACCTCCAACTCCTCCCCGCAAGGGGGAGGAGAGTCGCCTTATGCGGCGCAAGTGAGCGTTCGGAAGCACTTCGCTTGGACCGCCGGCGCCCTCGCCGGCATCGGTTGGCCGGCGAGGGCGCCGGCGCTCCATAAACCACTCTATCCCTCACCAAACCCGCACTTCCCCCAACAAAACCAAGCCCTACACCAAAATCTATCCGCCCCCATCATCCGCGCGCGCATACTCACCCCATGCGCTCACCCGCCCCATCACCCATTTCAACCCACCGCCTCGCGCGCTTCACCAAGTGGGCGATGCTGTGGATCACTTGGTTCGCGGTGTTTTTGAGCGACACGATGGGCCTCGTCGCGCGACGCGACGTGCGCCGCGCCTTCATGGATATGCGCCGCGTGATCGGGAGCCTCGTTTTCCTTCACGCCATTCGCGAAGTGCGTCTCCGCGCGCCCACGCACAAAATCCACGCGCCAAGACCCAACCGCATCGATCCGTGTAAAAACGCGCTTCGCCGTGTGCTCGGTGCGCGCTTTCGCCGTGCGCTGCGGGGCAGGGGCGTGGGCGAGACCATCGCGCGCTTCCTCACCATGCTGCGCGATCTCAAAGCCGCGATCGCCACGCTTGTCCGCCGGCTCAAACGCGGCCTCACGCGCTGGACGCGCATTCCGCTCGCGCGTTTGTCGGAGCAATGTCGGCAGCAAACGCCATGTGTAATCCCTTGCGCTCTCGATACCTCCTAATGCGAGCCGAATGAATCACCTCCCCGCCCCTAGAGGGGGAGGGGATGGGGGAGGGGTGAGGTGCGCCTCGCAGCTAGGGCTTTGGCTCCAAGAATCTGCGGTACGGCGCTCTACGCTCTCACCCCCTCCCTACCCTCCCCCCTCTAGGGGGAGGGCGCTAAACTCGGACCCAAGCGCCTCCGCCTCCCGCGGATGCGCCCGCGCGCGTTCTGCATCCAAATCCCCATCCCCCTGCATCCAGGCATATGAACGGGCGGGCGAGAGCCGGCCTTCGCGCGCCAAAAAGGGGATGTGCCCAATGAAAACCTTCATCGCCGCCGTCGTGGGCGTGCTCGCGCTCTTTGTGTCCGCCGACGCCGAGCCCCGGCGTGTGGGGGCCTTTTCCGCCATCGAAGCGGGCGGGCGGTTCAAGGTCGAGGTCGTGATCGGCCCCCATCAGAGCGTGGACATTGTCGGCGCCGACGCCGACGAGATCGCCGCCGCGGTGCGAGGCGATGAATTGCTACTGACGCCCACGCGCCGCACCTGGTTCGGCCCCGAGCCCGCGTTCGACGCTGTTGTCCGCATCACCACGCCCCGGCTTGATCGCTTGCAAGCGATGCGCGGCGCGGAAGTCAGCGTCACCAATCTCTCCGCCAACGCGATCAATCTCGACGCCTCAATGGGCGGCCAGCTCGAAGCTTCGGGCGTCTGTTCAAATCTCCGCGCCAGCGCCTCGATGGGCGGCATGGTCGATGCGCGCGCGCTCCAATGCGCCAACGCCAATGCCTCGGCCTCGATGGGCGGGATGGTCGATGTGCATGCCCGCGAGGGCGTCGATGCTTCAGCGTCGATGGGCGGCAGCGTGGATGTGCGGGGCGCACCGGCGCGGCGTTCGTCTCACGCGGCGATGGGCGGCGCGGTCAATTTCAGCGCGCCGTAACGCGCCGCGCGAACGCCGTCACATCCGCCAAGGTCGGCGCCGTTTCGCGCCGATCGGGCAGCAGCGCCATCAATGTGCCGCCATGGTCGATGCCCGGATAGACATGCGCCTCCACTCGCGCGCCAGCATGTTCCGCGGCCTCGACGAACGGCGCGATCGGCGGCACGGCGGTGTCGGCGTCGCCGACCAAAAGCAGGATCGGCGGATCGTCCGCTGACACAAAGTGCATCGGCTCGACCGTGCTCCAATCGGGCGCCGAGCAGAAGATTTCGCAGAGCCGCGCGTCGCGGAAATTGGCCGGATGATAATAAGGCCCGCTCATCCCGATCACGCCGCGCACCGCGCTTCGGTCATAACCGGCGGCGGCCGCGTAAGACGGATCGAGCGCGACCAAAGTCGCGATATGCGCGCCCGCGGAATGCCCCGAAAGCACGATGCGCGTGGGGTCGCCGCCATAGCGTGCGATATTGTCTTCAGTCCATTTTATCGCCGCCGCCGCGTCTTCGATGAAGCCCGGAAAGCGGACTTCGGGATAAACCCGATAATCCGGCACGACCACGACGAAGCCCTGCGCCGCGAGCGCCTCGCCGACAAACGCCATGCGCGCCTTCTCACCGAACTGCCACGCGCCGCCATAGAAGAACACGATCACCGGCGAGGCTTCCGCGTTCGACGGCGCATAGACGTCCAGCGTCCGCCGCGCGCCCTCGCCATAGGGCGCGCTCTGCACGGCGCGCTGAACGCTCTGCGCCTCGCCTGCCGGCGCGAGACTCGCCGTCGGCGCGGATGGGACCGAGCACCCCGTCACCCAGATCGCAAGCGCACAGATGAGGAAAGATCGGAGCATGGCGTTTCCTAGATTTATTACGCGCCTTGCTAGCACCCGGAGGCTCGGCCCGCATCACCCGTGACGCTGGTCACGGCAAGAGGGTGAAGGCGCTCTTAGGGTCACTTCATCGCCTCGGCGCAACACGTTCAGACCTCGGAGCCTTCCAATGACCTTCTTTTCCCGCATCGCCTGCATCGCCATCGCCGCCGCCATGTTCGCCCCGGTCGCTTTCGCCACCATGACCCAAGCCGCCCTGATCGTCTGATTGCGCACCTTGGGAACAGGGAACCCGAGGCCGCGTTCCGCAGAGGATGAAAGCGCTAGTCGACGAACCCCAGAGCGCTGACGCCGCAGCGGCCGCCCCCGCGCCGCGCGCCAAAGCGCAGCAATCGGCGCTCATCCTCTTCAATGTGAAGGCTGGCGGCGTGGTCGCCGCCGACCGCGAAAAGCTCACCGCCATCGCCACCGAGCATTTCTCGCGTTTCGAGATTGTCGATCTTGAAAAGCTCACCCCCGCGATCTTCAAGCGCAGCACCAAGTTCGATTTGATGGTCGTGCTGGGCGGCGACGGCACCGCGCGCTCCGTGGCCGAGCAAGCCCCGAACAATGCACCGCCCCTCATCCTGTTGCCCGGCGGCACGCTCAATGTTCTGCCCCGCGCGCTCTATGGCGAACTCGCCTGGCCAGAAGCGCTGAGCGCCGCGCTGGAACGCGGCAAACTCACGCGCCTCTCCATGGGCAAAGCCAATGGCGAGCCCTTCTTCGTCGCGGCCATCTTCGGCGCGCCGACCTTGCTCGCGCGCGTGCGTGAAGCGGTGCGCGAGCATGAGTATGGCAAAGCCATTCGCCGTGCGCGCCACTTCATCAAGCGCTCCTTCGCGCGCGGCATCCGCGCGCGGCCCGGCAGCGGCGCGATGCGCAAGGCCGAAGCGATCGGCGTGCTTTGCCCCAGCTATTCCGGCAAGGTGGAGGGCGACGATCTCGAATGGGTTCGGCTCGACGCCCGCAGCATGATCGATCTGGTGCGCCTCGGCCTCCGCTCGATGGGGGAGGGCTGGCGCAATGATCCGGCGATTGAACTCCATCGCTGCCAACGCGGCGACGTGGTATCGCTTGGGCTCATCCCGGCGACGCTCGACGGCGAGCCCAAGACCTTCGTCTCGCGCGTGCGCATCACCTTCCAGCGCAAAGGCCCGAAGGTGATCGCGCTCGAAGCGGAAGAAGGCAAGTAAGCTTGGAATTGGTTCATATCACCGACACGCATTTTGGCTGCGCGGACGACGCTGCCTTGAAAGCCGCCGCGAAGTACATCGAGCAGAAGAAGCCGCAAGCCGTCATCATCACCGGCGACATCTCGATGGACGGCAAGAAGGAAGAGATCGGCGCCGCGATGGCGTGGATGCGCACGCTGGCCGCGCCCGTCATGGTGACGCCAGGCAATCACGACGTCCCGTACTACAATCTCTGGGGCCGTGTGTTTGACCCTTGGGGCCGCTTCAACCGCGCCGCGACTGGCCTTCGCACCGAAGCATGGCACAGCGCCGACTGGAGCATCGTTCCCATCAATACGGCGCGCGGCGTGCAGCTCCGCATGAACTGGGCGCAGGGCGCGATCTCCAATCATCAAGTCAAAGTCGCCGCCGCCGAATTGCAGAAAGCCGCGCCCGACGCGCTGCGCATCGTCATCACGCATCATCCGCTCGACTGGCCGAACGACGCGCCGATCCACGGGCGCACCTTCAACGGCGCCAAGGCGCAAACCGGCTTGGTCATCGCGGGCGCGCAACTATTTCTAAGCGGGCATCTTCACTTCGCATCGGCGCGCCTCATCCAAGAGCGCGCGCTCTCCGTCACCAGCGGCACGCTTTCGCGCCGCGTGCGCCACGAACCTTGCGCGTTCACCGCCATCCGTCGCCCCGCGCCTGATGTGATCGAGACTGAGATCTTGCATGTGAAACAGGGCGTCGCTGAAACCGCGACTATTCGGCGCTTTCAGCTGAAGCAAGCCGGCGCGCTTGGCGCGCCTGCGAACATCGCAGCGGAAGCCGTTGCTCTGGCGGCGAACGCGCCCGCGCGCTGATCGTAGCTCTTAAGCGCCGCCGCGCCGCGCCCGGCGGGGTGGAGCGGAGTCGGGCAGAGGCGCTAACTCAGGCGCTGGCGCGTGTTGGACGTCGGGAAACCAAGTCGCGGCCGGTTCGGCGCGGCCGAAGTGGAAGCCTTGCGCTTCCTGGCACCCCATAAGCTTCAGATACGTCACGTCGTCGGCATGCTCGACGCCTTCGGCCAGCACGGTGAGCCCAAGACTTTCACCCAGGCCCAGAATGGCGCGCACGATGGCTTGCGCATCGGCGCTCGCCCGCAATTCCCGCACGAAACTCTGATCGATCTTGATCTTCGTGAACGGGAAGGCGCGGAGATAAGAAAGCGAAGAATAGCCGGTGCCGAAATCGTCCATGGACAGACCGACGCCGAGCGCGCGCACGCCGTTGAGCGCCGACAAGATCTTTTCGCTGCGCTCCATCAGCAGCGCTTCGGTGATTTCAAGTTCAAGCCGGTGCGGCGCGAGTCCAGAGGCGGCGAGCGCTTGCACCACGCTATGCAGGACGTCGCCATGCTTGAACTGCACCGGCGATAAATTCACCGCGATCTTCACATCGTCCGGCCAGCGCGCCGCGTCTTCGCAGGCGCGCCGGAGCACCATGTGGCCGATCGGGCCGATGAGACCGGTATCCTCCGCGATAGGCACAAATTCCGCCGGCGAGATCATGCCGCGCTCGGGATGGTTCCATCGCAGCAGCGCCTCAAACCCACAGGTGCGTCCGCTCGCGAGATCGACCAGCGGCTGATAATGCACATGGAGCGCGCCGTTTTGCACGGCGGCGCGAAGATCGTTTTCAAGCTTGCGGCGCGCTTGAAGCAGCGCATCCATCTCGGGCTCGAAGAAGCGGAACACGCCGCGCCCCTGGGCCTTTGCCGCATAGAGTGCGAGATCGGCGTGCTTCAAGAGGAGGTCGCATTCGTCGCCATCGCGCGGCGCACAGGCCGCGCCCGCGCTCGCGCCGATATTGATCTTGTGGCCATCGAGATCGAACGGACGCTTCAGCGCCGAGGTCACGCGCTCGACTTGCGCGCTGATCGCGTTTTCGTTCGCCGCGCCGGGACGAATGACCACAAACTCGTCGCCGCCCAGCCGCGCCGCCATATCCTCGGAGCGGATCGAACTGGAAATCCGGGTCGCGGCTTCCTGCAAGAGCCGGTCGCCCATGGAATGGCCGAGCGTGTCGTTGACGGCTTTGAATTCGTCGAGATCGAACAACAGGATCGAGAAGGGGCGACGGTAGGAAAGCAGCTCTTCAAGACGTTCGCGAAACTGCACGCGGTTGGGCAGACCCGTCAGCGCATCGTGACGCGCCATGTGGAAGAGGCGCTGCTCGGCGCGGCGGCGCTCGGTCACATCGATCGCCGCCATCAGCACGGCGCGGGCGCCGTCCAATTCCATCTCGCGCGTGAAGAGCGTGGTCTCGATGGTCGAGCCGTCGGCTTTGCGATGGCGCCACGCGCCGTCGAAATCGCCGTGCGGCGCGGCGCCCTCGAACAAGACGCCGACATCGCAGCCGACAATCTCGTGCGGCTCATAGCCATAATGCCGGCGCGCCGCTTCGTTGGCGTCGCGGATCATCCGCGTGGCGGCGTCATAGAGAAACATCGGCAGAGGATTGTTTTCAAAGAGCAGGCGAAAGCCTTCTTCCTTCTTCTTCAATTCCGTCACATCGACACGAAGGCCGATCGTGCTGCCGTCCGCGAGTTTGCGCTCTTCGATGAGAATGGTGCGTCCATCAGCCAAACGCTGCTCATGCGGCGCGACCGGCTGCGCGAGGCGCGCCAAGCGATCTGCCATCCATGCCTCTTCGCGGCCCGCCGCTTCAGGATAATCGCCGCGCTCGACGCCGATCCGCAGCGTGTCCCGGAGCCGCGCGCCGACTTTGAAGAGATCGGCGCTGTTGCGGTAGATTTCCGAATAGCGCTGGTTCCAGAGAATGTAGCTGCCTTCTGGATCGAGGAAGACCACGCCCTCCGGAAGCACGTCGATCGCGGCGCGGAGCCGGTCTTGCGCCAGTTGCGCCTTGCGCGCGGCACGACGCATCGCCGCCTTGGCCGCCAGACCGCGCGAGACCGGGCCCTCGCTCTTCTTGGCCCGCTTGCACTTTGCTCTAGTCTTCGCGTTCATCGGGCTCGCCTGCCTAAGACAACGCTGTCAAAAATACAGCGCGGGCCTTAACAGAGAGGCGGATTTGCTTGGTTTATTAATTCTCTATTTGCCTTATACTTAGGCATTTCCGCAGCGTAAAATGGAGGCAGGCGCCATTGTGCGCGGCGCCCGGGTCTCGGCTTGCCCCAAAGCGCCATTTCGACTATCAGCGCCGCTTCCCGCGGCTTGGGCCCTGGGCAGGAGTCTCCGGCGATGGCCGTTCCAAAACGTAAAACCTCCCCGTCCAAGCGCGGCATGCGCCGTTCGCACGATAAGTTGCCGAAGAATGCTTACGTCGAGGACGCGGAATCCGGCGAGCTGCGCCGTCCGCACCATATCGACCTCAAGAGCGGCCGCTATAACGGCAAGCAAATCTTGAAGCCCAAGGAAGATTGAGCGTGCGTCGCGCGCTCGTCGCGCTGGCGTGCCTCGGCGCGTGTTCGCAGCCGGCTGAAACGCCCGCGCCCGCCGATGCGGCGAGCGGCGGGACGCAATTGCCGTTTTTTCTCCGCTGAGGGCTATGGCCCCGTCCATATCGGCATGACGATCGACGAGGCGTCGACCGCCATGGGCGCGCCGCTCGTGCCCGACATGGATTTCGACGAGCCCGAACTCTGCCAGACGCTGCACATTGAGGGCGCGGCTGGCGAAGGCGCCGTTCGTTTCATGGCGCAGCACGGTCGCATCAGCCGCATCAGCGACTATGAACGTCCGGACGGCACGACGCCCGAAGGCGTGGGCGTCGGCAGCGCCGATGCTGAAATCCGCGCCGCGTATCCAAACGCGATCGAGCAGCCGCCAAAGTACGACGCGCCGCCCGCGCACGACCTCATCGTCTGGACCACGCCCGAAACCAGCGGCATGCGCTTTGAAGTTGGCGCCGATGGGATCGCCAAGATTTTGCACGTCGGCAACGAGTCGATCCTGCTGGTCGAGGGCTGCCTCTAAAGGCGTTGTGATCGTTCGGGGCCTTGCGTTTCTCTGAGCGCACAGTCCACATGCGCGCGCTTAAATCGAAGGACCTCCCATGACCGGCATCGCCGACATCATTGCCCGCGAAATTCTCGATAGCCGCGGCAATCCAACGGTCGAAGTCGATGTCGTGCTGGAGGATGGCTCGTTCGGCCGTGCGGCGGTGCCGTCGGGCGCCTCGACCGGCGCGCATGAAGCCGTGGAAAAGCGCGACAACGAACCGGATCGCTATCTCGGCAAGGGCGTCCGCGACGCGGTGGAAGCCGTCAATGGCGAGATCACCAACGCCGTGCTCGGCATGGACGCGGAAGATCAGCGCCGCCTAGACCGCACACTCATCGATCTCGACGGCACGCCCAACAAAGCGCGCCTCGGCGCCAATGCGATCCTCGGCGTTTCGCTCGCGGCGGCGAAGGCCGCGGCTGAATCGAAGGGACTGCCTCTTTATCGTTATGTCGGCGGCGTGCAGGCGCGTTTGTTGCCGACGCCGATGATGAACATCGTCAATGGCGGCGCCCACGCCGACAACCCGATCGACATTCAGGAATTCATGATCCTGCCGATCGGCGCGGAGAGCATGGCGGATGCTGTGCGCATCGGCTCGGAAGTCTTTCACACACTCCGCAAGGAGCTGAAGACCGCAGGCCACTCCACCAATGTCGGCGACGAGGGCGGTTTCGCGCCGAACCTGAAGAGCGCGGTTGAGGCGCTCGATTTCATCCTGCAAGCCATCATGAAAGCCGGCTACAAGCCTGGCGAACAAGTCGCACTGGCGCTCGATTGCGCCGCGACCGAGTATTTCAAGAACGGCAAGTACGAGATGGCGGGGGAAGGCAAATCGCTCTCGCCGGAAGCCAACGCCAAATTCCTCGCCGACCTCGTCGCACGCTATCCGATCATCTCAATCGAAGACGGCATGTCGGAAGACGATTTTGAGGGCTGGAAAGCGCTGACCGACTTGATCGGGGATAAATGCCAGCTCGTGGGCGACGATCTCTTCGTCACCAATCCCGAGCGCCTGTCCATGGGCATCAAGAAGGGCCTGGCCAACTCGATCCTGGTGAAGGTCAATCAGATCGGCACGCTGACCGAGACTTTGGAAGCGGTCGAGATGGCCCACCGCGCGGGCTATTCGGCCGTGATGAGCCACCGCTCGGGCGAGACCGAAGACGCAACCATCGCCGACCTCGCCGTCGCCACCAATTGCGGCCAGATCAAAACCGGCTCGCTCGCGCGCTCGGACCGCACCGCCAAATATAACCAGCTCATCCGCATCGCCGAACAACTCGACGATCAGGGCGTGTTCGCTGGCGCGAGCACCATTAAGGGCCGCTAGCCCCCGCACTCAGTCATTCCAGACGCGCGGAAGCGCGATCTGGAATCCGAGCAAGCGCTGCGTCAGATTCCTAATCGCCCCTTGGCGCTCTGGAATGCCCCGCGTTTGCAGGCTTCGACTGCACAAATGTCAAAAATATTTTCGCTTCAGCGCAGCGCAGCATGTGGAGTTCCGCGATTCCGCGCGCCACCACATCTGGTCGGTTTTGGCTAACATGTTGAATCCACGCGACTCCTTGGACTCTGTTTGTTCTCCTCGGACTCCGATTCCGTTAAGAAGCAATTAACTTCGAGGACTCACCTTCCCCGCTCTTTCGGGGTCGTAACGAATGTCGAAAACAGGATCCGCGGCGCTAAGCATCAGCTTGGGAGCGGCCATTTTGTATCTCGGCGCGCATGCCGTGACGGGTCCGCAGGGGCTCGTTTGCGTATGTCGATCTGCAAGCGCGCGAAGAGGCGCTCGAAGCCCAGCTTCAAGACCTCGCCGCCGAACGCGTTCAACTGGAAGCACGCGCAGCCCGGTTGAAACCAGAAAGCCTCGATCTCGATTACCTCGACGAGCGCGCCCGCATCCTGCTGGCCGCCGGCGATCCCGATGAGATCGTGTTCACGCTCGACCAACGCTAAAATTGTGCGGTGCAATAAGTCTGCGGTGGCGCAAAGCTCGCTGGCGAGGCACGGCAAAGGCGGATAACAGGGGTCCGCCGCGGCGTGTGGACGCATCGCTTAGGCTGAGCTTTAAGTCCCCGCGCTGGGAGGCGACATGAACAAAATCGCGCGAAAACCCGCCAACGGGTCTGCGCCGGCTGAAGCGACCAACGAAGAGCTTCTGGCCTATTATCGCGACATGCTTTTGATCCGCCGCTTTGAAGAGCGCGCGGGCCAGCTTTACGGCATGGGTCTGATCGGCGGCTTCTGCCACCTCTATATCGGCCAGGAGGCCGTGGTGGTGGGCATGCAGGCGGCCATCAAACCGGGCGATCAAGTCATCACCGCGTATCGCGATCACGGCCACATGCTCGCCTGTGGCATGGACCCCAAGGGCGTGATGGCCGAACTCACCGGGCGCGCCGCCGGCTATTCCAAAGGCAAAGGCGGCTCGATGCACATGTTCAGCGTCGAGAAAGCGTTCTACGGCGGCCACGGCATCGTCGGCGCGCAAGTCTCGCTCGGCACTGGCATCGCCTTTGCCAACCGCTACCGCGAAGACGGCAAGATCTGCGTGACCTATTTCGGCGACGGCGCCGCTAATCAGGGCCAGGTCTATGAGAGCTTCAACATGGCGAGCCTCTGGAAGCTGCCGATCATCTACATCGTCGAGAACAATCAATACGCGATGGGCACGAGCGTGCAGCGCTCCAGCGCCGAAACGCATCTCTATAAGCGCGGCGCGAGCTTCAACATTCCGGGCGAGGAGGTCGACGGCATGGATGTCGTCGCCGTCCGCGAAGCCGGCAAGCACGCGGCCGACCATGTGCGCTCAGGGCAGGGGCCGATCCTGCTTGAGATGAAGACCTACCGCTACCGCGGCCACTCCATGTCCGATCCCGCGAAGTATCGCACCAAGGAAGAAGTCGACGACTTCAAAGCCAAGCGCGACCCGATCGAGCATGTGAAAAAGCTGCTGATCGATGGCGGCAGCGCGAGCGAAGAAAGCCTAAAGGACATCGACCGCGATATCCGCACCACCGTTTCAGAGGCGGCGCAATTCGCGCAAGACAGCCCCGAGCCCGATCCCAGCGAACTGATGACGGACATCTATTTGGAAGCGTGAGACGACAGCGCGCCGCGCAACGCGGGGCGCTGAAAACAAAAAGACATAGGGAGCCAAGATGAGTGTCGAGCTAAGCTTGCTGGCCTATTCGGTCGCGCTCCTGTTCGTGCTCATCCTGATTCAAGCGACTTATGGCGTCCTGGCGCAGGGCCCAAAAGCCATGGGCGGCCCGCGCGACAATCTGAAAGAGCCCTCGGTGATGCAGGCGCGCACCAAACGCCTGGTCGACAACCACCGCGAAGGCCTCATCCTGTTCGCGCCGCTGGTGCTGATCGCCGCGCTGATCGGCGTCTCCAATCAATGGACCGTGCTCGGCGCGCAGCTTTTTTTCTTCGCCCGCGTCGCGCACGCGATCATCTATCTCGCCGGCTGGCCGACCATCCGCGTGATCTCGTGGCTGGTCGGCATTGTCGGCACCGTCATGATCTTTCTCGCTCTCTTTGGACTCATTTGAGATGACTCAAATCCTCATGCCCGCGCTCTCGCCCACCATGGAGGAGGGCAATCTCGCCAAGTGGCTGATCAAGCCCGGCGACAAGATCGAGCCGGGCAAGTCATTGCCGAGATCGAAACCGACAAGGCGACGATGGAAGTGGAAGCCGTCGACGAGGGCGTGATCTCTGAGATTCTCGTGCCCGAAGGCGCGCAAGGCGTGAAGGTCAACACGCCGATTGCGACGCTTAGCAATGGCGACGCGGCGCCGGCTTCTAAAACCTCCCCCCTCGCGGGGGAGGTGGCCGCGAAGCGGCCGGAGGAGGGGCGCGCCGACAAGCCAGCGTCCGCACCACCGCGCACAACCGATCGCCCCTCACCCCCAACCCCCTCCCCGCAAGGGGGAGGGGGCTTAAGCGCCGATCCCGAAGTCCCCGCCGGCACGGCGATGGTGAAGGTCGTGCTGCGCGATGCGCTGCGTGACGCGATGGCCGAAGAAATGCGCCGCGATGACCGCGTGTTTCTGATGGGCGAGGAAGTCGCCGAATATCAAGGCGCCTACAAAGTCTCGCGCGGGCTGCTCGAAGAGTTCGGCCCCAAGCGCGTCGTCGATACGCCGATCACCGAGCACGGCTTTGCGGGTCTTGCGACCGGCGCGGCGATGGCGGGCCTCAAACCAATCGTGGAATTCATGACGTGGAATTTCGCGATGCAAGCCATCGACCACATCATCAATTCCGCCGCCAAGACGCTCTACATGTCCGGCGGCCAGATCAAAGCTTCGATCGTGTTTCGCGGCCCCAACGGCGCGGCCTCGCGCGTGGGCGCCCAGCACAGCCAGGATTATTCCAACTGGTACGCGCACGTACCGGGGCCTCGTCGTCATCGCGCCGTACGACGCGGCCGATGCGAAGGGCTTGCTCAAAGCTGCGATCCGCTCGCCCAAACCCGGTCGTCTTCCTCGAACACGAAATGCTCTACGGCACCGAGTTCGAAATTCCGGACGTCGCCGATTGGATCGTGCCGATCGGCAAGGCCAAGGTGAAGCGCGTCGGGGCTGACGTCACCATCAGCGCGCATTCGCGCATGGTCGGCGTGGCGCTCAAAGCCGCTGAACAACTCGCGAGCGAAGGCATCGATGCGGAAGTGATCGATCTGCGCACACTGCGTCCGCTCGATATTCCGACAGTCGTCGAAAGCGTGAAGAAGACCGGCCGTCTCGTCACAGTGGAAGAGGGCTGGGGGGCCGATGGGCATGGGCGCGGAAGTCGCCGCGCGCGTCGTCTCGGAAGCGTTCGACTATCTCGATGCGCCGCCGACGCGCGTGCATCAGGTCGATGCGCCGCTCGCCTACGCTGCCAATCTCGAAGCGCTGGCGTTGCCCAACATCGAAGACGTCGTCCGCGCGGCGAAAGCCGTTTGCTATCGTTGAGCGGGGACCATGAGCGAAGCCGAGGTCGTCGCTGAACTGGTGAACTTCACCAACATCCTGCTGACGGGTGTGTCGGTGATTTTCACGGTGGTGTCGGCTTACATCGCGGCGCTCAATTACTTCCTCGGCACCTCGAACTTTCTCGCGCGTTTCATGGCGTTTCTGTTCGTCAGCATCATTCTCGGCATGCTCGCGCTTGTCATGGTGGGCGCGCAATTCAAATCATGCGGGCCTGATCGCGCGACTCTACGAGATCAAGGAAGAGACCGGCCTTTCCGCCGCTGGCCGCGCGCTCCTCGCCAATTCCGCGCCCGACGCTCTGGTCGGCGGCCTCATCAGCATCGACGATCTGGTGCGCGGCTTTTGCTGGTTTGGCGGCGGCGGGGTTTTTCTCGCGCTCGCCTATTTGAGTTTCGTCCACACTTGGCGCCCGGATGTAATTCCGGTCGTGCTCGAACAGAAAGCCGCCCGATGACGACCCAGATCACCATGCCCGCGCTGTCGCCGACGATGGAAGAGGGCAACCTCGCCAAATGGCATGTGAAGGCCGGCGACAAGATCGAGCCGGGTCAAGTGATCGCGGAGATCGAGACGGATAAAGCGACGATGGAAGTCGAAGCCGTCGATGAAGGCGTGATCTCTGAAATCCTCGTGCCGGAAGGCTCGCAAGGCGTGAAGGTCAACACGCCGATCGCGACGCTGGCGGGCGAGGGCGAGAAAGCCGCGCCAAAGAAGGCGCCGGCTGCTACTCCTCCCCCGCCCGCGGGGGAGGTCCTGAGCGAAGCGAAGGGGAGGGGGGCTTCTGCATCTCCATCCTCATCCCCCCTCAGTCAGGCTGCTGCGCAGCCTGCCAGCTCCCCCGCCAGCGGGGGAGCAGTTAAGGGAGCGCGCAATCCTTCGTCACCGCTCGCGCGCCGTCTCGCGCAGCAATCCGGCATCGATCTTTCTGGCCTCTCGGGCTCGGGCCCCAATGGCCGCGTTGTGAAGCGCGACATTGAAGCGGCGATGGAAAAGCGCCCGCTCGCGGAGAGCCGTTCGCTCGTGGTGCCCAACGGCGCGCCGCCGCCTGCGTTGCCGCACAAGACGCTCGAACAAATGGGCGTGGCGCCCGGCAGCTATGATCTCGTGCCGCTCGACATGATGCGCAAAGTCATCGCCAAGCGCATGACCGACAGCTTCCGCGACATCCCGCATTTCCCGCTCACCATCGATCTCGAAATCGACGCGCTGCTGAAAGCGCGCGGCGACATCAACAAGCGCTTCGGCGATTTCCGGCGTGAAGGTGTCGGTCAATGACATGTGCATCAAGGCGGCGGCGCTCGCACTGAAGATGGTGCCCGAGGCGAACGCCAGCTTCACGCCCGACGGCATCGCCATGCACCATCACGCCGACGTGGCTGTCGCCGTGTCGATCCCTGGCGGCCTCATCACGCCAATCATCCGCAATGCGGAGATGAAAGGCCTCGCGCAAATCAGCGCCGAAATGGCCGACCTCGCCAAGCGCGCGCGCGAGAAGAAGCTAAAGCCTGAGGAATTCCAGGGCGGCACGTTCTCGATCTCGAACATGGGCATGATGGGCATCAAAAGCTTCGCCTCCATCATCAACGAACCCCACGGCATGATCATGAGTGTCGGCGCCGGCGAAAAGCGCCCGATCGTAAAGAACGACGCCTCGCCATCGCGACCATGATGAGCGTCACGCTCACCTGCGATCACCGCGTGGTGGACGGCGCGATCGGTGCGTCCTTCCTGAAAGCCTTCCGCGGCTTCATCGAAGACCCAATGGCGATGCTGCTCTAGTCAGTTTCACCGAACGAACCCTCCCCCTTGCGGGGAGGGCAGGGTGGGGGTGCGGGCGGTGTCCTCTCCGGATAAAGCACCGCCGTTACCCCCACCTCCATCTCCTCCCTGCAAGGGGGAGGAGAGTCGTTTTATTGTGCGATTGTAGTGGCAGCGTTGTGAGCTGATTTAGGGCTCTTGGCCCGAACTACTTAAGCGCCCTAAGCCGCCGCGTTCGTCTTCAGCTTCTTGCGCACCATCACGCCCAGCTCGCGTGTCACTGTCGTGCGAAGCTCAATCTGTGAATTCGGCAGATCGACGAGTTGCAGCATCGCCTTGATGTGCGCGTCGGCGACATCGTGGTCGAGGCGAGGGCTGGCGCCGATGCCTTGGATATAATTGTAGAGCGACTCCGCCGCCGCGATCAGCAGCTTGTCCTTCATGTCCGTCGCCAGTGCGCGGAGTTGGCCGGCGGCGAGAAAGATGTCGCGCATGGCGCGGACGGGATCGGTCTCGACACCCTCCAGCAGCACGCCGACGCGCTCAAGATAAGCGCGCGTCAGACCCTTCTTCATTTGAATTTCCGGCGCGTCTTCCCCGTCGCCATCTTCATCGAACAAGCGGCGCAGCGGGCCTTCGTAATCCTGCAGCATCTTCCGGCGCCGGCAGGGGCCGACATAGACCGCGCTCTCGATGAAATCGCGCCGGTTGCGCGTTACGGCTTCGACGCGCGAGAGCAGGGCCGCCGTGCTGAACGGGCGCAGCAGGAATTCGTCGATCCCGCAATTGCGCGCCGTTTCGATATCTTCGGCCTTGTTGCGCTCGGCGATCATCACAACCGGGAGCTTTTTCAGGGTCACGCCCGCATCGCCAGCGCGAAGGCGCGTCACCAGCGCGATGCCGTCGGCTTCCTCCATGTCCCAATCGGTGACGAGGATGTCGGGCATGAAATAGGAGAGAATTTCGAAGCATTGCGCGATGTTCTCGGCCTGCTCGATGCGGACCGAACCAAGCGTGCGCAACGTCTCCGAGATCAGCCGGCGCTGATACGGTTGATCGTCGACAATCAAGAACTTGAGACGATCCGCGCTCATGCCTCACCGGGGCTCAGGAAGCCGGACCATAGACGCGAAGGTTTGATTTTGCCCTAAGCGCGTACCGGCAAGAATCTGTTAAGCACACAAGGCATGCTGTCGCTCTTCCTTGCCTCCTTTGTCACCTTCTTCGTGGTGATCGACCCGCCCGGCGTCGCGCCCATGTTCGCGACCATGACCGAGCGGATGAGCGCCGAATGGCGGCGCAAGATGGCCTGGAAGTCGGTCGCGGTGGCGACCGCCGTGTTACTGGGCTTTGCCTTTGGCGGCGCATGGCTGCTGGAGCGCCTGGGCGTCACGCTCGACGCGTTCCGCATCGCGGGCGGGATCCTGCTTTTCCTGATCGCGGTCGATATGCTGTTTGAGAAGCGCACCGAGCGGCGCGAGGAGCGCGCGGAGGCGGTGGCGGCCGAACAGGCCAGCCATCCCGGCCATTATGACGATATCTCCGTCTTCCCGCTCGCCATCCCGCTGATTTCCGGCCCGGGCGCGATCGCGAGCGTCATGCTCTATTTCACCCAGCACGAAGACCCGCTGGCCCGCGCAATGGTGCTGGCCGGGGCAGGCGCGAACCTGGCGCTTTGCCTTACAGCTTTCCTGCTCGCGGGGCCGCTGACGCGGATCATGGGCCCGACGGTCGCGGCCATGTTGACGCGGATTTTCGGCATCCTGCTCGCCGCCCTGGCCGCGCAATTCGTGGTGGACGGGATCAAGGGCGCCTTCGGGATCAGCTAAGTACCGCCGGCTTCCAGCCGGCAGAGAAAATGCCGCCTGGAAGGCTGCGGTACGGGGCGCATAACAGCATCACGCAAACCGCATCTTCACCTCGCGCCCGAGCCTGCTAGATACATCCCCATGAGCACATCCTTCGACGTCATCATCATCGGTTCGGGCCCCGGCGGCTACGTCACCGCCATCCGCGCCGCCCAGCTTGGCCTCAAGACCGCGATCGTGGAGCGCGACAAGCTTGGCGGCATCTGCCTCAACTGGGGCTGCATCCCGACCAAGGCGCTGCTGCGCTCGGCGGAGGTCTATCGCAACTTCAAACACGCCAAGGAATACGGCCTCTCCGCCGACGGCGTGAACTTCAATCCAGAAGCCGTGGTGCAGCGCTCGCGCGGCGTCGCGGGGCGGATGGAGAAGGGCGTCCAGTTCCTGATGAAGAAGAACAAGATCGACGTGATCGCCGGCGAAGCGCGCCTGGAGAAGGGCGCGAAGGCGCCGAAGGTGATCGTCAAAGGCAAGGACGGCAAAGACACGCCGTACGAGGCCGCGCGCGTCATCGTCGCCACCGGCGCGCGCGCGAGAGAGATTCCGGCCGCCGGCTTGAAGGCTGACGGCAAACGCATCTGGACTTATCGCGACGCGATGACGCCGCCTGAATGGCCGGAGAGCCTCCTTGTGTTCGGCTCCGGCGCCATCGGCATCGAGTTCGCCAGCTTCTACGCCGCGTTCGGCGTGAAGGTGACGGTGATCGAATTGCTCGACCGCGTGCTGCCGGTCGAAGACGAAGAAATTTCGGCGTTTGCCAAGAAGCGCTTCGAGAAGGAGGGCCTCGTGCTGCGCACCAGCACGGAAGCGAAATCGCTGAAAGCGACCGCAACGGGCGTCGAAGCCGAAGTGGTTTCAGGCGGCAAGAGCGAAACTTTGAAAGCCAGCCACGCCATCGTCGCCGTCGGCATCACCGGCAATGTCGAGGGCCTTGGCCTCGAAGCGCTCGGCGCCAAAGTCGAGCGCGGCCACATCGTCACCGACGGCTACGGCAAAACCGGCGTCGCGGGCCTCTACGCCATCGGCGACGTCACCGGCGGCCCATGGCTCGCGCACAAGGCCAGCCACGAAGGCGTCATCTGCGTGGAAGCCATCGCCGGCAAGCATCCGCACGTCATGCTGAAAGAGCGCATCCCCGGCTGCACCTATTCGCACCCGCAAGTCGCCAGCGTCGGCCTCACCGAAGCGAAAGCCAAAGCGGCGGGCCGCGAAGTTAAAGTCGGGCGCTTCCCCTTCGTCGGCAACGGCAAGGCAATCGCGCTCGGGCGAAGATCAAGGCATGGTCAAAACCGTGTTCGACGCCAAGACCGGCGAACTCCTGGGCGCGCACATGATCGGCGCGGAAGTGACCGAGCTCATCCAAGGCTTCGCCGTGGCCATGACGGGCGAACTCACCGAAGCCGAGCTGATGGAAACGGTGTTCCCACACCCGACTTTGAGCGAGATGATGCACGAAAGCGTGCTCGACGCGTACGGACGCGTGCTGCACGTCTAGCGCTGCTTCATCCTCGCGCTCGATGGGCGAGGTGGCCGCGAGCGAAGCTCGCGGACGGAGTGGGTGGCTGCGCCGTTTCTGATATCGTGAGCCGTCACCCACTCAGTCAGTCCGCTGCGCGTCCTGACAGCTCGCCCATCAAGGGCGAGCATGAGACAGCGCCTCACTCGCTTGAGCGAGAAGTGCGTCGGGCGCCAACTTCGCATCCAGCGTGATGACGTGCTCACCCGCGACCGGCGCCTCCAACGTCGCAAGCTGACTGTCCAGCAAACTCGCGGGCATATAATGCCCCACACGCGCGCTCATGCGCTTGAGCAATGTCTCGCGATCGAGCTTCAGCCAAACAAAGCTGAGCGGATGGCCCGCTTCGCGCCGCAGCCGCTCGCGATAGATCACACGCAGCGCAGAGCACGTCATCACCGCGCCGCCTTCCGCCGTGCCCAACGCCGCCGCCAACGCATCAAGCCAGGGCCAACGGTCCTCGTCCGTCAGCGCAGTTCCTGCCGCCATCTTAGCGACATTGGCGGCGGGATGAAACGCATCGCCTTCCAGAAAGGGCAGGGCCAGTGCGTCCGCCAGCGCCGCGCCAAGCGTGGACTTGCCGCTGCCGGCGACACCCATCACCACGATCCAGTGTGTCATGCCGCACCCCGGACCGCCGGCTTCCAGCCGGCCAACAACAAGAGCCGGCTGGAAGCCGGCGGTCCGAATCTCAAGCCGCTTCAGCCGTCGCGAATTTCTCCGCCGCGAGCTTCTGCAGCGCGACATAATCGGTCTTGCCGCTGCCCAGCACCGGAATTTCCTCCACCGGCACGATCTTCTTCGGCACGGCGATTTCCGGCGCGCCATTGGTCTTGGCCCATTCGAGCAGTTCGGCGGCTTGCGCGTCCTTGAAGTCGCTGAACAGGATCACGCGCTCGCCCTTGCGCGCATCGGGGAGCGCGACGGCGGCGTGTGTGTTGTGCGGCCAGACTTGCTGCGCGTAGCTCTCGACGGCGTTGAGCGACACCATCTCGCCGCCAATCTTTGCAAAGCGCTTCACGCGGCCAAGAATGCGCACGAAGCCGTCGTCGTCCACGTCAACGACGTCGCCCGTATCGTGCCAACCGTTCGGCAGAAGATCGACGCCGCCGGCCTTCAGCGGATCGAGATAGCCGCGCATCACGTTCGGCCCGCGCACGAAAAGGCGCTGGCCGCCCTCGATGCCCGGCACCGGCTCGAGACGCCATTCGAGGCCCGGCAGGAAACGGCCAACGCTGCCCGCGCGATAGGTGGCAGGATCGTTCACCGCGATCACAGGCGCGGCTTCGGTCGCGCCATAGCCTTCCAGCACCGTGACGCCATAGCGCTCGCGATAAATCTCGCGTGTCTCATCCTTCACGCGCTCAGCGCCGCACACCATGAGCCGCAGGCACGAAAGATCACCCTCGGCGGCGTTGCGCGCATATTGCTGCGCGAACGTGTCGGTGCACAGCATGACATTGGCGCCGGCCGAGCGGATCAGTTTTGGAATTTCCTTCGCGTGCAGCGGCGTTGGGTAAAGGAAAACCTTGTGCCCGGTGAAGAGCGGCAGCAGCGTTCCGCCGGTCAGCCCGAAGCAGTGAAACATCGGCAGCGGATTGAAAAAGCTCCAATCGGGATCGAACGGCACATGCGCGTAGCATTGCTCGACATTGGCCACGAGATTGGCGTGGCTCAGCACCGCGCCGCGCGGGGGTGCCATAGCTGCCGGACGTGAAGAGGATAACGCCGGTGTCGTCGGGATTGGAATAAGCCGCGAACACACCGGGCGCGAAGCTCTGCACCAGCGCATTCAGTTTATCGAAGATGCCGATCTCGGCGCGCACGTCTTCGAGATAAATGATGGTCGCGAACTTCGAGAGCTCGGCGATAAGGCCGTCCAGCTTGCCGAGTTCAACGAATTTCCGTGAAGTCAAAATCCGCTCGACATTCGCGGCTTGGCAGCCCGCGCGTAAATTCATCGCGCCCGCGGTGAAGTTCAGCATCGCCGGCACGCGCCCGATGGCATGGAGTGCAAAGAACGTCACCGTGCAGCCGACGCCGGTCGGCAGCATCACGCCGACAGATTCGCGCGCCCGCGTGATGCGCTTGATACGTCCGCCCAGCGCGAAGGAAGCGCGGATGATGTCGTCATAGCTGAGCACACGCCGCTCATGATCCTCGAGGATCGGCCGTCTTGCCGCCTTTCGTGCGCCGAGCCCGGAGCAGGGCTTCGAACAAGGAGACGCGGGTGCGCGCCAACTCGAACGGTTTTTGCGCCATGAGCCAGTTGCCTCCGAGGGTTCCCAGAATTGCACCGCGGCTCTTCTGGCGCGCGGGCACGTGATTATTGTTTCACACTTGTAATAAGCCTAGCTGGCAGGATCATTTTGGCAAGCGAAAGGCCCCGCGGGGTGAGCCGCCGCCGCAGCGTTCCGCAGGGCTGGTTTCCGCTCCAGGCGTTGCGGGACAAGGGGAAGCGGCTCATGTTCTCCCCATGACCACGTTGCTCGATCTCCGGGACAAGGCCCCGAAAAAGCCCGCCATCCGGAGAAACAGGCCCGTCCTGACTCGCCCAGCCCGCGCAAGCCGGACTGGATCCGCGTCCGCGCGCCCACCAGCGCCGAGTATCATTCCACCCGCGAAATCGTCCGCGCCAACGGCCTCGTCACTGTCTGCGAGGAGGCGGGCTGCCCCAATATCGGCGAATGCTGGAGCCAGCGCCACGCCACCTTCATGATCCTCGGCGCGATCTGCACGCGCGCCTGCAGCTTCTGCAACGTGGCGACCGGGCTTCCCGGCGCGGTCGACGCCGATGAACCCGAGAGCGTCGGCAAGGCGACGGCGGCGATGGGCCTTGAAGCACGTCGTCGTGACCTCGGTCGACCGCGACGATCTCGACGACGGCGGGGCCGATCACTTCGTTCGCACCATCCAGGCGATCCGCCGCTTGGCGCCGAACACCACGATCGAAATTTTGACGCCGGACTTTCTCCGGAAGCCCGGTGCGGCTGCGCGCGTGATCGACGCCAAGCCCGACGTCTTCAACCACAATCTCGAAACCGTGCCGCGCCTTTATCACTCGATCCGCCCCGGTGCGCGCTATTACCAATCGCTCCGCCTGCTCGACAGCGTGAAGCAGCGCGATCCGTCGCAGTTCACGAAGTCTGGCCTGATGGTCGGGCTGGGTGAAAGCAAGGACGAGGTGATGCAGGTGATGGACGACCTTCGTGTCGCGAACGTCGATTTCCTCACCATCGGCCAATATCTGCAACCCACGAAGAAGCACGCCGAGCTCGTGCGCTATTGGACGCCCGAGGAGTTCAAGGCGCTGGAGACGATCGCTTACGCCAAGGGTTTCCTCATGGTCTCCGCAAGCCCGCTGACGCGCTCCTCGCACCATGCCGGCGAGGATTTCGCCAAGCTGCGCGATGCGCGCGATAAGGCGCTCGGGCTTTGATAGGCTCGCCGACGATTTCTTCCCCCGCCTGCGGGGGGAAGTGGCTCTCGCGACGCGAGAGACGAAGGGGGCGGCGCTTTAATTGGCCGACCTCGCGCCACCCCCTCAGTCATCGCGCTAACGCGCGCTGACAGCTCCCCCGTTTACGGGGGAGCAAAAGCCCCCTGATGGCGCGCACCATCCTCGAAGCCACGCGCGACATGCCCTATGCGCCGGCCGATCTGTGCCGGCTCGTCGGCGATGTGCGCGCTTATCCGCACTTCATTCCATGGCTAAAGAGCCTCCGCGTCATCGAAGAGCATCCCAAACCTGACGGCGGCTGGGAGGGGAGCGCCGAAGCAGTCGTGGGCTGGAAGGCGTTCGAGGAACGCTTCACCAGCAAGGTGCGCTGCGAGCCGGAGAAGGGCGAAGTCGACGTCGCCATGGTGCGGGGGCCCTTTCACACGCTCGATAATCGCTGGCGAAAGGCCGCGCGCGTGCGCTTCTATATTGCCTACGAATTTAAGAACCCGCTGCTGCAAGCCGCCGTCAACGCCAACCGCGACAAGCTCGCGGGCCGCATCATGGCGGCCGTTCGAGCGCGAGGCGAAAAGGCGCCTTGGCTAAAGCATCCTCGCCCTTGATGGGCGAGGTGGCCGCGAGCGCAGCTCGCGGACGGAGTGGGTGGGCGGCTCGCTTTACGGCCTAGGACCGCGCAGTCACCCACTCAGTCATCGCGCTTCGCGCGCTGACAGCTCGCCCATCAAGGGCAAGCATGGGCTAGTCCAGCAAGCGCGCCATGCAGCTTGAACGCGGCTTCCACGCTCGCGGCTTGCACATTGAGCCGGCCGATATCGCCGAAGCGATGCTCTTCGTGCAGCGTTTCGCGTCCCTTGCGCGAGGCGGCGAAGTGAACAAGGCCCACTGGCTTTTCGGCGCTACCGCCATCCGGCCCGGCAATGCCTGTCCACCGCCGATCGATAGATCCGCGCGGCTGTGCGCGAGCGCGCCTTCAGCCATCGCGCGTGCGACTTCGGCGCTCACCGCGCCCTTCGCTTCGATCAGCGCGGGCGGGACGCCGAGCATTTCGCTCTTGGCGTCGTTGGAATAGGTCACGAAACCGCGCTCGAGCGTCGCCGAGCAAACCGCCGGGATTTCGCACACGCAACGCGCTGATGAGCCCGCCCGTGCAGCTTTCGGCGGTCACAAGACGCAAATTGCGCGCCTGCGCCTCTTTCAGGAAGCCGCGCGCGGCTTCTGCGAGATGGGTCGGGAACATGAGCATGGCGACTTAACGCATCAGCGCGGAAAAAGTCCATTTCCAGCGCGGGGGAGGCAGTGGCACAAGACTGCGCAAATCCAGCGGGAGGGACGATGCAAGCCATAGCGCGGCGCGCCGCAGCGCCCGTCTTCGCGCTCAGCGCTGTTTTGCAGCGCCGCGCTCATCTTCGTGCTGCAACCTCTGTTCGGACGCATGGTGACGCCGCTGCTTGGTGGCTCACCCGCCTGTGTGGAACGCCTCGATGGCGTTCTTCCAGACCCGCGTTGCTGATTGGCTATCTCTATGCGCACTTGCTGGCGCGCTTGAAGGATTTGCGCATTCAGGCCGCGATCCATGCAATCGTGTTGGTCGCGGCGTTTCTGGTTTTGCCGATCCATGTCAGCACGGCTCTCGGCGCGCCAAACTCCCGAGCATCCCGCGCTCTGGCTTGTCGGCGTGCTCGCGCTCTCGGTCGGCGCGCCGATTCGCGGCGGCCTCGGCCACCGCGCCGTTGCTGCAATCTTGGTACGCCCGCACCGGCCGCAGCGACGCGCACGACCCATATTATCTCTATGCAGCCAGCAATATCGGCAGCTTCATTGCTTGCTGGCGTATCCGGTCGTCATCGAACCGCTGCTCGGCGTCTCCGCACAGGGCCTAGCTTGGACCGCCGGCTACATCCTCGCCGCCGCGCTGATCGCGCTCGCCGCCGCCACGGCGATTGCCGCGAACGCGGGACAATCGGCTGACGGTGCAATTCAAGCGTCGCCAAGCCTCACATGGCGCCAACGGCTCTTCTGGATGGCCGCCGCCGCTGCGCCCTCGGCGCTGATCCTGGGCGTCACGCCTCCACATCTCCACCGACGTTGCGTCCGCGCCAATGCTGTGGGTCGTGCCGCTCGCGCTTTATCTGGCGACGTTCGTGATCGCGTTTTCACGCGGCAGTGGGCGCTTATCACCGGTGGTGACGTTCATCTTTCCAATCGCACTCGCGCTTCTGGTGATTTCGTATTTCTCCGGCGCCGATTGGGCCTGGACGCTGAGCGGCAACTTGGTCGGCTTCTTCTTTGCGGCTCTGGTCTGCCACATGGCGCTCTCGCGCACACGGCCGAACGCGGATCGTCTTACCGAATTCTATTTTCTGGGTTTCGCTTGCGGTGTGATCGGGGGCGGGCTTGCCGCGTTCGTCGCGCCGGTCATTTTCAACGACGTCTACGAATACCCGCTCGCGCTCGCCGCCGCGGCGCTCTTCTGCCGCGCGGACAGACGCCGAATTGGCGTGTGGCCGACACGGCCGCCGCCGCGGCTGTGACGATGGCCGGTGTCGCTCTGCTGCTAATGCAGTTTGAAACGCAGCATGCCGTGATCATCGCTGGTGCGGCTGGCGGCGCTGCTTTGCTGATCGCGGCAGGGTGGGGGCGAGGACAATCGCCCGCAACAGTTGCGTTTAGCGTTTCTGATCGCCGCCGTCACGTTCGCGGGGCTCGCGCTCTACAACACCATCGATCTCGCCATGGGCCTTCACACAGTCTTCCTGGAATATGTGGAGGGCGGCGACAACAAGTTCGAAACGCTCGCACCCTGGTATCAAATCTTGCTCGCGGTGTGCTTCTTTACGCTCGCGCTCGCGGTGCATGCGGCGTTACAGCCGGGCGAGAAGAAGGCGATCCCCGTCGCTGATGTCGCGATCGGCGTCGCGATACCCGCTTTGGTGCTCATCATGGCCTTGGTGCTGATGGGCGAGCAGCTCACGGCGCATGTCACCATCGTGATCGCCATGTGCTTTTGCGGCGTGGCGCTCTTCTTCAATGGCGCGCGGCCGTTCGTGTTGGCGGCGCTCGTGCTGGTCTCGTTCGTGACGATCTTTCTGGATGATCGGCGCGGCGGCCGCGTCATCACGCAAGAGCGCAGCTTCTTCGGCGTGCTCCGCACGCGCGTGATCGACGATCCGAACGATCCCGAAGTGCCCGAGCTGCGCATTCTCATGCACGGCACCACGATCCACGGCGCGCAGCTCGCAACACCCGGCATGACGCGCTTGCCGCTCACGTATTACAATCCGCGCACCGCGCTCGGCGAAGCCATCGTCGCGGGCCTCAGCACCGGCGACACCAGTAGCCTGGCGCTCATCGGCCTCGGCGCGGGCTCCACCGCGTGCCTGATGCGCCCAAGCGATCGTCTGACAATCTTCGAGATCGATCCAACGGTGGTGCGGCTTTCCGCGCGCCCGGGCGGCGATTTCACCTACGTCGAAGAATGCCAACCCAATGCGCGGATCGAACTCGGCGATGCGCGCCTCCCAAATCGCGCAAGAGCCGGACGGGGTAATTCGACGTCATCGTCGTCGATGCGTTTCTCCTCCGACGCCATTCCCGCGCACTTGCTGACGCGCGAAGCGATTGCGCTTTACCTATCGAAGACGAGTGAGCGCGGCATCGTGATCCTGCACCTGTCGAACCGCAATCTGGCGCTTGTGTCGGAAGCGGCGCGCGTGGCGCACGATCTCCATGCGCCGCGCAGTTTCGTGTCAGCGAACGCGTCGCGGCCCAGTATGGCGCTTTCTATGCGGGCCTGCCGGCGAGCGCGATGATCATCGCGCATTCGCCGGAAACAGCTGGCGCATCTGCCTTTGCGCTCGGGCTGGCGCGTGCTGCAGGCGCACCGCGGGACGGCCCTGGAGCGGACGACTACATCAATCTGCCGCGCGCCTTATGGGAGAGCCCTCACCGGTGAGGAGGAGTGCCTCACGTATCCTAATGTCGAAGGCTGCGACGAAAAAGCGGGCCAGCCTTAGAAAAATCGCTCCACCGTTGCGGTGGCTTGCGCGGCCAAGCCTTCTTCGCGCCCGAGAAATCCAAGCTTTTCGGTTGTCGTCGCTTTGACGCTGACGCGCTCGATCGCGATCCCAAGCACTTCGGCTGTGCGCGCGCGCATGGCCTCGCGGTGCGGGCCGATCTTTGGACGCTCGCAGATCAGGGTGACATCGACATGCGCGACGCGCGCGCCTTGCTTTGCGGCGAGCGCCGCCGCAGTGCCGCAGAAACATCTCGGAGTTCGCGCCTTTCCATTGCGCGTCGCTCGGCGGGAAATGCGCGCCGATATCGCCCCGCGCCGAGTGCGCCAAGAATGGCGTCCACCAAAGCATGCCAGCCGGCGTCGGCATCGGAATGGCCGACGAGGCCTTTCTCGTGGGCGATCTTGACGCCGCACAAAGTCACATGATCGCCCGGGCCGAAGCGGTGCGCGTCGAAGCCTGAACCGACGCAGGGCGTTGCGGTCGCCAGCATGCGCTCGGCCATTTCGAAATCCTCCGGGTAGGTCAGCTTCATCAAGCACGGATCGCCCGCCACGAGCCGCACGGACATGCCAGCGGCGCGCGCGACCGCGATGTCGTCGTCGTAGACACGTTGTCGGGAAGCGCGCCATACGCGGCGGCGAGCGGCGCGAAGCGAAACGCTTGCGGCGTCTGCACGCGCACCAATCCTTCGCGCGAGACATCCTCAATGACGCGCGCGTCACCGGCGCGCTTCAGCGCATCGGCGACGGGAAGCGCCGGCGCTGCCGCAACCGCGCCGCTGGATAACGCCCCCAGCAAATCACGAATGGTCTGCGCGCGAAGCCCAGGCCGCGCGGCGTCATGGATCAGCACGAAATCGGGCCGTGCGGCGTTCAGCGCCGCCAATCCGGCCCGAACCGACGCTGTCCGGGTTGAGCCGCCGATCACCGCGACCACCTCCGGTTCTCCCGCGACTGCGTCCTGAAACAATTGTGCGTGGCCCGCACCGATCACGACGACGACCGGATTAACCTCAGCCGCGAGTAGCGCGCGGACCGACCAAACGAGCACTGGAATGCCCCCAAGCATCTTATATTGCTTGGGAATTTCCGCGCCGGCGCGTTCTCCGCTGCCCGCCGCCACGATGATCGCCGCCGCTCTCATATGATGATGATTTCGCGCAACGCGTGTTGCATCGCAACATAAAACCCCTGGCGCCTCGTTTTTGGGCGCCCTATGGTCGTTCCAAGGGGGACGACCAAGCGATGTTCCATCTGAGCCAGTTCACTCGTTTTGTCTCGCGCGCGCCATGAAGGACGCCGCGACAACTCGCCCCAAACCGTCCCTCCCGCCAGCGCCTGACGCTGAGCGCTGGTTGGAGGCGTTGCCGGCGCCGGTGTTGGGCATTGATGCGGGCGAGCGCATTCGTTTCGTTAACGCCGCCGCCGCCGATCTGCTCGCCGGCGTTGGGCGGGGCCTACTCGGCCGGCGTCTCGATGAAATCTTCGGACCGACGCGCCGCTCGTCAGCCTGGCGCGCCGCGCGCTCGCCAGTGAAACGCGCGTCGCTGAAACCGATGTGGCGCTGATCGGCCCCGGCTTTGCGCTCGGCCGCTGCGCCATCGCGGCGGCCCCAGTGGGGGAGAACGGATACATCGCGTTGGTGATGACGCAGCCCGGACGGCCGCGCAGCTCGCAGATGCAGACCGGCGTCAACTCCGCCGCGCGCACGCTCGCGCACGAAGTCCGCAATCCGCTCGCAGGCATTCGCGCCGCCGCGCAATTGATCGGCCGCAATGGCGATCCCGACGCCGCCGCGCTCGCCAACCTGATTTGCGATGAAGTCGACCGCATGCGTCGGCTCACGGACAATCTCGACCCGCACGATTCCATCGAACCGCCGCGCTTCGAGCGCTTCAACATTCACCAGGCCTTGGAGCGCGTGCGTCGGCTCGTCGCGTCGAGTTCGCCCGACGTGATGATCCGCGAGCGTTATGACCGAGCTTGCCGCATGTGCGCGGTGATCTCGATCAACTGATCCAAGCGTTCCTGAACATCGCCAAGAACGCCGCCGAAGCGGTGTCCGGGCAATCGGACGGCGAAGTGGCGCTCAGCACCGCTTATCGGCCCGGTATCAAATTCCGCTCCGCCGCCAGTGGCGCTGCGCGCGCGCAGCTCGAGGTGCAGATCGTCGAGTTCGCCACGACGAAAACCGGCGGGATGGGCCTTGGCCTCACCGTCGCCGCTGACATCATTGGCCGTCATGACGGGCGCATCGAAGTCGAGGAGCGCGCCCGGCCGCACCGCTTTCAAAATCCTATTGCCGCTTGACCCGGAGGACGACGCTCAATGAGCGCCAACATTCTGCTTGCAGATGACGACGCCTCCCTCCGCTTCGTGCTTTCACAAGCACTGACCAAGGAAGGCTTTCAGGTTCGCGCCACCGGCAATGTCGCGACGCTTGCGAAATGGGTGCGCGAGGGGGAGGGCGATCTCGTCGTCTCCGATGTGTATATGGGCGACGAATGCGTGTTCGACGCGCTTGCCGAGCCTTCGCGCCGCGCGGCCTCTGCTGCCAGTTATCGTGATGAGCGCGCAATCGACCGTCACCACGGCGCTCTCCGCAGCGGGGCGCGGGCGCCTACGATTATATTCCAAAGCCGTTCGATCTCGACGAGCTCATCGGCGCGGTGAAGCGCGCGCTCTCGCGCGGACCGGACGCGAAGTCTCGCGCACAAGCCAACAAAGCTGAGAAGGAAGAGCGTCTGCCGTTGATCGGCCGCTCGCCCGCGATGCAGGATGTTTATCGCATCATGGCGCGCGTCACCGGCACCGATCTCACTTGTGCCTGATCGAAGGCGAGAGCGGCACCGGCAAAGAGCGCGTCGCACGCGCGCTGCACGAATTTAGCCGCCGCTCCAACGCGCCGTTCGTCACGATCAGCCTCGCCGGCGCTGCGAGCGCGCGGCTCGAAAGCGATCTCTTCGGACCGGACGGCAAGCTCGCCGAAGCCAATGGCGGGCACGCTCTTTCTGGAAGACGTGGACGATCTGCCAAGCGAGGTCGCAAACGCGCCTCGTGGGCCTCTTGCAAACCAGCGACCCGGCGGCGCGCCCGAATGTGCGCCTGATCGCCCGCCGCGCAGCGCGGCCTCGGCGCGCTCTCGCGCCAAGGCTCGTTCCGCGCCGATCTGTTTTACCGCCTCAACGTCGTCACCATTCAGCTCCCGCCACTGCGTGAGCGGCTCGATGACATCGGCGATCTCGCGCGCGCCCTTCCTCGTTCGCGCGCGTCGCGAGGGCTTGCCCGAGAAACGCTCGACAGCTCCGCGATCGAGCGTCTCAAGGCGCACGACTTTCCCGGCAATGTCCGCGAGCTTGAAAACCTGCTGAAGCGCGTCGTGGCGCTGAGCCCCGTGCACGGGTGATCACCGCCCGCGAGATCGAGCGCGAACTGGGGCGCCGCTCGCGCGGCGCTCGGGACGCCGGTGGAGGAGGCCGACACCTTCGAGGATGTCGTCTCGCGCCGTCTCTCCAGCGTCTTCGCCGCCGCCGGCCCCGAACTCCCGGCGCCGGCCTCTATGACCGCGTGCTGGCCGAAGTGGAGCGCCCGCCTGATCCACCAGGCGCTGCAGGCCACCAAGGGCAACCAAATCCGCGCCCGCGGCCGTGCTCGGGGATCAACCGAAACACCCTCCGCAAGAAGATTCAGACCCTCGGCATCCGTACTGGGCGAGGCGATTGACGCGGCTCTGTGGTGGCGCCATCACATGTTGCTCTAACGCAACATCGAGGTCCGCGCCGGCATGCCCCCACCGACCGCGGCGAGCTCGAGCTGCCGACACCTGGGTGACAAGCGGCCGGCGTAGCCGGGGGCGCTGTCTGGTTCGCCATAGGCTTCGCGCTCGCAGCCGCATGCGCCGCCACCGCTACGATTTTGACCCTGTCCGGCGCGCGCCTGGCCGGTCCCGGCAGCCCGCTGATCTTCGGGCTCCTGGGCGCGAGCCTCGCCATCTGTGTCGCGCTCGCGGGCATCCTCGCGCATCGCATCTTCCGTATCGCGCGCGCCTCCGCCGCCTCGCAGACGGCGGCGCGCAGCTTCACCTTCGCTTCGTCGGGCTCTTCAGCCTCATCGGCGGTCGCGCCTGCCGTGATCGTCGCCGCGTTCCTCGGGCTCACGTTTTAGCCAAGGCGTCGAACGCTGGTTCAGCGAACGCATCCAGACCATGGCCGGACAGCGCCGCCGAAGTCGGCCGCGTCTATGTCGACGGCGTCACCAATGATCTCACCGGCGAAGTGCTGGCGATGGCCGAAGATCTCAACCGCGCGCCCGGTGCGCTCACGAACGACGCGCCGCGCTATCGCGCCTTCTTAGCCGCGCAAGCCGAACGGCGTGCGCTTGGCGCGGCTTATGTCGTGGATTCCACCGGCGCTGTGCTCGCGCGCGCGGATGGCGATGGAGACATCGCCCTTCACCCCCGCACCGCGCCGCGCCTTCGACGACGCCAACACCGGCACCGTGTGGCTGCTGATCGATCGGCCCGCGAGCGCGATGCGCGCGCTCTACAAGCTCAACGCCTATCGCGACGCCTATCTCTATGTCACGAGCCCCCTCGATCCCGCGATGATGGCCCGCCTCACCGCGTTCGAAGATTTCAACCCTCGCCTATCGCGACGCCGAAGCGCGGCGGGGGAGGCTGCAGGTCGTGTTCGGCCTTTCTTACTTAGCGACTGGCCCTGCTCGTGCTGTTGGGCGCGGTGTGGCTGGGGCTCTCGTTCGCGACGCGCATCTCCGAACCGATTGGCCGTCTGGCGAACGCCGCGCGGCGCGTTGCTGCTGGCGATCTCAAGGCGCGCGTGGATGTGGGGCCGGATAAGGACGAAGTCGAAGCGCTCGGCGGCGCCTTCAACCAGATGACGGCGCAGCTCGAAACGCAGCGGCGCGATCTCGTCACCGCGCAGGAAGACGCCGAAACCCGTTCGCGCTTCATCGAAGCGGTGCTCGGCGGCGTCAGCGCCGGCGTGCTGGGACTTGACCGCGATGGGCGCATCAGCGCCGCCAATCGCTCCGCCGCCCAATTGCTTGGGCATGGCGATGAGAATCTTGTCGGCCGTCGCTTGGTCGATGTCGCGCCCCGAACTCGGCGAACTGCTCAACAACCCAACGCCGCAGGGGGAGACCCCGCCGCAGCGCGTCGATCTCGTGCGGCGAAACTTTCTCCGCCAATCTCAGCGTGCGCATGAGCCCCGACGCGGAAGGCGGCCTCGTGCTCACCTTCGACGATATGAGCAAGCTCATCTCCGCGCAGCGGCAGGAAGCGTGGAAGGATGTCGCGCGCCGCATCGCGCACGAAATCAAAAACCCGCTGACACCGATCCAACTCTCGGCGGAACGCTTGCAGCGCAAGTTTGCGGGCGAGATCGCCAGCGATCCCGAAACCTTCCGGCGATGCACAGACACCATTCTTCGCCAAGTCGCCGACATTGGCCGCATGGTCGATGAATTCTCCGCCTTCACCCGCATGCCGGCGCCGCGCATGGCGTTCGCAGATATGAGCGAGATCGCGCGCTCAACGATGTTCAGCCAGCGCTTGGTGTTCGCGGATATTCGCTTCGAGGTCGAAGGCGCCGACGCGCCTGTCGGTCTTGTGTGCGATGAGCGCCTGATCGCGCAGGGCCTCACCAATCTTGTGAAGAACGCCGCTGAGAGCGTGCAGGCGCGCCGCGCGCGCGATGGCGAACCGAAGGACGGTTTCGTCATGCTGCGCCTCCGCGATCTGGATTTCGGCGTGCAGTTTGAAATCATCGACAATGGGCTCGGCTTTCCGGCGCAAAATCGCCATCGGCTGATCGAGCCTTACGTGACCACGCGAACGAAGGGGGCAGGGGCTGGGTCTCGCGATCGTCGCGCGCGTGGTGGAAGACCATGGGGGGTTGATCGAGTTGGATGACGCGCCGGGCCCATTCGCCTGGCGCGATCGTTCGTTTTGTCCTGCCCAAGCGCGGCGAAGAACCCGCAGAACAAACGGCCGAAGCCGGCCAAGGAGCGCACTAATGGCGTCCGATATTTCTCATCATCGACGACGAAGCGGATATCCGCGAACTCGTCTCAGGCATCCTGCAAGACGATGGCCACCAAGTCCGCGCCGCGCGTGACGGCGAAGAAGCCTTGGAGGCGATGCGCCGCCGCCGGCCTGCGCTCGTCGTGCTCGACATCTGGGCTGCAAGGCAGCCGCATCGACGGCCTCGAACTCCTCACCATGTTCAAGGAGGATCGATCCGGACATGCCGGTGATCGTGATTTCCGGACACGGCACAATCGAAACCGCCGTCTCCGCGATCCGCAAAGGCGCGTACGACTTTGTCGAAAAGCCCTTCACCGCCGATCGCCTGTTGCTGGTGGTGCAGCGCGCGCTGGAAACCGCGCGCTTGAAGCGAGAGAACGCCAGCCTGAAGCAGCGCTCTTCTGTCGGCGACGATCTCATCGGCTCATCGCCCCGCCATGGCGCAATTGCGCAGCGCGATCGAGCGCGTTGCGCAGACCAATTCGCGCGTGCTGATCGCCGGGCCGGCGGGCTCGGGCAAGGAATTGGTTGCACGTTTGCTGCACGAACGCTCGCCGCGCGGCGCCGGGCCGTTCGTTGCAATCAATGCCGCCTCGATCGCGCCAGAGCGCATGGAGAGCGAAATCTTTGGTGAGGAAGGCCCGGACGGCCGCCCCCGCAAGATCGGCGTGTTCGAGCAAGCGCACACCGGCACGCTCTTCCTTGACGAGGTCGGCGACATGCCGCCGGAGACTCAAGCGAAGATTCTCCGCGTGCTCGTAGATCAGCGTTTCCGCCGCCTTGGCGGATCGCTCGACGTGCAAGTGAATGTACGGGTCGTCTCTTCCTCCTCGCGCGAAACTGCGCGGCGATATCGAGCAGGGGCGCTTCCGCGAAGACCATGTTTCACCGCCTCAATGTGGTGCCGCTTCGTGCCCCCCAGCCTCTCCGAGCGCCGCGAAGATATTCCCGAACTCGCCGGCTATTTCGTCGCGCGCCTTGCCGGCATGTCGGGCGTCAGCCCGCCGCATTATCGGCGAGGACGCGCTCGCCGCGCTGCAAGCGGCCGACTGGCCGGGCAATGTGCGTCAGCTGCGCAATGTCATCGAGCGTATCCTCATCCTCGCCACCGGCGATCCGCTTACGCCGGTGACGGTCGATGCGCTGCCGCCGGAAGCTTGGCCCTCCGCCGGCTTCTCCAAGCACGATGGCTTGCAAGAAGTGATCGGCCTCCCGCTCCGCGACGGCACGCGAGCGTTTCGAGCGCGAAATATCTCAACGTGCAGATCACGCGCTTCGGCGGCAACATTTCGCCGCACCGCCGCCTTCATCGGCATGGAGCGCTCGGCCTTGCACCGGAAACTCAAATCGCTCGGCGTCGATGCGCCCGGCCGCAATGGCGCCGAGCTCGAATGAGCCGCGTCGCTTATGTGAACGGCGCCTATGCGCCGCTCTCGCACGCGGCGGTCTCGGTTGAGGACCGCGGCTTTCAGTTCGCGGACGCGGTCTACGAAGTCTGGAGCGTGCGCGATGGGCGCCTCCCTCGATGAGCCCGGCCATTACACGCGCCTTCGGCGCTCACTCTCGGACTTCGCATCGCCGAACCGATGCCCGAAAACATCGTTGCGCGTCGTGCTGAAGGAGACGGTCCGTCGTAACCGCGTGCGCGACGGGATCGTCTATCTCCAGATCAGCCGTGGCGCCGCCCCGCGCGACCATCCGTTTCCGCCGCCATCAACGCTGCCCTCCGTGGTCGTTGTCGCCAAGTCCGTGAGCCGAAAGATGCTGGAAGCACGCGCGGCTAAGGGCGTCGGCGTCGTCACGCTGCCGGACAATCGATGGGGCCGTTGCGATCTGAAAACCGTCGGCCTCCTCCCGAATGTGCTCGCCAAACAAGCCGCGCGTGAAGCTGGGGCCTTTGAAGCATGGTTCGTGGATGAGGACGGTTTGGTCACGGAAGGCACCGCCTCCAACGCCTGGATCGTCGATGCACAAGGGGCGTCTCAGGAACGCGCGATCTCTCCAACCGCATCCTTCACGGCGTCACGCGCGCCAGCCTGATCGAACGTGCGCGCGAGCGCCAAATCCCCGTGCTCGAACAAGCCCTTCACCGTCGCCGAGGCTAAGGAGGCGCGCGAAGCTTTTATTACATCGGCATCGAATATCGCGATCCCAGTGCTGTCGATCGATGGCGCGACCATCGGGGAAGGGCGCCCTGGCCCGCTTTCGCGCACGCTGCGTGATGCTTATTTCGGCGCCGCTGACGCCCAAGCCTGATCGCGCCGGCGCGCTGTTGTCCCGGCCCGCGACGCCCCTTATAGCTTGGGTTCAGCCGGCGCGCGCGTCGCGGCGCTACAAAACAGGCTTGTTCAAATGGATAAGAAACAAAACTTACAGGACACGTTTTTGAACGCTGTCCGCAAGGCCAAGACGCCCCTCACGATCTTCCTCGTAAATGGCGTGAAGACTTCAGGGCGTTGTCACTTGGTTCGACAATTTCTGTGTGCTGCTGCGCCGGGACGGTCAGGTGCAGCTGGTGTATAAGCACGCCATCTCGACGGGTGATGCCGGGGCGCCCCTGTCCAGCTCTACGAGATTGAAAAGGCCGCCGATGAAGCCGACGGCTGATACGCCGCAAACCACGCAATCCGACAAAATCCGCGCGATCGTGCTGCGCCCGACTTTGAGCGGCGCAGAAAGCGCGCGCGAGTCCGAGCCGCGCCCTGGAAGAAGCGCGTGGGCTGGCCGAAGCGCTCGACCTCGAAGTCGCGCATGCCGAGGTGGGTCGCGCTCCGCGAGATCAGCCCCCGCACCTATATCGGCTCAGGGCGCGTGGAGCGGCTGAAGGAGCAGGCGGCCGCGCTGTCGGCGGGCGTCATCATCATCGATGGCGCGCTCTCGCTCCACAGCAGCGCAATCTCGAGCGCGACACCGAAGCCAAGGTGGTCGACCGCACCGGGCTCATCCTCAGAAATCTTCGGCCGCCGCGCGCAGACGCGCGAAGGGCGGCTGCAGGTTGAACTTGCACGCCAGGGCTATGAGCGCACGCGCCTCGTTCGCACCTGGACGCACTTGGAGCGCGCAGCGCGGCGGCCTCGGTAAAACTGGCGGCCCTGGCGAAACGCAGATCGAGCTCGATCGTCGGCAAATTGCCGACCGCATCGTGAAGCTGAAGCGCGAACTTGGAAGAAGTGCGCCGCACGCGCGCCATGCAGCGCCGCGCACGTTTGCGCGCTGGCCTGCCGGCGGGTGGTGCTCGTGGGCTACACCAATGCCGGCAAGTCGAGCTTGTTCAACCGCCTCACCCAAGCAGGCGTGCTCGCGAAGGACATAGCCGTTCGCGACGCTCGATCCCACGGCGCGGCTGGTGAAACTGCCGAGCGGACGCGCTGTGGTAATGAGCGACACGGTGGGCTTCATCTCCGATCTGCCCACCGAACTTGTCGCCGCGTTCCGCGCCACGCCTCGAAGCCGTGATGGAAGCCGACCTCCTCATCCATGTGCGCGATATTGCCGCATCCCGAATCCGACACACCCAGGCGCGCCGACGTGATGGCGGTCATCGCGGCATGCTCGCGAAAGATCGTGACGACAAGCGCCCGCCCATTCTCGAAGCGTGGAATAAGATCGATCTACTCGACGCCGAGACACACGACGCCCGCATGCGACGCGCCCTCGCCCTCGACGGCGGCCCCTCGCGCCCCGGTCGCGATCTTCGGCGACCACGGGGGAGGGGATAGACGCCCTGCTCGCGGCGATCGACCGCGCGGCTTTTTCCGCAACCCGCGTCGTCACGCTCACGCTCGAACCCGGGGACGGCAAAACGCGCGCCCGCATCGCCGCGGCTGGCCGCATCATCGAAGAACATTCGGAATGACTTGGGGCGCGATTACGCTGACGGCCGAGCTTCGGCTGGAAGACGCCGCGCGCTTTGCGCCGTTGCCCGCCACTGCCGGAAACCCTGCGTCCCGCTGCGGAATAGAGCCGCGTTGGCCTGGGCCGCCCACGCCGCTTATGCTGCGCGACGGGAGATCAAATGCTCAATTTTCTGCGCGCGCTTTGCCTGGTTCTCTTTGCGGCTGTCGCCTTCGTTCCGGCCAACGCACTTGCCGCGCCGCGCGCGCATGTCGACACCGGCACGCTGCAAGGCGTCACGCGCAATGGCGTGCGCGCATTTTTGGGCGTGCCGTTCGCCGCGCCGCCCGTTGGCGCTTTGCGCTGGCGCGGGCCACAGCCGCACGCATCGTGGAGCGGCGTGCGCGCCGCGCAAAGTTTCGGCCCAAGCTGCATGCAGACCGAGTTGCCGAACGGCGTCGGACCTTGGACGGCGGAGTTTTTCCCACACGGCGCCGTCAGCGAGGACTGCCTCTATCTCAATGTGTGGGCGCCCAATGCGCGGAGCCGCACGCGCTTGCCCATCATGGTGTGGATCCCAGGCGGCGGCTTTCGCAATGGGTCGGGCTCGGTCCCAATCTATGACGGCGCGGCGCTGGCGCAGCGCGGCATTATCGTCGTCACGCTGAACTACCGCGTCGGCGCGTTCGGCTTTCTCGCCCATCCCGATCTGGCGCCCGAGCCCGATGGCGGCATCGGCAATTACGGCGTCCGCGACGTGCTCGCCGCGCTGCGCTGGCTGCAGATCAACGCGGCGGCGTTCGGCGGCGATCCCGAGCGCGTGACCATTGTCGGCCAGTCCGCCGGCGGCGTGGTCGTGCACGCGCTGCTGGCCTCGCCGCAAGGGCGCGGCTTGTTTGCTGGCGCGATCATTCAAAGCTCGCCGCTCGCGTTTCGCACTGGCGATCGCACAGCGGCCGCTGAAGCGGGCGCTGCCTTTATGAGCGATCTGGGCGCGACATCGATCGAGGCGCTCCGCGCCATACCCGCAGCGCGCGTGCTCGAAGCCTCGGACCGCGCGAGCTTTCGTCCGATCGTCGATGGCGTGGTGCTTCCGGTTGATCCCGGCGCGAACATTCGCACTGGCCCATATAATGACGTACCGACGCTCACCGGCATCGTCGCGCACGAAACCCGCACGCGCTTCGATCTCGCGGGCTATCAGGCCGACTCAGCATCACGCGATGGCGACGCCAGCGCCGATTTCCTCGCGCTCTATCCCGCAAGCAGTGACGCCGAAGCGCTCGAAGCGGGCCTGGAGAGCGACCGCGATCGCGTGCTCGTCGGCCTCGGCGCCTGGGCGCAAGCGCGCGCCAATCGCGCGCCGACTTATCTCTATCTCTGGACCCACGCTGAACCCGGCCCGGAAGCCGCGCTGCACCGCGCGTTTCACTCCTCGGAACTGGCGTACGTGTTCGGCACATTTGCCGCGTCTCCGCAGCGCAGCTTCACCGCTCAAGATCGTTCCATCTCCGAGACGATGCAGCTCTATTGGACGAACTTCATAAAAACAGGCGACCCAAATGGCGCCGGCCTCCCAGCGTGGCCGCGCGCCTCTGGCGATTCCGCGCCCATCATGGAGCTCGGCGATCGCTTCGCGCCGCTGACGCCGATCACGCCCGAACGCCGCGCCTTCTTCGCACGCTCATTCGAACGCAGCGGCGCGTTCGCGTTCTGAAGCACCGCCATTGGGCTTTACCTCAGTCATTCCGGACACGCGAAGCGTGATCCGGAACCCAGGGCCAACGCACAGTGCTATGATTTCTGGGTTCCGGGTCTCGCTCCGCTCGCCCGGAATGACTGAAGAGGTTGGTCGTCAGGTCTTCATGTAATCTTCGAACGCCGCCTTGAACTCGGGATGCCAGCGCGAGAGGGCGGGGCGGTTCTTGATGATATCGTCGGCCGCCCATTGCATGCGCTTTTGATCGACAGCGCGCGTGACGTCATTGTCTGGGCAGAGAATGTAGAAGTCGCCGAGCGCGATGCATTCGAGCATGAAGTCGACGACCTGCTCGCCCGTCCACGCGCCCGCCGGCTTCTCGCTCGCGCCCGGCGCGGTCATGCCCGTGAAGGTGAAGCCAGGGATGAGCAGATGCGCGCTAACCTGCGCGCCCGGCGTGTTGCGCAACTCATGCGCCAGCGCCTCGGTGTAAGTTTTGAGCGCCGCCTTCGAGACATTGTACGCCGCGTTGCCGGGCGGCGTGGTGATGCCTTGCTTGGAGCCGGTATTGATAATGAGCCCAGGCTTGCCGCTTGCGATCATCGCTGGCGCAAACGCCGCAACGCCGTGGATGACACCCCAGAGATTGACGTCCAGCAGGCTGCGCCAGGCGTCGAGGTTGGCGAACGCGCTGCCAGGATTGTGCATCACGCCGGCATTGTTCATCAGCACCGCAACTGAACTGAATGCGTCCAGCGCGATCTCGCTCAAGCGCTGGATATCCTCCGGTTTGGACACATCGGTCGGCGCAGCCAGTACGCGATCATTGTTCGACATCGACGCGACTTCCGCGCACGCATGATCAAGCCGCGCGCCGCCGAGATCGGCCATCACCACCGGCAGACCCAAGCGCGCGAACGTGTTCGCCGCAGCCAAGCCAATCCCACTCGCCGCGCCAGTGATCACCACTGCGCCGCCGGTGGAAAGTGCGGGGATGCGGCTGGCTAGCTCTTCTGGTTGCATCTGAAGCTCCGAAGGGAAGGGGAGTCGGACCGCCGGCTTCTAGCCGGCATCTCTATTCAAAAACACAGACTCTGCCGGCTGGAAGCCGGCGGTCCTATTTTTTCGAGCGCTCTACGCGCTTCGCATCCACCCACAGCGCTTCAAGCTCGTCCAACGGCTGCACGCCGCTGCGGCCAGCGTCCGCGAGCTTGCGCTCAATGTGCTGAAAGCGGCTGGTGAACTTGGCGTTGGCGCGCCGGAGCGCTTCTTCGGGATCGACGCCGAGCTTGCGCGCGAGATTGGCCATCACGAAGAGAATGTCGCCCATCTCCTCGGCCATCGCGTCAGCGTCCGCGTTAACGCGCGCCTCGGCGAGCTCGGCCAATTCTTCGTCGAGCTTCTCCAGCACTTGCTCGGGGCCGGGCCAGTCGAAGCCGATGCGCGCGGCGCGCTTGGTCAACTTCTCGGCGCGCATCAGAGCCGGCAGCGCCATCGGCACGTCGTCGAGTAGGCTGGCGTCCGGGCGCTTCTTGGCGCGCTCTTTGGCCTTAAGCGTTTCCCAGGCGCGCGTCTGTTCGTCCGCGGTGCGCATCTCGGCTTCGCCGAACACGTGCGGATGGCGCGCCTTCATTTTCGCGGCGAGACCGTTCGCGACGTCCGCAAAGATGAATGCGCCTTGCTCCTCGGCCATGCGCGCGTGAAACGCGACCTGGAACAGAAGATCGCCTAGCTCTTCCTTGAGCCCGCTCATGTCGCCGCGGTCGATCGCGTCGGCGACCTCGTAAGCTTCCTCGATGGTGTAGGGCGCGATGGTCGCGAAAGTCTGCTCCACATCCCACGGACAGCCGCCTTCGGGCGCGCGCAGGCGCGCCATCACGTCGAGCACCGCACGGATCGCCGCGCCGTCGCGGGCGAGGTTGTCGGCCTCTATGGCGTTGTTTTCGGTAGGTTTTATCGGGTTCGGCAGCGGCATGCGTTTCTCGCATAAGATAGATTATGGGAAATTAGGCCTGGGTTTAAAGAGGCCGACTCAGACCGCCAGATCGGCCTGCCAGCCATCGTAAGCCGCTTCCACGCCCGCTGGCAGCCTCGCGCTGAGCCGCCGGTAGTCCATATCGAAATTGAGATTGGTCAGCACGGCGTGACGCGGCTTCAGGCGCTCGATCCAGTTCAGCGCCAGCCCCAGATGCGCGTGCGACGGATGCGGCTTTTCGCGGAGCGCATCGACGATCCAGAGATCGAGCCCATCGAGCGCCGCGAAGCTTTCCTCCGGCATGGCGACGAGATCGTTGGAGTAACCCATCGGTCCGGCGCGGAAGCCTAGCGAAACAGAGAAGCCGTGATCCTGCGCCAGCGGCAGCACTTCAAGCGCGCCGCCCGGCCCGTCGATCGTGACCGGCTCCTGCGCGTGCAATTCCGTGATCGGCCCGAGGATCGGCGGATAACCCGCTACGCCTTCGAAGCAATAGCGGAAGCGCGGCATGAGGTGGCCGCGCGTCGGCGCGTCCATCCAGACCGGAATGCGGCGCTGGTTCTCAATGAAGAAGGCGCGGAGATCGTCGATGCCGTGGGTTTGGTCGGCATGGTCGTGCGAATAGAGCACCGCGTCGATGTGATCGGGCGCGACCTTCGCGAGTTGCGCGTTGATGTCCGGCGGCGTGTCGATCAGCACGACCGTAGCGTCCCTGGCCGCGCCCGGTGCGCCGCGCCAGAGCTGCAGCAAGAGCCCGCAGCGCGTGCGGCGGTTGCGTGGTTCGCTCGGATCGCAGTCGCCCCAATTGCCGGTCGTGCGCGGCACGCCGCCGGAGGAGCCGCAGCCGAGGATGGTGGCGCGCAGCGTGCCCGTCATGCCGGTCGCTCGATTTTCGGGAAGAGGCGAAAGAAATTGTCCGCAAGCATCGCCGCGCCCTCCTCCGGTTCGAGCCCCCGCAACGCGCAGAGCGAGGACTGCACTTGGGCCACGTGCGCCGGCTCGCAGCGCTGACCGCGATATGGGATCGGCGCGAGGTAAGGGCAATCGGTTTCGACGATGATCCGGTCGAGCGGGATTTCGGACGCAACCGCGCGCACATCGTCGGCCTTCTTGAACGTCAGGATGCCGGAGAACGAAAAGTACGCGCCCAGCGCCAGCGCTCGCCGCGCTAGCTCTATGCCGCTCGTGTAGCAATGCATCAGCAGCTGCAGCGGACCCTTCCCCGCTTCTTCCTCCAGCAACACTGCCATCGTCTCATCGGCTTCGCGCGTGTGGATGATCAGCGGCAGGCCCAGCGTGCGCGCGGCGGCGGCGTGCGCGCGAAACACCGCGATCTGATCTTCGAGCGGGCTGAACGTGTAATGCAGGTCGAGCCCGGTTTCGCCGACACCGACGACCTTCGCGTGCCGACCAAGCGCCACCAGCCGCTCCGTGGTGAGCCCAAGATGATCCTTCGCATAATGCGGATGCGCGCCGACGCTCGCATAGATGTCCGGCTCAGCCTCGGCGATCGCGATCACTGCCGGGAAATTCTCGATCCGGTCGCAGATCGTGATCATGCGCTGGACGCCCGCTGCGCGCGCCCGCGCGATCACGGCGTGGCGATCGGCGGCGAAGCTCTCATGGTGCAGGTTCACATGGCTGTCGATCAGCATCGCGCTTTAACGCCGTGCAGCCGCGGCGCGGTCGAGCACGCCGATGGCGCGCGCCAAAGCGTGGCGCGGATCCATGTCGAGGTCTTCGGCTTCGACGCGCAGCGCTTCAAGCGCCGTCCAGGCTTCCGCCCATGCTTCGCTCTCAGCGCCCGCGATGCGGGCGCGTTCGCCGGCAAGCTCCATGGTCGCGGCAAAGCGTTCGAACGGCTCGCCGCTGAAGCGCTCATAGAGCGCCGGCAGCGCGCGGCGCGCTTCGCCGCGCGCGATGGCGTCGAGATCGCGCTCGAGGTCGGCGGGATTGGAGTCGGCGCCTTGGGCGTGGAGCGCGATGGCGCGGCCCGGCCGTCCGCGCGCGAGACGCACCAGCGCGTCGTTTGCATCGCCGCCGAGCGCTGAGCGCACATCGTCATCGCTCAGTGGCCGCAGCGGCAGTCGCCGGCAGCGCGAGCGGATCGTCGCGAGCGCCGCGCCCGGCGCGTGACACACCAGCAGCAGCACCGAGCGGGCCGGAGGCTCCTCAAGCGTCTTCAGAATCGCGTTGGCGGAGTTCCGGTTGAGATCGTCGACGGCGTCGATGATGGCGACGCGCATGCCGCCCTCGGCCGGCGCGAGCGAGAAGAACTGCCCGAGTGCGCGCGCTTCATCCACGGCGATGTCACGCTTGGGGCGGCCGGTGCGTTCGTTGAGCCCGCGCCGCAGCACGAAGAGGTCCGGATGCGCCATCGCATTGATGCGCCGTGCGATCGGATCTTCGGGATCGACATCGAGCGGGCGCGGCCCTTGCGCCCTCGCGCCAAGCGCCACACGCGCCAAGCGATACGCCAAGCTCGCCTTACCGAGCCCCTTGGGACCAGCCAGCAGCCAGGCGTGATGCATGCGGCCGCTTCTGAGGCCGTCCGCCAGCGCCGCCTCCGCCTCCTCGTGCCCCACGAGCGAAAACGTCTCGCGCGGATGGGCGGTCTTCGGCTCCTTGTCGGTCTCGGGTGCGGTCTTGTCGGCTTTCACAGCCGCGTTTCTATCGCGGCCAGCGCATTTTGCAGCACCGTTTCCGCATCAGCAGCGGTGTCGATCACCACGCAGCGCGAAGGCTCGGCGGCGGCAATGTCGAGGAAGGCTTGGCGGACGCGCGCGTGAAAGCCCGCTTCCTTGCGCTCGAAGCGATCCTCGCCCGCCGACGCGCCCTGCGAGCGCGAGAGGCCGTGCGTGGGATCGAGATCGAGCACCAGGGTGAGATCGGGCGCGGGCGCGTCGATCATCAGATTGAGCGTGTCGAGCGCATGGTGATCGAGCCCGCCGGCGGCGACCTGATAGGCGCGCGTTGAATCGTAGAAGCGATCGCACACCACCCAGGCGCCGCGCGCGAGTGCGGGACGGATCGTCTCTTTCAAGTGATTGGAACGCGCCGCCGCGAACAGCAGCACTTCCTCCATCGGGCTCCAGCGTCCGGGTTCGCCGCGCACCAGCAAGCTGCGGATTTCATCGGCGCCAGGAGAACCGCCCGGTTCGCGCGTCTGCACGACGCTGAGGCCGCGTTCGCGCAGCTTTTGCGTCAGCGCCCAAGCCAAAGTCGATTTGCCGACGCCTTCGCCGCCTTCCAGCGTGATGAAGCGCCCGGCGCCCGCCACTTACGAGCCGCCAAACAAAGTCAGCCGCAAACCCGTCCAGGCCCGCGCAAACGGATTGGCTTGCCCAACGCGCGCGCCCGCGATCAGCGGATAGGTCTGCGTCTCAAAACCCGGCCCTTCGATCACCAGTTGCGCGACTTCATCGCCTTGCCGGATCGGCGCGCGCAGCGGTCCTTGATAGACAATGTGCGCGGTGAGGCCCGCTTGCACCGAACGCGAGCCTCCCACGACGATATCGCGCTGCGCGACCAAAGGCGCGGTGCGGTGCGAGCCCATCCAGACTTCCGCTTCGCCAACTTGTTCGCCCGCGGCGACGACGCGCGTCGCGGAAAAATCGTGAAACGCGGCACGCATCAGCCGCACCGCCTCCTCGCGCCGCGCGGCCATGCTGGGCATGCCGTTAAATACGATGATGCGGCGATGCCCGTCGAGCACGGCCGAACCCACCATGCCGTAACCGGAATCATTAGTGTGGCCCGTTTTTACGCCGTCCGCGCCAGCGAACGCGCCGAGCAGCGGATTGCGGTTCTCTTGTGTGTGGTTGTTGTACGTAAAGCTGCGCTGGCCGTAGATGCGGTAGAGATCGGGGTAGGTCACGATCAAATGGCGCGCGAGCCGTGCGAGGTCAGCAGCGCTGATGACGTGATCGGGATCGGGTAGGCCGGTCGCGTTGCGAAAGCGCGCCGTGCGCAAGCCCAGCTCTTGCGCACGCCGGTTCATCTCCGCGACGAACGCCTCCTCCGAGCCGGAAATGCCTTCGGCCAGTGCAACGCACGCATCATTGGCCGACACGACAATCGCGCCGCTCAGAAGATCGCGCACGGTGACGTCGGAGTTCAGCTCGAGAAACATGTGAGAGCCGTCGGACATCGCGCCCTGGCGCCACGCATTCTCGCTCACATGCAAACGCCGATCGAGCGTGAGGCGCCCGTCCTGCAGACGCTCCGCCACCAAGAGCACCGTCATGAGCTTGCTCATCGACGCCGGCGGCATCGGCTCATCGCAATTCTGGCAGTGCAGCAGGATGCCCGTCTCACCATCCATGATCGCAAGATGTGCGGCGGGGCTGGTGAAGCCCGTTGTTTGCGCGCGCGCCGTCGGCGCGCCCAACAGGGCGACGGCCGCCAGCAAAGCCAACAAAGCGCGCTTCATGTTCATTCCGTCCCGAATCGCCGCGTGAGCAGGCGCATTTGAGCAAACCGCCACGGCGGCAATGCGTCAACAAACGGGCGTATCAACGCGTCGCGACGATGGTCTCCGCAAAACCCAGATCGGCGAGGGCGCGGCGCGCGGCGTCTGCTTCAGCGGCGCTGGCGAGTGGGCCGACACGCACACGGAAGATCTCGCCCTGCCGCGTTTCCGCAGCTTCAACCACCACAGGCCCAGCCGTTTCGATCGCGGCCTTCACGCGGTGCGCGTTCATGAGGTCCGAGAATGCGCCGACTTGGACGAAATAGCCGCCGCGCGCCGGTGTCGGCTGTGAGTAACTCGCAGGCTGAACAGCGGGCAGCGGCGCTTCCGCAGACGCCGGGGCAGGCGCGGCAGAAGGTGGCGGCAAGAGCGAAGTGGGGCCGGACGATGGCTGCTGCGGTGCAGCTTGCGGCGCGGCGGCGACAACGGGCCGGGCGCCTTGGCTGGCGACATGGCGGGGCGCGGGGCCAAGGTAACGAACATGAACACGCGCCTGGCCAGCTTGGTCAAAGCCAAGAACGGTGGCCGCGCCATGGGAGAGGTCGATCAGACGCTCGCCGACGAACGGCCCACGGTCATTAACCCGCACGATGATTTCACGGCCATTTTCGAGATTGGTGACTTGCACCAAGCTCGGGATCGGCAAGGTCGGGTGCGCGGCGGTGAGGGCTTCCTGGTCGAAGATCTCGCCGCTCGCGGTCGCTTGGCCGTGGAAAGTCGGGCCATACCAAGAGGCTTGGCCTTCCATCTCATAGCCCGGCTCGGGCGCCGGCGCGTACCAGCGTCCGCCCACTTCATAAGGCGGACCGACGCGCTCGCGTTCGAGCCAGGGCGCTGCCCCCTGCTCTGCCTGGCCGCTCGCGGGACGGCGCAGATCGACAGGCGGACCGGACGAGGGCGCGGCCGAACCATATCCGTAAGAGCCCTCCCCTCCTCCCGCGAGCCGGGGCTCGAGCGAGGCTGTCTGGACGCCGGAGGAGGCGCGGTTCGCATAGGTGATGGGCGCGGCTTGGCGCGGTTGCGCGTAAGCAGGCGCGGCGAGGGCGCAGAGCGCGGCGCCGGCATATGCAAAGCAACGTACGAAACTAAGGCTCATGCTGACCTCGAAAGCGTCCCCGCTGTCAGTCATACCGACCTGGTGTTGAGCCTAAGTAAGCTTTTACGGTTTTTTCAGTTTAATGAATAACTTGCAGTAACCACGATGAGCGTGTGCGACGCCGCCAGTTGCCGCCGCACGCGCGCGCTGATACGGGCGCGTCACCGGATGGGTGCGTGAGTGGTTGAAACGAGCGGTCTTGAAAACCGCCGCGCCTGCAAGGGCGCCGTGGGTTCGAATCCCACCCCATCCGCCAGGCGCCGCCCCAAGTCTCAAACATGTTGCGTGCGCGAATACTTTTACCCACGAACAAAAACGGTTCCTGCGCTCCAAGGGCGCAAGTTCTATAGAGGCGAGTGGTCGGTATCGTACAGCGCCTAGAACGCTTCACATCGGGCGATACTGCATCCCAATACCCCTCGGATGTCCCTTTTCCGGTGCGCCGCGCATTAAGAATTCGCCAAACATGCGACAGATCACGAAGCGCGCTCCCCAGCCGCGCAACTAAGTTTTCTTCATACCTATTAACAGTAACTAAGCTCAGTAATACATACAACGCTGTCGGTATACTTCCAGGAGAACTTTAACTAGGCGAACATAGTTGATTTCGCCTCGCGCAAGTTCATCGAAGATTACCGCGCCCTCCTCCGAGACTTTCCCTCCCAGCTAGCTGCCATGGATTCCGACTCCGCGTCGGGGGGCTGGCCTCATAACGGAGGACACGGGAATGCAATTTAAACTTATGAGCTCAGTCTGCGCCGTCGCACTGGGTCTGGCGTTCGCGCCGGGCGCCTGGGCCGACCAAGCGCCGTCGGGCGACAACGCCTCTGCGGTCGCCAATGACGGCAGCGCGGCTCTCTCCAACAGCTCGACCAACGTCGCCGACAGCGGCAACGGCAATTTCTCGGGCAATGGCGACGACAACGACAGCTTCAGCCATTCATCCACTGAGACCAACAGCGACGACTCGACCAATGTCGACGTCGCCGTGAACGACAGCCTCAATGGCGGCAACCAAGACAACGACAGCTTCAGCCACTCCTCGACGGAAACCAGCTCGGATTCTTCGACGAACGTTGATGTCGCTGACTCGGGCAACGGCAATTTCTCAGGCAATGGCGACGACAACGACAGCTTCAGCCATACCTCGAGCGAGACCAACAGCGACGACTCGACCAACACCGACGTGGCCGTCAATGACAGCCTCAACGGCAATTCGGTCGGCAATGAAGACAACGACACGTTCAACCACACGTCTTCCGACGCCTCCACGAACGTTGACGTCGCCGACTCGGGCAACGGCAACTTCTCCGGCAACGGCGACGACAACGACACGTTCAATCACACGTCGACGGACTCCTCGACCAACACGGACGTCGCGGTGAACGACAGCCTCAACGGCAACAGCGTCGGCAATGAGGACAACGACACGTTCAACCACACCGAAACGTCGTCGGACTCCTCGACCAATGTTGACGTGGCCGACTCGGGCAATGGCAACTTCTCCGGCAACGGCACGGAAGACAACGACACCTTCAACAACACGTCGACGGAAACCGAAACGGAAACCAACACCACGGTCGGCATCCGCGACAGCCTCAATGGCAACTCGATCGGCAACGAAGATTCGCACGATGACTCGCACGACGATTCATCCACGAACGTCGATGTCGCCGACTCGGGCAACGGCAACTTCTCCGGCAATGGCACGGAAGACAACGACTCGTTCACTCACGAAGAAACGACGTCGGACGAGTCCACCAATGTCGATGTTGCGGTCAACGACAGCTTCAATCAAGACAACGACACGTTCAACCACGCCGAAACCGACTCCCATGACGACTCCTCGACGAATGTCGATGTGTCCGATTCGGGCAACGGCAATTTCTCGGGCAACGGCGACGACAACGACACGTTCAGTCACGACGAAACGACGTCGGATGAGTCCACGAACGTCGATGTCGCGGTCAATGACAGCCTGAACCAAGACAACGACGACAACTCGGTCAACAACAACATCGACGGCAACCGCAACACGACCGTCAACGGCAACCAGCAGAATTCGTCCGACACCGACACTCAGTACAGCGGTGACGGGAACACCGTGACCTCTGCGGGCGACGACAATGACGGCTCGTTCAACACCGCCACCGTGACCACCAGCGACAGCGGCAACGGCAATTTCTCGAACAATGGCGACGACAACGACACGTTCAACCACACGTCGACCGACTCTTCGACCAATGTTGACGTGGCCGACTCGGGCAATGGCAACTTCTCCAACAACGGCGACCACACCGAAACTTCGACCGACTCCTCGACGAATGTCGACGTCGCGGTTGCCGACTCGCTGAACGACAACAGCGAAAACCAAAACAACTCGGTCGATAATTCGACGAATGTTGACGTGGCCGACTCGGGCAACGGCAATTTCTCGAACAATGGCGATCGCAGCGACAGCTCGACCAACACCAATGTCGAAGTCGCCGACTCGGGCAATGGCAACTTCTCGAACAACGGCGACCACACCACCAACGACGATTCGAGCCATATCGACGTCGCGGTCTCCGACTCGCTGAACGACAACAGCGAAAATCAAAACAACTCGGTCGACAATTCCGATCACTCGGACAGCTCCACGAACGTCGCGGTCGCTGACTCGGGCAACGGCAATTTCTCGAACAATGGCGACCACAGCGACAGCTCGACCAACACGACGGTCGAAGTGGCTGACTCGGGCAATGGCAACAATCTTGGCGACGACTCGTTCAACACGACCGAGACGACGAACGAGACCAACACCGATAGCTCGACCAATGTCGCGGTCGCCGATAGCGGCAACGGCAACAATCTCGGCGACGACTCGTTCAACACGACTGAAACGAACACGTCGACCGAGAGCAACACCGAAACCAAGACTGTCTCGGTCACCAACACGGAAACCAACGATAACGACATCGAAGGCTCCTACAACACGGCCGAAACCAACACGACCAGCAGCGACGACGACGTCGAGGGCTCTTACAACACCGAGACGAACAAGACCGTCTCGAACGAGACCACGACTTCGACCGAGATCAACGACTCGAACAATTCCGAGACGAACTCGATCTCGACCTCGCTGGTCGACAACAGCACGGACAGCTCGGTTCGCGACTCCAACAACACCGACAACTCGACCGCGGTTCTCACCTCGATGGAATTGTCGGCCTCTGTGACGGGTGTTGCGGTCATGGCTGGCGGCGCTGGAGACCGCGCGGGCGAAGTGGACACCGGGTCGATCAAATTCGACAACGGCGCGTTCAACAACTTCTCCGGCGTGCAGACCGCGAGCATGAACTCCGGCATCGGCTCGGCCAACCAGGCCGCGACGGCGATCGGCGCAAACGCCAACATCACGTTCGGCGACAACGGCGCCCAGTAAGCGCCAAGGGCCCGGGCTGGCGGCTCAAACCGCCAGCCCGGCGCTCTCTTTTTTCGGATCGAGGCATGCCATGCAGCCTATGACCCCCATCCGCGTCCGAGGCCTCTTCCTCGCTGCCGGCCTGGCCTTCGCCAGCGCCGCGTCCGCCGAAGAAGCGCCCTCCTCACGCCCCCCGACGGCCGAAGCGCAAGCTGAAACCGATGCGGTGCTGAGCGCGGAAGATCTCGAAGCGCTCGCGGGCGGGACCGGCGTCAGCATCGACATGCTGACCGATCAGACCCTCACCGCGATCAATGCGGGAAACAGAGTCATCGGCCAGACCGTGGGTTCTGGACAGATTAACGTCGAGAACGGCGGCCTTGCCGACTTCAACGGGATCGGAAACTTCGTCTTCAACACCGGTCACAACAACAATCTTCAATCCAGCATGAACGTTTCGATCGTGCTGGCGCCGTAAATGCTGGGGCCGTGCTGATGACGACCCAAGCGCACACCCATTCCGCGCCGAACCGCTCATTGCGGCTCGGCGCGTTTCTTTTTGGCTTGGTTTGCCTCACGGGCGGACCGGCGGCGGCCCAAGTGCGCACGCATGGCGAAGCGGGCGGTCACTTCACCATCGCCGTCACCAGCTGGCGCGACATCCCCTTCCGCACCGTGGTTCGCCAGCAATATGATTACAGCTGCGGCTCAGCCGCGCTCGCGACCTTGCTTCGTTACCATTACGGCGTCGCCGTTGGAGAGAGCGAAGTCTTTCAGGAAATGTATGCGGTCGGCGATCAAGATCGAATCCGGGAAGTCGGCTTCTCGATGCTCGACATGAAGCATTATCTCGAAGTTCACGGCTTCGCCGCCGATGGCCTCCGGGTGACATTGGATCGTTTGGCGGCGCTCGAAGTGCCCGCGATCGCCCTCATCACGCATGACAATTACCGGCATTTCGTTGTCGTTAAGGGTCTTCAGAACGGCGAAGTGCTGGTCGGCGATCCGACATTTGGGCTGCAGACTTACACGCGCGCTGAGTTTGAAGCGGTGTGGAACGGCGTCATCCTCGCCGTACGGCGCGCGCCGGAAGGCACGGCCGCGCCCGCGTTCAACCGCGACGAGGAATGGCAGGACTGGGCGGTCGCGCCGATCGGCGATGCGCCGCGCCCAGTCTCGCCCTCGGATCTGCTGCGTGAATTGCCCGAGCTCTATCAGATCCGCCAGCCCGTGAGCGGCGACTGATGCGCTTTGCTTGCGCCCTCACGATCGCGATCCTGGCGCTCTCAGCGCCCGCGCATGCCGCGGACCTTTGGGGCGACGCGGAAGTCGTCGACGACGCGGCGCTCGACGACATGCGCGGCGGCTTTTCCGTGGGCGGCGTAGAGATCGGCTTCGGCGCCGTGATCACCACCTACAGCGACGGCCAGATGGCGCTCGCGACCCAGCTGACCTGGAGCGAAGCGGGCATCCTCGTCGAGGAGACGTTCGGCAATCTCGGCCAGACCCTTGAAAGCCTCACGCCCGAGGAGCGTTCGGCGCTCGGCCTTGATGCATTCGCGGGCGCGGGCGGCGTCGTTATCAATGACGAAACCGGCGTCACTGCGCTCGTCCACAATGTCACCGAGGGCGCGCTTCAGAACGTCATCCTCAACACAGCAAGCGGCCGCAATCTCAGCCAGGCGGTCGACGTGACCATCACCTTGCCGGGCTTTGAGGCGGTGCAGGGCATGCTGAGCGATGAGTTGTTGGGCCTGCGCCTCGACGCCGATCTCTCGCACATGCTGTCCCAGCCGCCGGCTTCCTAAGGCGCCAAGCGCGGCAGAAGCGCCCTTCCAACATCGCTGAGTGTTTAGAAGCGGTAGGGCATCCGAATGCCGACGCGCACGTCCGGCGCGTCTTCGGTGGCGCCCAGATCGACGCTGGTGGCGACCGTGAGGCGCTCAGAAGCACGGAAGCTCATGCCCAGTTGGAGCGAGCCAACCTGCACACTGGCCGAACGCTGACGGGTCGCGCCGAGTTCGCTTTCAGTCGGCATGATGAAGCTGTGCGAGTAGCCGAGCGAGTAAGAGAAGCGCGGATTGAGCGCAAAGCCGAAGCCGAAGCCGGCGCTGATCGAGTCGCCCGGATCGACTTCGCCGATATTCACGCCGCCGACAGTGCGGTCGATGTCGCGCGGCATGTTGTAGAGATAGGCGACATTGGCGAACAGCACGGCCGGATCGGACGGATAGAGCACCGAGACGCTGGCCTGTGCGCCCCAGAAGCCCGAGCCGGTGGCGAGTTCAGTCGCGACGCCATCGAGATCGCGCGCCAGATCGAACGGACCCTTGCCGGTATCGCTCTTGATGCGGCCGCCGGCGACGAAGATCGGCGCGCCATTGCGGCCCGAATTGATTTGATAGCGCGCCGACATCTCAACGTCGCCGAAATCACCGCCGTCGAGTTCAAAAGTCTGACTGACCGATTCATCACGCTGCAAAAGCGTCGTGATGCGGTCCGAGCGATAGACGTAAGGCACGCGGCCCTCGATTTCGAGCCGGTCGGTCAGCGAATAACGCACCGAAACCGAGGCGGCGACCGTGTCGCGCGCCGTATCGCTGGCTTCGATGATGCCAACCTGGAAGCTCGGCAAGATTTCGACGCCCCGGAAGACGAGGCGGTTAGAAGAGCTGCGCGAATAATCGAACGAAGGCTCAATCACCAGCTTTCCACGCCCCGCAAGCGCCGTTTGGCCTTCCGGCAAAGCTTCGACTTGGGACGCGGGATGGGGTTGTTCGGGCGGCGCTTCGCCCACCGGGCCGGCCGGCGCGGCGTTTGGCGCGGACATTGGCAGGGGTGCGCTGCCGCCTTCCGCTTGCGCCAGGGTCGTCATCGATCGGCGGCGATTGACCGTGATGGGTTGATCGGGCTCAAGCGGGCTAAACGCCAGGCCGTTGCGCGGAATGCCGACGCCGCGGATGTCGCCGAGTTCGGAATCGGAAACGCCGCCCGCCATGGCTTCGATCTCGCGGCGTTGCCGCTCGATCAGGCTGCGTTGTTCCGCCAGCTGTTGTTGTTGTTCGTGGAGCTGACGCTCCTGGACGTCGAGCCTTTGTTCTTGTTGCTCGATCAATTGCAGGACGCGGGAGAGATCGCTCGTGCTCGCCTGCGCGTGCGCGCTTCCGCTCCAGCCAAGCGCGCAGACAGCAAATGCGCACGCCGCCATCGCAGCGGACGCACTTCGTCCTTTCACACGCTTCACTTCGGCACGAACGCGCATCACCAAACCCGGTTGGAGGGCTGACATCGCCCTCTTCTATGCAGTTGTCGTTCCGGGCAGTCTTACGCACGAAGATATGAGAAAACGTGAAGATGACTGGGAAAAACGCAAGATTTCAGCAGCGCACGCTGCACGTTCGCGCGTTTATATTCATGAACAAATCATCGCTTTGCGTTGGCGCTAGACGCGCATTGCTCATGCTTCTTTTACGAACAAGCCCTCCCCTGCCGTTCTCTTGGCAATATCGCTTGAACGGGGGAGGAACGCGCGACGCGCGGATGGTTAAGCGAGCGCGGAGACGAACGCGCCTTGCGTCTTCGCTTTGATCTCGTCGAGCGTAACACCTGTCGCAAGCTCGATGAGCCGCATCGGCGCCGCGCCCTTCTTGTCGATCTCGAACACGCCAAGATCGGAAATCACGAGATCGACAACGTTAACGCCCGTTAGCGGTAGATCGCATTTGCGGAGCAGCTTGGGCGAGCCATCCTTGGCGTTGTGCTCCATCACGACGACGACGCGTTTGACGCCAGCGACAAGGTCCATCGCCCCGCCCATGCCCTTCACCATCTTGCCGGGCACCATCCAGTTCGCGAGGTCGCCGCGTTCAGACACTTCCATGGCGCCGAGGATGGAAAGATCGATGTGCCCGCCTCGGATCATCGCGAAGGAGTCGGCGCTCGAGAAGTAAGAGGTCTTCTTCAGTTCCGTGATGGTTTGTTTACCGGCGTTAATCAGATCGGCGTCGACATCCTCGTCAAACGGGAACGGCCCCATGCCGAGCATCCCGTTCTCCGATTGCAGCGTCACCTCCATGCCGGGCGGAATGTGGTTAGCAACAAGTGTCGGAATGCCGATGCCAAGATTGACGTAAAATCCGTCGCGCAATTCCTTAGCGGCGCGCATTGCGAGATCGTCGCGGGACCAGGCCATCACGCATTCTCCCGCTTGCTGATCGTTCGTTGTTCGATGCGCTTCTCAAATGATCCCTGGACGAGGCGATCGACATAAATGCCGGGCGTGTGGATCGCGTCGGGATCGAGATCGCCGACCTCAACCAGGATTTCGACCTCCGCCACGCACTTCTTGCCGGCTGTCGCCATCATCGGGTTAAAGTTGCGCGCGGTTTTCCGGTAGATGAGGTTGCCTTCGCGGTCGCCCTTCCAAGCTTTGACGATGGAGAGGTCCGCGACCAGCCCGGTTTCGAGCACATAAGTCTCGCCGTCGAAAACTTTGCTCTCTTTACCCTCGGCCACCAGCGTGCCGACGCCGGTCTTGGTATAAAAGCCGGCAATCCCCGCCCCGCCCGCGCGGCAGCGCTCAGCCAAGGTGCCTTGCGGGTTAAACTCAAGCTCAAGCTCGCCGGCGAGAAACTGGCGGGCGAACTCCTTATTCTCCCCGACATAGGAGGAGATCATCTTCTTGATCTGCCGCGTCTCCAGCAGCAGCCCCAGGCCCCAGCCGTCGACGCCCGCATTGTTGGAAATAACGCTGATGCCCTGCACGCCGCTGTCGCGCAGCGCGATGATGAGGTTTTCCGGGATGCCGCAGAGGCCAAAGCCGCCGCTCATGACGGTCATGCCGTCGAACGTCATTCCCTGAAGCGCGGATTTCGCGTCCGCGAACACCTTGTCAGCCATGGCAACGCCTCTTCTAGAGGCTTGTTAAGCAGCGCCGCGCTGCGGTGCAACATTCCCCGGCGCAAATACAGTTGCGCCGGCCGCTGAGCCCGCGGCCGGCGCTTCTGTTCAGACCCGGATGAGCGAGGGACATTAATCACCCGAGACCGAGGCGCATTAAACACTTCGCATTTGAATGCTGGCTGAACGGAGGGCTCACGCACGCGTGCTGTTGAACCCTCCCCCTTGCGGGGAGGGTAGGGAGGGGGTGCGGGCGGTGCGTTCTCCGGAGAGAACACCGCCCGCACCCCCTCCTCCATCTCCTCCCCGCAAGGGGGAGGAGAGTCATTTTACGTGGCAGGCGTAACGCCCCAGTCGGACAACACACTCTCATCATCCGCCCCCGGCTTCGGCGGTGGACCCTGCACCGCGCCCGGTGTTCTGGAAAACACCGGCGCGACGCTGGGCTGCACTACGCCCTCCACCTCGGTGAAAGCTCCCCGCGCGACATTGTGCGGATGCCCCGGCGCTTCGGCCATGGACAGCACCGGCGCAAAGCACACGTCCGTCCCCTCCATCAGCGCGCTCCATTGGTCGCGCGTCTTGGTCTTGATCGCCGACGCAAGCTTCGCCGAAAGCTCAGGCCAAGCCGCACGGTCCATCTGCCCCCCGAACGCCGGATCGCCCGCGAGCCCCGTCTTCTCCAGCAGCAGCGCGTAGAAGTTCGGCTCGATAGAGCCGATCGCGACGTACTGACCGTCCGCACATTCATAAACGTCGTAAAACGGCGCGCCGCCGTCGAGGAGGTTCGCGTCCCGCTCGTCGCTCCACCAGCCAGCGGACCGCATGCCGTAAAACATCGCCATCAGCGACGCTGCGCCATCCGTCATCGCGCAATCGATGACCTGGCCCTTGCCCGAGCGCCCCGCCTCGACCAAAGCCGCGCACACGCCCATCGCGAGATAAAGCGCCCCACCGCCGAAATCACCGACCAGATTGAGCGGCGGCGCCGGCGGCGCGTCCTTCCGGCCCATCGCGTGAAGCGCGCCCGAGAGCGCGATGTAATTAATATCGTGCCCGGCGGCCTGCGCGAGCGGCCCCGTCTGCCCCCACCCGGTCATGCGCCCGTAGATGAGCCGCGGGTTCGCGCCGAGCGCTTCATCCGGCCCCAAGCCCAGACGTTCCATGACGCCCGGGCGAAAGCCTTCGATCAGAACGTCCGCCTTGCCGATCAGCCCAAGCGCGAGCGCGCGGTCGGCGTCCAACTTGAGATCGAGCGCCACCGAGCGCCGCCCGCGCGCGGTCACATCGTGCTTGGAGCCGCCGCGCGCGCCCTTGCGGTCAATCCGCACCACATCGGCGCCCATGTCCGAGAGCAGCATGCAGCAGAACGGGCCCGGCCCAATCCCCGCAAACTCCAACACCTTCACACCGTTAAGCGGACCGGAAGCCATGCATCCTCGGGCGGTAACCACGTCGGTTTGATTCGTCGCTGTATCGGGCGATACTTGCAACCGAGTCGTAGCGTCAGGCTCGGGGGACATAAGCTTGCGGATCGTCGTGCGTTGCCAGGAGCCGCAAGCTGCCCGCCGGGCGCAGGAGCGCCTGGCCGCCGCCGGCGTCGAAGCGACCGCCCTGCCTGGCCCGCCAGCCACGCGCCGCAATGCGCCCAACGGCGAAGATATTCTCATTGTGGATGGCGCGGCCGATGGCCTCGTCGCGGCCACGGCGTTCGCAGAAGCCGCGCGCGCGTCGGAGCATCCGCCCCTCGCCATTCTCGCTGCTCTGAGCGCCGACGCGCCGCCGCCCTCTGGCCTTGAGTCGCCGCACTGCTTCGACGGCGCGATCTCCCTCGAAGCGCCGCCCGCGCTGCTCGCCGCGCAGATCTCGGCGCTCACGCGCATGAGCGTCGCCAGCGAAGAGCGTGTGCGCCGCATCGCGACCGCCGGCGCCATGCGCACGGCGACCCCAAAGCCCCTCGAGCCGCGTAAGCTCAAAGCGCTCTATATCGGCGCGCCGAGCCCGATCTTCCTCTCGCTTGAACGCGCCCTTGCGCAGCACAATGGCCTCGTTTGCGCCGCGTTCACGTCGTTCGCGGGCTTTGACCATTTGCACGACGAGTTCTTCGACGCGGTCGTCTTGAATGGCGCCGCCGATTCCGCGACTGCGATCTCTCTCTGCGCCGCGCTCCGCCGCAACACCAGTCTCCACCATGTGCCGACCATGGTCGTCACCGCGCCGGGTGATAGTGCGACGGCCACGTCCGCAATCGATCGCGGCGCCTCGGCCGTCGTTGCGATGGATGCGCCAAGTGCGCCGGCATTGGGGTGGCTCTTCGAAGCAATCCGCCGCGAACGCCGCCGCAAAGCGGCCGAGCACGACATCCGCGCGCTTCGCGACATCATGGGCGATCCGCGCACCGGCCTCTTCCGCCGCGCGCCGTTCGAGAGCCACCTCGCCCGCCTCGCCGACGATCACCACGCCAGCGGCCGCAGCCTCAGCCTCGCGGCGCTGCGCGTCATGCCCGCACATGGCTCGACCGAACCAAGCCCACAAGTGTGGAAGCGCGGTTTCACCGAAATCGCCAGCCTCTCCGGGCGTTTGCTTCGTGACACCGACACCGCGACCGCGCTCAACGGCGATCTCATTGTCGTCGCCCTCCCCGCCACCGACATGCAAGGCGCGCGGCGTTTGGCCGAGCGCGTCGCCTCCGTTGCCGAGTGCACGGCGTTCGCCGCAGGCGAAGGCGATGCGGGGCCAGTGGTGTTCGAACAGAGCATCGCCGAACTTCAGCCCGGCGAAAGCGGCACGGGCTTGATGGCGCGTGCGCTGCGCGTCTTCCAGCAACAAAGCGTGACCGCGTGAGCGATACGCGGCCCGCCATCATCGTCGACTTCTTCGCCGATCTGTCGTGCCCCTGGTGCTATGTCGGCTGGGAAAGCCTTAAGGCCGCCGCCGCATCGCGCCGCGACACGGCCTCCTTCAGTCTGGCCTGGCGCACCTTCATGCTCTCGCCCGACGCGCCGCCCGAAGGCTACGACCGCAAAGACTATCTCGCGGCCCGCTTGGACCCCGCGCGCCTCCGCGCCGCCAACGAGGCGCTGAAGGCGGCCGCGAACGCCGCCGGCGCCGAACTCAATATCGACGCCGCAACGCGCATCCCAAGCACCGTCAACGCGCACCGCGTCGTGCACTGGGCCGCGAGTTACGGCCTCGCCGAAGCGATGATCGACACATTGTTTCGCGCGAACTTCGTCGACGGCCTGGATATCGGCGACACGAACGTCCTGGTCGCGGCCGCCGAAAGCAAAGGTCTCGACCCCAACGAAGTCCGCACGCGCCTCGCCACCGACGAAGACAAAAAACTGATCCGCGATTTTCACATCGCCGCGGCGCGCCTCGGCATTCAGGGCGTCCCGGTCGCGATCTTTAACCGCAAGCACCCGGTGATGGGCGCCGAAAGCGTTGAAGGCTATGCGCGCGCCATCGACGCGGCGTTGGCTTAGGCCGCCTTTCGCTCCACCAGCCGCGACACGCTCTCCAAAGTCGCGCGGAGCGCCCGCAAACGCAGCGCCGCATCGGGCCAGCCGCCTTGCACCACGAGTTTGCCGTCCGGGCGCATCTTGAAATCGTCCGGCCGCTCCTGAACGAAGCGCACCAGCGCCAGCGGATCGGGGAAGCCCGTTTCACGGAATGTCAGCACCGCGCCCTTGGGGCCGGCGTCGAGTTTTGCGATCTGGCAACGGCGGCATAGCGCTTTCAGCGCCGCGACGGCGATCAGCTGATTGGCTTCGGGCGGCAATTGTCCGAAACGATCGATCATCTCGGCGGCAAAGGCTTCGCGCTCTTGATCGGAATCCAGATCCGCCAAGCGGCGGTAAAGCGCGAGCCGCACGGTGAGGTCAGCGACATAATCCTCCGGGATCAGCACGGAAGCGCCGACATTAATTTGCGGCGACCAGGAACGCTCGCTCACCGCATCCTCGTCGCGCCCTTCACGGAGCGCGATGACGGCCTCTTCCAGCATGCTCTGATAAAGCTCGACGCCGACTTCGCGGATATGCCCGGTCTGCTCTTCGCCCAGCAGATTGCCACCGCCGCGCATATCGAGATCGTGGCTGGCCAGCGTGAATCCAGCGCCCAGATTATCGAGCGAGGAAAGCACCTTGAGCCGCTTTTCCGCACCCGCCGTCAGCGCTTGCTCAACGCCAGTGGTCAGATAAGCGTAAGCGCGCACCTTCGAGCGGCCAACGCGGCCGCGCAATTGATAGAGCTGCGCGAGGCCGAACATATCAGCGCGGAACACGATGAGCGTATTGGCGCGCGGAATATCGAGGCCCGATTCCACGATGCTAGTGGAAACCAGCACATCGTGCGCGCCGTCATAGAAGCTCGTCATAATCTCATCGAGCTGGCTTGGCGCCATTTGCCCGTGCGCGACCGCGAACGATAGTTCAGGCGCGCTTTGCTTTAGGAATTTCGTCGCATCATCCAAATCCGCGATGCGCGGCACGACGAAAAAGCTCTGCCCGCCGCGATACTTCTCCCGCAGCAGCGCTTCGCGCACCGTGAGCGCATCGAACGGCGTCACATAAGTGCGCACCGCCATGCGGTCGATCGGCGGCGTTGCGATCACGCTGAGTTCTCGGATGCCCGCGAGCGCCAGCTGTAGCGTGCGCGGGATCGGCGTCGCCGAAAGCGTCAACACATGCACGTCGGCGCGGAGATCCTTGAGGCGCTCTTTGTGCTTCACGCCGAAGTGCTGCTCTTCGTCGATCACCATGAGACCGAGATTGCGGAAGCTCACCTGTTTGGAAAGCAACGCATGCGTGCCGATAATGATCTCGACACTGCCATCGGCTACGCCCGCGCGTGTCTCGGAGGCTTCCTTCGCTGTGACCAACCGCGAAAGCTGCCGCACCCGCACCGGCAATCCCTGGAAGCGCTCCGTGAAGGTGCGGTAGTGCTGACGGCAGAGCAACGTCGTCGGCGCCACCACCGCCACCTGTTGACCGCTCATCGCGACCAAGAACGCCGCGCGCAACGCCACTTCAGTTTTTCCAAAGCCAACATCGCCGCAGATCAAGCGATCCATCGGGCGCCCGGCGGCCAGATCGGAGACCACATCGTCGATCGCGCCCAACTGATCGTCAGTCTCCTCATACGGAAAGCGTGCGCAGAACTCGTCCCACATGCCCTCTGGCGCCGAGATCGGTTCAGCGGTGCGCGCCGCACGCAGCGCCGCAATGCGGATAAGTTCTTCTGCCATATCGCGCAGCCGCTGCTTGGCGCGCGCACGCCGGCCTTGCCACGCAACGCCGCCGAGCTTGTCGAGCGCAGTGTCGGAATCTTCCGAACCATACCGGCTCACGAGCTCGATGTTCTCGACAGGCAGATAGAGCTTGTCCCCACCGGCATAGACAAGGTCGAGACAATCGTGCGGTGCGCCCGCCACATCGAGCGTCTTCAAGCCCTCATAGCGGCCAACACCGTGCTCTTGGTGCACAATGAGATCGCCCTGCGTCAGCGCCGCCGCTTCCGCGATCAAGCTCGACGCCTTGCGGCGTTTACGCGGTCGCGCGAGCCGATCGCCCAGAATATCCTGCTCAGCGATCACGGCGAGCTTGTCGGTTTCAAAGCCGTGCTCAAGCGGCAGCGCGACAACCACCGGCGCCGCTTGCGGCAATTCCGCCGCGCCTTGCCATGAGACCGCGCGCCGAAATGCTTCAACGCCGTGATCTTCCAGCACGCCGCTCAAGCGCTCCGCGGAGCCATCGCTCCACGCCGCCACCACTACGCGCTTGCCAGCCGCGAGCAGCGCGGCGACATGCTTGGCCGCCGCGTCGAACACATTGGCGTCGACGGTTTGCCGCTCAGGCGCGAAATCGCGGCTCGCGCGGGCGCCCAGGCTCAAAGTGGCGCCGGATTCTACTTCGTAATGCGTAAAGCGTCGCACGGGCCGCTCGCCAATCGCCGAGGCCAGCGCTTCCTTCGTGAGATAAAGCAAATCCGGCGCGGGCGCGCGAAACGGGGCCGCGCCGCGCGGGGTTGGTGCGTTGCGCCGCGATTCATAGTGATCCAGCGCGGTTTCCACGCGGTCGCGCAGCGCTTCATCCGCCAGCGCGTCGAACGCGAGTAGCGCGCCCTCGCCCGCATAATCGAAGATCGTCTCCAGGCGATCGTAGAAGAAGGGCAGCCATTGCTCGACGCCTTGGCGGCGAATACGCGCACTCACGGAATCGTACACCGCGTCACTCACTGCGCCGAAGCTCTGCGCGAAGCGTTTGCGGAAATGAAGGACGCTCGAATCGTCGAGCAGGATTTCGCTGACAGGCGTCAGCAGCGCACCCTTCAAGGTGCGCTTGGTGATCTGCGTTTCAGGATCGAAGGCGCGGATCGTCTCTAGCGTATCGCCGAAGAAATCGAACCGCAGCGGCTCGGCAGCCCCTGGCGGATAAACATCGATCAGCCCGCCGCGCACCGCGAACTCGCCCGGCGCCCGCACCGTCGACGAACGGCTATAGCCATTGACCAGCAGATAGCCCTCAAGCCCCTGCATGGTCGCGTCATCGCCAACCTTCGCGGCAAACGCAGCCGCCGCCATGCGCGAGCGCGGCGGCACGCGCTGCGCCACCGCCGACGCCGTCGCGATCACCAACAACGGCGGATCGTTCGGCGCGCGTTGCGCAAGCGCCGCCAAAGCCGCACAGCGCTGCGCCGCGACAGCGGCCGCGGGCGAGATGCGGTCGTAGGGCAAGCTATCCCAAGCCGGGAGACGCAGCGTCTCCAGCTCCGGCTCAAAGAAGCGCGCCGCCGCTTCAAACTGCGCCGCCCGCGTCTCGTCGCGCGCGACGAACAAGGTCACGCCCCCGCGCTTGCGCGCCGCCGCCGCGAGCCCTGCTGCGTCCACGCCCTCCGGCGCGCCCGTAATGGCGACGGCCCTCGGCGTCTCGGCCAGCGCTTCGATCAATTGCGGCGAGAGGGCAGCGTCAGTCATGGGTCGCGGGTTCACTCATCGAAAGTTGGAAAGCCTGGATCAAAGCCAGGGTCGGCGTGTCATGTTCCGGAGGCGCGGGCTCAGCCTTGGTGAGCCACGCATAGACCTCCTGGTCGGGCGCATTCAGCAGCGCCTCGAAGGCCTGGAGGCCGCTTTCGTCGAGCGCCTCCAGTCGCCGGTCCGCAAAACCGCCGAGAATCAAGTCAATCTCCCGAAATCCCCGACGCCAGGCGCGGAATTTCAGCTTCTTGCGGCGGTCGTCCATCGGGTCCCGATCTTGGAAGGGGCCGCGCTATAACCCATATGGGCGCGCCTGTCAGCGCCGCCGAGCCCCAGGATGAAAGACGCGCCTTCCCCCGTCCGCTCCGCCTATTTGGCGCCCGCGCGCGCGCCACGCGGCGCCCGCCGGGAGACCATGGCGCTGATCGCTAAAGTTGCGGGCGGATCGCTGACGCGCGACCTGCTTTTCCTGCCGCCGCACAGCGCGATCGACCGGCGCAACCGCGTGCCGATCAGCGAAGCGCGCGATGGCGAGATTGCCACCATCGAAGCGGAAGTCGACGCGCACGCGCCCGGCTTTCGTAACCTCCCCTACCGTATCCGCTTGCGTGACGAGACCGGGTTTCTTTCCGTCGCCTACTTCCGCGGCAAGCAAGACATGCTGGAGCGGATGTTTCCGATCGGGCAAACGCGGCTCGTGAGCGGCGCCGTCACGATGTATGAGGGCATGCGGCAAATGCTGCATCCCGATCACGTGGTCGATCCCTCGCGCGGCGAGGCGCCGCCCAATGTCGAGCCGATCTATCCGCTGACCGCCGGCTTGCCCGGCCGCACTCTCACGCGGGCGATCCAAACCGCGCTCGAAACCGCGCCCGAAACGCCCGAATGGCTGGAGCCCACCACCGTCAGCGCAAACAAGTGGCCGAGCTTTCGCGAAGCGCTTGAGCTGATGCACCGCCCCGAAGCGCCAGAGGATGTGTCACCCAAAACGCCCCACCGCACGCGGCTCGCCTATGACGAACTCTTTGCACGCCAGTGTGCGCTTCGTTTGCGCCGCGCCCATCGCCGCGAAAGCGAGGGCCGCGCCATCACCGGCGACGATCGCCTGACGAAGAAGCTGCTCGCCGCTTTGCCTTACGAGCCAACCACGGCGCAAAAGCGCTCCATCGCCGAAATCTATCAGGATATGGCCGAACCCGCGCCGATGCTGCGCTTGCTGCAGGGCGATGTGGGCTCGGGAAAAACGCTGGTGGCCGCTCTCGCGATGGCGCGCGCTGCTGAGGCCGGCCTGCAAAGCGCGCTCATGGCGCCCACCGATCTCCTCGCCCGCCAACACGGCGCAACACTGCTGCCGTTGCTTGAAGCCGCTGGCATCAAGGCAGCCGTGCTCACGGGTCGCGACAAGGGCAAGGAGCGCAAGCTCATCATGGCGCGCATGGCCAGCGGCGCGCTGCAAGTCGTTATCGGCACGCATGCGCTCTTCCAGGAAGACGTCGCCTTCGCCGATCTCGGCCTGATCGTCATCGACGAGCAGCACCGCTTCGGTGTTTCAGACCGTATGCGCATGGTCTCCAAAGGGTTCGCGCCGCATGTCCTTGTCATGAGCGCAACGCCCATCCCGCGCACGCTCGCGCTCGCCGTGCACGGCGACATGGATCTCTCCGTGCTCGACGAAAAGCCGCCCGGCCGCATGCCGATCCGCACCGTCGCCATGCCCATCTCGCGCAGCGCTGACGTGGTGGACGCCATTGCGGATGCGTCCGCGCGCGGCGAGCGCGCCTATTGGGTGTGTCCGCTGATCGAAGAGAGCGAGGCTGTCGATCTGGCGGCCGTGCAAGACCGCTATGAGGCCTTGAAGGAGCGCTTCGTCGAGGGCGTGGAGATCATCCATGGCCGGATGTCCGGCGCTTCGCGCGAAGCGGCGATGGATCGGTTTCGCTCGGGCGAATCCTTCCTCGTGGTGGCGACCACCGTGATCGAAGTCGGCGTCAATGTGCCGGAAGCCACCATCATGGTGATCGAGCACGCCGAGCGTTTTGGCTTGGCCCAACTCCACCAGTTGCGCGGGCGCGTCGGCAGGGGCGACAAGCAAGGCTCGTGCGTGCTGCTGTGGCGCCCGCCGCTCGGCGAGACCGCAAAAGAGCGCCTGGACACGCTCCGCCGCAATGACGACGGCTTCGTCATCGCCGAAACCGATTTCCGCATGCGCGGCGCAGGCGACATGCTCGGCGTCCAGCAAAGCGGCCTGCCGCCGTTCCGGCTGGTCGATCCCGAAGAGCACGGCAAGCTGCTGGCGGTGGCGGACAAGGAAGCGCGCCTGGCGATCGAGCGCGATCCGGAGCTGACCGGCGAACGCGGCGCCGCGATCAAGCTGGCGCTGGAGCTGTTTGGGTATGCTGAGGCGGCAGAGCTGGCGCGCTCTGGCTAATCGCCGCGCAAGCCAAGTATGGCGACTCTCCTCCCCCTTGCGGGGAGGAGATGGAGGTGGGGGTGCGGGCGGTGTTTTTTCCGGAGGGAGCGCCGCCGTTACCCCCTCCCTACCCTCCCCCGCAAGGGGGGAGGAGTTCTAGTTCCGCGCCGCCTTGATTTTTGCCCTATCACAGCTTCTCACTGCGCTTCACATGCCCGCCCCCATCTCCGCCTATATCCGCACGTTGAACGAAGCCCGCCTGATCACGCGCGTCGTGGAGGGCGCCAAGCTCGTCGCCGACGAAGTCATCGTGATCGATTCAGGCTCGACCGACGGCACCGGCGAACTCGCGCAAAAAGCCGGCGCGCGCGTCGTGGTGCAGCCTTGGCTCGGCAACGGCAAACAGAAGCGCTTCGCGGAGGATCAGTGCGCGCACGATTGGGTGCTCGATCTCGACGCTGACGAAGTCGTCACGCCGGAGCTGGCGCGCGAGATCAATGCGCTGTTCGCAAACGGCGCGCCGTCCCATCCAATCTACGAAACCATGCTCGTCACCGCGCCGCCCATCGGCGAACCCTGGTGGACCTTCGCGCTCGCCGATCGCCGCAAGCTCTATGACAAGCGCGTTGTCCGCGCGCCCGATCACATGGCGTGGGATCAGTTCGAAATTCCCGCCGGCGTCGCGGTGGGCAAGCTGAAGGCGCCGATCCTTCACTATTCCTTCCGCGACCTTGGCCACCTGCTCGAAAAGCTCAACCGCGTCAGTGGCGTCCGCGCGCGCGATTCCAAGCTGAAGCCATTCTGGGTGGTCGCTTCGCGCGTCGTGCTGGCGCAGCCCTTCTATTTCCTGAAGCATTATCTCGGGCGCGGCATGTGGCGGGGCGGGCTTTACGGCTTCGCGCTCGCGGGCATTTCAGCGCAAGGCCGCTGGCTTCGGGACGTCAAGATGCTGGAGATTCACCTCCAGAAACGCGGCCGCCCCAACGGCTGATCGGTACGTTGCGATCCAAGCAACGCACTCCCACGTAATGATCAACGCTCTTCGCCGGCGGAAACCTCGGCGGGGAAGCCGCGTTGAGCCAGACGCGCTTCTGAACTTTTCGAGAGAATGCGCATGGGGTATCGTACTGAAATGGACGCACCGGTGTCACACCAGCCGGCGCCCCAACGCGCCACGCCCGCTTTGTTGGCGGGTCTTTCGGCGCCTGCGAGCGCTAAGGCTGTCTTGTTCGCCTTTACCAACATCAAGGGCGGGCGGCTGCACGTCGTGCTTCCCGATCGGCGCGTGCTGGAATTCGGAACCGGGGCGGGCGCGCCAGCACTGCTCATGGTTCGCGATTACAAATTCGCCCGTCGCGTCTTGTTCAGCGGCGATATCGGTTTTGCCGAGGGCCTGATGGCCGGCGAGTGGGAAAGCCCTGACCTTTCGGCGCTGCTGACGCTGCTCGCCGCGAATGTCGAACGTATCGCGAAATTGCTGACGGGCGGCCTCTTGGGACGCGCTCTCAATCTTGTCCGCCACCTTACACGCCCGAACACGCGCAGTGGCTCTCGGCGCAACATCCTAGCGCATTACGATCTGGGAAATCGGTTTTATCAGGCGTGGCTCGACCGCACGATGACCTATTCGGCGGCGCGCTTTGAAACGCCGTCGCGCGATCTCGAGCAGGGCCAACTCGAAAAGTATCGCTCGCTCGCGCGCCATCTCGATCTCAAGCCCGGCGAACATGTACTTGAGATTGGCTGCGGCTGGGGCGGCTTCGCGGAAGTGGCGGCCGGCGAGTTCGGCGCGCGCGTGACCGGGCTCACCATCAGCGACGAACAATTTGCCTTCGCCCGCGCACGCATGGAGGCCGCCGGCCTCTCCCATCTCGTGGAAATCCGCCACCAGGATTATCGCGACGTTGAAGGCTCGTTCGACAAAGTCGCCTCCATCGAAATGTTCGAGGCGGTGGGCGAGAAATACTGGCCGGCCTATTTCAGCAAGATCGCCGAGGTGCTGAAACCGGGCGGCCGCGCGGCACTGCAAATCATCACGATCCGCGACGAACTTTTCGACGATTACCGCAAACGCGCCGATTTTATCCAGCGCTACGTCTTTCCCGGCGGCATGCTCGCCAGCCTGGAGCGCTTGAAGACTGAGACTTCCGCGGCGGGCCTCGTCTGGCAAAAAGTCGATGCGTTCGGCCAAAGCTATGCGGATACGCTCGCGCAATGGGGCGATCGCTTTGTCGCAAAATGGGAAGAAATTCGCGCCATGGGCTTCGATGAGCGCTTCCGCCAACTCTGGCGCTTTTATCTCAGCTATTGCGAAGCGGGCTTCCGCACTGGCCGCACCGATGTGGTGCAGCTCGAACTGGCGCGCCCCCTAGCCTAAGCCGCGAGGTCCGTCGCCGCGCGGGGAGACCAATCGGTACTCGAAGCGCTGTCCCTGCGCGGTGAACGTGCAGCCGATCCAGCGGCCTTCCGTGTCGTACCAAAGGTCCGCCGTCAGTGTGCCTTGCACGCGCACATGATCGGCCGCCACGCGTTCGCCGCCGATCGTGAGCGTCTCGCGGCCGACATGCGTGACGCGCACATTCATGGCGCGGCCCGTCTCGGTGTCGATCATTGCGCCGTTGAACACGGGCGGCTTGGTCCACCAGCTTGTCGGCAGCGCCGCGAGCGGGAAGCGCGTCTCACCGGAGGCGCCAGTCACCAGCATGCGCCCATCGGCAAGCCGCGCGGCGACTTCGCTGCGCCGCCCCTGCTTGGTGGTCGCGCATGCGAGAGACGCCAGTGCGTCCTGCGCCCAGGTCTCGCGGCAGCGCTGTTCATATTGGAAGACGGTCAGCGGCCCGACCCGCACGCGGATCGTCACCGCCGTGCTGACATTAAACCCCGCCGGCGTTTGCGTTACCTCCACGATGTGCCGGCCGTCCGGATGGCCGTTGCGTAGAAGTTCAAATTCGAGCCGGCCGGGCGCGGCGGCATGCGCGGCCGGCGCGGAAATGGCGGCGAGGGCCAAGGCGGCGCAGGCAATGGATCGCATCGCAAATTCCCTTCGAGGCAAAGCACCGCCGCCTCATCCTCTACGGGGGTGTTTGCCGTTCGGTTCAGTGCCTGGGGTTGCGCGAGCGCGCTTTTGGCTGCGCGGGACAGGCGCGCGCTCTTGCGCGATTACGATTTGCCCGGCTTAGTTAGGACGCTGAGGCACAACAACAAAAAGCCGGCGGGGAAGGTGACGTCAGATCGCGAAACAACGGCTCGTGAGGAGCCGCAGGAAAGTCACGCGGAAACCGTGACTTGGACGCCCGTGGCCGAAGCCGCCGGAGCGCCGTTCCACGCCGCAAAGACCCCTCTTGCCCTGGCGGCCGCCGGCTCACTCGCCGCCTGCGGCGGGGGTGGTGGCGGCGGCGGTGGAGGTGGCGGAACCTCGCCTCCCCCTCCGCCTCCTCCCGTACCGCTCGCGACCGAGACCGAGGCCGCGCGCTTCCTGACGCAAGCCCAGTTCAGCGCGCCCGACAATGACATCGCCTCCGTGCGTTCGATCGGTTTTGCCGCCTGGCTGAACGCACAATTCGGCGGCACGCAGGGCCAGACCGGAATCGCCTGGCTGAACAGCAAGGGCTACAATTCGATCACCTCCGAAGAGCGGTATTTCTGGCCGCAATTCGGCGACTTCATGATCTGGAACCAGCTGCTCACGGCGCCGGACCAGATGCGCAAACGCTGCGCGCTCGCGCTCTCTGAAATGTTCGTCGTGTCCTTAAGCCCGATCGACGGATTTTATCCCCCTTACATGATCGGCGCGTACTGGGACCTCTTGGTCGCGAATGCGTTCGGCAATTTCCGCACTTTGCTGGAGCAAGTCACGCTCAACGCGGCGATGGGTTTTTTCCTCAACACCAAGGGCAATCTCAAGGAAGACGCCGCAAGCGGGCGCCAGCCGGACGAGAATTACGCCCGCGAGATCATGCAGCTCTTCACGATTGGGCTCTATGAATTGAACGCCGACGGCACTGAACGGCTCAGTTCGGGCGGCGCGCCGATCGAGACCTACGGCCAAAGCGACATCACCAATTTGGCCCGCGTGTTCACGGGCTACGATCACGATTTCACCGGCAGCACGTACACGCCCGTCAGTTGGGTGAATTACTCCATCCCCAGCACCCATTTCACCACCAATCCGATGCGCCTGACGCCATCCAATCACTCGAACCTGGCGGTAAGTTTCCTCGGCACATCGATCCCCGCGAACACCCCCGGCGCCGATGCGCTCCGCATCGCGCTCGACGCGCTTTTCAATCATCCCAATGTCGGACCCTTCTTCGGCAAACAGATGATCCAGCGGCTCGTCACCTCGAACCCGAGCCCGGCTTATGTCGGACGCGTCACCGCGGCCTTCAACAATAACGGCTCGGGCGTGCGGGGCGATCTCCGCGCCGTCTGGCGCGCCATTCTCACAGACCCCGAAGCGCGCGCGGCGCCTGACGCTTCAAGCACCATGTCCGGCAAGCTGCGCGAGCCGATCGTGCGCCTCGTGCAATGGGCGCGCACGGTGGGCTTCACCGGGAACGCGTACGAAATCTACGATCTCTCCGGCAGCGACATCGCACTCGGGCAAAGCCCGCTGCGTTCGCCTTCCGTGTTCAACTTCTTCCGCCCGGGTTACATCCCGCCGCACACTGTGCTTGCGGACAATGATCGGCTGGCGCCGGAATTCCAGCTGCACAACGAAACCACCACGGCGGGGACGATCAACTTCCTGCAATGGATGACGCGCTGGGGCTACAACGACTTCGTGCCGACTTATGCGGCGGTGCTCCCCATCGCGCATGACGTTCCGGCGACGGTCGCGTGGTTCAATCTGCGGCTCGCGAATAACCAGCTCTCCACCGACACGGTGACGCGCATCCAAACCGCGCTCGCGAGCCTCAATGTCACCTCCACGAGCGCCGAAGCCGACAAGCTCAACCTGCTCTCAGCCGCGTGCCTGCTCATTCTGAGCGCGCCCGAATATCTGATCCAGAAATAGCCATGCCGCCAACCAATCCCCTCTCTCCAACACGGCGCGTTCTCCTGAAGCGCGCGGCGCAATTGGGCATCCTGGGCCGGCGGGCGGTCCGTTCGCCATGAACCTCGCCAGCATGGGCGAGGCCGCCGCCTTCAACAGCACCGATTATCGCGCCCTGGTCTGCATCTTCTTCTATGGCGGCAACGATTATTCCAACACCGTCGTGCCATATGATCTCGCCAACTATGACCAATACAGCACCATTCGCGGCGGCGGCGCTGGCCGCACGCGCGGCGGCATCGCTTACGGGCGCAACGAACTCACCGCCACGGCGCTGACGCCCTCCGGCGGCCAGGTGCTCACGGATAATCTGCAATACGCGCTGGCGCCCACGATGCCGCGCATGAAGCAATTGTTCGACGCTGGGCGCCTTGCGATCCAGCTCAATGTCGGCCCACTGGTCGTGCCGCTCACGCTTGCGCAATATAACAGCTCCAACCGCGCGCTTTATCCGTTGCCGCCAAAACTTTTCTCGCACAACGACCAGCAATCGGTCTGGCAAGCGCTCGGCAGCGAAGGCGCCACCATCGGCTGGGGCGGTCGCATGGGAGACTTGGCGCTCTCCAGCAACAGCAATTCGCTGCTCACCTGCATCTCGGCCACCGGCAACGCCGTCTTCGTGTCGGGCCGCAATGCACTGCAATATCAAATCAGCACCTCGGGCGCGATCCGCATCAATGCACTGGCGCAGCCGCCCTATGGCTCGACCGCGATACGCGATGCGCTCAACACCCTGATCACCGCCAACCGCACCCACGTGCTCGAAAACGAATTCACCACTGTCACGCGCCGCTCGATCCAGATGGAGGGCATCGTCAATGGCGCGCTGAACAATGTCGCGCTCACGACGCCTTTCGATACCGACGGCACGCCAAACCCGCTCGCGAACCAGATGCAGATCGTGGCGCGCCTGATCGGCGCCCGCACGGCGCTCGGCTCGCGCCGCCAAGTGTTTTTCGTCTCGCTCGGCGGCTTCGACAATCACAACCTGCTCATGCAGGATCACCCGACGCTGATGGCCCGCGTCGATGAAGCCATTGGCTCATTCTACCAAGCCACCGTCGAAATGGGCGTCGCCGACAAGGTCACCACCATCACCGCCTCCGATTTCGGGCGCACGCTGGCGTCCAACTCGGATGGCTCGGATCACGGCTGGGGCGGCCACCATTTCATCGTCGGCGGCGCGGTCAATGGCGGGCGCTTCTACGGCACGGCGCCGCGAGTCTCGATCTCGAGCGACGATCAAGTCGGCCAAGGCCGGCTCCTGCCCAGCACGGCGGTCGATCAATACGCCGCCACGCTCGCGCGCTGGTTCGGCGTCTCCGAGGGCGAGTTGCCAAGCGTGCTGCCCAATATCGGCAATTTCTCCAACACCAATGTCGGCTTCATCTAGGGAGTTCGCCCATGAGCGTTTCACGTCGCTGGGTCATCGCCCTTGCCTGCCTCGCCACACTCGGCTGCGCCTCAACGCAGACAACTGAGCCCGCGGCGCTCAACACACTGACCGCCGCGGAACGCGCCGAGGGTTGGCGCCTCCTGTTCGACGGCAGCACCACCGCCGGCTGGCGCAATTTCCGCAGCGCCACGATCGATCCGCGCTGGCGGGCCGTCGATGGCGCACTCACCGTCACGGCAGCGGGCGGCGGCGACATCGTCACCGTCGATCAGTTCGAAAACTTCGAGTTGCAGTTCGATTGGAAGATCGCGCCCGCGGGCAATAGCGGCGTTTTCTTCAATGTCGTCGAAGGCGACCATGAGAGAATTTATCACACCGGCCCGGAGATGCAGATCCTCGACGACGCACGCCACAGCGATGGCGCGCTCCCGAGCCACCGCGCCGGCGCGAACTATGATCTCCACCCCGCGCGCGTTCCCGCCGCGTTGCCGGTGGGCGAGTTCAACCATGTCCGCCTCATCGTGAACCATGGCCACGTCCAGCAATGGCTGAACGGCCAGCTCGTGGTCGAATACGATCTGTGGACGCCCGAATGGCGCGCGCTGGTCGCGGCCAGCAAGTTCAAGGACATGCCCGATTATGGCCTCGCCCATTCGGGCCACATCGCCCTCCAGGATCACGGCGACCAGGTCTGGTTTCGCAACATCAAGATCAGGCCGCTCTGAGCGCACGCCTGCCCTGCCGGACCAAACCTTGACCCGGGAACGCGGTCCGACCTAGGGCTAGCCGCCACATGGACACGCCCCCGCCTTCCATTACCCCCGCGTCAGACTTCAGCGTCGTCATCGCGGCGCTGAACGAGGCCGGCAATATCGGCGCGGTGCTGGACGAAATCCTGACGCTCTGGGATGGCCAGCTCGATTTCGAGATCGTGGTCGTTGACGACGGCAGCACGGATGAAACAGCCGCTGTCGTGCTCGAACGCGCCAACCGCACGCCGCGTGTGCGCCTGGTGCGGCAAGCCTACCGGCGCGGCAAGTCGGCGGCGCTCGGCAGCGGCGCGGCAGCGGCGCGCGGCCGCTTTATGGTCACCATGGACGCCGACGGCCAGGACGATCCGCGCGACGCGCTCCGCCTCGCGCAAACGCTCCGCGACGCGCCCGAACCGAAGCCTCTCGTCGCCGGCGCGCGCGCCCGCCGCCTTGACGGTTTCGCGCGCCTGCTCGCCACGCGCTTCGCCAATGGCCTGCGCCGGCGCCTGCTCAACGACGATTGCCCCGACACCGGCTGCGGCCTCAAGGCCTTCGAACGCGATCTCTTTCTGCAATTTCCCGTCTTCGAAGGCGCGCACCGCTTCTTGCCCGCGCTCGCCAAGGCGCACGGGCGCGATGTCGTCAATGTGCGCGTCGAGCACCGCGAGCGCATGTCCGGCGACTCGAAATACACAAATCTCGGCCGCGCCGCCGTTGGCATCTTCGATCTCTTCGGCGTCGCCTGGCTCATCTCACGCACACGCCCGCAAACCCCGCGCCCGGAAACACCCGCCGCCGCGGCGAAGCTCTCCTTCGGCGCATATGCGCTGCTCGCGATCTTCGCCCTCTTCATGTTCCTGCCGGGCCAGAGCAGCCTGCCGCCAACGGACCGGGACGAAAGCCGCTACGCCCAAGCCACCGCGCAAATGCTGGAGAGCGGCGACTTCATCGACATCCGCTTCCAAGACGCCGAACGCCACCTCCAGCCCGCCGGCATCTATTGGCTGCAAGCGATCTCCGTCGCGACCTTCAGCAGCGCCGCCGACCGCGAAATCTGGGCCAATCGATTGCCCTCGCTGATCAGCGCGGTGCTTTCGGTGCTGCTCACCGCGTGGATCGCTTCAATGGCGTTCGGGCGTTCGGCAGGCGTTGTCGCCGGCGTGATGATGGCGGCCTGCGTGCTGCTCAACACAGAAGCGCGCCTCGCCAAGATCGACGCGACCTTGCTCGCCACCATCCTCGCCGCGCAAGGCCTGCTGCTGAAAGCCTATCTCGACACCAAGCCGCTCAAGCATTGGCAAGCGATCCTGTTTTGGGCGTTGCTTGGCGTTGGCCTCATGCTCAAAGGCCCGATCCCGCTGCTTGTGGTGGCGTTCACGATCCTTGTCGTCTCGCTGTGGGACCGCAAAGTGCGCTGGCTCGGACGCCTGCGCCCCTACTGGCTCGTCGCCACGCTCGCCGTCGCCGCGCCATGGCTGATCGCGATCAACATCAAGACCAACGGCGCCTTCCTCTCCGAAGCCGTTGGTCAAAGCATGCTCTACAAAGTCGGCCACGCACAGCAGGGCCACGCGGCGCCGCCCGGCTATCACCTGCTGATGTTCCCGCTGATGTTCTGGCCAGGCGCATTGCTGGCGATCCTCGCCGCGCCGTTTGCTTGGGCGAACCGACGCGCCCCGCAAGTGCGGTTCTTGCTGAGCTGGATCTTCCCGACTTGGGCGATGTTCGAACTCATCGCCACCAAGCTCCCGCACTATGTGCTGCCGACCTATCCCGCGATCGCCGCGATCACCGCCGCAGCGCTCGTCGCCAGCGCTGGCTTCCTGGCGCGCAAGCCCGGCTTCATCACGGGCGCGCTCGCCACCATCGCCGCGCTGATGGGTCTCGTGTTCTGCGCGCTGCTGCCTTACGCGGCGCTCGAGTTTGACAGCACCAAGAAAATCTACGCCGTGATCATCGGCGTTATCGCTGGCGCGCTCTGGCTCTGGACGTGTTGGCGCGTCGCGCGGGGCCGTCGCAATATTTTGACGCTCGTCACCGCGACACTCGCCGCCTTCGTGCTGCTGCCGGCTCTGTTCGGAACGGTTGCGCCGTCGCTCCAGCGCGTCTGGCTCAGCCGCCAGATCAACGAGACCTTTGCGCGCGTAAAACCGTGCGACAGCTCCATCCTGATCAGCGGGCCTTATGCGGAGCCCAGCATGATCTATCTCGTTGGGACCGACACGATCCTGGCGGATGGCGAACGCGCCGCGACCATCCTCAGCGCCGGCAATGGTTGCGATGTCGCGCTGCTCGGCGGAGACGATGAAGCGCTTTTCCTCACAGCCATGGGAGCGGCAGGCCAAACGCCGGTGCGCCTCGGCCAAGTCGCCGGCCAGAACTATTCCAATGGCCGCGACCTCACTCTCACCTTCTATGCCGGCCCACGCGCCGAAACCGCCGCGAACTAAACCGGGCGGTTGAAGCGCGCCAACGGGCGGCCTAGCCTCGCGTCATGCCGGATTCTCAACCCGACCCGCTGGTCACGCCCCGCTGGCTCGCCGAACGCCTCGAAGCGCCCGATTTGCGCGTGCTCGATGCGAGCTGGTTTCTCCCCGGCGATCACCGCGACGCGCGCGCGCTTTACGCCGAGCGGCGCATCCCGGGCGCGATCTTCTTCGACATCGACGACATATCCGACAAGGAGACGGCCCTACCGCACATGCTGCCGACGCCAGAGAAGTTCGCCTCCCGCGTCCGCAAGCTCGGCATCGGCGATGGCGCGCGCATCGTCGTCTATGACAATCAGGGCATCTTCTCCGCGGCGCGCGTCTGGTGGATGTTTCGCGCCATGGGGCATGAAGATGTCGCCGTCCTCGATGGCGGCTTTCCTGCGTGGGAGGCCGCGCGCTTTCCAATCGAGAGCGAGCCGCCCCAGCAGCGCATGGAGCGCCACTTCACCGCGCGCTACCGCGCCGATCTGGTGCGCGATCTCTCCGACATGCGCTGGGCCGTGCAAACCGGCCGCGCCATGATCCTCGATGCGCGTCCGCCCGCGCGCTTCAGCGGCGAAGCGCCCGAGCCGCGCTCCGGTCTCAAGTCTGGCCACATGCCAGGCGCGCTCAACATTCCCGTCGCGGCGCTGGTGAGCGATGGCGTCATGCGCTCGAAGGAAGAGCTGGAAAAAGTCTTCGCCGAACACGGCGTCACGGGGCGCTCGCCGGTCGTCTGCACGTGCGGCTCGGGCATCACCGCCGCGATCATCGCACTGGCGCTGGCGCGCCTCGGACGCTGGGACGCGCCGATCTATGACGGCTCCTGGGCCGAGTGGGGCGCGCTGCCTGACACGCCTGTCGCGGCGGGCGCATGACCAAACGCATGTTAGATCGCTCCAAATTGCGCCTTGAAACACAACTCGCGCTCGCGGGCCGCGACACCGCGCGCTTTGACGGCGCGATCAATCCGGTGGTTCACCACGCCACCACGCTCGCGATCGATCACGTCGCCGATCTCTACAACACGCCGAAGAAAACCTACGCGCTCGAAGGCATGGCGATCCAGGAAGCGCTGGCCGAAGCGCTCGCCGCGATCGAAGGCGGCGCGGGCGCAACGCTCGCGCCCTCTGGGCTCTCGGCTTGCACGCTTGCAATCCTCACGATCGCACGCGGTGGGGGCGAATTCCTCGTCACCGATTCCGTTTATGGTCCAACGCGCCGTTTCTGCGACCGCACACTGAAGCGGCTGGGCGTCACGACGCGCTATTACGATCCCCGCATCGGCGCCGGCATCGCCGATCTCATCAATGAGCGCACCTGCGGCGTTTTTCTGGAATCACCTGGCTCGATCACGTTCGAAGTGCAAGACGTACCGGCAATCACCGCCGCCGCGCGCGCGCGGGGTGTGCCAACCATCATCGACAATACTTGGTCCGCCGGTATTTATTTCAAACCGTTCGTTCACGGCGCCGATCTCTCCGTGCAAGCGCTCACCAAGTATCAGTCGGGTCACGCCGACGCGTTCATGGGCGCGGTGATCTCCGCAACGCCGGAATGGGCGACGCGTGTGCGGCTTGTGTACAAGGAACTCGGTCTCGGCGCCGCGCCCGATGATGCTTACCTCGTGCTGCGCGGATTGCGCTCTCTCGCGCTCCGTTTGGAACGCCAAAGCGCCTCAGCGCTCCACATCGCGCAATGGCTCGCGGAGCGCGTGGAAGTCGCGCGCGTGCTTCATCCGGCTCTGCCCGCCTCGCCCGATCATGCGCTCTGGCGGCGCGATTTCACCGGCTCATCGGGCGTGTTCAGTTTCATCCTGAACCCCGCGCCCGCCGACCGCGTCACGGCCATGATGGAAAGCCTCGCGCTCTTCGCGCTGGGCTTTTCTTGGGGTGGCTTTGAGAGTCTGGCCGTGCCGTCGGATGGCGCCATCGTGCGCACCGCCGCGCCATGGCGCGCCGAAGGTCAGATCATCCGCCTCTCGATCGGCCTCGAGCATCCAGACGATCTGATCGACGACCTCGCACACGCGTTCACCGCGCTCCAGGGCTAACGGCGGAACCGCGCCAGACCTCCCTTGTTTGCCCTTGGGCGGCCCGAATTGGCCCCGAAACTGAAGGCGCGCGCGTGGATTTTCCCGATCGAATGGTGTTCGGCCCCGACGATGTCGATCTCGCGCGATCGCCCTTGCGTGCGTCATGCGATGCGCTCGGCGCGGAAACCTTCGTGCTCGGCGCATTCAATCCCGGCATGACGCGCCTGCCGAACGGCAATCTGCTTTTGATGGTGCGAGTCGCTGAAGCGCTCCGCGATCCGGTTCAAGGCGGCCACGCGCACGCGCTGCGTTGGGCGGGCGATGGACGTTACGTACTCGACGCTTATCCAACCGATGCGCTCGACACGCGCGATCCGCGCAAATTCCAATTGGCCACGCATTTCTACAAATCCATGGCGTTGACATCGCTCTCCTGGCTCCTGCCGGTGGAGACGAGCGCGGACGGGCTTGAGATCATCCGCGTTCACTACGACAAGATCATCGCGCCACAGGCCGACTATCAACAATACGGCGTTGAAGACGCGCGCATCTCCCTGATCGACGGAACCTATTATCTGACCGCCTGCAGCGTCAGCGCCGAACGCCACGGCACATGCCTCTACACATCGCGGGACGGCTTGAATTACACGCCGCGCGGCTTGGTGCTCGATCACCAGAACAAGGACATGCTCTATTTCGAGGGCAGGATCGGCGGCCAATTCTGGGCGCTGACGCGGCCGATGGGCGAACTCTATTTTCTTTACCCGCCCGACAGCCTCTTTCATGCCGGCCCCTCGATCAATCTCGCGACCTCACCCGATGGCCTTCACTGGAAGCCGCACGAGGCGCCTTTCATTCGCGCGCGGAAAGATTCACTCATCACGATGAAAGTCGGCGGCGGCGCACAGCCCATCCTCACTCCGGAAGGCTGGCTGATGCTCTATCATGGCGTCGCGCCGCTCGACGTCGTCGGCATCTACCGAACCTTCTGGGCCCTGCTCGACGCCGAAAACCCCGCGCACATTCTGCGCCTCGAAGAAGAGCCCCTGCTCGACGCCAGTCCCAGCCTGACCGCGCCGCTGCAGGACAAGATGTACATCACCAATGTCGTGTTCACGACGGGGATCGCCGACGCCGGCGATCACTATGTCGTCGCCTCCGGCGAAGCCGACCTCGCCTGCCGCGTCACCCACATCCCAAAATCGCGCTTCGCGTGACGCCGCGCTACGGCGCCGGCGCAGTCGATAGGCAGGTTGCGGCCTCGGCCGCGAGTTCCTCGGCGGGCGTGTCATCAAACACGGCGACGCTGCTGGCGAAGAATTGAGCCAACTCGTCCTGCGAATAGCTTTTCGCCGCTTCAGCCCGCCAAACAGCTTGCGCGGCGTCCAACGCCGCCACATCGCCTTGCGCGGTCCCCGCTGCGACGGCGCTGCCCTGCAAGCTCAGATACGCCATGCACGCCACGGCCTGCCCGTCATCCGGCGCCGATACACTGACCTCCGGCGCCGCCGGCGCCTCGGTTCGCGCCGGGTCGCAAGCGGCAACCGCGCAAAACGCCAACGTCAAAACGAAACCGTGGTTCAATCGCATCCAAAATCCTCCAGGGCCCACATTACCGTGACCGCGGCGCGCGTCGCCGACGAATAGCAGAGGCGAAGCCGCAAGCGCGGCTTCGCCAAGCGCGCGAGTGCGAGCGGCGCGCCCTTGAGCAATCAAGCGCAGAGAGCGTGCCCAAAGGCGCGCTCCCTCGACAGGACCAATTTCGTGCCGTTAAGAACTAGGCTAACTTGGGCTGGGGCTTAGGTGATGACCCTCGCCGTCGTCATTCTCACATTCAACGAAGCGCACCATATCGGGCGCGCCATCGACTCCGTCGCTGGGATCGCGTCGGATATCTACATCATCGATTCCGGATCAACCGACGACACTGCCGCAATCGCACGCGCCAAGGGTGCGCAAGTGCTGGTTCACGCCTTCGTCAATCACGCCGCGCAGTTTCAGTGGGGCCTTGAGAACGCGCCGATCAAAGCCGATTGGATCATGCGGCTCGACGCCGACGAGGTGATCGAACCCGATCTCGCACGCACCATCGCCGCGCGCCTCGACACGCTGCCGCTGGAGGTCACCGGCGTGAATCTGAAGCGCAAGCACGTCTTCCTAGGCCGCTGGATCAAGCATGGCGGCCGCTATCCGCTTATCCTTCTGCGCATCTGGCGATGCGGCGTTGGCAGCGTGGAGCAGCGCTGGATGGACGAGCATGTCGTGCTCTCACACGGCGAGACGGTCACGTTCGACGGCGGCTTTGCGGACATCAGCCTCGGCGACATCGGCTTTTTCACCGCCAAACACAATAGTTACGCCACTAAGGAAGCGGTCGAAGTCCTCGCCAATCGCCACGGCCTCTTCTCGCGCGGGGAACGCGCACCCGCCTCCGCGCAAGCGGCGCGCAAGCGGCGGTTGAAGGAAGGCGTCTACAACAAGCTGCCCTTTGGCGTCGGGCCCACGCTCTATTTCCTTTACCGCTATTTCTGGCAGTTCGGCTTTCTCGACGGCAAGGAGGGCGCGATCTATCACGGCCTGCAAGGTTTTTGGTATCGCTATCTGGTCGACGCCAAGGTGCTGGAGCTGGAGCGCGCCATCGCGCACTTGCATGAACCCAGCGCGCAGCTTGCCGAATTGCGCCGGCTCACCGGACTCAAGTTAACTGACGAGCGTTAGCTCACGAATTAACGGCGGTGATGCTCGGCCCGCTCTCATTCTGGTTTGGCGCCGCGTAAGTGAGCCCTGCGCCGCCCTTGGCAAGCAGCTGCTGGTACCACACCACGGTCCTTGTGCGATCATCGGTGCGCACGCGCCACTCCTGCAACGCCGCGGCGATCTCAAGGATGCTATCGCGCAAAGTTTGCTTGGCCGTGAAGCCGATGGAAGCGGCGGCGCGCTCAAACGAGACGCTGTAATTGCGTGCATCGCTCTCCACCGCCTTCACCACCACATCGACCGGCCCCGGCACGGTTTCACGCACCACCGCCGCGACATCGATGACCTGCAAATTGGAGAGGCCAATATTGAACACATTGCCGCCGATGGCGCCCGGCGCGCTTTCGAGCGCCGCGATGAAGGCGCGCGCAGCGTCCGTCACGCCAACCAAGGGACGCCATTGCTGGCCGCCGCTCACGCTGATGACGCGCTTGCTGACGGCATCCAGCGTCATGGCGTTGACCACGAGGTCGAACCGCATACGGGGCGAAAGACCGAACAGGGTCGAGAGCCTGAGCGCTGTCGAGGTAAATTCCGGCCCGTTCAGCCCGCGCACAACCTCTTCGGCCGCCGCGCAGCTCTTCGCATACGCCGTCAGCGGATTGAGCTCGCTGTCTTCGGTGAGATTGGCTTCGCTGCCCGCGCCATACACCGAGCACGAGCTCGACATCACATAACGCCGCACGCCAGCGAGTTTCGCCGCGCGCGCCAGATTGATGCGGCCGCGCTGATTGATCTGGAAGGTGAGCTCAGGATCGAGATCGCCGCTCGGATCGTTCGAGAGCGCGGCAAGATCGATCACGCCCCAACTGCCTTCAAGATCGCCCGGCGCGAGCTGGCGAATATCCTGCTGCCGCACATCGAGCTTCGGGTGATGGCGATAAATGTCGAGCGGCTCCATCCCGAAGAAGAAACGATCGATCGCCCGCACGGCGTATCCCGCGCGCAACAAGCGGCCCACCAGGATTGACCCGACATACCCCCCGGCGCCGGTGACAGTGACAAGCTCGCTCATAGTGCATGCCTCTTCTTGGCGGTGGTGCGGTCTGTCAGCAGCGGCGCGATCTCTTTCACGACAACATCGCACACATAATCTTGCTCGGCCTCGGTAAGCCCCGGAAACAACGGCAGCGTGAGCGTGCCTTCACCCCACGCCACGGAATGCGGGAAGCGGCCCTTCCGCACCACGGGATCGTTGCGATAAAGCGTGAGCTCCGTGACCGCGCGATAATTCACGGTCGCGCCGATGCCGCGTTCGCCGAGAATCTGCAGCGCCTTGTCGCGCATGCCATTGGGCACGTGGATTGGGAACAGGTGAAACGCGGAAACGCCGCCATCCTCGATGCGGGGGATCGTTAGCGGTGTCTGCGAAAGCTTGCGCGTGTAGCGCAAGGCGAGCGCCTCGCGCTCCTTCCGGCGCTGCTCCACCGTATCGATTTGCGGACCAAGCAGCACGGCAAGCAAGTCCGGCAAATTCGCTTTCACGCCAAGCCGCGCGACGTCCCAATGATTGTAACGCCCGCCCTCGAAGCGCTTAGCGGCGCCCGCGGACATGCCGTGGAGGCACGTTTGCGTCAGCGTATCGGCGAGCGCCTTGTGGCGCGTGATCACGGCGCCGCCTTCGCCGCACGTGACATTCTTGGTGGCGTAGAAGGAGAAGATCGCCGCGTCCCCATCCTGCCCAGGGCGGCGGCCATTGCGCGTGCCTTCAAAGCAGTGCGCGGCGTCCTCGATGATCGACACATCCGCGCCGATCGCGACGCGCAGAACCTGGATATCGGCCATCTGGCCGTAAAGATGCACGGGAATTACGGCTTTGGTACGCGCCGTCAGCGCGGCTTTAACCGCCGCAATATCGATCAGCAGGGTCGCCGGGTCGACATCGACAAACACCGGCGTCGCGCCGACCTGCTTCACGACATTTGCAGTCGCCACGAACGTCATGGCCGGCACGATCACTTCATCGCCTGGACCGATATCGAGCGCCAGCAAAGTGGCGACCGCGCCTTGCGTCCAGCTCGACACGAGCTTGGCATGCGGCACGTCGAAGAAGGCGCACAATTGTTTTTCAACCGCGCCGGAACGTGGCCCGGTCGTCAGGAAAGGGCTCTGCAGCACCTCGGCAACCGACGCGGCGGCGTCAGCGGTCAGTGCGTGGCGGTAGAACGGTACTTGCGAGATCCCCATCTCTCCGGCCCCAGTTGGTTCTTCCATCACAAATCCAGCCGCGCTCCATGTGAGCGCCCAATCCCCGTTTTGCGCGCGACCGTCGCGATCATGCGATCGAGATCGACGATCTCGATCACGCCGCGGCGCGGAACGCGCAGCAGATTCTGCTTCACGAACGCCTGCATCAGACGCGTCACCGCTTCGCGGCTCGAACCCACTTGCGCGGCCAGCGCCTCATGCGTGGGCGCGGGTTCCACGATCGCGCAGACCCCGTCATGGCGCCCATGCCGGCCCAGGCGCACAAGTTCCGCCAGCAGGCGAAACCGCAGATTAAGCGTCGCAAATTCATAAATGCGCTCAGCGCGCATGGTCGCGTCCGCGGAGATCGCCTGCAGAACGCCGTCAACGATCTCCGGGCATTCCCGCACCAGTTCGCGGAAGGCCCGCTCCGGCATCAGGAAGCATGCGCCCTGCTGATCGCACTGCACATAGAATTCACGCTCGCCTTGCCCAGTATAGAGAGCGATCTCGCCAAAATGGTCGCCGGGCCCCGCATTGCGGATCGCGACATAGCGCGCCGAAGGCGTCATCATCGAAACGCGAAACCGCCCGCTCAGCACGAAGAACACGCTGCGCTCGCTGGTGTCGTCGGCCGCCATCACCTCGCCGGCGGCAAAGCTCCGCACTTCGCCGCCCTTGTGCACAAAAGCGAGGCGTTCGGCGTCAACCGGCGCGAGCAAATGACAGCGGCGAAGCGCGCGCAGAGACGAGTGTCCCGACGCCTTCTCCGCAGTCCCGCTTTCTGTCCCCAGCATTCCCATCATAAGAGAAGATCATCCGCCCCCAGATTGACCAAAGTGAACGACGACAAGATCAAGTGATCCGTTGCGCTCACATCGATGATGGTGTCAGCGCCGACTTGAGTCGCATGCGAAAGCACGCTCGCGACGTTCGCAAAGCCAAACGCTGATAAATCGAGCATATCTTGATCGCCGGTGCTCGCATCGGCGAAGTCGGTAATACGGTCCGTGCTGAATCCCGGCGTGAACACGAACGCGTCGGCGCCCGCATTGCCCGTCAGCACGTCATTGCCGGCGCCGCCTTGCAGACGATTGACGCTTGCATTGCCTATGATGGTGTCGGCGCCAGAACCGCCAATCGCATTCTCGATTGCCGACAAGGTGTCGGTTCCCGTGCTCGTGCTCTGCGCGCTGTTGGTGTTCAAATTGATGGTGACCGCGACGCTGATGGCGCTGAAGTCCACCGTGTCTAACCCGGCGCCGCCGCTATAAGTGTCGTTGCCGTCGCTTGCGGTGGCGCGGAACGTGTCGTTCCCGTCCAGGCCCGAGACAGTATCTGCGCCGGCATTGCCTTGCAGGATGTCCGAATTGGCCGTGCCGCGCAGATTTGTATCGTTGCCAGTCGTGCCGTTGATGACGGCGCTCTCCGCCACATCCGTCACGCGGATGGTGAGCTGCTGGGTGTCCGTGCGCCCGCCGGGATCGCGCGCCTCGACGGTGAAAATATATGCATTGTTAGCGTCCGCGTCGGTGGGCGATTCAAAGTTCGGCGCCGCCAGAAAACGGATTACGCCGTTGGCGCCCACGCTGAAGCGCGCCGCGTCCGCGCCTGTCAGGCTGTAGCTGATGGTGTCGCCGTCGATATCCGTCGCGCCCACCTGCGCCAACAAGGGCGAGGTGTTTTCAAGGATCGTGATCGTGGTGTTCTGGCCATTGTTGTAGGTCAGCACAGGCGGATCATTGACCGGGCGCACCGTAATGGTGACGGTCGCCGGCGCCGACTGGTTTGTCCCGTCGCTGGCGCGGTATGTGAACGTGTCCGTTCCCGAGAAATTCGCCGCAGGGCTGTAGGTGAAACGACCGTTGGACGTGAGCGAAAGCGTGCCGTGCGCGGGGCCCGTCACCAAAGACGCCGTCAGCAGATTGTTCGCCGTGTCGCTGTCGGTGTCGTTCGCAAGCACATTGCGCGTCGAGGAGGATGCGAACGAGGTATCTTCATCCAGCGCGTACGTGTCCGCGACCGCGACCGGCACGGGCGAGGGGCGCACATTGATGCTGACGACCGCGGTATCGGCGCCGCCATGACCATCGTTCACGGCGTAAGTAAAAGAAGCGGCGCCCACGAAATTCGCGGTCGGCGTGAAGGTGACCTGCCCCGACGCAAACGAGACACTTCCGTTCACCGCGCCCGAAACGCTGGTGATGGCCACCGTGTGGCCGTCTGAATCCGTGTCGTTCGCCAGCAGAGTGGCCGCGTTTATCACGAGCGGCGTATTGAAGTTCGCAATCGCGCTGTCGTCGCCCGCGACGGGATCATGATTGATGACCCCGAAGGTCGCGTCCACGGCGCCGATGCGCACGCGCTGTTCATTGAACGCTCCGCCCGTCGCGCCCGTGAAACCGAAATGCACGAGGCTGGCGCCGCCGAAATAATTCGCCGCGAGATTGGCGTCGGTGAGCACGCCCATCACCACGCCATTGATGCTGTAGCTCAGCGTGTGCGTGGCCGCATCCCACGACACGGTGACCTGGCGGTACGCGCCGTCTTCGACATTGCCGAGATCGACCGGCGCGGTGCGCACGCCGGTCGCCGTCCTCATGAAGCTGGTGCTGTCGTTGTTGATCTCGCCGAATTCGGAATTGCTGTAGGTATCGAAGACGATGCCCAAGCCATTGGCGATGCCATTGAGGCCAAGCCCGCCGCCGGTTTGCCCGATCGCGTTTGCCGCGCCGGCCTGCAGCACGAAGCCCGCACCATCCCCGCCGCCATCGTTCTGGCCGAGCAGGATGGCGAAGCTGATCGTGAAGTTTGCGCGAACATCGATCAGGCCGGACGAATTCACGGCGCCAGTCTGGCCCCCAGTCGTCGTCAGAACATATTCGCCCGCCGACGCCCCGTTGGCCGCCGATCCGACCAAGGTCACGGCCGTGGGCGTAACCGCGCGAACACTGAGCGTAACGGTCCCGGTATCGGCGCCGGCATGCCCATCGCTCACCGCATAATCGAACGACGCCAGCCCCACATAGCCGGCGGTCGGCGTGAAGGTGACGAGGCCATTGACCAGCGACACCGTCCCATGCGCGGCGTTCGAGACGCTCGAGACCAGCAACGGATTGCTATCGGCGTCGGTATCGTTCCCCGTCAGCGCCGCACTCGCGAGCGTGAACGGCGTGTTGGCGCTGCCGACGAAGAGATCGTCGACCGCCACTGGCGCGTGATTGGTCGCGCCGCCGCCCTCAAACGTCGCGGACACCGCGCCGATTTTCACGCGCTGATCGTTGAATGCCCCGCCCGTCGCGCCCGTAAAGCCGAAATGCACGAAATTGGAGCCGCCGAAATAATCGGCCGCGATATTGGCGTCGGTCAATGTGCCGACCAGCACGCCATTGATGGTGTAACGCAGCGTGGAGGTGTCGGCGTCCCACGTGACGATGACTTGGCGATAGAGCCCGTCCTCGACGTTCCCCAGATCCACCGGCGCTGTGCGCACGCCGGTGCTGGTGCGCACAAAACTTGTGCTGTCGTTGTTGATCTCGCCGAGTTCGGAATTGGAATAGGTGTCGAACACGATGCCGAGGCCGTTTTGGATCGCGTTCAGGCCAAGCCCCCCGCCGGTCTCGCCGATCGCGCCCGCTCCGCCGGGGGCATTGTGCAGCACGAAGCCCGCGCCATCGCCGCCGCCTTCGTTCTGGCCGAGCAAAATCTGAAAGCTGATCGAGAAATCGTTGCGGATATCGAGCCGGCCAGTTGACGTCACCGCGCCCGTTTGGCCGCCCGTGGTCGTCAGCACATACTCGCCTGAGGCAGCCCCGCTCGCGGCTGAACCCACGAGCGTCATCGCCGCCGGCGTCACCGCGCGGATGTCGAGCGTCACGCGCCCTGTGTCGACACCGGTGTGGCCGTCGCTCGCCAGATAATCGAACGTCGCAAGCCCCACATAATCCGCGGCGGGCGTGAACGTGATGACGCCATTGACCAGCGACACCGTCCCATGCGTCGCATTCCCGACACTGGCGACGCCCAGCACATCATGGTCGGCGTCCGTATCGTTGGCGGTTAGCGCCGTGCCGGTCAAAATGATCGGCGTATTGACGCTCCCGTCGAAGGCGTCGTCCACCGCGACTGGCACATGATTGGCGGCGACGCCCTCGTAAGTGGCGTTGATCGCGCCAACACGGACGCGCTGATCGTTGAACGCGCCCCCGGTCGACCCCGTGAAGCCGAAATGCACGAATTCGGACCCGGCGAAATAGGTCTGCGTGAAATTGGGATCGGTCAGCACGCCCGCGAGCACGCCATTGATGGTGTAGCTCAGCGTGGACGTCTCGGCGTCCCAAGTGACGACCACTTGGCGATAGATGCCGTCCTCGACATTGCCGAGATCGACCGGCGCGGTCCGGACGCCGGTGCCGGTGTCCACGAAGCTCGTGCTGTCGTTGTTGATCTCGCCGAATTCGGTGTTGGCGTAGGTGTCGAACGCGATGCCGAGGCCGTTGATGATGTAATTCAGGCCAAGCCCGCTGCCGCCCTCGCCCATGACGCCGGCGCCGCCGGGATCATTGTGCAGTACGAAGCCAGCGCCATCGCCGCCGCCATCGTTCTGGCCGAGCAGGATTTGAAAGCTGATCGAAAAGTCCGCGCGCAGATCGAGCCGCGCCGATGACGTGACGGCGCCCGTCTGCCCACCGGTGGTTGTGAGCACATATTCGCCCGGCCCCGTTTGCGCCGCGGAGCCCGACAATGTCACCGCGCCAGGATCGATCGGCGGCGGCGAGATGATCAGCCGCCCGACATGGCCCGTGACCAGGTCCACATAATAGACGTAGCCGTCCGGACCCTGCTTGTAGTCGGTCGGTCCGAAGCCGCCTGGAATTTTGTAGAGGAACTCAACTTCTTGCCGGTTGTTGGTATCAACCGAGAAGATTTCTCCGTCCGAGAAATCCGTGAAGAAGAAATTGTTGAGGAAGGCGACCGGATACTTGTCGCCGGTGTAAACAACATCACCGCCGGTGATGGCTTGAAATTGGTAGCCGGGATCGCCGCTCGAATGCGCCCAGCTCCGGAAGGCCGGCGTGACGACAATATCGCCATTGGCGACGGCTTCGTAAAATGCGCTTGCCGAGGGAAGATCGCGATAGATTGTCGTCGTTCGGAGAACGCCGGCATCTCCCCCCTCATAATATGGCCAGCCAAAATTTGCGCCTGGCAGGCCGCTATTTATCTCCTCATAGGAGTTCCATCCGGTCTCCGTCATGAAGAGCCGGCCGTCCTGTGTGAACCCCATCGAGAAGGGGTTGCGGATGCCGAGTTGGAAGACCTTCGCCGCATTGGTGTCGAGCGACATGCCGGGCTCAACAAACGGGTTGTCCGCGAGGCCCTGCCCGGTCAGCGGATCGATGCGAATGATCTTGCCCGAAAGCGAGTTGAGGTTCTGCACATTGGCGGTGCGCGGATCGGCGAAATTGAACGATGTGCCGTCGCCGATGCCGACATAGAGCGCGCCATCGGGGCCAAACGCGAGTGATCCGCCCGCATGGGAGAGCGAATCCACCTTGATGTAGTTTTGCTTGAACCCATCGATGACGGTCGGCGGCGTTGCGGCGTTTGGATTGAGATATTGATCCGAGGCGGCCAAGCCCACATTGGCGGGCTCGGTGCTGTCGATGGCGCCGCCGCCATTGATGTCGCCTAAGGTCTGACCAGTCTGTCCGACGATGACGACGCCGCTGCCGGGAACAATTGTTGTGAAGTTGGTCGCCGGGTCGGCGGTGAAGCGCTCGACATAGGCGTAGCGGTTCCCTCCCCCATCGGCGCCGGCATTGCCCGACTGCCCAGCGGTTCCCGCGGGGTCGACGATGAAAAATGCGTAGAAATAGGGATTATTCGCAAAATCGGGATGGAACGCGATGTCCATCAAGCCGCGATCTTGGATGTCGTTCACTTGCGCGCTGAGATCGAGGAACACTGAGAGCTGCGCGCCGGTGGTGATATCAAAGCATTTGATAACGCCGCCCTTCTCCGCGACGTAGGCGAGCGACGGATTGGTCTGGCTGAACTCAAGTTTGATCGGCGCATTGAGGCCAGAAAGCACCTCCTGCATCGACACGTTGTAATTGGATACCGCAGGCGGTTCGGGCGGATCGATGATCGGGATCTCATCGTCGAGGATCGAAACGCGCAGCGTCCGGGGCGCTTCGATGAAGCCATTGTCGACGTGAATAAGCGAGACGACGAAGGTTTCCGTAGGCTCGCCGAACGCGTCGTTCAGGATCGTGATTGGTACGCTAACGCGCGCTTGGCCAGCTTCCAAAACCACGGTGCCGGACGGGCCGATATAATCGGCGCCCTCGTCCGCATTTTCCTCGGTAACACCGTACGTTATCGTCACAGCGCCGCTGAGATCGCCGGTGCGTTCGAATGTGACTAAAACGGCGCTGTCGGCTTCGCTGACGCTGACCTCAGGGACCGCTAAAAAGATGTTTCCCGTCACCTGCGCACCTCTTAACCATCCCTGGTACGAGTGCGCCGCAACACAAATATGAATCCCCCCCTGGGCGAATCTATTTTTGGGGAATGCTGAAGGGTTGCACACCCTTTGAGGCGAGCGCCGGAATATTGCTCAGGGGTTCCCTTGATCGAACAAACTCGCGCCGTACGTGCAGTTACGCATGAACTTATCATTTTTAAATATGGGCGAACTTCATCGACCGCGCGAAATGCCGAATGTGATTTCGCTCACCGAACACGCCGCCGCAACGCGGTATGGTGCGCTGCGGGAAAGATTAGTCGCTCGCTTATTCTCGTAAAACCTCGATTTAGGTGAGGTTTCGCATGGCAGTCGTTGGCGTTAGACAGAAGATCTATCAAGGCGGACTCGAGCGCGGCGTAGAATTTTCGCCGCCGCCGATCCACGCGATTCATCCCGCCGCCGCCCGTCATCCAAAGAAACCGGCGCGGCCGGTTGGCGGCGCCGTGAAGCGCATCACTGACGTTGCAATCGCTGGCGCCGCTTTGGTCTTTCTGGCGCCGGTAATGCTGGGTGTTGCGATAGCCGTGCGTTTGGAAACATCGGGGCCCGTGCTGTTTCGGCAACGTCGCGGCGGGTATCGCGGACAAACCTTCCTCATCCTTAAGTTTAGAACGATGACCGTTCTCGATGATGGCCACTCTGTCGCGCAGGCGGAAGACGCCGATCCGCGCGTGACACGGCTCGGCGCGCTGCTCCGGAAAACCAGCCTCGATGAATTGCCGCAGCTCATCAATGTGCTGAAGGGCGACATGTCGCTGGTGGGTCCCCGCCCTCACGCGGTCGCGCATGACGCGGAATTCGGCGTTGTCGCGCCAAACTATCTTAAGCGGCGTCGTGCGCGCCCGGGCATCACCGGCCTTGCGCAAATCTCAGGCAGCCGCGGCAAGATCACCAGCACGGAATGCATCCACGAACGCGTGCGCTACGACCTCACCTATATGAGCACATGGTCGCTGTGGAACGACTTCCAGATATTGTTCCGCACCGCGCTCTTGCTGACCGGCCACAAGCGCCCGTCGTAGCGCGCCCGCGCGTTTCAGCCGTCACCCAATCATGCGCGAATTGCTTCGTGAGCCGTCTGGCTCACGAAGCGTAATACCCGCCGCCCATGCGCTCATAATAGATCGGATCGCCGTATGCGCCGCTGCCGGGAGAGCGCGGGTCGACCCGGTTGATCGCCACGCCCAGGATCTTCGCGCCGGTTGAGCTCAATTGCTCCAAGGCCGTGGCGATCGCACGCGCTGGCGTTTTGTTCCACGCAGCGACCAAGATCACCGCGTCGGCATGCGTCGCCACCACGCGCGTCTGCGCCACGGCGAGCACCGGCGCGCAATCCAGAATGATCACATCATAGGCCTGCCGCGTCTCCGCGATCAGCCGATGCATCGCGTCTGACGCGAACACGTTGCGCGGCGAAAATTGCGCGGCCGCGACCGGCAAGATGTGCGCGCCGGTCGGTTCGTCACGGCCAACCACATCGCGCCAATCAACTTCGCCTGAAAGCACCTGCAGCAAGCCGCGCTCCGGCGCGATGCCAAGCACTTCATTGAGCGAGTGCCTGCGCAAATCGCAATCGATCAGCAAGACGCGCTCGCCGGAGAGCGCAGCGACCCGCGCCAAGCTCAACGCGCACGTGGTCTTGCCTTCGCCCGCAGCGGTCGAAGTGAGGGCGATCACGCCGTGCTTTTCATCGGGATCGGCATACTTGATCGCGGTTTGCAGCACGCGGAACGCTTCAGTGTACGCCGACATCTGCTTCTCGACCGCATAACCGCCGGGGTGGCGGTCGCCCGGCGCCAGCAGACGGAGCGCCTTCGAGCGAATGACGGGAATGGAAGCAACCGTCGGCACGCCCAGTTTGCGTTCCACCTCCTCGGGGCTCTTGATCCCATCGTCCATCGTCTCGGCCACCAGCGCGATCCCGACGCCGGCCGCGGCGCCGCCAACCAAGGCCAGCACTAGGCCGAGAACCAGATTGGGCGCGCTCGGGCCGGTGGGCGGCCGCGCATTGGAGACGATGCGCACATCGCTCGTCTCCAAGCTTCCCTGCTCGGAGACTTCGTGCGCGCGTTGCAGAAAACTCTCATAAACAACACGCGCCGCCGCTGCTTCGCGCTCAAGCTCGTTGAGCTGCACCACCAGCGTATTATTGCCCACAAGATCGCCGCGCACCGCGCCAAGACTTTGCTCCAAAGTCCGCAAGCGCGAGCGCGCCACATCAACTTCATTGCTGAGATTGGCCTGGATGCGCGTGATTTCCGCCGCGATCTGGGTGCGCACATTCTCGATCTCGGCGCGCCCGTTCAGCACCGAAGGGTGGCGCTCGCCAAGCGTGTTCTCATACTCAGCTTGCCGGCGCTCCAGTTCGCTCTCACGGCTTCGCAGATCGCGGACCACGTCCGAATTGAGCACCCCGCCGATGGAATCGGCCGAGCCGCCCGTCGCGACCAGTGTCTGCACCTGACGATAGCGCGCCTCGCGCTCGGCAAGATCAGCGCGCGCGGCGAGCACCGCGCCTTGCACTTCGCCGATCTGCGTTTCGGTCAAGGATACGCCGCCTGACGTCAACAGACCGGTCCGCGCGCGATAGGTTTGCGCGGCGGCTTCCTTTTGCTGCACGTCGGTGCGCAATTCCTCGAGCCGCTGCACCAGCCACGTGCTTGCGCGTTGACCGGTTTCGATGCGCGCTTCGTTGGAAAACTGCAGATAGGCGTCGATCAGACCGTTGGCGACCCGCGCGGATTCCGCCGGATCGCGCGTCGTGACGCTGACATCGATTACATAAGAAAGGCCGTGCCGCCGTACGGCGATCGAACCCGCGACCGCGCCCGCAATGTCGCGCCTCACTTGCGCCGGATCGGCCGGCGCCGCGCCGCCGGGCCGCAGCGACGCTTTGATCCCATCGATCCATTGCGCCAGGCCGCTCTTGGGACGCAGCGCACTGTTCCAATTCGGGTCCTGATCAAGCTGCAGCGCCGCCACCAAGCGCTCCGCCAATTGCGGCGAGCGCAAGACTTCGATTTCGGAATCCACCACCGCCGCGCTGGGTGAGCCTTCCGTCAGCGCCTGTTGCTCGGTCAACACGCGCTCCGTGCGCGGATTGATCATGATCGTCGTGGTCGCCGTATACATGCGGGGCTGAAGCACGCTGGCGCCGATGATCAGCGCCGCGACCACCAGAAACACGCCCAGGACAAGTTCCCTGCGCCGGTAAAGCATCAGCCAAAGATCACGCAAACCCGCGTCGTCGGATTGAACAGGAAAACGGCGTTCGAAAGCTCGAACGGCGAAATCCTGACGGGGGGCATTACGTTCACGGCACTCTCCCTCGCGGCTTTAACGCCGCAGTCGCAGTACGATCATCGCCCGATCGACCGTGTAATTGCGGCCAAAGCTGCCGCCGGTGGACTCTTGTGTGAAGCGCCCGAGCTCGAACGCCAGCGCTGCCGAGCTGTTGAGCAAATAATCCGCGTTGAGCTGAATACGCGAGCGTTCGTCCTCGCGGTCGATGCCGTCATACTCGTCTTTGCTGTAGCCGAGGCTGGCGCCAAAGATGACATTGCGACGGAACTCGTAGTCGACATCGAAGGTCACGCGTTCGTGACATAGCCGCCCGCATCAACGACGCCCGCGTCGCGCACTTCACGCACCGCTGAAGCTGTCACGGTCACCAGAGGATCGATAAACCACTCGACGCGCGCATGCGTCGCAAAGCCGGACGTGTCCGCCAGCGTGGGGTCGTCATAGGATTGTGTGAGATAGCCAACGCCGACTTCACCGCGCGCCAGATGCGAAAACTCGAAATTGGCGCCGACCAGCGCCTCCGCGCCTTCTGAATCGCGCTCGATCGTGATCCCGGACGCCTCGTCATACTCGCGCCAATTGCCCGTAAGCGATGCAAACAAAGCCGCATCCGGGCTGAGCGCATAATCGCCTCGGACGCCCAGCTCGGTAACCGCCCGGGTCCCGGTCGTCTTGCTCCAACGCCCCGCCGCCCACGAGCGGCGTGTCGTCGTAATCGAACGTCGTGTACGACGCATTCCCGGAAACCTGCACGCGGTTGAGCCGCCGCACGATGCCCAGGCGCGCGCCGCTGGTCGTGTACTGGACCGGCTCGGTCGTCAGATCCGCGGTCGGCTGATCGGCGCGCGCTTCGTGCGTGTCTTCAAAGGTCAGCACGCCCGTGACGAAAAGTTCCCGGAGAATGTCGATCCGCCCATCGGCGCCGATACTCCAATCCGTGGTGTTTTCGTCGTCAAACTCGGAATAGAAGCGCGACTGCGCGCCCACATCGATGTTGAGCGCGTTCGACGACCAGTTCGAAGCAAACCGCCCGCGCGCCTCTAGCGCCGTGATGAAGTCTTCCTCCTCCACTGTATCCGTCGCGAACACATTGTCGGAATATTCCTCAATCAGGCTGACTTCCGGGAAAAACCGAAACGAGCCCGCCGAGACGCCGGGCGCTTCGTATTCCGGCTTGGCGCGCCCGCGCACGCTTTCAGATCGATTGCGGACAAAACCCTCTTCCTGCTGCGCCCACGCGGTCTGATCGCAACTGATGCCCCATGCGGAGATCACCGCGAGCACTGTCGCGCACACGCGGCGCCAAATCGGCGAAGCCGACTTGGGTTGCGGCGCTTCTGCGCCTGGCTGCTGCAGCAAGCGCTTAAGGGCGCGGATGAGCATGGCTTGAGCCGCTCCCGTCAACGCGCGCCAAGGAGCCTTGCGCGGCCCTGTTCACTCTCGGAATGCTCAACCTAGCCTCCACAAGTCTTCACCCTGCGTGACGCCTAAAAGCGCCGCTCCGGAATGCGCACCGTGTCGCCCGGGCGCACCGGCGTCATGCTGTTCAATTCGTATTCGCGCTCGCTCTCTTCTTCGGCGTGCTTGATGAAGACGCGGCGCGAATTGGCGCGGTAGCTGAAGCCGCCAGCGGTGGCGACGGCGTTCATGACGGTGAGACCGCCGGAGAAGGGGTATGTCCCTGGATCGCCGACTTCGCCGAGAATAAAGAACGGCCGGTAGTTCGTGACCTCGACGCTCACATTAGGATCGCGCACGAAACCGTGCTGCAATGCCTCACGCAGGCTCGCGGAAAATTCAGGCACCGTCTCACCGCGCGCATTGATGTCGCCGATCAGCGGAAACGCGATCGCGCCATTGACGCCGACAACATACTGACCGGTGAGATCGGATTGCCCGAACACAACGATGCGCAACTGGTCGCCCGTACCTAAGCGATATTCTTCTTGCAGCAGCGGCGGCGCGGAACTTTCACCGCGTCGCGCGGGCGCGCCTTGCGGACTACAAGACGCAAGCGCCGCGCACAACAACAGCCCCCGCACGCATGCGCGCCAGAAAATCTTCGCGTCCACCTGAAGTCCCCAGACCGAAAGACGTCAGGAAAAATCCCGCCGCCATAATGGGTTATCGCTCGGAGAGACGCCGAAGCAGTGTGACAAATCTCACATTGGCGCGCTGCGCGAGCGCACTAAGAACGCAAAGCTGGAGTTACATTTTGATGCCGCAGCCAAGTTGGCGATCAGGCGATGTGTTGCGCCATCTTTGGCTCGCGCCACCGCTTCTCATCATCTTCGTGGGACTTGTGGTACGCGGCGCCGATGATGCGGCGCTCGCATCCTTACTGACCGCCGCGCTCTCCGCGTGGGTGATTGTGCAACTCCTTGCCGCGCGCAGCGAACAGTTGAAGGATGCGTGGACGCGGCATTGGCCATCCGCGCTCGCGGCGTTCGCGTTTATCGGCTGGGCGCTCTTCACGGCGCTGCCCATCGGCGGCGCGCTTGAGCATCCTTGGTGGCGCGCCTTCGGAATCGACGGCCCGCACGCGATCTCCATCAATCCGACACGCACCTTGGAAGGCGCCGCCTCGTTCGCTGGGGCCTTGGCGGCTTTTTGCGCCGGTGCATTGTCATTTGATAAGAAAAAGGACCGCGATAGCATCGTGCGCCTGATCGCCATCGGCGCCCTCACCCTCGCGGTCTATGCGCTCGCCGTCCATTTCCATCGCCCGCCAAACATCGACGAAACGCCGCGTTTGATGCTGCATTTCGCCAACCCCAACGCGGCGGCGACCCTTTTCGGCATGCTGACGCTCATCCTGTTCGCCGCGATCTGCCGACGCGCTTTATCGAATGGCGTAAAAGGCGTCCCTCCACAGCTCGGCGCCCTGGGTCCGCTGGTCGGCGCACCGCTTTCATCGGCGGCGCTCATTTTGTGCGCGGCGTGCCTCCTGCTGACCGCCTCGCGTGGCGGCCTCGCGGCTTTCACACTCGCTTTTGCCCTCTTGATCGCATTGTGGCGCAACGGCGCGCGCCCCGGCGTGGGCTTTGCGCTGCCCGCGCTCGTGCTTGTGGTCGGCGGGCTCGGCGTAGTGGGCGCTCATTTCGCGCTCAGCCGTGCGGCGATGTTCGCCGAGGACGCCCACACGCGCACGCTCTTGGCGGAAACGCACTGGCGCGCTTTTCTCGAGCGCCCTTGGCTTGGGCACGGGCTCAATACTTTTCGCGATCTGAACGAGCATTACACTGCGCCGGAGACGTGGGACGCCCTGCACTCCGTCGCCGCCGCGCACAATATTTATGTGCAATTACTGGAAGAAACGGGCGTTTTTGGCTTCGCGCTCTTCGCGGCGATGCTCGCGCCGCTGCTCATCGGGCTCGCGCGCGCGGCGCTGTCCAAGCGGCGCTCCGGCGCTCTGTTCGCGGCGGCGGCGCTCAGCGCGTTCGTCCTCGCGGCGCTGCACGGTTTGGTCGATTTCGGACTTCAAGTGCCGGCGACCGCCGCCCTCCTCGCGTATTGCATGGGCGCCTTTAGCAGGGAGCTCAGCGAATGAGAGCGCCAATCGGCCGATGCCTTGCCATCTTCGTCGCCCTCTCCAGCTTTTGCTATGCGGCGCTCATGTTCGAGGCCGCGTCCAGCACGGCGGTGAGCCTCGAACGCGCGCAAGCGGCGCATCAGCCCATGTCCGCCAGCGCCGCCGAAGCGAACCTCCGCCGCGCGCCATTGCAGGCGCAAGCGTGGCTTCGCCTTGCCGTGCTGGCGCAAGACGGCAGCCCTAATACGCTTTGTTCGGCGGCCGAGTGCTTGGAGCGGAGCTGGCAGGCCGCCCCCATGATGGTGCCCAGCGATGCATGCGCGCGTCTGCAGGAAGCCCGGCGTCAGCGCGCGCTTGGCGCAGATGATCCGCGCATCGCGCTCTATCTCGCCTCACGCCCGCCCCGACGCGATGCTGCAATATGCCTTGCCTTCTTGCCTCCGGACGCGCTTTCACAAGCTCTGATCCCGCTGTCTGATTAGAAATCGCGGTTTCGGACTAAATCAGTCGAATGTGAGAATTCGCACAATTGGCCCAAGCCCCTCTCCCGTAAGATCATCCCATAAAACAAGGAACTAGTGGGGGGACAACCGTCGCGGCGTACGCGGGGTTTCTTGTTGTGGGGACTGGGATGGCAGACAGTGTCAGCGGCGACGCGCTCGGGCGGCCAGTGGCTTCCGCGAGCGCCGACCTATCTTTAAACAGCGGCGACGCGCTCTACGACGCGCCGCCGCCGCGCGTGCTCATCTATGCGATGAATTATGCGCCAGAACTCATTGGCTGCGGAAAATACACCGGCGAAATCGGCGCCTATCTCGCGGCGCAGGGAACCAGCGTCGAAGTCGTTACGACGGCGCCGCACTATCCAAGCTGGCAAGCGCAGACACCCTACAGCGCCGGACGCTACACGGTGGAAAAGACCGCCCGCACGCGCGTGACGCGCTGCCCCATCGGCCTCAACAAGAAAATCCACGGCTTTGCGCGCGCCTGGGCGCCGCTGAGCTTTGCGCTCTCCTCGGCGCCCGTCGTCGTGTGGCGCATTCTCACGACCCGGCCCAACACGGTGTTCTGCGTTGAACCGACCCTGCTTGCGGCGCCAGCCGCTCTGCTCGCCGCAAAACTCGTCGGCGCGCGCACCGTGCTCCATGTGCAAGATCTCGAGATGGACGCCGCCTTCGCCATGGGCCATGTGCGCGGCGGCTTCCTGAAGAATCTGGCCTTCCTGTTCGAGAAGCTGACGCTGAAAGCGTTCGATCACGTCATCACGATCTCGCACAAGATGCGCCAAGGCTTGCAGCACAAGGGTTTGGCCCGCTCCAAAATTTCCATCGTGCGCAATTGGGTCGATCTCGCGCGCATCTTCCCGATGCTCGGCCCCAATGCCTATCGGCGCGAACTCGGCATCGATGAGACGACGTTCGTCGCGCTCTATTCGGGCTCGATTGGCGCCAAGCAAGCGCTCGACGTCGTCGCGGGCGCCGCCGAGAGCCTCGTTGATCGAGAGGACATCCTCTTCGTGATCGCCGGCGATGGCCCAGCCAAGGCGGGCCTCGTCGCGCGGGGGCTCAAGAATATGCGCTTCATGCCGCTGCAGCCCGAGCCGCGCCTCTGCGAACTTCTCAATCTCGCCGACGCGCACTTGCTGCCGCAAGATCACAGCGCCGCCGATCTCGTGCTGCCGTCAAAGCTCGCCGGCATGCTGGCCACCGGAAAACCGATCGTCGCGCAAGCCAAAGCCGGCACCGAGCTCCACAGCTTCCTCGACGGCGCATGCTCGCTGGTGAAAGTCGGCGATAGCGCCGCGCTCGCCGAGGCCCTGCTGGATCTGCGCGCCGAGCGCGAAAAGAGCACGCAGAACGCTGAAAAGCGTCGCGCCCTTGCCGAACAACTCTCCGCGCCCGCCATGCTGCGCCGCCTCACCGGCGCGATGCATCGCGGCCGGCCAGCGAACGCGCCCGCGCGCTATATTGGCGAGGATGCTCCAGCAGCGGCCTCCAAAGCGCTCGCCGACTAGAGCCGACGCCCGCCATGCCGCTTCCTTCCATCGGAGAAATGCTCTCTGGCAGCGTTGCAAAGCGCTTGCTGCGCGGCGTCGCCACGCAGGGCTATAACCAGCTCGCCACCATCGGCCTACAACTCCTCTCCGCCCCAATCCTACTCCATGCCTGGGGCGTCGAGCTCTATGCGTCGTGGCTGCTGCTCACGGTGCTGCCGACCTACCTCACCCTCTCCGATCTCGGCTTCGCGCAGGCCTCCACCAACGACATGACCGTGCGAAGCGCCGCGGGAAATCACGAAGGCGCGTTGGCGACGTTTCAAAGCGCGATCCTGCTTTGCCTGAGCGTTGCGGGCGTTATCGTCACGCTGTGCGTCGGCCTCGCGCTGGTCGCGCCGATCCATGATTGGCTGAACCTGCGCGCCATCAACACGCGAGACGCGACGTTCGCCGTGATGCTGCTTGGGTGCTATGGCGGGCTTTCGGTGGTCTCGGGCGCGCTCTCCGGCCCTTATCGCGCCGAAGGGCGTTTCGCATTGCTTGGCGCGGCCGAAACAACCGCGCGCGCCGCCGAAGCCGGCACAGTGATGCTGCTGGCGCTCTCTGGCGGCGGTCTCGTCTCGGCGGCGTTCGGCATGCTCTGCGTCAATGCCGTGCTTGTCAGCGGCAAAGCCGCTTTCCTTCCCGCGCCCTACAGGCTTGGTGTGACCCATGCGCGCCGCGCGGAAATCCGCCGTCTCATCGCGCCATCGCTTAGCTTCATGGCATACCCCGTCGGCTATGCGCTCGTTCTGCAAGGCGCCTTGCTCTTGATCGGCATCTACAGCCCTGCGGGCGTCGTCGTGTTCGCCACGGCGCGCACGCTGACGCGCATGGGATCGAGCGCGCTCGGCATGATCAATCACGTCTTCATGTACGATTATGGCCGCACGCTCTCGCGCGCCGACCGCAGCTTCTTCACGCTGTTCAAACTGAACGGCAGCGTCATCGCGTTCGGGCTGCTGCTCTATCTTCCCGCCATGCTCCTGATCGGCCCGTGGGTCTATCGCATCTGGACCGGCGGCGTCCTCCTCATCCCAGCCAGCATGTTCCTGGCGCTGACGCTCGCCGCCGCCGCCGAAGCGATCTGGGCTTACCTGCAAACGCCGCTGATCGCCGTGAACGCGCACAAATCGGTCGCGCTCAACTTCCTCGTCGGCGCCGTCACCTGCACGACATTGAGCGCGGTCCTCCTCTCGCACGACAGCCGCGTCGCCGACATGGTGTTCTTGCAAGCCTTGATGTTCTGCGCGCTCTCGGTGCTGATCGCGTTCGAGATACGCCGCCGCGTCACCACGCTCTATGCAGCCCCGGCGGAGGCCGCGTCATGAAAGTTCTTCTGGCAACGCCCGGCCGCTTCCACAGCTTCGCGCTCGGCCGCGAACTCCATAAGCGCGGCCATCTCCACGGCATCGTCAGCGGCTTTCCATGGGCCAAGCTGAAACGAGAAAATCTGCCGCGCGCGCTGGTGAAGACTTTTTTCTTTACAGCAATTGGCGCGCTTCGGACTCGGCCGCCTAGGCCTCGTCACGCCGCCGCTGGACCGCTGGTTCCAAGGTCTCGTCTGCACCAATGTCGACCGGCAGGCGGCGCAATTTCTCGACGGCGCCGATCTCTTCATGGCTCTCTCGGGCTGCGGCCTCGGGACGGGCCTGCGCGCACAGGCCAACGGCGCAATTTATGTCTGCGACCGCAGCTCCTCGCACATCCTTTATCAAAAGCGCGTGCTCGACGAGGAAGCCGATCGGCGGGGCGTGCCGCGCGTCGCGTTCAGCAACATCATCATCGAGCGCGAACTCGCCGAATACGCCGCCGCTGACGCGATCACCGTGCCCTCCGAATTCGTGCGCGCTTCCTTCATCGAGGAAGGCTTCTCGCCAGCCAAGCTCCACAAGATTCCGCTGGCCGCGAGCTTGGAAGCCTTTCACGGCACCAGCGGTCCGCCGAAAGACAGCTTCGAAGTCCTCTTCGTCGGCCAACTCTCGCTGCGCAAAGGCCTGCCCTATCTCTTCGAAGCATTCTCCAAGGTGAAGCACCCCGCCAAACGCCTCACCATCGCCGGCCTGCCCACGGCGGATTTTCCCCACCTCAAGCACCTCGTCCCGCCAGGCGTTCGCTTTCTCGGGCACGTCCCACACGCGCAACTTAAATCCATCATGGCCAAGAGCCACGTTCTCGCGCTGCCGAGCATCGAAGAGGGCCTTGCGCTCGTCATGGGCGAAGCGATGGCGTGCGGTTGCCCGGTGGTGGCGTCGGAAAATTCTGGCGCGCGCGATCTCTTCAGCGACGGCGTCGAAGGCTTCATCGTGCCGCCGCGCGATTCAGCCGCCATGGCCGACCGCATCCAGGCCATCGCGGACGATGCCGCCTTGCGTGAGCGCATGTCGCAAGCGGCACGACTGCGCATCGAAACCCTCGGCGGCTGGGGCCAATACGGTTCGAGCATGATCGCCTTGTTTGAACGCCTGCTGAGCCCACGCGCTACGCCTGCCAACATGCCCACGCCGCACGTCGCCCTGGAGCGGGAAAGCTGATGCGGGCCGCCGTCCAACCAATCGCGCCGGATAGCTCAGCGCCTGCCCTGCCTGACGTGACGGCTGAGCCCGCCGCGCGCCTTAGAAACCTGTTATGGCGCATCCGCATCGGAAGCTGCGCGGCGTTCGTCCTCTGCGCGATGCTGCAAATCCTGATCTCGCCCACGCAAACCAATATGCTGATCGCGATCATCGCGGCGGCGAGCGGCGTCGTCAGCTTTTCCTACGCCATTCGCCCTGACGCGTTTCAGCGCTTCCCGATCTCGACCCTGATGATCGTCGGCCTCAATGTGTCGACCACAAGCGGCGCGCTGGTGGCGCAGACTTTGGACTGGCGTGCGATCGACTTTAATCTGGAAGCGCCGCTCACGACGTTCCTGACTTGCACGGCGCTCACTTTCGTCGCGATTGGTACGCACATGATCTATCGGCGCGCACTGGTGATCCAGCGCGCCCGCTTCGCGTTCAGCCAGAAATTCCTGACCCGCATCGGTCTCTTCACCACGCCGACCAATCTCCAGCTCTGGATCATGGGCTTCGTTGGCGTTGCCGCAATGGCTTCGGCCGGAACCTCGCTGGCGCAGGAGACCATTGCGTACGGCGATGTCGGCGGCAAATTCGCGCAAGCGCTCACGCCCTTCACCGTCGCACCATTCTTGATCCCGTTTTCAGCGTATCTGCTCGGCGGGCGTCCGATGCCAAAGGCGGGATGGCCGGCGTTGATCGCCTTTTTCGCCCTGCTCATCGTCGTCGCCCTGATGCGCAACAGCCGCGGCGCGTTCGCGGTGGTCTTCCTCGTTATCGGCCTCGGCATTCTGCTCGCCGTACTCTCGGGGCGGCTGAGCTTTGGGCGAAAGCAGATCGCCACTGGCGCTCTGATCTGCCTGCTCGCTCTGCCGGTAGTTCCCGTGTTCTACGATCTTGCCACGGCGATGGTGATCGCGCGCTCGGCGCGCTCCAATCTGCAACCCACCGAGCTCGTCGTCACGACCTTGGAAATCTTTCAGAACAAGCCCGCGCTCGAAGCCAAGCGCGCGGAGGATGCCGTGATCGATGGCGGCTACAACGAACTCTATATCGAGAACACGTTCCTCGCCCGCTTCATCTACACCAAGTTCGCCGACCTCAACTTCCACCAGGCATCCAATCTCAGCCCGCATGACGTCGCCTATGCGCGCGAGGTGTTCGTCAACCGCCTGCTGGCGGACTTGCCGACGCCGATCCTCCGCGCGCTCAGGATCAATATCGACAAGCACAATCTCGCCTTCAGCGGCGGCGATCTTTATCGCCAGCTTTCGTCACGCGGCGAGGTCGGCGGCTACACCACCGGATCCTCGGCGGCCGACGGCATCGCCATGTTCGGCGTGTTGTTCTGGCCGATTACGATCGTGATCTTTCTGGCTTACTTCTTCCTCTTCGACTCACTCTCGCTCCCAATGCTGCCCATGGGCGTGATGTTCACCGCAGTCGTTGTGATGCAGCTGCCGACCTTGTTTCCCGAGAGGTCTCATGCGCGACAGCCTGGCGGCGCAAATCGGCAGCCTCACGCGCGGTTTCGTGCAATCGATCTTGCTGTATTTGATCTTTTTTCATGCGTCGCGCCTCCTTCTCGCGGCGGTCGGAGGCCTTCGCCATGCACGCTAAGACACCGCCATCACGCCTAGCGGGCCATGACATGAGTATTGCCTTTGTCGGCGACAGCGGCGGCACATCGGGCCAGAGATTGGCGGCGCTCACCCGCCTGGGGCACCGCGTAACCCACGTTGATCCATACGCGGCGCTCGCGGGCGTGCCGTTCTCGGGCACGTGGACCTTCAAGACCGGTGCGCTCGGTCTTGCCGATTTCATCAAGCTGCATGTGCTGCGAGCTCTGGGCGATAAGCGCTTTGATCTCGTGTTCGTCGACAGTGGCGATCTCATCGGCCCCGCTTTGGTGCGCGACTTGAAGGCCCGCTCCCGCGTCGTCGTGAACTACAATGTCGACAACCCTTTCGTTCCGCGCGACGGCCGGCGCTGGCGGCTCTTCCTTCGCGCACTTCCGCATTACGATCTCTTCGTCACCCCCAGGCGCGCAAATGTCGACGATGCTTATCGCGCGGGCGCCAAACACGTTTTGCGCGTCACGCTGAGCGCCGACGAAATCACCCACAGCACGTCTGCGTTCACGCCCGAAGACCTGACGCCTTACAAATCGGAGGTCGCGTTCGTGGGCACATGGATGCCGGAACGCGGCCCGATCATGGCGCGCCTGGTCGAGAAAGGCGTGCCGCTGCGCATCTTCGGCAACCGCTGGAACAAGGCGCCCGAATACAAGACACTTGCGCCGCATATCACGCTGGGCGCGTTGAACGGCGCTGATTACGTGAAGGCCGTCGCCGGCACACAGATCGCGCTTGCTCTCCTCTCGAAGGGAAACGAAGACCTCCACACCCAGCGCTCCCTGGAAATCCCCGCCATCGGCCGCTTGCTGTGCGGCGAGCGCACGAGCGACCATGTCGACTTCTATCGCGAGGGCGAGGAAGCGGTGTTCTGGTCCGACGCGGACGAATGCGCCGCGCTCTGCCTCTCCTTGCTCAGCGATCCCGCGCGCATCGACCGCATCGCCGCCGCCGGCGCCGCGCGCGTGCGCGCCAACCAGGCTTTCAACGAACCTATCCTCGCGCGCATCCTGGACGAAGCATTCGCCCCGCGGAGCCTGGCTGCGGCGCCGTGAGCAAATTCCCCGCCATCCTCTTCATCGCGCTCGACACCTATTCCCTGGTCGGCGGGCTCCAAGCCTTCAATCGGCGCGTCGCGGAGAATTTGGCGTCGCTCGCGCAAGAGCACCGCGCACCGCCGCCGCGTATCCGCTGCATGGGCGACGCCACCAAGGATTTTCCCGCGAATGTCCCCGCCGACTTCAAGGGTTTTGGCCGCAAACGCGCCAGCTTCGTGCTTGACGCTATGCGAGAGGCGGCCAACGCCGACGTGCTTTTGATCGGCCACATCAATCTCGCGCCGGTGGCGTGGCTGCTGAAGCGCCTCAACCCGCATCTGCGCGCCTTCATGTTCGTGCATGGCGACGAAGTCTGGAACGACGGCCTTCGCCCAAAGCGCTTCTACGAACCGGCGCTGCTTCGCGCCATCGATCGCATCGCCTCGGTCAGCCAGTTCACGGCGCGTGTGATGGCAAAGGAATACGACGTCCCCGCAAACCGCTTCACGGTGTTTCCAAACGCCGTCGATCCCATGCCGCGCGACGCCTCGGCGCCGCGCACCGCCAACACCATCCTCAGCGTCACGCGCCTTGGCGTCGGCGACCGGCTCAAGAATATCGACGTCCTGATCCGGGCCGTGGCGACGCTCGTTAAGGCCGGGCGTGATGTTCGCCTCGAAATCGTCGGTGACGGCGTGTTGCGTCGCGAACTGGAAGAGGTCGCACAATCTTCCGGCGCCGGCGCCCATGTGTCCTTCCTGGGGAAGGTGGATGGAGCGGCGCTCGCCGAAGCCTACCAACGAGCCACGATCTTCGCGCTACCGTCCTCGAAAGAAGGCTTTGGCATCGTGTATCTCGAAGCGTGGCAGCACGAATTGCCGGTGATCTGCGGACGCCTCGGCGCGCCGCACGAAATTATCTCCGACAGCGAAGACGGTCTCATCGCGGATGAATCCAGCGTCGAGGATCTCGCCGCCAAGATCGCGCTTCTGCTGGATGACTCGAACGCCGCCGCCGCCATGGGCCGGCGCGGCCGCGAAAAGGTCGAGCAATTCTATCTCGGCAAACATGCGCGCGCACGGCTTGAGACGCTGCTGATGGCGGAGGCGTCTTGAAGCTTCTCCACATTATCGCGTCCGTCGATCCGGAAACGGGCGGCCCTGTCGCGGGCATCGTCGCGCAGCATGGCGCGACGCTTCACATGAATGTAGAGCGCCACGTCGTCAGCCTCGATGCACCGGACGCACCATTCCTCACGGACTTTCCGCTCCCCGTGCATGCGCTCGGCCCCAAGGCGGCCGGCCCGCTGAAGCGCTACGGCTACGCGCCGCGCTTTGCGCCATGGCTTAAGCAGAATATCGGCGCCTACGACGCCGCCATCGTCGAGGGCCTCTGGAATTACACCGCGTTCGGCGCCGCGATGGTGCTGCCGTCCTCGCGCACGCCGTATTTCCTCTTCACGCACGGCATGATGGATCCCTGGTTTCGCCGGCGTTATCCGATCAAGCATCTCGCCAAGCAAGGCTCATGGCTGCTCTGCGAAGGGCGCCTGCTCTCTGGCGCGCGCGCCGTGTGGTTCACCACCGAAGAAGAGCGCCGGCTCGCGCGCGGACAATTCCACGGCTGGCCACCCTACCGCGAAGAGGTCGTCGGCTTCGGCGCCTGCGCGCCCCCAGCGCTGAGCAGCGAGCAAGCGCAAGCCTTCGCCGCCGCACTGCCCGCGCTCGCGGGGCGCCCCTATCTCCTCTTCCTCAGCCGCATCCACGAGAAAAAGGGCTGCGACCTTCTGCTGGACGCCTTCGCACGACACGCAGCCATCGCGCCAGACCTTCAACTCGTCATCGCCGGCCCCGACCAGGAGGGCCGCGTCGCCGCCTTACAAGCGCGCGCGAAAGAGCTCGGCATCGATGCGCGCGTGCACTGGCCGGGCATGCTGACAGGCGACGCCAAATGGGGCGCCTTCTATGGCGCGCGCGCTTTCATCCTGCCCTCGCACCAGGAGAACTTCGGCATCGTCGTCGCCGAAGCGCTCGCCTGCGGCAAGCCCGCCCTCATCACCGACAAAGTGAACATCTGGCGCGAAGTCGACGACGCCAAGGCCGGCCTCATCGAAACGGACGACGTCGCCGGCGTCTCAAACCTCATCGCGCGCTTCCTCGCACTCGCGCCGGAAGCCGAAGCCGCCATGTCGAACCACGCGCGCGCCTGCTTCGCGCGTCATTTCGATGTCGCCGCCACCGCGCCGCGCCTGATCGAAAGCATCAAGCGCCATCGCGCCGAGACCGGAGCGCGCCGATGACGCCCCACCTCCTCGACGCAATGATCGCCAAGCCGCTCGAGGGCGGCCCCAGCTTTTCGCTGCGCCACCGCATTTTCCGTTTGGCGTGGTCCATCCTCTGGGCGACCACCGCGCGCTGGCTTCCTGGCGCCGCGAGCCCCGTGCGCGTTCTGCTGCTCCGGCTCTTCGGCGCCAAAGTATCGTGGCAAGCCGCGATCGGCCCGGGCGTCGACATCTGGTATCCGCCAAACCTCACGCTCGGCGCGCGCAGCACGCTCGCCGACAATGTGAACTGCTACAATATGGCGCCCATCATCATCGGCGAACGCGTCATCGTCTCTCAGCGCGTCTTCCTCTGCGCGGGCTCGCACGATGTCGACAGCGCCGATTTCCAACTCGTCACCGCCCCGATCACGATCGGCGCACGCGCCTGGATCGCCGCCGAAGCCATGATTGGCCCCGGCGTCACGGTCGGCGAAGGCGCCGTGCTCGGGGCGCGCGCCGTGGCCTTTAGCGATCTTGTCCCCTGGACCATTTATGTCGGCAACCCCGCTAAATCCGTGCGCAAGCGCCGCATCTTCGTAAGTTGAGACCAAGCATGCGCATCACCTGCGTCATCGGCCCCTTCCTTCCCGTTCCGCCCGCTTTGGGCGGCGCGGTGGAGCGCACTTTCCTCGCGCTCTGCGAGGAATACGCGGCGCGCGGCCACGAGGTCACCATGATCTCCCGCCGCTACCGCGACTTCCCGCGTGACGAAACCGTGCGCGGCGTCCGCCATATCCGCATCCCGTCCTTCGATGCGCCGAAGAGCAAGCCGCTCTATCGTTTGCTCGACGTCATCTACGCCCTGCGCGCCTGCCAAGTGCTGCCCCAATCGGATGTCACCATCACGCACAGCGTCTCACTACCGCTCTTCATTCCCAAAACGCGCGCCGGCGCGGTCTATGTGAACGTCGCGCGCTTCCCCAAAGGCCATATGGGTTTCTACCAGCGCGCCGATCGGCTGCAGCCCGTCTCGAACGCCATCGCCGAAGCCGTCATCGAACAAAGCCCCGCCATGGCACCGCGCGTGAAGATGATTCACAGCCCGCTCAGCCATGTGTTTTCAGACGCAATTCGAAACAGCCGAGGCCCGCGCGAGAAACGCATCGTCTATCTCGGCCGCATCGCGCGCGAAAAGGGCGTCGAACTCGCAATCGGCGCCTTCGCGAACCTGGCCGAGCAATTTCCCGACTGGTCGCTCGAAATCATCGGCCCCTGGGAACACAATCAAGCCGGCGACGGCCCGGAATATCTCGCCGAGCTAAAAGCCCTCGCTCAAGGCCCCGCCGCGGATCGCATCAGTTTCGCCGGGCCAATCTACAGCCAGGAGACGTTGGTCGAGCGCATGCGCGGCGCCGAACTTTTCGTCTATCCCTCGCTCGCGGAAAAAGGTGAAGCCTTCGGCATCGCCCCACTCGAAGCCATGGCCTGCGGCTGCGCGACCATCGTCTCCGGCCTCGAATGCTTCCAAGACTTCGTGCGCGACGGCGTCAACGGCGTGATCTTCGATCACCGCGCCAACGCACTCGCCAACATGACCGCCGCCTGCGCCCGCCTCATGAGCGATGAAGCCGAGCGCAACGCCTTCGGCCTCGCCGCCATGAATTCCGCGCGCAATTTCTCCCCAAGCGTCATCGCCGACCGCATGCTGCTCGATTTCGCGGAACTGACGGCGCAGGCGCAGCCGAAAAATACACGCGCGGCCGCGAACGCAGGTCCCGCCACCTAACGCTCACGGCGCTGGCGCCGTCTCGCCCGCGCTCGTGCGCCAGCGGTCGTCCAGCGCCATTTGCCGTCCCAACTCATAGAGCCGCGCCATCGTAGGCGGGGAAAAATCGGTGAGATCGGCGCTGTCGGCCGCCGGCACGGAGATCACGCGGAATGACGCGCCGAAGCGCTGCGCGATCGCCGCGTTCATTTGCAACACCGAGCGCATGCTGGCCTTGCCGCTGGTGTCGAGGCTGCGCCGCAAAATTGAAAACGCGCCCGGCGTGGTGTGGCCCGCGATCGGGGCGACAGCCGTGTTGACGATCATGAAAATTCTGAGCGGCGCGTGAGCGCCAAGCGCCGCCTCGGGCCGATCCGCAATCGCCTCCGGCACGGCATAGATCGGCGCCGCCACGCCGCCATCGACATGCATTTCGGGGCCGGCGCCGATATCGATCGTCATCGGCGGAAAGAGCCCCGGTATGCTCGCCGACGCGACCATCACATCGCGAAACAATTGCCGCGCGCGCTCGCCGCCAAGCCGCGCGATCGCACCCATGTCCCATGCCGCCGAACGCTGCCCGTCAAGATCGGTGGTGATGACGATCAATGTACGGCCGCTCAGACTTTCAGCGGCGATCGCGTCCACCAAATCCTGCGTCACATAAGAATCGACCAAATTGCGCAACGGCTCGCCCGTGAACACCGAACTTGAGAAAAGGCCGGCAAGCGCCCGCCGACGCATTAGGCCTTCGGTGCGCTCGTCGAGATAAGCGTCTTTCAGCGCATCGTCCCAATCGGCGCCCAGATAGGCGAAGGGCGCGATCAGCGCGCCGGTTGAAACGCCCGTCACATGATCGAAGACCGGCCGATCGCCCCGCGCCGTCCAACCCGCGAGCACGCCCGCGCCAAAAGCGCCGTTCGGCCCGCCGCCGGAGAGCGCGAGCACGTCGAACGTGCCGTCCTCAGGCGTGCGCCATTCTTCGCTGACGAGCCGCTCGGCCAGCAGCGGATCGTCGCTGTAACTGCGGAGCGTGGACGGCGCCGCACCGAGCGGCGGCGGCGCAGGCGCCGCCTCGGTCGCGCAGGCCGCGAGTAGTGTCAGAGCTGCGGCGATCAAACTGTTGCGCACTGTCTTTCTCCAGCTCGTCGCCGCGCAAGACTATAGGCGCGCCGCCCGCGTTCAACGCATCAACGAAACGCCCACCCGAAACCGCGCGCCAGGCGATAGAAACCCAGCGGCTTCTTCGATATCGGCGTCCGTCACATTGTCGCCGGCCAGAAACAACCGCGCGCCGGCGCCGATCGCGCGCGACGCCGATACATCCAGCCGCTGATAGGCGCTCAAAGTGCGAAAGCCGGTGGAATCGACGAGCCGCCGCGCGCGCCAACGACTTGGAGATTGGCCTGCAGCGTCCAATCAGCATTCGGGCGCCATTCCACCAGAGCGCCGCCATAAGCCTCCGGCCGGTTCAGCAAGCCAGCCTCGCTTCCTCCCACATCGATGTCCGTAAACGTCGCATGCACATTGAGCAGCAGCGCATCGCTCGGCTGGAAGCGCGCCGAAAGTTCAACGCCATCCACGCGCGCCCGCGCGCGGTTGACCAGCTTGAACGTCGTAAAGTCGAAATCGATCAGATCGCGATAGCGCGATGAAAACGCCGTCGCGTGAAGGCTGAGCGCACCGAACGCCTTTTGCGCGGAAAGCTCCGTCGTTTCGCTTAGCTCGACTTTAAGCGTGGGATTGCCGACCAGCGTGTCACCGAGGGCGTAAAAGCTCGGAAGCTTATGGCCATTGGCCCAGCTCGCGCGCAGCAGCACCCCCCCCGGCGCTTCATAAGCCAGCGAGACGCGCCCCGAGGCACGCGCTTCGCCATCATCGGGATCATCGACACGCGCGGCCGCCGATAGATCAAGGCCATCCCCCACGCGGTAGCGACCTTCGGCAAACACCGCGCCAACGACCCGGTCCAGTTCATAAGCACTCGGCAACACCGCAAAACCGAGATCGACGGCGCCGGTGCGCTCGCCTTCCTCCACCTGCACGTCGACGCCGGAGCTGACGCCGATCTTATCGGTCACATCGAAAGACGCGCTCGCATTGGCTTGCACGCGGCGAAATTGCGTGTCGCTCTCTGTCGCGGGAGAGGCATCAAACACGCCGGCGGGGATCGCCGGCGATGCCGAGATCTCATCCCGCGCAAAGTATGAGAGCGAAGCATCGAGCCAGCCATCGCCAAACGCGGCGCGGCGCAGATTGGCCCAGGCGTTTGCTTCATCCGCTTCCGCGCGCGCCAGATCACGATTGACCGCAAAAAGACCGCCGCCGCTGGCCTCCGCAAAGCCCGAACGCTCCCGGTGCGCACGCCGCACGCCCGCACGGATGCGCCCGATCGGCGTCTCCTCCAGCACGAGATTGCCTTGCAGCGTATCAAGCGTTTCGCTGGCGCCTCCACCGGCGCGCCGAAATCATAAGCCGAGGCGCTAAGCCCGGCATTGATCGTGTTTGTCAGCGCGCCAGAGGTTGAAACGAAGGGCGCGCGAATAGCCTTCGGCGCCGATCTCGCCGCGAAACCGCGTAACAGGCTCCTCACCCGGCAAACGCGTCTCAATGCTGATAAGCCCCGCCATCGCGTCCGATCCGTGCACCGCCGAAAGCGGCCCGCGCACGATCTCGACGCGTTCGATCTCGTCGGGGTTCAAAGTCGAGAAATCAAAGCCGCCGCCGCGCGCATTGGACGTATCGTTCACCCGCACGCCGTCGATCAAGACGACGGTAAAATTAGACTCCGCGCCGCGCAGAAAAATTTCGCTGATCGCGCCCTGCCCCGCCTGGCGAAGACACCGCAACGCCGGAACCTGGCGCAACAGATCAACCGCGCTCGCCCCCATCGCGCGCCTCGATCGAGCCCGCGTCGATCACGTCAGCGCTCGCCGCCGGCGCCAACGGCAAACGCGACCCGGTCACGATAATCGGCTCATCGGCGCCCTGCGCGATGGCCGGCGCCCCGGCGCTCGCCACCGCCGCCGCGCACACCGCGCCGCACAGATTGCTCCAATGCCGGTTCATCTTTCCTCGCTGGCGCTCGCGTCCGCGCCTGAGCGCACTAATGCAGAGACAGTAACCCCACGCCAACTGGCGACCCCAGCAGGACTTGAACCTGCAAACCGCTCGCTTAGAAGGCGAGTGCTCTATCCAGTTGAGCTATGGGGTCCTTGGCAGCGGTTCTTAGCATTGTTGGCGGCGCGCGGGGATGGCGGCGCTTCGCAAAGCACGCTCAGTGCGACCAGGGCTCTTTGCGGCGATAGGCGAAATTGTCGCCATAGGCTTTCAGGATGCGCTTGGTTTCCGGCGGCTCGGTGACCTGATGGGGAATGTCGTGCGCGCGCGCGAAGGCGACGGCGTCCTCCACGGTGTCGAAGTAGAGTCTGATCTGGCCTGACGGATCGGCCGAGCTCGTCCAGCCCATCAGGGCCTCGGTCTTCAGCGCGACGTTCTGCCGAACTCCAGCACCCAGCGCTTAGCGCCGGCCTTGCCCGATTGCATGGCGTTTTTCGCGGGTCGGTAAATCTTCGCAAGCATGACTAGCGAGCTACACGCGCCAGCTAAAAATGAAAAAGGGGCGCAAAAAGAAAAGGGGGCGACCCGTGAGAGCCGCCCTTCGCTTCGAAAACTGCTCGCCGTTTAGCGCGATGGCGAGGACGCGCCGTTCAGCACATCCTTCAGCGCTTTCCCCCGCGCGGAAGCGCGCGCGGCGCCCGGCGGGCACCTTCACTTCTTGTCCCGTCTGCGGATTGCGCGCGGTGCGCGCCGCCGTTTCGGAAACATCGAACACGCCGAACGCGGGCAGACGAATTTCATCGCCGCGGCTCAGCGCGGCGATCACCGCTTCAAACACCGCATCCACCGCTTCACCGGCTTTAGCTTTGGAATCCGCCAGGCGTTCTGCGACGTCGGCAACGAGTTCTGCTTTGTTCATTTTGAACCCCCTCAAAAAGAGTCGGCGCATAAGGCGCCGGCGCGGCCTCTTGTCAAAGGGCCGCGCCGTCGCTTCTGTTACGCTTACGTCATCTCGCAAATGCACATGCGATTTTCAGTGCGGACGCGCATTTTCGCGGCCTTCACTCGTACCGGCAGCGCGACGATCTTCGGCGAGTTCGTCTTCCTCGTCCAATCGATCGGCGTCAGCGGATGGCGAGCGCATTCTTCAACACGTCGTCAACCGTCGACACCGGAATGATCTCCAGGCCCGATTTTACGTTATCGGGAATGTCCGCAAGATCCTTCTCGTTGTCCTTCGGAATGAGCACGGTGCGCACGCCGCCACGCAGAGCCGCGAGCAGCTTTTCCTTGAGCCCCCCGATAGGCAGCACGCGGCCGCGCAACGTGATCTCGCCTGTCATGGCGACATCCTTGCGCACTGGAATGCCCGTGAGCACCGAGATAATCGCCGTCGCCATCGCAACACCGGCGGACGGTCCGTCCTTTGGCGTCGCGCCTTCCGGCACGTGCACGTGGATGTCGCGCGTGCGGAAGAGCGGCGGCTTCACGCCGAATTGAATCGAGCGCGCGCGCACATAAGAACTCGCGGCGGAGATCGATTCCTTCATCACCTCTTTCAAATTGCCGGTGACGGTCATCACGCCTTTGCCGGGCATCTGCACGGCTTCGATCGTGAGGAGATCGCCGCCGGCTTCCGTCCAAGCCAAGCCCGTCACCATGCCGACGCGGTCTTCCACTTCGGTTTCGCCGAAGCGGTATTTCCACACACCCGCATAATCGGCGAGATTGGCTTCAGTGACCTCGACCTTCGCGATCTTCTTCTGCTCGATCTCACGCACAGCCTTGCGCGCAAGGTTCGCAAGCTCACGCTCGAGATTGCGCACGCCCGCTTCGCGCGTGTAACGGCGAATGAGATCGCGAATGGCGCCGTCGGTGACGGAGAATTCGCCGTCCTTGAGGCCATTCATTTCCAATTGCTTGTTCAGCAAGTGGCGCTTGGAAATTTCGAGCTTCTCATCCTCGGTGTAGCCGGGAATGCGGATGATCTCCATGCGGTCCAGCAAGGGCTGGGGCATGTTAAGGCTGTTGGCCGTGGTGATGAAGAGCACGTCCGAGAGATCGTAGTCCACTTCAAGATAGTGATCGTTGAACGTCGAGTTTTGCTCAGGGTCCAACACTTCGAGCAAAGCGGCCGATGGATCGCCGCGATAATCGGCGCCGATTTTGTCGATTTCATCGAGCAAGAACAGCGGATTGCCGCTCTTGGCTTTTTTCATGCTCTGAATGATGCGGCCGGGCATCGAGCCAATGTAAGTGCGGCGGTGTCCGCGGATTTCCGCTTCGTCCCGGACGCCGCCCAGCGATACGCGCACGAAGTCGCGCCCAGTCGCACGCGCGATCGACTTGCCGAGCGAGGTTTTGCCAACGCCCGGAGGTCCGACGAGGCAAAGAATTGGCCCGCGCACTTTCGCGGTGCGTGTCTGCACCGAGAGATACTCAAGGATGCGCTCTTTGACCTTGTCGAGCCCGTAGTGATCCTCATTGAGGATGGCTTCGGCCTGATCGATGTTCTTCTTGACGGCCTTCTTCATGCCCCAGGGCAAGGACAGCAGCCAATCGAGATAATTGCGGACAACCGTCGATTCCGCCGACATCGGGCTCATCTGCCGGAGCTTTTTCAACTCGGCCTCGGCCTTCGCCTTGGCTTCCTTCGGCAGCTTCTTCTGCTTGATGCGCGCTTCGATCTCGGCGAGGTCCTCGCGGCCCTCATCGCCATCGCCCAGCTCGCGCTGGATCGCCTTCATCTGCTCGTTCAAATAATATTCGCGCTGCGTCTTCTCCATCTGACGCTTCACGCGATTGCGGATTTTGCGCTCGACCTGGAGCATGCCGATCTCGCCTTCGATCAGCGCCAGGATGCGCTCAAGGCGCCCGGGCACGTCTGCGAGTTCAAGCAGGGCCTGCTTGTCTGGAATTTTCACGCTGAGATGCGCCGCGACCGTGTCAGCCAAACGGCCAGGCTCGGTGATCTGCGAAATCGCTTGCAGCACTTCAGGGGGCGTCTTGCGTGAGAGCTTCACGAAGCTCTCCCATTGCTCGGTCACCGCGCGCGCGATCGCACGCGCTTCGGGCGTGTCGGCGTTCTCTTCCTCGATCGCTTCGATCTCGGCTTCAAAGTAGGACGCGTTTTCGCGAAAGCTGGTGATGCGGGCGCGGTGGCCGCCTTCGACCAGCACGCGCACCGTGCCGTCCGGCAGCTTCAAAAGCTGCACGACCGTGGCGACGGTGCCGATCTGATAAATCCGATCCGTCTGCGGCTCGTCTTCCGAAGCGTCCATCTGCGCGGCGAGCAAAATCTGTTTGTCGGTGCGCATCACCTCATCGAGCGCGCGCACGGACTTTTCACGGCCGACAAAAAGCGGCGCGGCCATCTTCGGATAGACCACGATGTCGCGCAGCGGCAGAACGGGAAGAACGCGTGTTTCAGCCATTCAGGGGCTCCTTGGGCACGACGCAAGGCCAGCCTCGAAGCCGCCCGACGCGCCGCCCTCAACATTTGAAAATGTGGAAGTGTTTGGCGCGCGCTTCAAGTCTTACGCGCGCTCTATTCCACAGAACAGGACTTGTTGATGCATTCGAGCCGCGGACGGAACAATTAATGGCAGAACTTAGCCTGCCGATTCCTGTCCGGTGCGCCGCTCCGAATATATTTGGAGTGGCTTGGCTCTGCCTTCAACCACGTCGGCGGAAACCACAACTTCCTCAACGCCGCGCATGCTTGGCAATTCGAACATGGTGTCGAGCAGGATGCTCTCCATGATCGAACGCAGGCCCCGCGCGCCGGTTTTGCGGCTGATGGCCTTACGCGATATGGCGCGCAGCGCTTCGTCCGGGAAGCTCAGACGCACATTTTCCATCTCGAACATGCGCTGGTACTGCTTCACCAAGGCGTTCTTCGGTTCGGTCAGGATGGTTACGAGCGCGGGCTCGTCGAGATCTTCCAAAGTCGCCAAAACCGGCAAGCGGCCGACGAATTCGGGGATCAGGCCGAACTTCAACAGATCGTCCGGCTCGACGTCGCGCAGAATCTCGCCGGCGCGGCGATCTTCGGGATCGCGCACCTTGGCGCCAAAGCCCATCGAGGAGCCCTTGCCGCGCTGCTGGATGATTTTTTCCAGACCCGCGAACGCGCCGCCGCAGATGAAGAGGATGTTGGTGGTGTCGACCTGCAGGAATTCCTGCTGCGGATGCTTGCGGCCGCCTTGCGGAGGAACGCTAGCAACCGTGCCTTCCATGATCTTCAAGAGCGCCTGCTGCACGCCTTCGCCCGACACATCGCGTGTGATCGATGGGTTGTCGGACTTCCGCGAAATCTTGTCGACTTCGTCGATATAGACGATGCCGCGCTGCGCGCGCTCGACATTGTAATCGGCGGCCTGCAGCAATTTCAGAATGATGTTCTCGACGTCTTCGCCAACATAGCCGGCTTCGGTGAGCGTCGTGGCGTCGGCCATCGTAAACGGCACGTCGATGATGCGCGCCAAGGTCTGCGCGAGCAGGGTCTTGCCGCAGCCCGTCGGGCCGATCAGCAGGATGTTCGATTTGGCGAGTTCGACGTCGTTGTTCTTGGCGGCGTGGTTCAGGCGCTTGTAGTGGTTGTGCACCGCGACCGAGAGCACGCGCTTGGCGTGATCCTGGCCGACGACATAATCGTCCAGCACATCCTTAATTTCGCGGGGGCTCGGCACGCCCTCCTTGGACTTCACCAGGGAGCTTTTGTGCTCCTCACGGATGATATCCATGCAGAGCTCGACGCATTCATCGCAGATGAACACAGTCGGACCCGCAATGAGCTTGCGCACCTCGTGCTGACTCTTTCCGCAGAAAGAACAGTACAGGGTGTTCTTGGACTCTCCGCCAGACGTGCCTTTGCTCATCAGCGTTCCTCTTGCGGACGGCAGCCCCCGAGCCGCCCTATCCAGCGCCTGGCATGACCCTGCCCCGCGCTATTGTTTAAATGGTGGCCCGCCATCCCTTTCCAAACAGTTCACCGGGTTTGGGAGCCGATACGATCATAGCAAGGACGGGGCCGCAACCCGATTGGGCGGTCCCTAAAGGCTTAAGCGCCCAGGGAAAGCCCGCCTTCGGCCAGTTCGCGCTTCTCGTAAACCCGGTCGACGATGCCAAAATCCTTGGCTTCCTCGGCGGTCATGAAGTGGTCGCGGTCCAAGGTCTTTTCGACCCGCGCATAGTCCTGGCCGGTATGCTTGACGTAGATTTCGTTGAGGCGCCGCTTGGTGGCGATGATGTCCTCCGCGTGGCGCTGAATATCGGAGGCCTGGCCGCGGAAACCGCCCGAAGGCTGATGAACCATGACCCGCGCATTTGGCAGACAGATCCGAAGGCCCTTTTCCCCCGCCGCCAGCAGCAGCGAGCCCATCGAGGCGGCTTGACCCAAGCACACGGTCGAAACCGGGCTCCGGATATATTGCATGGTGTCGTAAATCGCGAGGCCGGAGGTCACGATGCCGCCGGGGCTGTTGATATACATAGCGATTTCGCGCTTGGGGTTCTCAGATTCGAGAAACAGCAGCTGCGCCATCACCAAGCTGGCCAAGCCGTCCTCGACCGGGCCGGTCACGAAAATGATTCGCTCCTTCAGGAGGCGCGAGAAGATGTCGAACGCGCGTTCGCCGCGGCTCGTCTGCTCGATCACCATCGGAACGAGGTTCATCATCTTTTGGGTCGGATCGAACATGGCGGCCTTTCGGAGGGCGACCGGGGGAATCGGTCCCCCGGCGCGTTTGCTCATATTTGACGCCTTGGGCCGCGCCGCAAGTGGCGAGCAGCGTTAGCCCGCGTCGCCTTCGTCAGTAGCGGCAGTCTCGGCCTTCGGCTTCTTCTTCTTGGCGGGCTTGGCGGGAGCCGCCTCCACCGGCGCGGGCGGCGCATCGGCGTCGGAGAACAAATCTTCGCGACTGACCGTCTCGTTGGTCACCTTGGCCAATTCGAGAATGTAGTCGACCACCTTCTCTTCATAGATCGGGGCCCGGATCTGCGCCTGTAGCTGCGGGTTCTTCTGGTACATCTCGAAAATCTGGCGCTCGCGGCCGGGGAAATTGCGCGCTTGAGCGGCGATGCCCTGCGCCACTTCCTGGTCGGTCACTTCAACCTTGTTGCGCCGGCCAATCTCGGCGAGCAGCAGGCCAAGACGCACGCGCCGCTCGGCGATGGTGCGATATTCCTTGCGAAGTTCGTCTTCGGTTTTCCCCGCGTCCGTCGGATCGAGATCGCCCTTGGCGCGGTCCGCTTCGATCTGGCGCCAGATTTGGCCGAACTCGGCTTCCACCATGCGCGGCGGCAGTTCGAACGTGTGCTCAGCGTCCAGCTTATCGAACAAAGCGCGCTTGGCCTTCGCGCGCGATTGCTGGGAATGATCGCTTTCGATCCGCTGACGCAGCGCGTCTTTCAACGCATTCAAACCCGCTTCAAAACCCAGCTGTTTCGCGAAATCTTCGTCGATCACGGTTTCCTTCGGCGCGCGCACCGTTTTCACCGTCGTCTCGAATTGCGCTTCGCGGCCTTTAAGTTTCTCGACCGGATAATCTTCCGGGAAGGTGACGTTCAGCACCTTCTCATCGCCGGCGCTGACGCCGACCAATTGCTCTTCAAAGCCTGGAATGAATTGGCCCGAGCCCAGCACGATGGTTGCGTCCTGCGCGCCGCCGCCGTCGAACGGTTCGCCATCGATCTTGCCGAGGAAGTCCACCACGACAGCATCGCCGTCGGCGGCCTTGCCGGCTTTGTCTTCAAAGCTGCGATTGCCCTTCGCGAGTTCAGCAAGCGCCTCGTCGACTTGCTCTTCCGATACAGGCGCGACCGGCCGCGTAATCACGATCGATTTGAAATCGGCCGGCTCGAAGTCCGGCATCACTTCAACGGAAACCTGAAACGCGAGATCGGCTTGCCCAGCCGCGACCTTGCCCATGTCGCTCTTCAGCTCGAGCGTCGGCTCGGAAGCAGGGCGCACCTTGGCTTGATCGAGCGCCGCTTGCGTCGATTTTTGCACCGTCTCGTTGATGATGTCCTGCATCATCGAGGGGCCGTAGATTTTGCGGATATGGCTGGCGGGCACCTTGCCCGGCCGGAAGCCATTAATCTTCACGCGCGGACGCACTTCCTCGATCTTCGCCGACAGGCGCTTCTCAAGATCGGCGGCGGGCGTGACAACGTCGTAAACGCGCAGAAGGCCTTCGGAACGGCTCTCTTTAAGCTGCATCAGTCTGGTCCTGGACATGCGCGCCGATGCTGCAAGACCTTTGCCGCCGGCGGTTAAAGAAGGCCGGGCTTATGGCATGCGTGGCGGGGGGTGTCCACGCGCCGGGGAGGCATGTTTCTGGGGAGGGTTCGCGTAAGCCATCCGAAGCCCGCGCGCGGCGCACAGCCCGCCTTCGCTAAACTTCGGAGAGCATCCCACACTCGCTTCGCGGGCGTAGGATGGTGCGGACGGCGGGACTCGAACCCGCACGCCTCTCAGCGCCAGAACCTAAATCTGGTGCGTCTACCAGTTCCGCCACGTCCGCCACTTGGACCGATCTAAGCCGTCGCCGCGCCCGCCGCGAGCCCCTTCTTGGCCGAGCCAGGAGAGCCGGCTGGAAATTTCCCGAACAATCGACTACATTGACGTCATGTTCGAGGTCAGCCGCGAGATCGAAACCATGTCCGCCGCCGTAGACAAGCCCATCCTCTAGTCGTTGGACGGCGCCGCATTTGGGCCGCCATCGGTCGGCACTTCCTTTGCCATCCGCGCGGCGAGCGCGGAGAGTTCGGCAAATACCAGCGGGCCAGACAAAACCCGGCGCTGCTCCAGATGATGAGCGTAGATCGCGTGGACGTTCACAATCGCGTCCTTCATCAGCCAATAGATGTCGCTGTAGCGCACGTGCTTTAGACGGACCAGCACGGCGACATCCTCGAAGAACACGATCAGCTGCATATATTTCGCATATAATCCAACAAGATAGACGCTGCGGCTGGTGCGCAGCCGGTGCAGTTTGGCGTGAACGCGCTCGGGAAGTCCGTTTGGATCGTCCGCGCTCAAACGCGTCATCAGCACGGTGATCAGCACGCGGGATTCGCTTATTTCCGGCCCCAGGAAGCGCCCCGATATCTCCAAATAAACATGCGCCAGGCGCGCATGTTCGGCCTCCAGCGCCTGTTTGCGCGCAAAGCCGAGCGCGAACCACGCCACCAGCGCCACCGCGATGTTCGCGATGAAGGACAGCACCTCCAGCCACTGCCGCGCCGTGCCCTGCTCGATGATTAGTTGGCGGACGCTGCCCTCGCCCAGCACATAGCCGGCAAAGCCGTCCACGCTCAGCGCAAGCGCGATAAAACCCGCCGCCACGGCCAAGCCGATCAGCAGCGCCGCGCCTGCCCCGGCGAGCGCGCTTCCAAACGAGAACGTGTTCGATCCACCCGGCACGAGGGAGGGCTCCTAGGCGCCTCCTGTGGTTGTTCGGAACGGTCCCGAATGGAACCGGATTCCCTCAGTCCGCGCCCGGAAGCCGTGTCGGCGGCGATTGGGGACCCTTGCCGTCGCCTGGACCGGGCGCGCGATCGGGCGCCGCGCCGTCAGGTTCGGAATCGTCATTGCGATTGGGAGCGTGGTTCTGCGGCTGGGGCTCAATGTCGCCCTGCCCGGCCTCGTCGCGCTGCTCCAGCTCCGGCACGCCCTTGCGATCCATGTTGGCCTCCTTCGCGCCAACTGCGCCGGCAACCGCTCGTTCCAGCCTCGCACCAATTTCCCGCAGAGCGTGCATATGCCCGTTTAAGTTGTATTCTGCGGAGCATGCTGACCCTGTTGATTCTGAGCGCCGGGCTCCTTCTCTCCGATCCTCGCGTGGTCGATGGCGACACGCTCCACGACGACCCCGCTGGCGAGTACTACCGCGTCGAAAATCTCGACGCCCCCGAGCTTGGCCGCCGCGCCGCCTGCGCGAGCGAAGCCGATCTCGGCCAGCGCGCCAAAGACGCCGTCACCGCCTGGGTTGCTGAAGCACGTCAGATCGAAGCCTTGCCGATCGGCAGACGGGACCGCTTTGGCCGCATCGTCGCGCGCATCGAACTAGACGGCGTCGATCTCGGCGACCGGCTCATCGCAACGGGCCTCGCCGTGCGATGGACGGGCCGCAAACACAATTTCTGCGCCGGTTAGTTCCAGCCGCTCGCGGAAGCCTCGTTCGCGATTTCGTTGGTGGGCCGCGCGATCAAACCGTTCTGCGTGATGCGCACTTCGTAGCGCGCGCCATCGGCCATCGGCATGTAGGCGCCGCTGCCATAGAGCGTATCGACAACAGGCGCATATTGGCTGAATTGCCGCGCTAAAGGCCACAAATCGATGCCGCTCGAACGCTCGGGCCGAATATCATAAGCGCTGCGCTCGGCGGTCAATTCGTCCTGCGTTTCCTGATAGCGACCCGACAAACGGTCCAGGCGATATTGCGAATCGAGGCCGACGATGTTGGCCCACGGCTTCCACTTCAGCACGCGCGCTTCGATGCGCCACTGATCGCCGTGAATTTCATATTGCGCGGTCGAGCCGTCCGCATCGTCCGCGGTCGGCGGCTGCGTCAGAGTCGCGGTGAAGAGCTGCGGGCCTTGCTGATCGAGTTCGATGGTCGCGACCGGGCGCTCGAATGTCAGCCGGTGATAGGTTTGAATATTGAGCCCTAGCAGGCCGACAATGGCGCCGATGCCGAGAAACACCGCCCCGCCAATCACGCCGCGCCCGCCCTTGAACGGGCGTCCACGGAACATCCAGCCCAGCCCACTCAGGATAATCGCCAGGCCAATCACGGCCACGAATCCCGGAAGTATCCACCACCACCAGACCATTGTGCGTACCCCTTGGACCCCCGTCCCCGAGCGTCCTTAACCTAGAACTCGGCTGTGAAACAGGGAAGACAGTCCAGGTTAACGCGCTAGGGCGCTTGACGGCGCCGTCCTGCTCGCTCAATGGGCGCGCGGGCATGGCCGCCCCTGGGACAATGCCTCCATGTGGGCTGGGCTGAACGCCTTCTTCAAAGACTTAAAGCACGCGGGCAAGCTGGGCTTCGCCTTCCTGCTCCGCCACCCGCTCGCGCTGTTCGGCCAGACTGTCGCCTCGTTCCCGATCCGCAAGGTCGGCCGCATCACGCTGCGCTATAAGGAGACGGACGCGGCGGTGCTCCGCCAAGTGTTCTCGCGCCGCGAATACAATCTTTCGCGCTTTCCTCAGCGCGCACGTCTGCAAGCGGCCTATGCCGCGATCATCGCCGCCGGCAAGCGCCCACTCATCATCGACGCCGGCGCCAATATCGGGCTCGCGGCAATCTGGTTCGCGAAGCTCTACCCCCAGGCGCTTGTAGTCACGATCGAACCCGACGCGGCCAATCTCGAGATTTGTCGGCGCAATGTCGCGCAGTTCGAAAACATCTTGCTGGTCGAAGGCGCCATCGGCGCGCGCTCAGGCCGCGTTGGCCTCACCAATCCGCATGGCCGCGCCGACGCCGTGCGCACCGAACGCGATGAAGCGGGCGCCATCCCCGTTTTCACGATCCAAGATCTTCGCGCGCGCGCCGGCGCCGATGCACAATTGCTGCTGGTGAAAGTCGATATCGAAGGCTTTGAGTCCGATCTCTTCTCGGAAAACGTGGCCTGGATCGATGACGCCGCCGCCGTGATCGTCGAGCCGCACGACTGGATGCTGCCCGGACAATATTCCAGCCGCGCTCTGCAACGCGCCATGTTCTCGCGCGAGTTCGAAATGCTGATCCACCGCGAAAGCCTGGTGTTTATTCGCTGACGCGTTTGAGGTGCGCCGGCGCCAGCGTATCGAGCACGCGCGGCAACAAGTCCGGCAAATCTTCCGAGATAAGCCCCGCGCCAAACGCCTCGCCCGCCGCGCCATGCAGCCAAGCGCCGGCGGCGGCGGCTTCAAAACTCGCCATGCCTTGCGCGATGAGCGCCGCGATGATCCCCGCCAGCACATCGCCCGAGCCCGCCGTCGCCAGAAACGGCGAGCCCTTCGTGTTCACAATCGCGCGCCCATCAGGCGCCGCAATCACAGTGTCCGGGCCTTTGAGCAAAACCACCGCACCCGCGCGCTTGGCCGCTTCGCGCGTCGCTTCAATTTTGCTCTGGGCGCTCTCAAGCAAGCCCGGAAACAATCGACCAAATTCGCCGATGTGCGGCGTCAGCACATCGCGCGCGTTCAAGGGCGCGCTCAGCGGCGCAAGCAGCGTCAACGCATCGGCGTCGAGCACGCATGGCGGACGTTGATCGGCGCCAAGCACCGCCGTGAGGACAGCGCGATGCTTCTCCTCAACGCCAAACGCCGGCCCGATCACAAGCGCCGACGCATGCCGCGCCGCATCCACCCATTGCGCTTCATCGTCCGCGCGCCGCAGCATGATCGCCGTCAGATGCGCAGCGTTCTCCATCATCGCATTGCCAGGGCTCAGCACCGTGACCAGCCCCGCGCCCGCCCGCAACGCCGTGCGCGCCGCCAAGCGCGCCGCGCCCGTACGTCCCGCGCCGCCGCTCGCCACCATCACATGCCCGCGCGCATGCTTATGCGCTTGCGGCGATGGCCACGGAAACAGCGCCTGCCACAACGACGGCTCATTTTCCCAAAGCCGAATGCCCTGCGCCGCGATCACTTCCGCCGGCACGCCGATCGGACACAGCACAACCTCGCCGCAAAAGCCGCGCCCCGGATAAAGCACATGCGCGGCCTTCTTGCGTTCAAACGTCACGCTCGCGCGCGCCTTCACACACGCACCACCAAGCGGCTTGCCGGTATCGCCATCAAGCCCGCTCGGCACATCGACCGCGATCACGCGCTCCGGCGTTCGCGACAGCGCCGCCGCCAAGTCCGCCGCGCGTTCCTCCAGCGGACGCGATAACCCGCCGCCAAACATCGCATCGATGAAAACGTCCGCGCCCAGATCGCCCGGCGCCTCCGCCACCGCGCCGACAAAACGTGACGCCGCATCGCGCGCATCGCCGCGCAAATCCGAACGCGGGACCAAAGTCTCCACGCGCACCGGCCAGCCGCGCTCCATCAAGAGCCGCGCCGCCACCCAGCCGTCGCCGCCATTATTGCCAGGTCCGCACGCCACCAGAACGGGCCCGCGCTCAAACCGCGCGGCGACCGCATCCGCCACCGCCTTGCCGGCATGCTCCATCAAGGTGCGCGTGGGCACGCCCGCCGCCGCCGCGCCCGCGTCGATCGCGCGCATCTCAGCGTTCGTGATAATCTCGCCGCTCATGCGCGCGCCCCCGCGCCGAGCTTGACCACGCGCAGCACGCCGCCCTCATTGACCAATTCGCTGACCGAGGCATGCTCAGGGTGAAACACGATATTGTTCGCGCTCCCCAGCGCGGCGCTCACCACCGCATTGATCGCGATGAAATGCGTGAAGACCGCGGTGTCCGCTTTGAGCGCAGATAAAGCCGCGATAACGCCGGCCCGCCACGCCAGAATGTCCCCACCGCACATCTCCCAGCCTTGCGCCGGCGCATCGAGCGCTACCCGCCCCGGGAAACATCGCCCGAAGCCAGCCGGTCCGATCCGCGATCGCCGGCGCCGGCACTTCCGCCACGCGGGGCTCGATGATCGCTGGCCGGTCCAACATTCGCACCAACGGCGCTGCGGTCTCCTGACACCGTATCAGGGGCGAAGAGATGATGAGGGGCGCTGCCGAGACCAAGCTTTCACACGCGGCTTCGGCTTGCTCTCGGCCACGCGCGCTGAGGCCAGGGTCATTGGCGCCTTGGGTCCAGTGCGCACTGGGTTCGCCGTGCCGGATGAGGAAAACGCGTGCCATTGGATGCGCCACTTATGGACCCGGTTCAGAACGGCGCGAAACAACACCGATTGACCCCATTACGCCAAGCGATTGGGCGCCGGCGCCCTCCGATCGGGCGCCATTACCGGGGTCGCAATGCGGCGCCGCGCTGCACCTATTTCGATTGGCTTGACGGGCGATTTACATCGGCCGATGTCCCTGCGACGCGATTGCCCGCTCCAGTTCGGAGCGGCGCTTGTCGTCCATAAGGGAGAAAGGTCGCCCGGATGAAAAAGATTGAAGCCATCATCAAACCGTTCAAGCTCGATGACGTGAAGGAGGCGCTGCAGGAAATCGGCCTCCAGGGCATGACGGTCGTGGAAGCGAAAGGCTTCGGGCGCCAGAAAGGCCATACCGAATTATACCGCGGCGCTGAATATGTCGTGGATTTCCTTCCCAAATTGAAGCTCGAAGTCGTGGTCGGCGACGAACAGGTCGAGAGCGCCCTGGAAGCGATCCAGCGCGCCGCCAAGACCGGCAAGATCGGCGACGGCAAGATCTTCGTCAGCGACGTCACGAACGTCGTCCGCATCCGCACTGGCGAAACCGGCGCGGCTGCTGTTTGATCTGCGGAATGAGCGATTCTAGCGCCTCCGCCCCTGCGTCGCCAGGGGTGGGGCCGCTGTCGCATCATGAGTAAACGTATCTACCAACTAGGTGTGTTCGGGGGAGCCGAAAATGACGACGTCCAGCGAAGTGATGAAGCTGATCAAGGACAAGGAAGTTCAATTCGTTGATCTTCGCTTCAACGATCTGCGCGGAAAAATGCAACACGTCACGTTCGACGTCGACATGTTCGAAGAAAGCTATTTCCAGGAAGGCACGATGTTCGACGGCTCGTCGATCTCGGGCTGGAAGGCGATCAATGAGTCCGACATGGTGATGCGCCCCGATCCGAACGGCGCCCATATCGATCCCTTCTTCCAGCAGACCACGTTGGCGCTGTTCTGCGACATTCTCGAGCCCGGCACGCTGCAGCCCTATTCGCGCGATCCCCGCTCGATCGCCAAGAAGGCGGAAGCCTATGTGAAGCAGGGCGGCTTCGGCGATACCTGTTATTTCGGCCAGAAGCCGAGTTCTTCGTGTTCGATGACGTCCGCTGGACCACTGAGCCGAACAACACCAGCTACAGCTTCGATTCCACCGAACTCCCGTACAACACCGGCAAAGCCTACGAAGCCGGCAATATGGGTCACCGCCCAGGCCCGAAGGGCGGCTACTTCCCCGTCCCGCCGATCGACTCTCTGCAAGACATGCGCGGCGAGATGCTTTCAGTGATGAAGGAAATCGGCCTCAAGGTCGAAAAAGCACCACCACGAAGTGGCCCCTGCCCAGCACGAACTCGGCCTGAAGTTCGACACGCTCGTGCACATGGCCGACAGCATGAACCTCTACAAATACATCATCCACAATGTCGCCGCGTCTTACGGCAAGAGCGCGACCTTCATGCCGAAGCCCTATTACAAGGACAACGGCTCGGGGATGCACGTCCACCAATCGATCTGGAAGGGCGGCCAGAACACCTTCGCCGGCGATCGCTATGCCGATCTCTCGGAAGCGTGCCTCTTCTATATCGGCGGCGTCATCAAGCACGCGCGCGCCATCAACGCGTTCGCGAACTCCACCACCAATTCCTACAAGCGCCTCGTGCCCGGCTACGAAGCTCCGGTGCTGCTCGCATACTCCGCGCGCAACCGCTCGGCCTCTTGCCGCATCCCGCACGGCACCGGTGCGAAAGCCAAGCGCGTCGAAGTGCGTTTCCCCGATCCGGCGGGCAACATGTACCTCACCTACACCGCGCTTCTGATGGCCGGCCTCGACGGGATCGAAAAGAAGCTCCATCCGGGTGAGCCGCTCGACAAGAACCTCTACGATCTGCCGCCGGAGGAACTGAAAGACGTGCCGACCGTGTGCTCCTCGCTCGGCCAAGCGCTCGACAGCCTCGATGCCGACCGCGACTTCCTGAAGAAGGGAGGGCGTCATGACCGACGACCTGATCGACGCCTATATCGAACTGAAGCGCGAAGAGCTCGACCGCTTCAACACCCACCCGCACCCGGTGGAGTTCGACATGTACTACAAGGCGTAACAACGGACCGCCGGCTTCCAGCGGCAGGAAAAATGCGACGGGCCGGGGAGCGATCCTCGGCCCGTTTGTTTGCGCCTGCGGACAACAACCTCAGTCATTCCGGGGCGGCGAAGCCGAACCCGGAACCCAGGGCCAACGCACCCCACTCTACGATCCCTGGATTCCGGGTCTCGCTCCGCTCGCCCGGAATGACTGAGTGTTGGTGAGCAGCGGAGCGGGCGACTGCACATCCCCAACGCCCCCTTAACCACCTCGTGCTAAACGCGCTCCCCATGCGCACACTTCTCCTCCCCGCCGCGCTGCTCCTCACGCTCGGCGCCTGCGTCAGCAACGACCGCCCAGACGATCCGGGCGACGCCTGCGCGATCATGGATCAGAATGGCGGCTGGTGGCGCTCGTTGAAGCGCGCCGAAGACCGCTGGGGCGCCCCGCCCGCGCTCACGCTCGCGATCATTCGCCAGGAGAGCGGCTTCGACAACGACGCCCGCCCCGCGCGCGGCCGCGGCTTTCTCTTCTTCCCCGGCCGTCGCCCCTCCACCGCGCACGGCTACGCCCAAGCCCTCAACGCCACCTGGGACGAATACGAACGCGCCCGCGGCGATCAAGGCGCGGACCGCGACGAGTTCAGCGACGCCGCAGACTTCGTCTCCTGGTACGCCAGCCTCTCGCACCGCGAGCTCGATCTCTCCTACTCAAACGCGCGCGGCCATTATCTCGCCTATCACGAAGGCCGCGGCGGCTACCGGCGTGGCACCTATCGCGGCAAGGCCACGCTCGAAGCCTCCGCCGCGCGTGTGCAGGCGTACCGCGATGTCTACGCCGCGCAGCTCGAACGCTGCGATGGAAGGCTGAACCGGTGGTGGTCGCCGTTCTGAAACGCAAACGCGTCGCAGAATAAATGACTCTCCTCCCCCCACCGGCTGCTTAGCAGCCGGCGGACTAAAATCGCGGGATCGCAAGCGATCCCGTGGCGGGGAGGAGATGGAGGAGGGGGTAACGGCGGCGCTCTATCCGGAGAGGACACCGCCCGCACCCCCACCCTGCCCTCCCCGCAAGGGGGAGGGTTCGCTTTGCTTGCAGGCATCGCGCGGCGGCAGAGAAAAGACCGCCAGCCTTTCGGCCAGCAGTCCCTTCCGTTTCAACAAACGCACGCGTCTTAGAAGTTCACGACGCCGCCGAGCGAAAACGTGTCCGCTTCCACATCGCCGTCGAGCCGCGTGTATTCGCCGCGCAGGCCGAGGCCATTGGCGAAGCGATAATTGGCGCCGACGCCATAGCCCACGCCATCATCGCTGATATCGGCGACCGGACCCGATCCGTCGATCTCGACTTCCTGGTAGCCGACACGGCCGAACACATCGAAATTACTCGAAACCGGCAGGATGCCGACGCCATAGATGCCGGCGGCGTGATCGAGTTCGGCATTGTCGTCGTCATCGACGCCGGCCGTGCCTTCCGCTTCCACCGCGAAGTTCGGATGGAATTTGTAGCCAAGGCGCCCGGTGACGCCGCCGACTTCGGCATTATCGAAATCATAATTCGTGTAGGACGCGCCGGCGTACCATTCGGCATGCGCTGCGGTGGCGGACATTCCCATGGCTGCGGCCATGGCGATCACCGATATTACCAACTTTTTCATACTCTTCTCCTCGTTGACGGTATCCCGCCTCACCTGTCGGGGGTCGCAACGAGTGCGTCGCAGCATTGTTTCCGGTTCCGCTGCGCATGAGCGGCCCGAAAACACCGGCCGTGACCGAAAGAGCACTTAATTCGCCTCAGGGGGATATTTACCGGGCGGATACCGAACCCTGTTCACCTCAAACCGCGCCCCGCCATTGCGACACACCGGCGAAGCGCCTTAAGGGACGTTCATGGCTCAAGCGCAGAAGAAATCGCCCGCGCCCAAGTCGGCAAAGCCCGGCGAAGCATTGTGGGAAGCCGACCTGTTCGGCGCCAGCAGCACAGCGACGGCTGAAGGCTACACCGCCAAGGACATCGAGGTGCTCGAGGGCCTCGAGCCCGTGCGCCGCCGTCCCGGCATGTATATCGGCGGCACCGATGAGCGCGCGCTCCATCACCTGTTCGCCGAAGTGCTCGACAATTGCATGGACGAAGCGGTGGCGGGCCATGCCGATCGTATCGAAGTCGAACTCTTCGCCGATGGCGCCTTGAAGGTCACCGACAATGGCCGCGGCATGCCGATCGATCCGCACCCGAAGTTTCCAAAGAAGTCCGCGCTCGAAGTAATCATGACGACTTTGCATGCGGGCGGAAAATTCTCGGACAAGATTTATGCGACCTCAGGGGGCCTGCACGGCGTCGGCGCCTCGGTCGTCAACGCGCTCTCCGATCGCCTCGAAGTCGAAGTCGCGCGCGACAAGAAGCTCTACATGCAAGCCTATTCGCGCGGCGCCCCGCTTGGTCCGCTGAAGCAAGTCGGCGGCGTGCACAATCGGCGCGGCACCAGCGTGCTGTTTCACCCCGACCCGCAAATCTTCGGCGAAGGCGTGGCGTTCAAGCCGGCGCGTCTTTTCCAGATGGCGCGCTCGAAAGCCTATCTCCATCGCGGCGTCGAGATCCGCTGGAAATGCGATCCCTCGCGCCTCAAGGACGACACGCCCGCCGAAGCGGTGCTGCATTTCCCGAACGGCCTCGAAGACTTCCTGACCGTCCTCATCAAAGACAAGAAAGCCATCACCACCGAGCCCTTCGTCGGCCGCGTCGACCGCAAGGGCGGCCATGGCCGCGTCGAATGGGCGGTGGCGTGGATCGCGGACGGCTTCGGCGAAGCCGATGGCTTTCTCCGCTCCTATTGCAACACGATCTACACGCCGGACGGCGGCTTTCACGAAGCAGGCCTGCGCGCCGCGCTCGCGAAAGGCCTCAAGGCTTATGCGGAGCTCAAAGGCGAACGCAAAGCAGCGCTCATCTCGCCTGACGATGTGATGGGCACCGCTGCATCGCTCGTCTCGGTTTTCATCAAAGATCCGCAGTTCGAAGGCCAAACCAAGGGCCGGCTCGTTTCCACCGAAGCGGCGAAAATCGTCGAACAAGCCGTGCGCGATCCGTTCGATCACTGGCTTGCAGCATCACCGGCCGAAGCGTCACGGCTGCTCGAATGGGTGATCGGCCAGGCCGAAGATCGCCTGAAGCGCCGCAAGGAAAAAGAAGTCAGCCGCCAAAGCGCGACGCGCAAATTGCGTCTGCCCGGCAAGCTCGCCGATTGTTCGCGCACCGACGCGAAAGACACCGAAATCTTCCTGGTCGAAGGCGACAGCGCCGGCGGCTCGGCCAAACAAGCGCGCAACCGCGAGACGCAAGCCATCCTTCCGCTGCGCGGCAAGATCCTCAATGTCGCCAACGCCACCGGCGAGAAGATGGCCGCGAACCAAGAACTTTCCGATCTTGCGCTTGCGCTCGGCGTCCATGCGGGCGGGCGCTTTCGCGTCGAGGATTTGCGCTATGAGCGTGTGATCATCATGACCGACGCCGATGTCGACGGCGCGCATATCGCATCGCTCTTGATCACGTACTTCCACCGCCAGATGCCCGCGCTCATTCGCGCCGGCCGTTTGTTCTTGGCGTTGCCGCCGCTCTATCGCCTCACCGCCGGCAAGGACAGCGTCTATGCGCGCGACGAAGCCCACCGCACCGAACTCACCAACACGCGCTTCAAAGGCAAGAAACTCGAAGTCTCCCGCTTCAAAGGCCTCGGCGAAATGATGCCCGCCGACCTAAAGCAAACCACCATGAACCCCGCCTCCCGCACCCTCGCCCGCGTGGTGCTGGACGAAACCGGCGCCCTGGCGTTCGACGATCTGGTGGAAACGCTGATGGGGAAAAAGGCGGAGAGCCGGTTTAACTATATCCAAGCGAACGCGCGCTTTGTGGAAGAAGTGGACGTCTAAGCCCTCACACCCTTCAGTCATTCCGGGCGAGCGGAGCGAGACCCGGAATCCAGGGATCGTAGAGCTCCGTGTTGGCCCTGGATTCCGGGTTCAGCTTCGCTGCCCCGGAATGACTGAGAGGCTTAGCGCACTTGAGTGCAAGCGCATCGCCATCAGAATTAAGCGACTCTCCTCCCCCTTGCGGGGAGGAGATGGAGGAGGGGGTAGCGGCGGTGTTCTCTCCGGAGGATGCGCCGCCCGCACCCCCACCCTGCCCTCCCCGCAAGGGGGAGGGTTCTCAGTGTGCGACACTAACGAGCAAACTCCCCAAAAACCCGCGCCAATATTGACTTTTCGCGCAAACGCCACCACATGCATCCCGTTCGTTGTGCGCGCCAAAGGGCGTGCGCCCTTTTGCTGAACGCCCCTCGTCTTCCGAAGACGAATGCCGGCCAAGGCGCCAACCGATCGCTCCGCTCGTCCTGGCGAACAGGAAAAGCGCTGCGCAAGAGATTCTGAATGCCCTCTGATATCGCGTCCACCGACGCCACACCCGCTCAAGCCCAAACCACGTTCGACGATCTGGGCCTCTCTCCCGAAACCCTCAAAGCCGTGCACGAGAGCGGCTACAACACGCCAACGCCGATCCAGGCACAGGCCATTCCCGTCGTGCTGCAAGGGCGCGACGTGCTCGGCATCGCGCAAACCGGCACCGGCAAAACCGCCGCCTTCGTGCTGCCGATGATCGACATCCTGTCGCGCGGCCGCACCCGCGCGCGCATGCCGCGCACTCTGATCCTCGAGCCGACGCGCGAGCTTGCCGCGCAAGTCGCCGAGGCGTTCGACAAATACGGCAAGTATCACAAGCTCACGAGGCGCTGCTGATCGGCGGCGTCTCGTTCGGCGATCAGGATGCGCTGCTCGCACGCGGCGTCGACGTGTTGATCGCAACGCCAGGGCGCCTGCTCGATCACTTCGAGCGCGGCAAACTCTTGCTCACCGGCGTCCAAGTCATGGTGGTCGACGAAGCCGACCGCATGCTCGACATGGGCTTCATCCCCGACATCGAGCGCATCTTCAAACTGACGCCCTTCACGCGCCAAACGCTCTTCTTCTCCGCCACCATGCCGCCGGAGATCACGCGCCTCACGCAAGCCTTCCTGCACAATCCTCAACGCATCGAAGCCTCGCGCCCCGCCACCGCCGCGACCACGATCGAGCAATTCGTGGTGCCGCTGCCCGGCAGCGATCCGCGCACCCGCCGCGCCGCGCTTCGCGCCGTGCTGCGCGGCTCGGGCGAAATCAAGAACGGCATCATCTTCTGCAACCGCAAGACCGACGTCGATGTCGTCGCGCTTTCACTGAAGCGCCACGGCTTTGATGCAGCCCCCATCCACGGCGATCTCGACCAAAGCCTGCGCACCAAAACGCTCGACCGCTTCCGCTCCGGCGATCTCACATTGCTGGTCGCCAGCGACGTCGCCGCGCGCGGCCTCGATATCCCGGACGTCGGTCACGTGTTCAATTACGAGCCGTCGCGCCACGCGGAAGATTACGTCCACCGCATCGGCCGCACCGGCCGCGCTGGCCGCGCCGGCAAAGCCTACACGCTCGTCGCGCCCGCCGATAACAAGAGCATGGCCGCGATCGAAGCGCTCACCAGCATCCCGATCCAGCGCATCACCATCGAAGGCGTCCCCACCGAAGCCATCGGCGATCCGCGCGACAGCGGCGGCCGCGGTCGCCGCGCCGAAGAACTGAAGAGCCAGCGCAATTCGCGCGGCCGGAGCGGGGAAAAGAAAGAGCGCTTTATGAAGCGCGACGCAGAACGCCCCATGGCCGCGATGACGCCCGCCACGCAAACCGAAGCGGCGCCAGAAAGCGAAACGCCCAAGCGCGCCGAGGCGCCCAAGCGCGAACGCAACGAAGCGCCAAAACGCGAAGCCGCGCCGAGACCCGCGCGCGCGGAAAACGAAAAGCCAAAGCCGCGCCAACAGCCCCCGCAAGACAATGACGGCCCCGGCTTCGGCGCCAATGTGCCAGCGTTTCTCAGCCGCAAGGGCAGCTAAGCTCGGCGCCTGCCCCCTCCCCTCGCGGGGAGGGGAAGCGCTCAATTCTGGAGAACAAATTAGGAGGATAGAATCGCGTCTATCCGCCCCCCTCCACACCGGCGCATAATGCGCGCCATGACTGACGCCGCCTCGCATCCCAACTCATCCAGCCTCTGGCGCATCGCGCGCGAAATGTTTTCGCTGATGCTGCTCGCGCTCGGCGCACCCACGGCCATCGCGTCAATTCCGCGCCTGAACCGCAAGAACCGCCGCGATATCTTGGATTGGCTCGAACCGCTCGAACTGCTGGTGCGCAAGCTGCTACTGGTGGAAGCGGCCAAGCTTCCGCGCGAAGCGGAGCGCCGCACCAAGCCGCGCGCGCTCACACTTACGCTGGTTCAAAGCCTCATCCGCCGCAAACAGGCGCAAAAGCGCCGCGCCTTCATCGATCCCCATCGCCCCGCGACATGGCGTGCGCATTTCCGCCTCTCTATCCCCGCCGACACGCGCTATCGCCCGCCACGCGACGCGTCCACGCCGCGCATTCGCGACATCGGCCAACCCTATCTCGTCAGCCAAATCTGGAGCGCGCGCGAAGCGCAAGGCCGCGAGACCCGGCTTGCGGCGCAGCGCATCGCGCGGGCCCAAAATACGCCTCGCGCCGTCTGGCCCTGCGCTTTGAAGCCGTGCGCCGTGTCATCGCCGATCCCGCGCCGCACGCCATCCGCCTCGCGCGCAAACTCTCGCGCATGGCCGACGCCCCCGCCGCCGCCCGCCGCCTCGCCGAAGCGCCCGCGCCGCGGCGGCATCGCGATTTTGCAAATGTCGCACTGGTCGCCGTGAAGATGCAGGTGCTCGCGACGCCGCAGGCGTTCAGTGATTCAAGTTGATCACCACACGCACCCATCAATCAGTCATTCCGGACGCGCGAAGCGCGATCCGGAACCCAGTGATTCGTAGAGCTCACGTGTTTGCCCTGGGTTCCGGGTCTCGCTCCGCTCGCCCGGAATGACTGAGTATAATTGTACCGCCGGCTTCCAGCCGGCAAACGCCTCCTGCCGGCAAGATGCCGGCGGTACGCGCACGCGCTAAGGCTTAACCCGCGCCGCAACCCTGCTTGCGGAACGCATCGCCGTACGGCGGACGCAGCATCGCGATGATCTCGTTCGCGGTTTGCCGATAGACCGCCTTCTTGTGCGAAAATTCCAAGAACCCCGTGTGCCCGTGATAAGCGCCAATCCCCGAAGGCCGACACCGCCGAACGGCAGATCGTCCATCGAGAAATGGAAGATCACGTCATTGATCGTGACGCCGCCCGAAGTCGTCCGCTCCAGCAGCGCCTCGCTTTCGGCAGCTTCTTCCCCGAAATAGTAGAGCGCCAGCGGGCGCGGACGCGCATTGATGTCGGCGATGGTTTGATCGAACGTCGCGTAGGTTTTCACGGGCAGAAGCGGCCCAAAAATCTCTTCCTGCATCACGCCCATATCGTCGGTGGGATCGAGGATGAGCGTCGGCGGCATTTTTCGATGCTCTTGCTGGGAGAAATCCTCTTTCCCGGGTTTCAGCTCGATAATCCGCGCGCCCTTGCCGCGCGCATCATCAACAAGCCCGCGCAGGCGATCATAATGCCTTTGATTGATGATCGAGGTGTAGTCGGGATTGTCCTTCAGCGTCGGAAACATCTTCGCCACCGCCGCGGTCGCTTCGCCGACGAATTCTTCCAGCTTCTCGTTCGGCGCGAGGATGTAATCGGGCGCGAGACACACTTGGCCCGCATTCATGATCTTGCCCGCCATGATGCGCGCCGCCGCCTTGCCCATATCGGCGCTGCGCCCGATCACGACGGGGCTTTTGCCGCCAAGCTCCAAAGTCACCGGCGTCAAATTCTCCGCCGCCGCGCGCATGACATGGCGCCCAATCGACGTGGCGCCGGTGAAGATCAGATGATCGAACGGCAGACCCGCGAACGCCGCGCCCACCTCCGGCCCGCCATTGATCACCGCGATTTCGTCTTCGTCGAAGAAGAGGTCGAAGATCTGCGCCAGCATGGCCGAGGTCGTGGGCGTGAACTCGGACGGCTTCAGCATCACGCGATTGCCCGCCGCGAACGCGCCGGCGACCGCATCGCACGCCAGCTGCACCGGAAAATTCCACGGCGTCATCACGCCGATCACGCCCTTGGGCTGGAAGCGCACTTCCGCCCGCGCGCCGATCACGGCCAGAGCGGCGGGGGCTCACCTTGCGGCGCTCGGGCTTCATCCAAGCATCGAGATTGGCGCGCGCATATTTGAGCGGCCCGATGGCGCTCGCGATATCGGTCAGAAGCGTCATGTCCCGGGAGCGCGAACCGAAATCCGCATTGATGGCGCCGACCAGATCCTCCTGGTGCGTCAGCAGCATCGAGATGCATCGGCTCAGGCGATCCTTGCGCAAAGCGGCGCTTGGCGGACCCTGGCGAATCTGGGCAGATTTCTGCACGTCGAGCAGATTTTGCATCCGCGCTTTGGTCTCTTCGGTCGCCCTATCCACCGGCTTATTCATCGCTTCGCTCCCTAGGGCCGCCCTCACCCTACGCGCCCTGCGCAACGTAAAGGCAATTACCCATTTAACCCCGGCGCCGGCCCTTGTTTACCACTCGTCCATATCCTGGCCGCTAGCGTCACGGCTTATTGCAGCCGATTCACGGATTGATCCTCGTGACTGAACAAGACGCTCTAATGCAGGGGTCGGCTGGTCCGTCCATCGCCCAGAAACGCTGGAGCTGATGCGGGCTCATACCGTTGCCGCAACGGGCGCCAATTACGAAGTTTGGCTGTCCTATCGGCTCGGCCGCAATCCGGCGCTTCGCGAAGTGATCGACAAGCGCGTCGCCTCGAAAGAGGGCTTCGACAGCGAATTCAATAACGAGATTTACGAGCGCTTTTTCACCGCTACCCGCGCATCGGCGGAATGGTCATGGCCGGCGAGCGCATCGCCCGCGATCTCGGCCAGGGTCATTGCGTTCCTGAAATCGGCCGAGGAAAAGAGCGGCGATTACGGGCGCACCCTCGAAACCGCCGCCACCGATCTAGGCCGCGGCCTCGCGCCCGACCAGATCGCCAACAGATCCGCCAAATAGTGTCTAGCCTGGCCGCCGCCACGCTCGACATGGCCAATCACAACCAGCACCTCACCGATCAATTGCAGCGCTCCACCAAGGAAATCGAAACGCTGCGCACCAGCCTGGAATCGGTGCGCGTGGAATCGCTGACCGATAGCCTGACTGGCCTTTCAAACCGCCGCATGTTCGATGAAACGCTCCGGATGCGCCTCGGGGAAGCGCGCTCGCAGCGCACCGAGCTTTGCCTCCTCATGTGCGACATCGATCATTTCAAACGCTTCAACGACACTTGGGGCCATCACACCGGCGACCAGATCCTCCGCTTTCTCGCCAGCGCCATGCAATCGCATGCCAAGCCGGATCATCTGATCGCGCGCTATGGCGGCGAAGAATTCGGCATGATCCTACCGCGCACCAATCTCAGCATCGCCGGCAACATCGCTGAAGCCCTGCGCGCCGCGATCCAAGCCAAGCGCCTGCGCCGCCGCTCCACCAACGAAGATCTGGGCCAAGTGACGATCTCAATCGGCATCGCGCGGCTCCAGCCAGGGGACACGCCGCAAGGCCTGGTCGAACGCGCCGATGCGTGCCTCTACGCCTCCAAGCGCAATGGCCGCAATCAGGTCACCACCGATTCCACGCCGATCCTTATGTGGCGTAGCGCTTCCATCGCGAGCACAAGCGGCTAGTGTCTCCTTTGTCGGGAGGCGCTCATGGCGTACGCGAAAGTAAAATCGAGACGGCGGGCGGCGTTGCGCTCATCACCATGTCCGACCCGGACACGCTGAATTCCATCGACCCTGGCATGGTCGGCGAACTCGCCGACGCCTTCAACCGCGCCACGCGCGAAGCCCGCTGCGCCGTACTCACCGGTGAAGGGCGCGGCTTCAGCTCCGGCGCCAATTTGAGCGCGAGCGGCCAAGTCGCCGCGGAAGAAGGCCGCATCGATGTCGGCCAGCGCTTGGAGAGCCTTATAATCCGTTCGTCACCTTGCTGCGCGAACTCTCGATCCCCTTCGTCACCGCCGTGAACGGCGCCGCAGCAGGCGTTGGCTGCAGCTTTGCTCTGATGGGCGATCTCATCGTGGCGTCCGAGAGCGCCTATTTTCTGCAAGCCTTCCGCCGCATCGGCCTCGTACCGATGGCGGCTCGACCTATCTCTTGCCGCGCATGATCGGCCGCGCCCGCGCGATGGAGATGATGTTGCTCGGCGAGAAGCTTCCAGCCGCGAAAGCCTTCGAGTGGGGCCTCGTCAATCGCTGCGTGCCCGATGCGGACTCATGCCCACCGCCCGCGCCCTCGCGCTTGAACTCGCGCGCGGCCCCAAAGCGCTTGGCCTCATCCGGCGCCTCACCTGGGATGGTCTCGACGCGCACTGGCTGGATCAATTGCAAGCCGAACGCGAAGCCCAGCGCGATGCGGGGCGCACCGAAGATTTCGTCGAAGGTGTATCGGCTTTTTACCAAAACGGCCCGCCGATTTCAAAGGCGCTTGATCAATCCTCAACCTCAATGCGCTAAAAGCGCGCCCGGGTATGGCCGGCGCGGCCGTGCGAAACCACGCGTGAGACAACGCGGGATCGCTCGAAACACCGCGCTCGGCCTTGGTGATCAGGAGCCAAGGCGTGAAGAAGTTCATCCTGTTTGGAGTGGTCGGCGCGGTGTCGCTTGCGGCGTTCGTGGCTCTGCTCTTCGTGCCCGACGCGCCCGCGCCAGCCTCACCGCGGAAATCCCGTCGCGGCCGATACCAACACCGCCGCGCAACGCCTCATTAACGAACTCAACACACAGGCCTGCGCGCACCACACCGACGAAGCCCAGCGCGCGCGCTGCGTCACCAATCGCGAGATCGAACAGATGGCCGGCCTCGGCCCCCTGCCAGACGAACCAGGCTTTGAAGCTTGCACCCGCGGCGAATTGCCAGCGCGCTATTGCGGCGATGTACAGCCCGGCGGCGCGCTTCGCATCCGCGTCAGCCAATCGCAGACGCAGGATTATCCGCTGGTCGCGGAATAATCAGGTCTTCGCTTTCCGTTTCGGTTTCGCCGCCTTCGCTTTGGCTTTCACCTGCGCGACCGCGAGCGCTTTGCGCCCCCACATCGCGGCCAAGTCCGGATCGTCCAGCGCCGCTTCCGGCAAGCGCCAATAGCCCAGATCGATCCGCTCGCCCGCGCGCGGCCCGCTGCTCGGCGTCCACACGAACGGGCCGCAGCCTTCTTCGCTCAGCGCCAACTTCAACGCGTCGTCGACTTTAATATGGATCGTGTCGTCGCGATGAGACCGACCATCACGCCGTCGGCATAAATGCCCGCGCCGCCAAACATGCGCTTGACCGTGACAGGCCCCAGTCCCGCGAACAACTCCCGCACAAAAGCGTGGAAGCTGTCGTCGGCCATCAGCTCTCGGCCACCGCCGGCGCGATCGTGACGCTCTCGCCGCAGCCGCATGCATCGGTCTGGTTCGGATTGCGGAAGGTGAACTTGGAGGCGAGCCGCGTGGTCTCGTAATCGATCATCGAGCCCAGCAGGAAGAGCACGGCATCCGACTTCACCAGAATCTTCACGCCCTGATCCTCAACCAACTCATCGAACGGTTCAGGCGCATCGGCATAATCGAGCACATATTCCATGCCCGCACAGCCGCCATTCTTCACACCGACGCGCAGATAAGGCCGCGAGGAAGCGGACATGATTTCCTTCACGCGCGCCGCCGCGGCTTCGCTCAGCGTGACGATCTTGGGACGCGGTCTGCGCTCATAACATGTTCAATTCGAGTTTGGCCTCGTCGCTCATCCGCGCCATCGTCCAGGCGGATCGAACACGAGGTTCACCTTCACACTCTTCACGCCTTCAACCTTCGACGCCGCCGCCTCGACCCAGCCCGGCATCTCGCCCGCGACGGGGCAGCCCGGCGCCGTCAAGGTCATGTCGATATCGACATGGGCGTCGTCATTGATGTCGACCTTATAGATGAGGCCGAGTTCATAATATCCACCGGAATCTCCGGGTCGAACACAGTCTTGAACTGCGTCACCAGATCGTCCGCGATCCGATCCAGCTCTGCCTTCGGCAGCTTCGGGGGGAGCGTTGCGCTATCCATCGTCAACCCAGCATCTTCCTGGCCTTGTGCAGCGCTTCCACCAACACGTCGACATCCTCCAGCCGATTATAGCACGCAAAACTCGCGCGCGCCGTCGCCGTTACACCGAGCCGCTCCATCAAAGGCTGCGCGCAATGATGGCCAGCGCGGATCGCCACGCCCTGACGGTCAAGGATCTGCGCCACATCATGTGGGTGCGCGCCCGCCGTGGAAAAAGATACGATCGCGCCTTTGTCCGCTGCCTGGCCGTGCAGCTTGATCCAGTTAAGCTCGCGCAGCGCGCCCATCGCGCGGTCGCGCAGCGCCGCTTCGTGTGCCTGGATGGCGGCGCGGTCTTGGCTGCTGATCCAATCGATCGCGGCCCTAAGCCCGATCGCTTCCAGAATGGGCGGCGTGCCCGCTTCGAAGCGATGCGGCGGCTCGTTATAGGTGACGCGCTCGCGCGTGACCGTATCGATCATTCGCCCCCGCCCTCGAATGGCGGCAACGCCGCGAGCCGTTCGGACTTGCCGTAGAGCACGCCAATGCCCGTCGGCCCGTAAAGCTTATGGCCGGTGAACGCGTAGAAATCGACATCCAGCGCCTGCACATCGACCGCGCCATGAACCACCGCCTGGCAACCATCGAGCAGAACCGGCACGCCCTTGGCATGCGCCAGCGCGACGATCTCCTTCGCTGGCGTGCGTGCGCCGAGCACGTTCGACATGTGCGTCAGCGCCACAAGCTTCGTGCGCGGCCCGATCAGCGCATCGAGCGCGGCGAGATCAATGCCGCCATCATCATCGATATCAATCCAGCGCAACACCGCGCCCTTGCGCTCGCGCAAGAAATGCCACGGCACGATGTTGGAATGGTGCTCCATCACCGAAAGCACGATCTCATCGCCCGCCTTCACATCGAGCCCCGCCGCGACAATATTGATCGCCGCCGTCCCGCCCTTCGTGAACACGATATTTCCCGGCGTCGCCGCATTGAGCAAACGCGCGCAAGCCAGACGCGCGGCTTCATACGCTTCCGTCGTCTCGTTCGCGAGCGCATGCACGCCGCGATGCACGTTGGCATAGGAGCCGCGCATGGCGTCGGCCATCGCGTTGATCACGGCTTCTGGCTTCTGCGCGCTCGCGGCATTGTCGAGATAGACCAGGGGGCGGCCATGCACTTCGCGCGTGAGGATCGGAAACTCGGCGCGGATCGCCTCGACATCGAACGGGCGCTTGATCAGGGGCGCATTCATGAGCTGCTCTCCAGCCATGCACGAACTCGCCCGAGCAATTCTTCGCGCAATGCCTCGGGCAAATCTTGCGGAATGGCTTCCGCCAAAAACGCCTCGATCAGTAGCGAACGCGCCTGACTTTCCGGCACGCCGCGCGAGCGCAGATAGAAGAGCGCGCTCTCGTCGAGCCCGCCGGCCGTATTGCCATGCGCGCATTGCACGTCATCGGCATGGATCAAGAGTTCAGGCTTGGCGTAGATCTCCGCCCCGTCTTCGAGGAGCAAGCCGTGGTGATATTGCCGCGCGTTCGTTTTCTGCGCGCCGCGCTCGACCAGGATCTTGCCCTGAAACACACCGCGCCCGCCTTTGCGCGCCACGCCCTTGATGAGCTGTCGCGTCACGCCGTTCGGAACGGCGTGCGTAATGACCGAGGTGAGGTCGGCGTGGCGGCCGCGCGCGGCCATATAGATGCCGTTGAGTTCGACCTCCGCGCCCTCGCCCTCCAGCGCGACATGCGTCTCGATCCGCGCCAGTTTCCCGCCCTCCGCGAGCACGAATTGACGCAACTTTGCGCCAGAAGCCAGCGTGACGCGCGCGGTGGAGAGCGCCGTCGCGGCCCCGGTCTGCACCACGACACGCGTCAGCGTCGCGCCCTCGGCGACGCGCCACTCGAATGCGCGCGCGTCGAGATAGGCGTCATCGTCCATGCGTTCCACGAAGAGCCGCGCCTCGCCCGCGGGGATATCCATGCTTTGCGTGCCGGGCGCCAAGCGCTCGATAATGTCGCGGCCCTCGCGCAGCACATGCGGAGCATCACCCAGCGCCGCGCGCAGGTCGGAATATTTCCACGCCTCGACGCGGCGGGTGGGGAGTTCGGCGGCGAAACTCACGCGGCCCTCAGATATTTGTCATAGCCTTCGCGCTCGAGCTCCAGCGCCAACTCTGGCCCGCCGCTCGCCACGATGCGGCCTTGCGCGAGCACGTGGACGCGGTCCGGTTTGATATAATCCAGCAGCCGCTGATAATGCGTAATCACCAACATGCCGCGATCGGGCCCGCGCAGCGCGTTCACATTTTCCGCGACCAATTTCAGCGCATCGATGTCGAGCCCGGAATCGGTTTCGTCCAAAATCGCGAAGCGCGGCGCGAGCACCGCCATCTGCAACGCCTCGAAGCGCTTCTTCTCCCCGCCCGAAAAACCAACATTCAACGGACGCTTCAGCATCTCGTCGCTGATCTTCAGCGCCTCGGCTTTCGCGCGCATCAGCTTCAACAGCTCCATCGCCGGCATCTCACCTTCGCCGCGCGCGACGCGCTGTGCGTTGAGCGACGCTTTGAGGAAGGCCAAAGTCGAGAGCCCCGGAATTTCGACGGGATATTGAAACGAAAGAAAGAGACCCTTCGCCGCGCGCTCTTCCGGTGTAAGCGCCAGGATGTCCGCGCCATCCAAAGTCGCTGTCCCGCCCGTCACCGCATAGCCATCGCGGCCCGCCAGTGCATAGGCGAGCGTCGACTTGCCCGACCCGTTCGGCCCCATGATGGCGTGCACTTCGCCAGCGGGCACGCTCAGCGTGACGCCTTTGATGATCTCTTTGTCGGCGACCGCGACTTGGAGGTTTGCGATATCCAACATCAACCGACGCTTCCTTCGAGACTGACTTCCAACAGCTTCTGCGCTTCGACCGCGAACTCCATCGGCAGCTTCTGCAGCACTTCACGCACGAAGCCATTCACCAGCAGCGCCACCGCCTGCTCTTCTGGAATGCCGCGCGAACGGAGATAGAAGAGCTGATCGCCGCTGACTTTCGTGGTCGTCGCCTCGTGCTCGAATTGTGCGGTGGCGTTACGCGTTTCGACATAAGGGATCGTGTGCGCGGCGCATCGATCGCCGATCAGGAGAGAATCGCATTGCGTAAAATTGCGCGCGCCGCTCGCCTTGGCGTGCGCCGAGACGAGGCCGCGATAGGCGTTGGACGAGCGGCCCGCCGAGATGCCCTTGGAGATTACGCGCGAGCGCGTGTTCTTGCCGAGATGGATCATCTTGGTGCCGGTGTCGGCCTGCTGGCGGCCATTGGTGACGGCGATGGAGTAGAACTCGCCGGAGCTATCATCACCGCGCAGAATGCAGCTTGGATATTTCCAGGTGATCGCGGAGCCGGTTTCGACTTGCGTCCATGAAATCTTCGAGCGCGCGCCGCGGCAATCACCGCGCTTGGTCACGAAATTATAGATGCCACCCTTGCCGTCGCTGTCGCCCGGCCACCAATTCTGCACGGTGGAATATTTGATCTCCGCGTCTTCGAGCGCGACCAATTCCACGACAGCGGCATGCAGCTGGTTTTCGTCGCGCATCGGCGCGGTGCAGCCTTCGAGATAGGAAACGTAGGCGCCCTTGTCGGCGATGATGAGCGTGCGCTCGAACTGGCCGGAGTTCTCCGCGTTCATGCGGAAATAGGTCGAAAGCTCCATCGGGCAGCGGACGCCCGGCGGCACGTAGACGAAAGAACCGTCCGAGAAGACGCCGCTGTTCAGCGTTGCGAAGAAATTGTCCGTCGGCGGCACAACAGAGCCCAGATATTTCCGCACCAACTCTGGATGCTCGCGCACTGCTTCGCTCATTGAGCAGAAAATGACGCCGGCCTCCGCGAGCTCTTTCTTGAACGTCGTCAGCACCGAGACGCTGTCGAACACGGCGTCCACGGCCACGCGCGGCGCGCCGGCGACGCCGAGCAAGGTTTCCTGCTCGCGCAGCGGGATGCCTAGTTTTTTGTAGGTCTCCAGGATTTCAGGATCGACGTCGTCCAGGCTCTCGTACTTCGCGCCGCTCTTGGGCGCCGCGTAATAGCGCGCGGCCTGATAGTCGATCGGAGGATAATGGACGAGCGCCCAGGTCGGCTCTTCCATCGTCTTCCAACGCTGGAACGCCTCTAGGCGCCAGTCCAGCATCCATTGCGGCTCTTCCTTCTTCGCCGAAATGAACCGCACGGTTTCTTCGGTGAGACCGATGGGCGCGAACTCCTGTTCGAGATCGGTGACGAAGCCGTGCTTGTAGCGTTCGCCTTCGAGGGCGCGCGCGGCGTCGATGGTTTCCTTGACGGCGACCATTATGCGGCCTCCGCGGCGCGCGCCGCCAGACGTTGCACCGCGGCGATCGCGGCGTCGCATTCGGCTTCGGTGGACGACCACCCAAAGCTGACGCGCACGGCACCGCGTTCGGCGGCGTCGGCGTAGCCCATCGCGCCAAGCACGCGGCTCGTGCGCACCTTGCCCGACGAACAAGCCGCACCAGAACTGGCGCAGACGCCGTCGAGATCGAGCGCGATCAAAGCCGTTTCCGCGCGGACGCCATCGAGCGCGAAGAGGGAGGTGTTCGGCAAGCGCGGCGCGTCCTTCGAGAAGATTGTCGCGCTGTTGGGCAAAGCTTGTTCGAAGCGGTCGCGCAGCTTTTGCGTGTGAGCGGATTCTTCGGCCCAGCGCGCATTGGCGATCTCGACGGCAGCCGCAAAGCCCACGATCGCCGGCAGGCATTCGGCGCCTGGACGGCGGCCGCGTTCTTGTCCGCCGCCGCTGTGTGGCGCGGCATAAGGCGCGCCGGCGCCGAGCGCCAACGCGCCCGCACCCATCGGCCCGCCGATCTTGTGGCTGGTGATCACGAGATAATTTGCGTCGAGATCGGTGACGCTCACCGGCATTTTGCCGAGCGCTTGCACAGCATCTACCAGCAAGAGGCCGCCGACCTCGCGCACCGAGGCCGCGATCTCGCGGATCGGCTGAATGGCGCCCGTCTCATTGTTCGCCAGCATGACCGCGACGAGCGCAGGCTTCGGCGCATCAGCCAGCACGCCCGCGAGCGCACCGAGATCGACCACACCTGCCGCATTCACCGGCGCAATGCGCACGTCGTCATAAGAGCGGCGCGCTTGTGCGAAGACAGAATCATGTTCGACGGCAGACACCACCACCGACTTCGCCGCGCCGCGCGCGCCATCGAGCGCGAGGTGCAGCGCTTCGGTCGCGCCAGAGGTCAGCACTAAATTCTCGCCGCGTGCATCGATCGCCGCCGCGATGCTTTCGCGCGCGCCTTCCATCAGCGCGCGGGCGCGTCGCCCGGCGCCATGCACCGAGGAAGGATTGCCGCCAACGCCGAGCGCGCGCACGACCGCCTCCGCCGCTTCAGGGCGGACGGGCGAATTTGCGTTGTGATCGCAATAGATGATCGGGCGGGCCATCAACTTATTCCGCGGCCACCGACGTAGCCGAGCCGTCGAAGCGCTGCGCCAAAACATCCGCGAGCGAGACAGATGCGAGGAAAGATTGAATGCGGTCGCCCATTTCCTGCCAGAGGCCGTGCGCGATGCAGCGGCCGTCGCGGCCCATGCAGCCTTTCGCCGAGCCTTCCTTGCAGCGCGTTGCTTTGATCGGCTCGTTCACCGCCGCGATGATCTGCTCGATGGTGATTTCGGAGGTGGCGCGCGTCAGGCGATAGCCGCCGCCCGGTCCGCGCACGCCGGAGACGAGCCCGGCCCGGCGCATGCGCGCGAACAATTGTTCGAGATAGGAGAGCGAAATTTGCTGGCGGCGGGCGATGTCCTGCAGTGGCGCCGCGCGCTCGGCGCCGCCATGCAGCGCCAAATCCGCCATCGCCATCACGGCGTAGCGTCCTTTAGAGGTCAAACGCATGGATCGGCCTTCCCGCGCACTCGCGCGTTCCTAAATTCGTGCTAGAAGGCCGGCCTTTCCGGGGCGGCCTCGTTAGCTCAGCATGGGCTAGAGCTAGGATGTCCTACTGTTTTGGTCAAGAATTCGCGGGGCCCCTGCGCTGACGCGCCGCGATTGGGATTTCAAGCATGCCTGAAGTGATTTTCCCCGGCGCGGCCGGCCGGGTCGAAGGACGCTATTCCGAACCCAAGCGCGAGGGTTCCCCCATTGCGCTCATCCTCCACGGCCACCCCCGCGCGGGCGGCTCGATGCAGGACCGGGTCACGGTCCAGCTCTACAAGCTGTTCGTGGATTTCGACTTTGCCGTGCTCCGCTTCAATTTCCGCGGCATCGGCCGCAGCCAGGGCGTGTTCGACAACGGCATGGGCGAACTCTCGGACGCTGCCTCCGCGCTCGATTACCTCCAAAGCATGAACCCCAATGCCGAGCAGTGCTGGGTGGGCGGCTATTCGTTCGGGGCCTGGATCGGCCTCCAGCTCCTGATGCGCCGGCCTGAGATCGACGGTTTCCTGGCGGTCTCGCCGCCGGCCAATCACTACGACCTCTCCTTCCTCGCGCCTTGCCCAGCGTCGGGCCTCATTCTCTACGGCACGCGCGACAGCGTCACGACCGCCTCCGACATGGAGCGCGTGGTCGCGCGTATCCGCACGCAGAAGAATATAAAGGTCGATCATCAGCCGATCGAAGGCGCGGACCACTTCTTCCGTGGCCGCGATCCGGGCGAAGACATGCTGCCAGAAGTCGAAGTGCGTGCGCGCGCGTATCTGGCCAAGCGCCTTGCCGCGCCGCCGCCGCCGCCCGCTTCCAAGCGCTAAAACTCAGTCAGAGCCCAGAAAAGCGGGCTTGGGGCCGGTGGAGAAGCCTTCACCGCCGGCTTGCTCGCCGCCGCCTTCAGGGCGCTCACGCGCGGGACGACGCTCGCGCGGTTCACGCGGCTCGCTGCGTTCTGCCGCAACTGGACGATCTACGGGCGGGCGTTCCTGACGTTCGACGGGCGGACGTTGTTCGCCTGCGGGACGTTCGCCTGATGCTTCACGCGGCGGGCCATTCTCGCGCGGGCCATTTTCCGGTCCGCCCTCTTCACCGCCTGGACGGAAACGGTTGCGCCGACCGCGCCGACGGCGGAAGCCATCGTCCGGTCCGCCGTTGCGATTGAAATTCTGTTGGCCACCGCCGCCTTGTTGGGGTGCGCCACCTTGGGGGTATTCGACGTCGGGCTGATCGGCGGCGTCGCCGCTCAATTCAGCTTCGCCTTCGCCGCCTTCTGAACCGCCCTCGTCGTCCTCGTATTCGAGGTCGTTGCCGAAGCGGTCGGTCTGCTGTTGCGGCGGCGGGGTCGCCGGCTGCATGGCGCGGAGAACGCGGAAATAATGCTCGGCGTGCTGGAGATAATTCTCCGCCATCACCCGGTCGCCGGCGGACGAAGCGTCCCGCGCCAGCTGCAGATAGCGCTCATAAATATGAGCCGCGGGGCCACGGACCTTTATGTCCGGCCCGGAGCTTTCCAGCGTCCGGTTCGGTTGATGACCACCACCACCGCCATTGTGATGATGCTGCTGCCCGCCCGGCTTACGACCGCGGCCACGCTGACGCTTCATTGAAAAATCCGCCATACTTTTCCGTGGTTTCGTGGAGGCCCTCCTGACGGTACGCGCACATGCGCGCCCGACGGCCGCCTCACATCCTCAAAGCCTTTCGGCCTTAAGCTCCAATCCGGCTACGCAAAGCCAATCAGGTCGGCGCTCAATCTCGCCGCATCGAGTAGGTCTTTCTTGCGAAAGGAGCTCGGTGCAGGGGCGAATCCCGGAGCGCGCCCGCCTTGAAATCTCCGCCTAATCCAACCCCTGAACCTCTGGGCAGCGACGATTCCGACCCCGAAGGTAATGCTTTAGCCGCCCCGATCCAAGGATTTTTTCAGTCCGAAGGCGCTCGAAGGCAGGATCATCTCACGTTTTGGGCCGCCTGCCCCACACAACGCGGGACTTGCCGGCGAGGTCCTTGCGCACCCCCAGCGGGGTGAGCCCCGCCTGATCGGCCAGCGCCCAGACCGCCTCGGCCTGCCCTTCCCCCACCTCGAAGGCGAAGGCGCCATCGGGTTTGAGGAGATGAGGCAGCACATGGATGATCCGGCGATACGCGTCGAGGCCATCGTCGCCGCCATCGAGCGCGAGACGCGGCTCGTAGCGCGCGACTTCGGGCTCAAGCAGATCGATCTCGCTGGTGCGGATGTAGGGCGGGTTTGAAACGACGAGATCGAAACCGCCTTCGAGGCCATCGCCCCAGTCGGTGTTGATGAAGGCGATGCGTTCAGAGAGTCCAAGCTCAGCGGCATTCGCCTTCGCAACCTCAAGCGCCTTCGCACTCACGTCCACCGCGACGCCTTGCGCCAACGGACGCGCGCCCAACACCGCGAACAAAATCGCGCCAGTGCCGACGCCCAGATCGAGCACACGCGACGGCGCGGCGAAGTCGGAGAGTTCAAGCGCGACTTCGACGAGCGTTTCGGTTTCAGGGCGCGGCGTAAGCACGTCAGGCGTGACGGCCAGATCAATCGTCCAGAACGCTTTGCGGCCGACGATGTGGCTGATCGGTTCGCGTGCTTCGCGGCGGAGCGTCAGCGCTTCGATGCCGGCGAGCTGTTCTGCGCTCAAGACGCGCTGCGGATCGGTGACAATGTCGAGCCGCGTGACGCCCGCGCCCGCTTCCACCAGGAGCCGCGCGTCGAACACCGGGCTCTCCACGCCCGCCGCACGCAAGCGATCGCGCGACGCGGCCCAGGCGGAGACGAGCGTGCTCATTTGGACCGCCGGCTTCCAGCCGGCCCTTGATGTTTGCCGGCTGGAAGCCGGCGGGCCAGGTAACTCATTCCTCCTCCAACGCCGCCAAGCGCCGCGCTTGCTCTTCAGCGTGCAGCGCGTCGATGATGGGATCGAGGGCGCCGCCGTCGATCACTTCGGGGAGATTGTAGAGCGTCAGATTGATGCGGTGATCGGTGACGCGGCCTTGCGGGTAATTGTAGGTGCGTATGCGCTCGGAACGGTCGCCGGAGCCAACTTGATCCTTGCGGTCGGCGGCGCGCGCTGCGTCGAGCTTGGCGCGCTCATAGTCGTAGAGCTTGGCGCGCATGATCTTCATGGCTTGCGCGCGGTTTTGGTGCTGCGATTTTTCCTGGCTGATAACGACGATGCCGGTGGGCAAGTGCGTCATACGCACGGCGGAATCAGTTTTGTTGACGTGCTGCCCGCCTGCGCCCGAGGCGCGCATGGTGTCGATGCGGATGTCCTTGTCGTCGATCACAACGTCAACTTCATCCGGCTGCGGCAGCACAGCGACCGTGGCGGCGGACGTATGGATGCGCCCACCCGCTTCGGTCTCCGGCACGCGCTGCACGCGGTGAACGCCACTTTCGAATTTGAGCCGCCCGAACACGTTCGAGCCGTTCACTGTCGCGATGATTTCGCGGTAGCCGCCGAGCCCGGTTTCCGAGGCGGTGTCGATCTCAACACGCCAGCCGCGCGTGCTCGCATAGCGCTGATACATGCGGAAGAGATTGCCGGCGAAAAGCGCCGCCTCTTCCCCGCCGGTGCCGGCGCGAATTTCGAGAATGGCGGAAGCGGCTTCGTCCTTGTCCTTCGGCGCGAGCAGCAGAAGCGTGGCGAGTTCAAGTCCCGGCAGTTTCTCGCGCGCCGCGTCCATTTCATCGCGCGCGAGCGCGGCCATTTCGGGATCGCCGGCACTGTCTTTCAACATCGCGGCAAGCCCGTCGATATCGGCGCGAACAGCATTGAGCGCGGCGAAGGAATCCACCAGGGGCTTCAGCTCTGCGTGTTCTTTGGCGAGCTTGATGATCTCGCTGCTGTCGGCGGCGGCGGACATGCGCGCTTCAACGCGTTCGAAGCGCTCGACGGCCTGCTGCAGGCGCCGCTCCAGTCTTTGGATGTCCGGCATGGGTTCAGCCTTCGCCCGTCACATCACTTCAGTGAAAATTTCGGGCGTCACTTCGGTCATCTTCGGTTCGGCGAAGCTGATCGCCTCGGCCAGACGCTGATAAGGCACGATCACCTCGACCGCGCGGCCATTGGCGGCTTCGATGTGAAAGCAGAGCGCATTGGCGTTGTCGCTGGCGGCGCGGCCGTCGAACACCAGGCCAGCGGCCATCAAGCCGTTCTGCGAATCGTCCAAGCGAAAACCCGCGATCAGCCCAGAGATGTGATCGGCCGGCGCGCTTTGCTCGATCGAGAGATCGACATTGGTGTGGATTTGTTCGCCGGTCTTACGGATGCCGGCGCCGAAGGGCGCGAACGAGGCGCCGTCGAGCAGCGCACGGTGCGCCGCATCGAACAGGTACTCGTAAGTGTCCTGCAGATGTCGCTGCAGCATCATACCGCGCTTTCGCGAGCGGCGCGCAGGACGCGCGCGCGTTCCTCGACCAAGTCCACGATATGCGTGATCATGTCGCCATTGTCGACCTTATGGTCAGGCTTGCCCGACACATAGACCATCCCCGCGCCCTTGCCGCCGCCGGTAAAGCCAAGGTCGGTCATCAGCGCTTCGCCTGGCCCATTCACGACGCAGCCGATGATCGAGAGCGTGATCGGCTCGGCGATATGCGCCAGTCGTTTCTCAAGCGTTTCGACCGTACGGATCACTTCAAAGCCCTGCCGCGCGCAGGATGGGCAAGCGATGATCGTCACCCCGCGTTGCCGCAGGCCCAGCGATTTTAGGAGATCGTTGCCGACCTTGATCTCTTCGACAGGATCGGCGGCGAGCGAAACGCGGATGGTGTCGCCGATGCCGGCCCAAAGCAGCGAGCCCATGCCGATGGCGGATTTGATCGTGCCTGCGCGCAGCGCGCCTGCTTCGGTGACGCCGAGGTGCAAAGGCGCGTCGGTGGCTTCAGAAAGTGCCTGATACGCCGCGACGGTGAGGAAGACGTCGGACGCTTTCACGCTAATTTTGTATTCGCGGAAATCGTGCTCTTCGAGCAAAGCCGCGTGGTGCAGCGCGCTCTCGACCATCGCTTCGGGGCACGGCTCGCCGTACTTTTCCAGGAGATGCTGTTCGAGCGAACCGGCGTTCACGCCGATACGGATCGAGCAGCCATGATCCTTGGCCGCCTGCACGACCTCTTTCACGCGTTGCGGCGAGCCGATATTGCCGGGATTGATCCGGAGACACGCGGCGCCCGCCGCGGCCGCTTCGAGCGCGCGCTTGTAGTGAAAATGGATGTCAGCCACGAGCGGCACTTTGGCGGCGCGCGCGATCTCGGCGAAGGCGGCGGTGGAAGCTTCGTCCGGGCAGGAGACGCGCACGATGTCGGCGCCGGCCTCCTCCAATTGCCTGATCTGAGCGATGGTCGCCGCCGCGTCCGAGGTCAGCGTATTGGTCATGGATTGGACCGAGATCGGCGCGTCCCCGCCCACCTCGACAGATCCCACCCGGATCTTCCGCGAGCGCCGGCGCTCGATGCGCCGCCACGGGCGGATGTGATGCAGATCGGCCGACGCGCCGTCCATCAGAACAACTCCATTCAGGACTGCAAATAGCGTGTCACGAGGCCGGCTTACAGCCCCGAACGCGGCTCAGCCGCCGGGACGGCCAGAGGCCGAGGCCTGGGCGACCGGCTGGATCTCGTCGATCGGGCGGCCCAGCACCGGCATGCCGACCGGGCCCAGGGGACCAGCGACCGCGCCGTTCACAAACACTTCAAACGCCCCGCCATCGCGGGCATGCAGCGTCCAGCCCGGGCTCGGATCGGGACGGTACACATCCCCCGGCTCAAGCGTGCGCGACAGGAACACGGTGCCATCGGGGCCGCGCGCTTCGAGCCAGGCTGGCGTCACGGCGCGGATCTCGACCACGCGCTGCTCCATCCCCAGAGATGGGTCGGCCCCAGAACTGGCGAGCTCGGTGTGAGAAATGGCGCTTGGCGCGGCCGGGGCGTCAGCCCCTTGGCCCTGTGACAGCGCGCGCCAGCCCACGAACCCCGCCGCGATCACCACGAGCGCCGCTGCGGCCAGCCAAGGCCGCTCGGCGTGGGGCCGCGAGGTCGGGTTACGGATTTGCTTTTCGGCGTCTTCGCGCGAGAGCGCGCACTCGGTCTGGAATTGATCAACGATCTGATCGGCGTTGAGGCCAAGCACCTGGGCGTAGGACCGCAGGAACGCCAGCGCGTAGGCTTTGCCCGGCAAGAGCTTCACGTTCATTGCTTCGAGCGCTTCGAGGAATTCGCGGCGCACGCGAATCCGGTCCGACACTTCCTGGACGCTGAGGCCGAGCTGGCGGCGCGCTTCTTCGAGCTTGCGCCCGGCGCGCCAGGTTGGATCAAGCTCGACGCGCGGCGGCTCCGCGCGTTTGGCGCGCGCCTCAACCGTCCCAGATTCGGGCGGTTGGTCGGATGGCGCGGGATGCAACATCAGGATCGTGGGCCTTGTTTCAAAGCGTCCATCGTTAGCGAAGGCAAATTTTGAGCCACGCGCAAGCTTACTCGCGAATCGCGCATTTTCCAATGTGAATGCAGCTTGGTTTACAGTGCGATATCGTTGCGCAAAGCGAATTCCGCAAGTTCGCTGCGAATCGATGCGCGTGGGCTTTTCATCAGCTCCGCGAGCGTTTCGGAAGCGGTGCGGACATCGAGCGAAAGCATTAATCGCTTCACTGGCCCGATGCCCGAGGCGGGCATCGAAAGGCGCGTGAAGCCGAGCGCCACGAACGCCATGGCTTCGAGCGGACGCCCCGCCGCTTCACCGCAGATCGAGAGCGGCAAGCCCGCCTCGTCGGCGTCTTTCCTGATGCGCTCCAGGAAACGCAAAGCTGGCGAGCTGAGCAGATCGTAACGGTCCGAGACGCGCGCGTTGCCGCGATCGGCGGCGAAGAAATATTGCATCAGGTCGTTGGTGCCGATCGAGAGGAAATCGGCCTTGCCCTTGAGCGCCGGGATCGAAAACGCCAAAGCCGGCGCTTCGACCATGACGCCGACCTCAACTTTCGCCGGCCCCTTGCGTCCGTGGGAGCGCGCCCATTCGAGTTCGCGGTCGACCAAGGCGCGCGCCGCGTCGAATTCCTCGACGATGGTCACGAGCGGAAACATCACCCGCAAGGTCCGCCCGACCGCAGCATTGATCAGCGCGCGGAGCTGGTAGCGAAGCAGCGCCGGCCGATCGAGACCGATGCGCACGGCGCGCCAGCCCAGCGCCGGGTTCTCTTCGCGCTCGGCGGCGACGTAGGGAAGCACCTTGTCGCCGCCCAGATCGAGCGTGCGGAAGGTGACGGGGCGCTCGCCGGCGGCTTCGAGCACATCGCGATAGAGCAAGGTCTGGCTGTCGAGGCGTGGCAGCGTCTCCGACACCATGAACTGAAACTCGGTGCGGAAGAGCCCGATGCCCTCCGCGCCCGCTTCGTCCAGATGGTGGACATCGAGCGCCAGGCCGGCGTTCAACAGCAGGGTGATGCGCTTGCCATCCTTGGTGCAGGCGGGCGTGTCCTTGAGGCGCGCAAACTCGGCGGCGCGCGCGGAGCGCAGGCTCATGCGCTGGCGGTAGGCCGCTTCGATCTCGGGCTCGGCACGGAGCCGCACTTCGCCCATTTCGCCGTCCAGCACGATGGCGTCGCCGCCTTCGATCCGCGACAAGAGGCCCGGCAGAAGCCCGACCATCGGAATGCCGAGCGCACGCGCGACGATGGCGGCGTGGCCGGAGCTAGCGCCCTCTTCCAAAGCCACACCCGCGAGCCGATCGGCGCCATAATCCAGCAATTCCGCCGGCCCCAGATCGCGCGCGATCAGAATGGCGTTTTCCGGCATGACGCGGGCTTCGCCGCCATCCACGCCAGCGAGCGCGCGGAGCAGCCTGTTATCCAGGTCTTCCAGATCATGCAGCCGGTCGCGCAAATAGGGGTCGCGGGCGGCATTGAGCTTGGCGCGGTGCTCACCGCGCGCGCGCTCAACCGCGGCATCAGCGGAGAGGCCGGCGCGCACGCCGCCCTTGAGACGCGCTTCCCAGCTCGGGTCGTGCGCGAGCATGAGGAAGGTCTCAAGCACCTCGCGCGACACGCCCGAAATGCGGCCCTGATCGCCGTCGAGCATCTCCTGCAGCGAGACTCGCACATGCGCGAGCGCCGCGTCGAGCCGCTCTTCCTCGCGCACGGGATCATCGGCGATGACGCGGCCCAGCGGTGCGTGCGGCTCATGCAGAACCGCGACGCCGATCGCGAGACCATCGGAGAAAGCGCGGCCCTGCAAGCGCTCGGGCCGGCTTGGCCGCGCTTCGACTTCGTAGAGTCCGGAGAGATCGCCAAACGCGCCGGAGGCGACCATTTCGGCGAGCACCATGGCGATGGTCTGCAGCGCTTCGACTTCGTCGTCGTTGTAGACGCGCTGAACCTTGTTCTGCACGACCAGCACGCCGAAGACGCGTTCAGAACGAACGATCGGCACGCCGAGGAAAGAATTGTACGGATCTTCGCCGGTTTCCGGCCGGTAGGAGAAGCGCTCGTGATGGGGCGCATCCGCGAGGTTCAGCGGGCGCGCCGTTTCGGCGACCAGGCCGACAAGGCCCTCGCCATATTTCAAACGCGTGCGGTGGACGGCGTCGGCCTTCAGACCCTCCGTCGCGAAGAGTTCGTGGACCGCGCCGCGCTGCAGATAAATCGAGCAGACGTCCGCCACCATGGTGGACGCAATCATCGCAACCAGCCGGTCCAGCCGCTCCTGCGCGGAGCCGCCAGCCTCCATGATCTCCCGCAGCTTACGCAGGAGAATCCGGGAGCCTCCGGCATTCGCGGTAGGCGTGGCCATTGGGCCTTCCCTCGCCGACGCGCGCTAAGCGGCGTCTAGACCATAGGCGGTGTGGAGAGCCCGCACCGCAAGTTCGGTATAAGAGGCGTCGATCAAGACCGAGATTTTGATCTCGGATGTGGCGATGACCTCGATATTGATGCCTTTTTGCGCCAAGGCGGCGAACATCGTACGGGCGACCCCGACTTGGCTCTTCATACCAATCCCAATCACCGAAACCTTGGCGACATCGCGGCGGACCTGGACTTCCTCAAAGCCGATCTTGTCGCGCGCGCCTTCGATCACGTCGATGGCGCGGGGGGCGTCGCGGTCCGGGCAGGTGAAGACGATGTTCTGCGCGCCCGTGGTGCGGGTCTGGCTCTGGACGATCATGTCCACATTGACGTTGGCGTCCGCCAGCCGGCCGAAGATTTCCGCCGCCACGCCGGGATGATCCTCGACCCCCAGCAGCGTGATCTTGGCCTCGTCGCGCGAATAGGCGACGCCTGAAACGACTTGCTTTTCCACGATTTCTTCCTCGCCGCAGACGATCGTACCCGGGTTGGGCGCGCCCGGTTCAACAAAGCTCGACAGCACCCGCACCGGCACCCTTTTGGCCATGGCGAGCTCGACCGAGCGGGTTTGCAGGACCTTGGCCCCGAGCGAGGCCATTTCCAGCATTTCCTCGTAAGAAATCTTCTCGAGCCGCCGCGCCTTCGGCACGATCCGGGGATCGGTCGTGTAGACGCCGTCGACGTCGGTATAGATGTCGCAGCGCTCGGCCTTGAGGGCGGCGGCAACGGCTACCGCTGACGTATCCGAGCCGCCCCTTCCCAGCGTGGTTTCGCGCTGGTTCGGGCTGATAGCCTGAAAGCCGGGGATCACCGCGACTTCGCCCGCGTCGATTGAAGCGCCCAAGGCGCTGTCGTCGATCGTGTCGAGCCGCGCGCGTGAGTGCGCGCCGTCGGAGCGGATGGGTATCTGCCAGTTCTGCCAGGAGCGCGCCGGTATCCCGATGCGCCGTAGCGCGAGCGCGAGGAGACCGGTGGTCACCTGCTCGCCGCTGGAGACGATCACGTCATATTCGTCGTCGAACGCCGGGCCGCTCAGCGGCGGGCCATTGCCGCGCCCGCCGGCGTCTTGAGCAAGATTGACCAGCCGGTCCGTCTCGCCGGACATCGCCGACACCACGACCGCCAGCCCCTTGCCGCCCGCGCGCTCGGCCGCGACGATCCGGGCGACGCGCCCGATCCGCTCCACGTCGCCCACCGACGTGCCGCCAAATTTCATCACCAGCCGCGACATGCGCGCTCCGCTTACTCGCGAATCGGAAGAGCCGGGCCGCCCCGGCGACCGCGTCGCGGCGCGCCTTAGCACGCTCCGGCTGCGACGGGAACGGCGCTTGACCCGCTTCCGCCCCGGGCCGATCTCTGGGTCATGGCCCATACGGCGCCCCCTTCCACCACGATCGACACCGCCGAAGTCGAGAAATTCTCGGCGCTCGCCGCGCAATGGTGGGACCCCACCGGTCCCTTCGGGGCGCTGCACCGCATGAACCCAGTGAGGCTGGGATTTATTCGGGACAGGGCCCTCAAGCACTTCTCCCCTCCCCCTTGCGGGGAGGGGTTGGGGGTGGGGGTGCGGGCAGCGCCTTCTCAGGAAAAAGCACCGCCGTCACCCCCCTCCCTGCCCTCCCCCGCAAGGGGGGAGGGTCGTGGTGTGCTTGCTGGCCTCACCGCGCTCGACATCGGTTGCGGCGGCGGCCTCGTCAGCGCGCCGCTCGCGCGGATGGGCGCGAAGGTGACAGGACTAGACGCCTCCGAAGAAGCCATCGGCGCGGCCCGCGCGCATGCGGATGCGACGGGTCTGGACATCGATTTTCAGGCCGGGACTGCCGAGGCGCTGGTCGAGAGCGGTGCGCAGTTCAATCTCGTCACGGCGCTGGAGATCATCGAGCATGTGTCGGATGTCGGCGCGTTTCTCGATGCCGCCTCCGCGCTGGTGAAGCCTGGCGGGCTCATCGTGCTCTCCACCATCAACCGCACGCAGAAAGCCCGCGCGCTCGCCATCGTCGGGGCCGAGCGCATTCTAAAATGGGCGCCCGAAGGCGCGCACGACTACGACAAGCTGGTCACGCCCGACGAAATCCGCGCGGGCGCCCCGGCGATTGTTTGGGATGAGCCGGTGGGGCTTACTTACAATCCGCTCGGCGCCGGCTGGTCGCTCTCGCGCGACACGACGGTCAACTACCTGATGGCGGGCGTGAAGCCGAAATGAGCCGCGACTCGATCACGCGCGTGACGCGGATTTCGCGCTCGTAGGCGCCGAGGTGTCCGTAATGGCCGGGCTCGCTGATGGTGGCTTCGACGGTGACGTGAACGCGGCCCCAAGGACCGCCGCCGGAGCGCTGCAAAGGCGCGACCAGCTGATCCCAACTTGAGCCTTCGGCGCTCAGCCACCAAGGGCCCCGCCCCTCATCGGTGACGAACGAACTGGTCTCAAAGCTCCAGTCCCATGTGCCGGAATAAGTTTGCGCGCCAGCGGCCCGCGACGCGCACGCCGATAGCGCGGTGGTCAGCAGCAAAGCCAGAAATGCGCGTCTCATCGGGCGAGGCTAACCCGCGCCGCGTGGCGAAACCATGTCGCTTCCTTTTGGACCGCCGGCTTCCAGCCGGCCTTTTTCCTTGCCGGCTGGAAGCCGGCGGTCCTAGTTGGCGCAAAGCCAGGGGGGAATATGGCGTCCGGAGATATCCAGCTTCTGCTGCTCGCCGCCGCATGCGTCGCGGTGATGGTGTGCCTGATCGCGTTTGCGCGGCTGAGTGCGTTTCTGGCGCTGATCCTAGCCGCCGCCGCACTGGGACTGGTCGCGGGTATGGCGCCCGACGAGGTGGTGAGTTCGCTGCAGAAGGGCTTTGGCGACACCGCGGCTTCGGTCGGCCTCATCCTGGTGCTGGGCACCATCCTTGGCTCGCTGATCGCCGGATCGGGCGGCGCTGACCGCATCGCGGCCATCGTCACCAATTGGAAGCATCCAATGTCGGTGGCGTGGGGGATGATGGCGGTCGCGCTCCTGGTCGGCTTGCCGCTGTTCTTCGAGACGGGTCTTGCGATCTTGATGCCGATCATTCTGCGCATCGCCGGCAAGCTGCAATTGCGCCAGGACGGCGACCGCTATCTGCTCGTCGCGATGCCCGTGCTTGCGGGCCTTTCGGTCGCGCATGGGCTTTTGCCGCCACATCCGGGCGCGCTCGCCGCGACCGCCGCGCTCAATGCTGATCTCGGTTTGGTGCTGCTGCTCGGCATTGCCGTCGCGATCCCAGCCGCCGCGCTGGCGGGACCACTCTATACAAGCTTCATGTGGACGCGGGTGAAGACGTCCCCGAACCTTTCGCTCGCCGGGCCGCCGCTCGAAGAAGGCGCGCTGCCCAATCTGGGCGTCGTGCTCTTCGTTCTCTTCCTGCCCGTCGTGCTGATAGCCGGCGGCGCGCTCGCCAATCTGTTCGGCGATCCCAATGCGCCGCTGACGCACACATTAAAGCTCCTCGGCGCGCCTGTGATCGCGCTGCTGATCGCGGTGGCGGCGGCGTACCTACTGCTTGGGCTGGCGCGCCGACGCAGCTTGAAGGCGCTCGGCGAAGATATTGCGGCGGGATCGGGCGCGATCGCGGTGATCTTTCTCATCATCGGCGCGGGCGGCTCGCTGAAGGAAATGCTGCTCGCGAGCGGCGTGGGCGACGCGATCGGACGGCTCGCCTCAAGCCTCAATGTTTCCGCGATTTTGCTGGGCTGGCTCGCCGCCGTGCTGATGCGCATCGCGACGGGCTCGGCCACTGTCGCAACCGTAACCGCCGCCGGCCTTGTCGCGCCGCTCGCGCTTGGGCTTGGGCCGATCGACCGCGCGCTCACCGTACTCGCCATCGGCGGCGGTTCGGTGATCCTCAGCCACGTCAACAATTCCGGCTTCTGGATGGTGCGCGAATATCTCGGCATGAGTATCGGTGATCTTCGCGCTGAGCGCGGTGCTGCCTGCCTAGCGCACCTCGTCCTCGCCCTTGATGGGCGAGGTGGCCGCGAGCGAAAGCTCGCGGTCGGAGTGGGTGGCGATGGTGCAAGCACTGCGCTGTCACCCACTCAGTCATCGCGCTTCGCGCGCTGACAGCTCGCCCATCAAGGGCGAGCATGGGCATCGGCGCTAATACTCAAGCAGTCCCAGATACTGGCTTTCGACCACACGCGTCACCGCGATCTGATGCTGGCACAATCCCCGGTGTCCAAATCCGTTTGGAAGCACGAGACCATCGTCTAAATGCAGCGGCGGGCCGGCTTCGATCACCCGGCCCTCGACAATGACGCGCACCCGCATCGGCGGATCATGGCGGATTGGCTTTGGCGCGGAGGCGAGGAGCCTGCGGAATTCTGCGCGGCTCACTTCCAAGCACCAGCTGTCCTGCCAACGCTCTGCTTCATCCCCCTGCGCACGAAAGCGATTGTGCTCGAATCCCCATTCCCACACGCCCTCAAATCGTTGCGGCGGCGGGGTGGTCGTGCAAGCGACGAGAAACAGCGCGCAAAGAACGACGGCGCGCATCTCAGTTGAGCTTCTTATCGGGAGCTGGCGCGAGAGCTGGCGGCAGCGGCGCGACCGGCACGCCGTCTTCGGCAAGCTCGCGCGCTTCTTCGGGCGTCGCTTCACCCCAGATCGCGCGTTCTTCGCTTTCGCCGTCGTGCATCTTGCGCGCTTCGCTCGCGAAGCGGTCGCCGACATAGTCGAAATTGTCCTTGATGTGCTCGCGCACTTTGGCGGCCATCGCCATCGCGACGGCGCGCTCCTCGCGCGCGCCCTTGGCTTTGCTGGTGTGCACTGACGGCGCCATCGGCGCCTTCTCGACATGCGTGACGCCGCACACCGGGCACGCGATCTGGCCGTTCGCGGCCTGCGCGTCGAAGTCCGCGATCGAGCCGAACCAGGCGTCGAACTCGTCTCCGTTTTGGCAGCGTAGATCGTAGCGGATCATAGTGTTTATTTATGGCCCTTCGAACGCGGCGCCGCCGGACCATGCCGGTATCTTCCCGCGCGCTTCCGCCACCAGATCGAGATCGAGATCGGCGGCGATGAAGCCTGGCTCGTCATGATCCAATTTGGCGAGGATTTTCCCCCAAGGATCGATGATCGTTGAGTGTCCCCAAGTTGAGCGGCCGTCTTCGTGTCGTCCGCCTTGCGCCGGCGCAACGACAAACGCGCCCGTTTCGATCGCACGCGCGCGCAGCAAGGTCTCCCAATGCGCTTCGCCGGTTGGACGCGTGAATGCGGCGGGAATGGTGATGATCTCCGCGCCCGCCCGCGCCAACGCCGCATAAAGCGTTGGGAAACGCAGATCGTAACAGATCGTCATGCCGAGCTTTGCGCCCATCGGCCCTTCGACCAGCACGGCCTTGCCGCCGCCTTCGACGGTTGCGGATTCCTGATAGGCTTCGCCGCCCCCGAGCGTCACGTCGAACAGATTGATCTTGTCATAGCGCGCGACAATCTTGCCGCCCGGCTCGAACAGGAAAGAGCGGTTGAACACCTTGCCGCTTCCCGTCGCGATCGCGCCCGAGCCGAGCAGAAGCCACACGCCCAGCTCCTGCGCGATGCGGCTCCAGGCGGCGATCTCCGCGTCGCCCTTTTCTGGTCCGACCGCCGCCAGCATGCGCTCGCGGTCGCGGTCGAGGCGGATGGTGTTTTCCGGCGTCGCGATCAGGCGCGCGCCGCCGGTGGCGGCTTCGCGCAGAAAAGGCAGTGCGTGCGCGCGGTTGGCGGCGGGATCGATCCCGCTGCGCAATTGCACCGCCGCGACACGAAGCTTACGCGCCATCAGGCGCCCGACAGCATGGGATCGAGCGCGCCCCTGCGGTCGAGCGCGTGAAGATCGTCGCAGCCGCCGACATGGGTTTCGCCGATGAAGATTTGCGGGAAGGTCCACCGGCCCGAGCGCGTGATCATTTCCTCGCGCTTCGTGGGGTCGAAGGTGGCGTCGATCAAAGTCACAGCAGCCCCCTTACGCCGGAGCAGCTCCAAAGCGCGGGTGCAATAGGAGCAAGAGCCCCGGGTATAGACAGTGACTGGGCGCATAGCGACTCAACCCTTGTCAGATAAGGATATCAGTCGAACGCACAACCCGCGCCAATGTCACTGCATGAACTTGTGAAGCGCCGGCTTTGCGCAAAGCACGGGCGCAGGCTTCCAGCGTCGCCCCCGTGGTAAGCACGTCGTCAACCACAAGCACGGTCTGGCCGGTCAGTTTTCCGGACGCCTTGATGGCGCCCGCCACGTTGCGGCGGCGCTCGGAGGAAGAAAGCCCGGCCTGGCTTTTGCGGCGCTTGACCCGTCGGAGCGCCCCTGGCCGCCAGGGTTTGCCGGAAGCGGCTGAGAGCGCCTGGGCCAGCCACGCGGCCTGGTTGAAACTGCGGGCGGCGAGGCGCGTCCAATGCATCGGCGCGGGCGCGATGAAATCGGCCTCGCTCAGCAACGGACCCGCGGCGCCAGCGAGCCAACCGGCAAACACCGGCAGCCCGTCGCGGCGACCGCCGCGTTTCAGGTCCAGCACCAACTTACGGGCGTGGTCGTCATAGACCAGCGCCGCGCGGGCGCGGTCGAAGGCGGGCGGCGCGCCGGCGCAAGCGCCGCAGACCCCCTCCGCGCCCGGATCGTCGGGCAGCGGGAAGCCGCAGCGGTGACAGCATGGGTTCAGCGATGAAATTGAGCTCGGACCATAGTGCGGGCTCGATCACGCCGGGGGCGGTCGACGATAGCCTCGGATAAGAGCGAGCGCGGCGGCCAGATGAGATCGGAGAGCCGCGCCAGCGCGCCGCGTTTCCGGAAACGCGCCCCGGCGCGATAGGATTGCGTCATGCCCCTGGCCCCCGCCCTATTCGAGCCACGCCTCGTGCGTCAGCACAAGCGGCGCGCGCGTGCGGGGTTTGCCGAGGCCGCGTTTCTACACCGGCGCGTGGCCGAGGATTTGGCGGGAACGGCTGGAGGCGATCCCGCGCCGATTTGAGCGCACCTTGGCTTTGGGCGGCGGCGGGACTGTTTTCCGAGGCAGTGGCCGCACGGCCCGAGCTTGCGGCGCGCATCGGGTCGCTGATCGAAGCGGATGTGGCGAGCGGCGCGATTGAGCTTGATCCCGAACCGCCTGCCGTTCGCCGAGAATGTGTTCGATCTCATCGTCTCGCCGCTGCTGCTGCACTGGACCAATGATCTTCCTGGCGCGCTGATCCAAATCCGGCGCGCGCTGAAGCCTGATGGCTTGATGCTCGCGAGTGTGTTCGGCGGAGAAACGTTGCCGGGGAATTGCGGCTCGCTTTGCTGGAGGCTGAATCCGAAAATCACCGGCGGCGCGGCGATGCGCGTTGCGCCGTTCGCGGATTTTGCAGGACATGGCGGGGCTGCTGCAGCGCGCGGGCTTTGCGCTCCCGGCGGCTGATCGCGATGTGATCATTGTACGTTACGCCCGATCCGCTGCGCTTGTTCGCGGATCTCCGCGCTATGGGTGAGACGGCCGCTTTCCACCGAACGCCGCTACGGGCTTAGCCGGCGCATTGTGCTGCGCGCGCTGGAAATTTATCGCGCGCCGCTTCGCTGATCCCGATGGCCGCGTGCGGGCGACCTTCGAAGTGCTCACCCTCACTGGCTGGGCGCCGCATGAGAGTCAGCAGAAGCCGCTGAAGCCTGGGAGCGCTAAGACGCGGGTTGGCGGATGTGCTTGGGGTGAAAGAGCAAGACGCCGGCGAGAAGCGATAATCAGGACCGCCGGCTTCCAGCCGGCAGGCACTGTTGCCGGCTGGAAGCCGGCGGTCCGTTTCTCAAATCTTCTCAGAAATCTTGATCGCCGCCCGGCAACCGAGCTTGATCAAAGTCGAGAGCACGACATAGCCCGGCGCGTCCCTGCGCGCCCTGTTCTATCGCGGTTTGCTTATGCGCGAGTTCGTCTTCGCGGAAGCGGTCGATCACGGATTTTAATTCTGGATCGCTCGCGCCCAAGGCTTCGCTCTGCCGCCGCATAATGCTCTTCGATCACTTCCTCGACCGCTTCGGTGCACGCATGCGCGGCTTTTTCGCCGAGCAACGCGGTCGCTGCGCCAAGGCCGAAGCCCGCGACGCGCCAGAGCGGCGCCATCAAGGTTGGACGCACGCCGCGCTCGGCCACGAGGCGGTCGAAAGTTTTAAGATGCTCCTCTTCGCCCGCTTCCATCTCGGCGGACCAGCGAGGCTGCATGCGATTTGCGCGCGCTGCGGTCGAACACGGCGGCGCTGTCCGCGATAAATCTGTACGGCGCCGAACTCGCCCGCATGATCGACGCGGATCATCTCCTCGATCTCACGCGACGGAGCGGCTTGTCCGGGCATAGGCGGGGCGTGTCTCCATGACGCGGCCTTCGTGGGCCAGAGCGCGAGCGCGAAGCTCTTAAGCGCCACGATGAGCGAAAGCAGAGCGTTGTAGCCAGCCATGGAAATTCCGAACATCAGCCAAGCCGGTTCATCGCATTTGGGCGCTTCAAATGTGCCTTCAGTGTCGAGACTCAGATCCAAGCCCACATCGAGACGCGCGTCGCATTGCGCGACGATCAGATGATGCTCCGACCGCGACATGATACGCCGCCATGCCGGCTGCGCCGAGCAACACTAAGCCCAAGCGCCGCGTCCGCCAAGCGCGCGAAGCTGGGCTTGAAACCGCAGCAAGACGATCGCCGCGACCGAAGCGCCCCACCACGCCCCAATGCCATTTCGCGCTGATCGAGACAGAGCGGACATGGCGCGAGGCCGCCAAAGCTTTCGAACGCATGCCGCGGGCGGCGAGCATGGCGCCGGAAAAATAGCAGCGTGAAAAACGGCCAGCGCGGCCGAAACCCAGAGAAACGAGTGCGTTCATGGCGTCATCTTAGCCGATCCGGCCCGCGTCCGCGTCTGCGGCGCGCCGCCGCGGTCAGTGCAGGAATTTGAGGGCCACCACGAAGAGCACGATCAGCACGGCGACCGCCCAGCAGCACGAGGCCAAGGCGCTTTTCCATGATCGGGCGCGATCTGTGGCCCAAAGCGCTGCCAAAGCCACGCCCAGACGAAGAAACGAAGGACCCCGCGTCACCACCGAGGCGAACACGAAGAGCGGCAGCGAATAGTGGAGCGCGCGCCGGAGAGGATCGTCACCAGCTTGTAGGGGATCGGCGTCAGCCCCTTGAGGAAGATCGCGAACATGCCCCAGCGGTCGTAAAAACGCTTCAAGCTCGGCGCGCCGGTCCCGCGCCATAGCCGAAGAAGCCCAGAATGGCCTCGCCGATCGTGTCCATCAGGAACATGCCGATCGCGTAGCCAAGCAGTCCCGCCCAGCACGGAGCCAATCGTGCACACCAGCGCATAGCGCGCCCCATTTACGCGGCTCCGCCGCCGCCATCGGGCCGAGCAGCAGGTCTGGCGGCAACGGAAAGAACGAGCTCTCCGCGAACGAAATGCCAAACAAGGCCCATTCTGCATGGGGGGCTGCGGGCCAGGGCGAGCGTGCGCTCTCGGATCGTTTGCGGACATGGGGGCTGCCCTAGGCATGCTCCGGGCCAATGGTCAGGGCCGTTCGCGCAGAGCTGGGCGCGGCTGTTTGGCAGGTCGCGAGATCTAGATGGTGCCCCCCCGGTCGGAGTCGAACCGACCACACCTTGCGGTACCGGATTTTGAGTCCGGCGCGTCTACCAGTTCCCACCACAGGGGCAACGGGCGCCATCTAAGAGCCGGGGGGCGGACTGTCAAACGGCCCACTGCTTCGTTTAGAACACCCCAAACGGGGGATGCCCGATGACCGCTGCGGAGGAAGGCGGCGAAAGCCCAGGCTTTGGCCGCACCGGGCAAATCATCGGGCTCGTGCTTGGGCCGGCGTGCGCGCTTGGACTGCAAGCGATCGCGCCGCCGGAGGGGGCTTTTCCCGCTGAAGCTTGGATCGTCGTCTCGCTCGCCGCGCTCATGGTGGTGTGGTGGGTGACCGAAGCGATCCCGATCGCCGCGACCGCGCTCTTGCCACTGATCGTGTTGCCGGTGATGGGCGTAGCCAGCGTGAAGGACGCAGCTTCCCCTTACGCCGATCCGATCGTGTTTCTGTTTATCGGCGGCTTCATTCTTGCGGCCTCTGTCGAGCGCTGGCGTCTGCACGAGCGCATCGCGCTTTCCATTGCCGCGCGCGCGGGCGGACGGCCTGCCGCCTTGGTCCGCGGGCTTCATGATCGCGTCGGCCGCGATCTCGATGTGGATCTCCAATACGGCGACGACGCTCATGCTCGCGCCCATCGCCATCGGCGCGGCGCGCGCGCTTTCGGGCGACGGCAAAGCCGATCTCGCGCTGGGCGGCGCGCTGACGCTTGGCGTCGCGCACGCGGCGACCATCGGCGGCCATCGGCACGCCAGTGGGCACGCCGACCAATCTCATCGCCATCGCCTTCTTCGAACGCGTCGGCGAGCCGATGGCGTTCATCGACTGGATGCAGCGCGCCATCCCGATCATGCTGATCATGCCTGCCGCTGGCATGGTTCTTTTTTGTCGCTGCCCCCTGTTTCTCGGCGCGGACGCGACCGCTCCGACGCCATTGCCGCCGTGGTGAAGGAAGCGCTCGCGGGCCTTGGCCGCATCGGCACGCCGGAAATCCGCGTCGCGTGCGTGTTCGGCGCGACGGGCTTTGGCGTGGATGTTCCGCACGCTCATCATCAAGATACCGGGCTTTGCGGAATTGGACCGACACCGGCATCGCGCTGATCGGCGCGCTATCGCTCTTATCTTGTGCCCTCCGGACGCAAGCGCGGCGAGAAGCTGATCGATTGGCCGACGGCCGAGCGCATTCCGTGGGGGCATCGCAGTGCTGTTCGGGGCGGGGGCTTTCGCTGGCTGCCCGCGATGGACGCGACGGGGCTAGCCGCGTGGATCGGCGCTTGGGATCGCGGGACTGGATGGCGTTTCGGCAATCGGGCTGGTCGCGGTGCTCGTGATCGCGACCATCCTGGTCTCGGAACTCGCTAGCAATGTCGCGACGCTCACCTCGATGCTGCCCGTCGTCGCCGCTGTCGCAGCCGCTACGGATGCGCCGTTGCAGACCTTGGCGTTCCCTGTCGCGCTCGCGGCGAGCTTTGCGTTCATGCTGCCTGTCGCCACCGCGCCCAATGCGATCGCGTATTCGTCGGGGCTGGTGACTTTGCCGCGCATGCTGGCCGTCGGATTTGCGTTGAATATCGCCGCCGCAGTGTTGATCATCTCGAGCGCGGCAAGTGCGGGATAACAATAATCTGTGGGGATGGTAATGAAATCGATGATCGCGGCTTTGGCCGCTCTAATGCTTGTTCCGCTCGCAGCTTGTTCCACAACCGGCGCCGAAACCACGACTGAGGATGCCGCACTGGCGGCCTCGGTAAATGCAGGCTGGCGCACGGACGCCGAGCGCGCGCGCGATCAGTATCGCCATCCCGTTGCATCTTTGAGTTTCTGGGGTCTGCGCCCCGGCGCGACCATCATCGAGATCGATCCGGGCGGAGGCTCGTGGTGGACGCCGATTCTCGCGAACTACGCGCACACGACGGGCGGGCGCTACATCGCCGGCTATGTCGATCTCGGCAATCCGAACGTCTCCGAGAATGCACAGCGCGCGCGCACATCGTTCGAGCAAGAATACGCCGACACGAGTTTGTACGGGAACGTGACGGCGGTGAATTTCGGCATGACGTCGGGTCTTGCCGTGCCGGACGCGAGCGCGGATCTCATCCTGGTCGCGCGCGCTTTCCACAATTGGGCGCGCCAAGAGGGGATGACGGATCGCTACATGGCCGAGTTCGCGCGTGCGCTAAAGCCAGGCGGCGTGCTCGCGGTCGAGCAACATCGCGCGCCGGCAGGCTCCGATGTCGTCGCGACCGCGCCGACCGGCTATGTGCCGGAAAGTTACGTGATCGCGGCGGCGGAGCGCGCGGGGCTTCGCCTCGATGCGCGCTCTGAGATCAACGCCAATCCGCGTGACGATCACGATCATCCGTTCGGCGTCTGGACCTTGCCACCGACGCGGCGCTCGGCCCCTCCGGGACAGCCCGCCGACCCCGCCTACGATCACGCGCCCCTATGACGCCATCGGCGAAAGCGACCGCATGACGCTCCGGTTTGTCAAACCGGGCTGATCGGGAACGGACGCGGCGGCGGAAAGGTTTGGCTCCCATGAGCAAACACACCCAAGCCGACGCCGAAGCCGCCGTGCGCGTCCTCATCGAATGGGCGGGCGATGATCCAGGCCGCGAAGGCTTGGCGGAAACGCCAGCGCGCGTGGCGCGCGCCTATCGCCAATTGTTCTCAGGTTATGAGGAAGACCCGCGGGATTATCTGCAAAAGACGTTCGAAGAGGTCGGCGGCTATGACGAGCTGATCGTGCTGCGCGATATTCGCGTCGTCAGCTTTTGCGAGCATCACATGCTGCCCTTCACTGGGCGCGCACATGTGGGGTATCTGCCCACCAACCGCGTTGTCGGCATTTCAAAGCTTTCACGCGTCGTGAACGGTTTTTCGCGGCGTTTGCAAATTCAGGAAAAGCTCACCGCCGAAATCGCGCAGGCGATCGACGATATTTTGCAGCCGCAAGGCGTCGGCGTGATGATCGAGGCTGAGCATTCCTGCATGACGATGCGCGGCGTCAATACGCCAGGCTCGAACCTTATCACATCGCGCCTGATGGGCGTCATTCGCGATGACCCGCGCACGCGCGAGGAATTTCTGCGCCTGGCGCGCGGAGATTAGCATGGACCGCCGGCGCCTCGCCGGCATCAGTCGCGCAATGGACATGGTGATGCCGGCGAGGGCGCCGGCGGTCCGTATCTAGGCGGCGTGGTGCGCGAAGACGCTTTGCGAACCATCGGCGTGAAACGCGATCACATCATATGCGTCACGCAGGCCGCTCGGGCTTTCCATGCCGGGTGAACCAATCGGCATTCCGGGCACCGCGATGCCGCGCACGCCGGCTGGGCGTTCGGCTATGAGGCGCAAAATGTCTTCCGGCGGCACATGGCCTTCGATAGCGTAGCCTTCAACGAGGCCGGTGTGACATGAGGCAAGCTCTGCCGGCACGCCGAGGCTGGTCTTGTAGGCAGCAAGTTCTGCGTCTTCGGTCATCGTCGTGGTGAAGCGGCCGGTGCGCTGCAGGATGGTGTTCCAAGCACGACAGCAGCCGCAACCGACATTGCGGCGAATGGCGATCTCATAAACGCGCGGCGTCTGCGCGCATGCGCTGGCCGGGATTAGCACGGCGGCGCCGGCGAGCACTAAAGTGCGGCGATCAAAGCTCATGCGCGCATCTCCTCAACACGGTCCCAGAACGCCTTCGGCAAATCCTCGCCGGAGAGGCGCTTTAATTCCTGCGCCAAAGTCGGCGAGGTGACGTTGATCTCGATCAGCTTGCCGGCGATGACGTCGAGCCCCGCGAACACGATGCCCTCGCGCTTCAAAAGCGGTGCAACGGCGGCGGCAATGGCGCGGTCCGCATCGTCGAGCTCGCCGGCAGCGGCCGTGCCGCCGACAGCAAGGTTCGCGCGGAAATCGCCCTCTTTCGGCAAGCGCCGCAGCGCCGCGAACGGTTCACCGCCCAGCACGAACACGCGCTTATCGCCGCCGGAAACGGCGGGCAGAAATTCTTGCACTAGAATGGGCTCGCGCCCTTGCGCCGCAATAAAGGCTTGCGCCTTGGCTCGAAATTCTGGATCGCTCGACGAGAGTTTGATCACGCCGTCGCCGCCCATCAGGAACAGCACTTTCAACACGACCTGATCGAACTGCCGCGCGAACGCTTCAAGCGCCTCGATATCGCGCCCTACCCACGTCTTTGGCGTCAGCTCCGGAAACTGCAGGATCGACATCTTCTCGGAGATGTCCCGCACGCCGCGCGGCGGATTGATCACCAGCGCCTTGGTCAGCTCCAACAAATAGGTGTTGGTGACATAGGCCATGTCAAACGGCGGATCCTGGCGGATCAGCACCACGTCGAAATCATCGACGGCGCGGACCGCCTCTTCTTCCGTGCGATAATGATTGCCCTCTTCCAGGCTCACCCAAACGCGCCGCGCGCGAGCCTTCACGGTGCCCGTGTCGTAAAACACATCGTTCGGCGTGAACCACCAAATCTCATGCCCGCGCGTCTGCGCCTCCACCATGAGCATGAGCGACGTGTCGTGGTTCACCACCATCTTCTCGATAGGGTCCATTTGGACGGCGATGCGGAGGCTTTTCATTTGCGAGGTCGTATCCTCTGAGACGCATCGGAAAGCGGCGACTGCACCAACACGTCCTGTCGCATGCCGTACTGGACGTAAGACGGATAAACGAGATCACGATAGATCGCGTGCAATGCATCAGCGCTGTTTAGCTCGCATTCCTGGTAGCGAAGCGTCACACAATGCGCCTCCCGAAGAGCCGGGCCAGGACCATGACTTAAAATGGACGGGCTCAGATAGATTAGGTAGTCGTCACCGCTACGCCACATGAACGCGTAGGTTCTCGCGTCTCCTGATTCGAACTGCACCTGGACAAGGTAATCTTCCTCTGGCGTGTCAGGTAGGTCAAAGAATTGCGCTCGCATCGGCTGTTCGCCGTCGTCTATCGCGTCTATTTGGTACGTCTGGGAGCCGGCGAGCTGGTACTGAACCGGCCCAAAATCGTCCTCACCTTCATCCGCGGACCATTGAAAACGCGCGCCATCCGCGAACGGCGTTACAGCGTTTGCTGGGTCCAGCAGCGGCGTTTTCGAACTGAACGCGCACGCGCTAAGGCAAGCCGCCAGCGCAAGCGCGATACACCGCCTCACCCGGCTTTCGCCTTGCGCCCATTGATCCGCACGCCGCGCAAATGCTCGGCGATCAAAAACGCCAGGTCGATCGCTTGCGCGCCGTTGAGGCGTGGGTCGCAGTGCGTGTGATAGCGCGAGGAGAGATCCTCTTCCGTCACCGCCGCCGCGCCACCGAGGCATTCGGTGACTTGCTGGCCTGTCATCTCAACATGAACCCCGCCAGGATAAGCGCCCTCAGCCGGCAGGATTGCCATGAAGCTGCGGACTTCCGCGAGGATGCGGTCGAACGGGCGGGTTTTGAAGCCGCTCGCGGTTTCGTGCGTGTTGCCGTGCATCGGGTCTGACGACCACACCACGTTTTTGCCCTCGCGCAGCACAGGCCGCACCAGCTTCGGCAGCCCCGCATCGATCTTATCGGCGCCGAAGCGCGCGATCAGCGTGAGACGCCCCGGCTCGTTTTCTGGATTGAGGATGTCGATCAGCTTCAGAAGCTCGTCGGGCTCGAGGCTCGGACCGCACTTTATGCCAATCGGATTCTTGATGCCCTTGGCGAACTCGACATGCGCGCCGTCGGGCTGGCGCGTGCGGTCGCCAATCCAGACGAAGTGCGCGCTGGTGTCGTAATAATCGCCGCTGGTGGAATCCACCCGCGTCATCGCCTCTTCGTAGCCCAACAGTAAAGCCTCGTGCGAGGTGTAGACATCCACCTGCTTCATCTGCGGCACGCTTTCGGGCGTGATGCCACACGCTTCCATGAAGTCGATCGATTCCGAGATGCGGTCGGCCATCTCGCGATAGCGTTTGCCCTGCGCGCTGTCGGCGACGAAGCCCAGCATCCAGCGATGAACATTGTGCAGGTCCGCGTAGCCGCCATTCGCGAAGGCGCGGATGAGGTTCAAGGTCGAGGCCGATTGCGAATAAGCTTTCAGCAAGCGCTCGGGATCGGGCGTGCGGGCTTCGGGCGTGAAGTCCATGCCGTTGATATTGTCGCCCCGATAAGAGGGGAGCGTGACGCCGTTCTTCGTCTCCACCGCCGATGAACGCGGCTTGCCGAACTGGCCCGCGATGCGCCCCAGCTTTACAACGGGTTTGGAGCCCGCGAACGTCAGCACCACCGACATCGCCATCAAAGTGCGGAAGGTGTCGCGGATATTGTCGGGGTGGAATTCCTTGAAACTCTCGGCGCAATCGCCGCCCTGCAGCAAGAAGGCGTCGCCGCGCGAGACTTTCGCGAGATGCGCTTTGAGGTTTCGCGCCTCGCCAGCGAACACCAAGGGCGGATAAGAGCGCAAAGTCTCCTCGACGCGCGCGAGATGCGCCGCGTCCGGATAGTCGGCGGGGATGTGCTTGGCTGGCTTAGCGCGCCAGCCCGAGGGGGACCATTTCTGCATGACAGGCGCTGTGTAGCTCAAAATCCCCCGCGCGGGACAGTCTCTCCGCCAGATGGGCGCTCGGAGCGCTTAAGCAAGCGCCAAGAAGGTCGCCCCGCCCGCCAGAGCCGCCAAAAGCGCGGACCCGGCATAGAGGCCGGCATAGCGCCAACCGCCGGTCAACAAGGCGACGACGGCTTTGGAAAAGGTGTTGACCAGGGCCGCGACCAGAATCGCGTGTGCTCCGACGGCGGGATTGAGCCCGCTGCGCACCAAGCTCCCCGTAGCGAGGGTCACGGCATCCACGTCGGCGAGGCCCGCTGTCGCGGCAAGAGGCAAGAGACCCGCTTCGCCATAGGTCGCGGCGACAATCTTGCCGACGACCGAGATCACGCCGAGGAGCGCGGCGAACTGGAGCACCGAGACAAAGTCGAGCGGGCTTTGGACTTTCGACGCGCCTTTGGCGCCGCCGTCCGCTTTCGCTGACCTATGAAGGAGGAACGCGCAGGCGCCGAACACCAAGATGGCCGCGACAAGCGCGGGGCCGGCGATCGTCAACGCCGGAAGCGCCCCAGCGGCGGTGAGCGCGGTCACGCGGCCGAGGCTGACCATCGCCGCGAGGTTGGCGGCGGCCGCGCCAGCGGCGACTGGCGCATCATCCGCGCGCACTCGTCTGCCGAGTTCGGCGGTGACCACCGTTGAGGATACCATCGCGCCCGCGGCGGCGCCCGCATAGAGCCCGACATCTTCGCCCAGCAAACGCACCGCGATGTAGCCCGCGAACGAAGCGCCCGCGACGAAGATGGTGAGCACCCAGAGCTCGCGCGGATTGACCGCGCCCCACGGATCGATCGCGCGGTCCGGCAAGAGCGGCAGCGCGATGGCCGACATGGCGAGGATCAGCAGCGCCGAATTGATCTCCGCGGCCGTGAGCGCCTTCAACCAAGCGTGCAGCGAGTCTTTGAGCGAGAGCAAAGCCGTCAGCGCCACGCCTGCGGCGGCGGCGATCCAGATGTCGCCGATGACGCAATAGATGCCGAGCGCGAACACCAGAAGCCCCGCCATCGCGCCGGTGGCGGAGAGGTCGCGATCGCGCTCGGCCTCTTTCAATTTGAAGGCCATGAAGGGCGCGATGAAAGCGAGGATCAAAGCCGCCAGCGTTAGCCCGCCCGCAACCAAGCTGATCGCGCCGCACACCCCGCCCAGGAGGCCGATGATCGCGTGTGTCCGAAGGCCCGCCGCGCGCGCGCCGTCCTCGGCCTCACGATGCTTCCAGCCGCGCTCTACACCGACCAGGAAGCCAATCGCGAGCGCCATGCCGAGGCGCTGAAACATGTCGAGAAGGGCTGGATCCGTCATTGTCCTATCCGAGCGCTGGCGCAAAATGAGGCAAGTCTATTCGCCTGAGGGCCGCGCCCTAGTGGCGCCCGCATTTGCAAACATACAACTTCCACGACTAGTTTCCGCTTAGGGGGCACGAACAATGACGGCCGCGATCTATCTCGCGTTCGAACCGGAGGACGCGGCCGCCGCCGAGGCGATCGCGCCGGCTTTGGAGCGTGAAGGCTGGTCGCCGCGCCGCGCCGCCGCCGATCAGCGTAATGCCGAACAGAGCGCGAGCCTGTCACAGACCGTGAGCGAAGCTGCCGCCGTTCTGGTGCTGGTCTCGCCCGCCGCTGAAGCCAGTGACGGCATTCGGCGCGAAGTGACTGCAGCGCTCAATAATGGCCGCATTCTGATCCCCGTGATCGTAGCGAACATGCCCGCCGATAGCCGTTTGCTGGCCTCGCTCGATGTCGATCGCCAGCTCGATTTTCGCGTGCAGGGCGTGCCCGCGGTTGTCGAGGCGGTGCGCGGCGCGTTGCAGGGCGGACGCGTGATCGCGATGCTCAACATCAAGGGCGGCGTCGGCAAAACCATTCTGGCCGCCAATCTGTTCGCGGCGGCGCACCTGATCGACAAGCGCGAGATCAGCTTTGTGGACCTCGATCCACAGCACAACCTTACGCAGTATTTTCTGCCGCCGGGCGAACGCCACCGCGTCCGTGCGGCGAACCAAACCATCTATTCGGCCTTTATCGCGTCAGGCGATGAGGGCCGCGCGCGGAGCGATTTCTCGGCGCTCCCGGTCCCGCTGACACGCGGCAAGCAAGGCAAGCGCTCGGGCTTTGAACTCGTGGCGGGCGATGAGCGCCTGTTTGAGTTCACGCTCGATACCCGGTCCGAGCGCGACAAGGCCGAAGCCTTCTCCCGCTTCCGCGCCATGATCTCGATGCTCCGCACCCGCGCCGACGCCGTGGTGATCGACGCCAATCCCTGCGCCACCTTCCTCACACGCCTCGCCATCACCGCCGCCGACCATATTGTCGCGCCAGTGCGCCCGGAGACGTATTCGCTGACCGGGCTCAACATGCTGGAGCAGGTTGTGCGTTCGGTTCGGGGAAGACCCTTGCGGCCAGGGGAATTCTCAGTGTTGCTTAACGGCGTGAATGACCGCACCCGCAGCGACGCCGGCGGCGACCCTGACGCCGTGACCCGCGCCGAGATCAGCGCGGCGCCGTTTTTCGGCTCAGCGCTGCTGGAGGAGGCCGTGCCCTATTCGGGCGCCCTTCGGGCGACGCCAGACGACCGCTACGCCGTGAACCCTATCAATGTCACCGCGATCATGCGCGTCGGCGGGCGCCAGGTGAAAGAAGCGCTCGCGCGCTCCGCCGCCGCCATCCTCCGGCGCGCCGCGCCATGACGCCCGCGCAGAAAGCGATCCTTCGCGCGATGGCGCGCGGCCGCTCCAAGGCCGAGCTGACGGAGATGTTCGCGCTGATCCGCGCGCGCAGCGACCGCACTTTGCTGGCGGCGCTGAAGACGCCCAAGAAGCGCGCGGCGAAGAAGGCGGGCGACCCGGTTGTGAAGGAGGTCGATCTCGCGCTCCGCAAAATTCTCGGGCCTTCGGCGGAGAAGGCAGAGCTGCTGGTCGAACACATGGCGCGCAAGCATCGTGTGGCGCTGAGCGTGGCCCCAAAGGGCGTAGCCGATGGCGTAAGGCGTCTTCGTCCCCATTTCAGTGATGCGCAGATCCGCGCCGGCGCAAAATCCCTGCTGGCGGAGATTGCCGGGCGCTACTCCAAGCGCGAGACAGTGGTCTGACGTAACCGGGCGCGGCGTTCGAGCGTCTTACCGTCAGGAGAAATCATGACCTTCAATCTGACTGCCCCCAATTCCGAAGAACGCACACGCCTCGAAGCCGACCTCAATGACGAAGAGCGCCGCGTGCTGCTAAACCACGGCACCGAAGCGCCCTTCTGCGGTGGCCTGCTCGGCCAAAAGAAGCCGGGCGTCTATTGCTGCCGCCTCTGCGGCCTGCCCTTGTTTCGCCAGGACACCAAGTTCGAAAGCGGCACCGGCTGGCCGAGCTTCACCGCGCCAATCGAGCCGGCGAACGTCAAAGCAATTGAAGATGTGAGCTACGGGATGCGTCGGGTCGAGACGCGCTGCGGACGCTGCGACAGCCATCAAGGCCACGTTTTTCCGGATGGTCCACGCCCAACGGGCCTGCGCTATTGCATCAACTCAGTGTCGCTGAGCTTCGTGCCGGATGGCGAGCCGCTGCCCGATCCGCTCGGGCGCGGCGACCAGCTTTGATCAGCTCGCTTGGCGCTGCTGGATCAGCACGTCGAGATCGCGCCACATGCTGGCGGAGATCGTTTCCGCGGACGCTTGTGCGTCGAGCTTGGTGAATGCACGCGAAATGACTTTGCCGACGAGGAGGCCCGCTTCGTTGACGTCGCCGGTGTGACGGCGCGCGCGCGCGGAGAGTTCGTCTTGATGCGATAGAATGGCCATAACAGGTTGAGGCATCACGCCCTCCCTAGATCTGGCCGAACGCTCCCCCGTCCGAACGGCATGTGTGGAAAGCTAGCAAATAATCGCGAGTGTGGGGATAAAATTCGGTCATCTCTCCACATTTTAAGTTGGGAACGCCGCGGGCCAAAGTCGCATTTCATCCAAGTGCTTGAATTTGGAGATGCAACATGGCTGACGGCCCGAAAACCAATATTGAAAGTGGTGGCGATTACTCAGACGCTCGCGACGATGACAAGGCTGTCAAAGGTTTCGTGCAACGCAGCAAAAGCCAGATCGACAGCTGGGCGGAGCATGCCGAACGCGCGCTCGAGGACGACGAGCGCGATGCGGCGGCTGAAAGCGAAACCAACAGCACGACGCCCGCGCGCGACTAGACCTCCCGCTGCTGGCGCGACGCCTTGACGTGGCGCATCAAAGCGGGACCATGAAGCGTAAGGCTTCAGACTCGGAGCAGCGTGACCAAGCCGTTTCCAACCAAGAACCTCAGGTTCTATCTGACAGCGCCCTCGCCGTGCCCTTACCTGCCCGGCCGACGCGAGCGCAAAGTCTTCACCGCTTTAGATGGCATCGACGCCGGCGGCCTCAACGACGTTCTCACCAATGCCGGCTTTCGGCGCTCCCAGAACATCGCCTACCGCCCCGCTTGCGATGCGTGCGACGCCTGTATCTCCGTGCGCGTGGCCGCCGAACGCTTCGAGTTCACCCGGCGCTGGCGCAAGAACATCGCGCGCAATGCCGACCTCGCGCGCAGCCTGCGCCCTGCGGAGGCCACCGAAGAGCAATTCTGGCTGCTGCGCCGCTATCTCAATTCGCGCCACGCCCATGGCGGCATGGCCGACATGACGATGAGCGATTACGCCGCGATGGTGGAAGAAACGGCCGTCCGCACGCACATCGTGGAATATCGCTACACCAGCGCAGGGCCCGATCGCGGCGAGCTGGCGGCGGCGGCCTTGGTCGACGTGCTGCAGGACGGGCTATCGCTGGTCTATTCCTTCTTCGACACGCGCGAGCCCAAGCGCAGCCTCGGCGTCTACACCATCCTCGATCATATCCAGCAGGCGCGCGCGGCGGGCTTCGGGCACGTCTATCTCGGCTACTGGATTCCAGGCAGCGAGAAGATGGCCTACAAGGCAGAGTTTCAGCCGCTCGAAGTTTTGAGCGCGGGGGAGTGGCGCCCTTACGCGCCGCTTAAACTCTAACCCCAAGGCCCCGCGCGCGGCTTTGGTTGCGGCGCATTCGGCGGCGCATCCCATGGACCGGTTTGCGGCGGCGCGATGCGGCCACCGGCATATTGCGCCAGCACTTGGATGCGCTTTTCGATGGGTGGATGCGTCGCGAACAGGCTCGCAAAGTCCGCGTGCGGATTCTCGATGAACATCTCACGCACCTCCGACGGCGCCTCGACGTGAGAATGGCCTGAGATTTTCTGCAGCGCGCTGATCATGGCGTCTGGGTTCTTGGTGAGCTCCACCGAACCGGCGTCCGCAAGATATTCGCGCCGCCGCGAGAGCGCGAATCGGATCACAATCGCGAGCCCGTAGGCGACGGCGATGATCGCGAGCGCCGCGATGATCGCGATAATGGCCCCGCCGCCGGAATCGCGGCTCGACCGTGAGGAGGAAGACGAGCGGCGGATACCCGAAGCGCCCCCCGTGTGCCAAAGGCCGCGAAACACCAATTCCCCGACGAAGGAAAAAATCCCCACGAACACCACCGCGATGATCAGCAAGCGGACGTCGCAGTTGCGAATATGCGTGAGCTCGTGCGCCAGAACGGCTTCGAGTTCGGCGTCGTTCAAGGTCTGCATCAGACCGCGCGTAACGGTGATCGAATATTGCCCCTCATGCAGACCGGTCGCGAACGCGTTCAGCGCATCGGTGTCCATGATGCGAAGCGCGGGCACTTTCATGCCGCGCGAGATGCAGAGATGTTCGAGGAGATTATAGAGCCGGGGCTCGGCCTTGCGGTCGACTTGATGCGCGCCGGTCGCAGCGTCGATGATGCCTTGGTAGAAGAGGTACGCGATCGCGAACCACACGCCCGCGCCCACCAACGCATAGGGCCACGAATGCATCAGCGCATCGCCCGCCCACACAAAAGCGCCGACCATCGGATCGACGCCCTGCGCGGTTTCGCCGGCAAAGCCCGCATAGAGCAGGAAAAGCCCATAGAGCAGCAGGATCAGCAGCAACGGAAACCCAGCCATCAGCAGGAGGGATTTCGAGTTGTTGCTCCAGATGTGCGTTTGCAGGCCGTAAGCCGCCATCTACGCAGCCCTCACGCGCGCGGTCAGCGTCAGTTGAAGCTCACCTTCGGCGCTTCGTTCATGGTAGCGCGGCCTTCTTCGCCGATATTGAAGAAGTCGCGCGGACCAAAGCCGAACGGGCCGGCGATGAGCGAGGCCGGGAATTGCTCGCGGCCGGTATTGTATTCGCCCACGGCGTTGTTGAAGAAGCGGCGCGCGGCGGCGAGCTTGTTTTCGATGTCGGAGAGCTCGGCCTGCAGCTGCTGGAAGTTCGTGTTGGCCTTGAGGTCGGGATAGGCTTCGGCCAAGGCGATGAGGCGCCCGAGCGCCGCGCCCAGCATGCCTTCAGCCGCGCCCATCGCTTTAGGATCGCCGCTCTTCTCGGCGCTGACCGCCGAATTGCGCGCCTGGATCACCGCTTCGAGCGTGCCTTTTTCGTGCGCGGCATAGCCCTTCACGGTCTCGACCAGGTTCGGGATGAGGTCGTGACGTTGCCGCAGCTGGACGTCGATGTCGGCGAAGGCCTGGTTCGCGTTTTGCCGCAGCGCAACGAGGCGGTTGTAGATGCCGATCAGCAGCACCGCCAACACGACGGCGACGATGAGGAGGATCAGTCCGATACTCATGAGGGCGCATCCTTTGCCAGTTCGCGGCGAGTCTTATCTGAGTACCCAGCCGGGCGCACGCAAGGATTTGCCCGCAGCTACCCTATAACGTCACTGAACCGACCTGAGCGAGAGAAGCCGCGCGGCGCGACCTTGCCCGCGCCGCCGCGCTTGCCGCGATACTCGGTCCATTCCGGCACCTGGCGGATGCGGCCAGCGGAATCCTCCCAGGTGAGCCCCTCGGCCTTGGCGAACACGGTGGCGTCCGCGAGGCCTTTGTCGTGATAGCTCTGCAGCTTCACGCCCTTGCCGCGCGCCATTTCCGGCAGCTCGCTGACCGGGAAGATGAGCAGCTTGCGGTTCTGCCCGATCACCGCGACCTGCTCGCCCTTCACGGGCGCTGCCGCCATCGCGCGGCCCGAGAGGATTTGCTTGCCGGAGCGCTTGGACGCCAGCATCTCGCTCTCGCCCACGATGAAGCCATAGCCTTCATGGCTCGCGACGAAGCGCTTGGCGCCTTCTTCGTACTTGAACAGCGTCACCGCCTCATCGATGTCGCCAAGTTCGATCGACAGCCGGATCGGTTCGCCATGCCCGCGCCCGCCCGGCAGCTTGTGCGCGTCGAGCGTGAAGGCGCGGCCATCGGAGGCGAACAGCAAGAGTTTGTCGGTGGTTTCGCATTGCACGATGTGCTGGGCGTGATCGCCTTCCTTGAACTTGAGTTCGGAGAGGTCAGCGACATGCCCCTTGAGCGCGCGGATCCAGCCCTTCTCGGACAGCACCACCGTGACCGGCTCGCGCGTGACGAAGGCCTCGACGCTGATATCGGTTGAAACTTCCGGCGCGGTGGTGAGTTCGGTGCGGCGCTTGCCCCAAGGGGTGCCGGGGCCAAACTTCCCGCGCGTCTCTTTCAGTTCACCCGCGATCTTGCGCCATTGCTTCTTCGTATCGTCGAGCAACGCCAACAGGCCCTTCTGCTCTTCGCGGAGCGCCGCATCCTCGCGCCGGATTTCCATTTCCTCGAGTTTGCGCAGCTGGCGGAGGCGCGTGTTGAGGATGGCCTCGACTTGCGTGTCGTTGAGCTTGAAGCGCGCGACGAGCTTGGCCTTAGGATCATCCTCGTTACGGATGATGCGGATCACCTCGTCCAGATTGAGGAAGACGATCAGCAAACCGGCAAGCACGTCTAGGCGCGCTTCGATCTTCTTGAGGCGGAAGCTGCTGCGACGCTGCAAGACATCGCGGCGATGGTCGAGGAAGGCGCGCAGCACCTCCTTCAGGCCCATCACGCGCGGCACGCCCTGGGCGTCGAGCACGTTCATATTGAGCGAAGAGCGCGTTTCGAGGTCCGTGAGCTTGTAGAGGCTCTCCATCAGCACTTCAGGCTCGACAGCGCGCGATTTGGGTTCAATGACGAGGCGAATGGTTTCCGCGCTCTCATCGCGCACATCGCCTAAGAGCGGCGCTTTCTTCAGCTCAAGCGCGTCCGCCAATTGCGTAACGAGCCGCGACTTTTGCACGAGGTGTGGGATCTCCGTGACGATGATGCGCCATGTGCCCCGGCCTAGGTCCTCCACCTGCCAGCGCGCGCGCAGGCGAAAGCCGCCGCGGCCTGTCTCATAGGCTTCACGAATAGACTCTGGCGGCTCGACCATCATGCCGCCGGTTGGGAAATCTGGGCCAGGAATGATCTTAAGGAGATCGTCCGTCGTCGCTTTCGAGTTTTCGATCAGCAACAAGCAGCCGTCGATCAGTTCGGCGACATTGTGCGGCGGAATGCTGGTCGCCATGCCGACCGCGATACCGGTCGAGCCATTGGCGAGGAGATTTGGAAACGCTGCCGGCAGCACCACCGGCTCGTCGTTCGAGCCGTCATAGCTCGGGCGAAAATCAACCGCGTCTTCGTCGATGCCTTCGAGCAGCGCTTCGGCAGCCGCTGTCATGCGGCTTTCGGTGTAGCGCATGGCGGCGGGGTTATCGCCGTCGACATTGCCGAAATTGCCCTGCCCGTCGATCAGCGGATAACGCGAATTGAAATCCTGCGCGAGGCGAACGAGCGCGTCGTAAATCGATTGGTCGCCGTGCGGGTGAAAGTCACCCATCACATCGCCGACCACTTTCGCGGATTTCCGGAACGCGGCGTCGGGGCCAAGATTGAGCCGCCGCATCGCGTAGAGCACGCGCCGGTGCACCGGCTTTAAGCCATCGCGCACATCGGGCAGCGCCCGGCTGGTGATGGTGGAGAGCGCGTAGGCGAGGTAGCGCTTGGCCAGCGCCTCCCCGATCGGCTCATCCACAATGCGCCCGCCTTCATCCGGCGGCAGCGTCAGATCATCGGCCATATTCTATCGCCTGTTGCACTCGACCGGAGGGGTTAAATCAGAGTCGCCCCGCAAAGCCCAAGCCCCCGATCAACCCATGCGCAGCCTGTGACCTGGGTTAAGTCAGGGTTCAGGCGGCCAGGCTAGGGTGGCGTTGTTATGCAAACCACCAACCTCATCGCTCTGCGGATGCCTGACGGCCGCCGCGCCTTCGCCTCCTACATGGATGAGCAGGAAAAGGCTCGGATTTTGGACTGGGCCAAGGCGCACGCCGCGCGGATCGAGCCTGACGCTGCGCCCGCGCGCGAAGTCTCCAACCTGATCGCCTAAGCCGGCTTTAGAGCCGTCCTGCAAAACCCAAGCGCTCAATCAGCCTTCGCCGCGCTTCGGGCGGGCCTTCACCTTTTTGGTCGAACAGGCGGCGCTCCAGGAAATAGCCGGCGAGCGCGAAAGCGTCAGCGATATCACCGTCCGCCAGTTCCGCTTCCGAATTGATCAGAAACGGCGGCAGACGCAGCAGCAGGTGCGCGTGCGGCTCGCCTGCCTCCGCCGTTGCGGCGCGCCCGGTGCGCGGGCTGACCCAGGCTAGATTTTCGGTCTCACCCGTCACAGCGCAGCGCGACAGATCGAGCCCGTAGCCGAGCGCGCTGAGCAGCCCGAGCTCAAAGCGCGTGTAGAGCGCCGGCCACACCGCATCGTGCGGCATGGCTTCGAGCAGCACCAGCAGCGCGTCATAGAGTTGCGGATACGCCTGCCGCTCCGCCACCGCACCGCGCACCATCGACACCGCGGAGCTCAAGCCCGCAAGCGCCAACGGATCGTTGAGCAGCCGCGTCGCGTGCGGTTCAGAGAGTTCGAGCGGCTGGAAGAAGCCAAGCTGATCGGAGAGCCGCGCTTTCCAGCCGGCATGCACAACATTGCCCATCTGCAGAATCGGCAGCGTCTTGCGCCCCGCATGCACAACGCCGCCATAACGCCCATGCACGCGCGAGAACACTTCGGCGACCAACTTGCCCTCGCCGAAATGGCGCGCACCGAGCACGATGGCGTCGTCAACCCATTCCATGGCTACCGCACTTCGACGATCGCTACGTCCTCGCTCAACGCGACGTCAACACCGGGCCACTTTGGTTCAATCCATGTCAGCAAGCGCGGCGTTGTCGAATTGCCTACGCGAAGCCACACAATCGCGGGACCATCCGTACGCGCGGAGCGCCGAGCGACGAAGTCGTGGTCTTTCGTTACGATCACCGCGTTCAGCCGCTCCGCATGATTCCAAACCTCGCCATCATCGGCATCGCGCAGACCGATATCGCGAACATGATCGGCCTGATGCCCACGCGACCGCAACCACGCGGCCAGAGCCGGCGGCAACTGCTGATCGACGATAAACCTCATTCCGCTGCGATTATGACGGGGTGATTGAGTTGGACAGCCGCGTACGCGATTGAGGCGCGAATATCCTCCGCCTCGAGATCAGGGTAATCCGCCAAGATTTCGGCGGTCGTTGCCCCGTCCGCCAACATTTCGAGTACGTCCGTCACGCGAATCCGCATCCCGCGAATGCAAGGCCGGCCACCCATTTTGCCAGTTTCGATGGTGATGCGGTCCAGCAGGCTCATAGTGGGAATCTAACCGAAATTTTGATCCGCGTCACGCATTCCAATCGAGCCCGAGGCGCTGATAGAGCGCGCGCTCTTCGGTCCAATTCTCGCGGACCTTCACGTGCAGGAAGAGGTGCACGCGGCGATCGAAGGCGGCTTCCAATTCCTTGCGCGCCAGTTCACCGATCGTCTTCACCGTCTGGCCCTTCGCGCCGATCGCAATCTTGCGCTGGCTTTCGCGGGCGACGAACACGGTCTGGTCGATCTTGACCGAGCCATCCGGACGCTCTTCCCAGCTCTCAGTCTCGACGGTCATTTCGTACGGCAATTCATCGTGCAGGCGGAGCATCGCCTTCTCACGCGTGATCTCGGCGGCCAGCACGCGCGCGGGCGCATCCATGGTTTGATCGGCGGGGAAGAGCAGCGGCCCATAAGGCGCGCGGGATGCGAGCGTGTTCGCCAAATCCTCCACGCCGTCGCCTTTGAGCGCGGATACCATGAAGACATCGGTATAGAGCCCGCCTTCCGTGAGCGAGCGCGTGAGCTCCAGCAGCGAGAGACGCGGCACGCCGTCGATCTTGTTGATGGCGAGGATCGAGGGGCGGTTCATTTTCTTGAGGTCGGCGGCAATCTGCGTGGAATCTTCCACCGCACGCGCGTCGCGGCGCTCATCGGTGTTGAGGTGAGCGCTGGCGTCCACGACGTGAATGATTGCATCCGCGCCTTCGAGCGCGCTCCAGGCGGCGGAAACCATGGCGCGGTCGAGCCGGCGGCGCGGCGCGAACACGCCAGGGGTATCGATCAGCACAAGCTGCACATCGCCGCGCATCGCGACGCCGCGCAGCAAAGCGCGCGTCGTCTGCACCTTGTGCGTCACCGCCGCGACCTTCTGGCCGACGAGGCGGTTCACGAGCGTGGATTTGCCAGCATTTGGCGCGCCCAGAATGGCGACCACAGCGCAGCGCGTTTGATGGGTATCCGACTCAGCCATCGACGCCCGCCTCTCGCAGAAAAGCGGATGCCGCCGCGCGTTCGGCTTCGCGCTTGGAGCCGCCTTCGCCGCGCGCGGGCGAACGGCCCTCGACGCGGGCTTCCACGACAAAGCGCGGGGCGTGTTCTGGTCCGGTGCGTTCCATCAGCTCATATGTAAGGACGCGTTTCTTCGCCGCAGCCCATTCCTGCAAAACAGTTTTCGCGTCGCGGGGAAGTTCCTTCACGGCGCTGAACTCGTCGCCCCAAAATCTGAGCACGAAATCGCGCGCCGCTGCAAAGCCGCCGTCGAGATAAAGCCCGGCAATCACGGATTCGCAGGCGTCGGCCAGGATCTGCTCCTTTTCGCGCCCGCCCTGCCCAGCCTCGGACGGCGAGAGCCGAAGCGCGGGGCCCAGATCAGCGCGCCGCGCCGCGCGCGCGCAGGCGCCGCGATTGACCAGCGCATTGAGCCGGGGCGCCAGGCCATCCTCGCCCTCATCCGGGAAATCGGTGCTAAGGCGCTCGGCGACGATGAGGCCAAGCACGCGGTCGCCCAGAAACTCCAAGCGCTCATAGCTGCGTTGGTTCTTGGCGTTCCCGGCCAGCACGCTGGCATGTGTCAGCGCTTCGACCAGCAGGTCGCGGCTTTTGAAGTGATAGCCAAGGCGCTCCTGGAGCGCGGACAGCGCGATATCGCTTTTGGACGCGCTCAACGCACCGGCTTCAGGAAGCGATCGCCTCGAAAGCCCGTGAACAGCGTCCATGGCTTGAAAATCTTGGTCGAGGAATCGAACGAGGTGATTACGAATTGCGCGGGGCCGACGAGATTGTCGATCGGCACATAGCAGCCATCATAACCGCCGCAATTGTCCTCGCTGGCGGAATTGGTTTGTCCGAACTGCACGCGGCTGTCGGAAGAATTGTCTCGGTTGTCGCCCATCATGAAATAATGGTCGGGCGGTACAGTGAAGACGCCGGTATTATCGAGCCGGCCCTGATCGCCATTCTCCTCATAGACCTCGTGCACGGCGCCGCCAGGCAACGTCTCGCGGTAGGCCTGATAGGGCACAACGATGCCGTTCTCGTCGGTGAAGTCCACCACGCCCAACGATTCACGCTGCACCGGCTCGCCATTGATGTGGAGCACGCCGCCGATCATCTGAATGCGATCGCCGGGCAAGCCGATGACGCGCTTGATGAAATCGCGCTGCGGCTCGGTCGGCGGACGGAAGACGACGACTTCGCCGCGCTCAGGCGCGTGCGCGAACAGGCGCCCATGTGAGAGCAGGCCCTCGAACGGCGCGAACGAATAGCGCCCATAGCCGAACGACCATTTCGTCACCACGATATAGTCGCCGACCTCCAACGTCGGCACCATCGAGCTCGACGGAATGCGAAACGGCTGCGCGATCGTGAACCGGATCGCCATGGCCAGCATCAGCGCATAGACGATGGTTCGGACGTTTTCCCAGAACACACTCATGGCCGGCGTGGTTGAACTCGTGGTCATCGTCGTCAT
>JBBCFZ010000008.1:0-85975 GCA_037200505.1 Terricaulis sp. | reverse complement strand
GAAACCACCGGAACCCGCGCCGCGACGCGCCGTCAAGACCGGATTTACCGGATCGCTTTAACGGGATCGCAATCGCGCCGCATTCTTTTGGTTGTTCGGCGCGGGGGAACAAGATGGTGGGCACGCGTCGAAATCTGAAATGGATGGTTTGGTCGGCGGCGATGGCCGCGGCGGCTGGCCATGCGTGGGCGCAGGAAACGCCAACGCCGGCGCCGGCGCCGCAAGCCGAGCCCGCTGAAACGACTGAACCCGGCGAAGACGAGGAAATCATCGTCGTCGCCACTCAAGGCGACGATGTGCGCATCGACCGGCGTGTCTACACGCTGAGCGAAGATCCCGCCGCGCAGACCATGCCGATGCTCGACGTCCTGTCGCGCATCCCTTCGGTCAGCGTCGCGCCTTCGGGCGCGGTGCGGTTGCTGGGCTCCGGGAATGTGACGATTCAAATCGACGGCCAGCCCGTCCCCGGCGCGAGCCTCGAGTCGATTCTGCGCAGCCTCACCGGCAGCGGGATCGAGCGCATCGAGGTCATCACCAATCCTTCGGCGCAATATTCCCCGCAAGGCAATGGCGGCATCATCAACATCATCACGCGCGATCGCTTTTCGCTGGGCCTCACCGGCTCGGTCACGGGCGCGGCCGACAGCACCGGCGGCTATCAGTTCAACGCCTCGCCCACCTGGACACGCGACGCCTGGTCGTTCGGCGCGCGCCTCAATGCCAGCCGCAACACCTGGGAAGGCGTCGGCACAACCGAGCGCGAAGTCTTCGCGACCGGCGACACGATCCGCGATTCAGGCGCTTGGGCCGGCGATGGCTCGGGCATGTCGGGCGGGTTTGGCGTGAACTATCGCCCCGGCGGCGGCCGGCGTATGGGCCTCAACGTCAACGGCTACGACTTCGAGAACGACACCAGCGGCGCGGGCGTGCGCTCCAACGATGCGGGGCCGCTCTACGAGGAAACCTCCGGCACCAGCGGCGGCGCGCGTGGCGGTCAAGCGAACTTCAATTTTCAGCAGACCGACGAAGCGTCCGGCCAAGTGCTGAAGATCAATCTCAATCTCTCGAACAACCACAATGACGGCGTCCAGACGAGATTGCAGCAATTCACCGACGGCTCTCCCACGCGCCAATACAGAGCGCCTAACGCGACCGACACGAACAGCGGAAACGCCAAGGTCGACTTCGAACGCCCGCTCGGTGAAGGCCGCTTGATCACGCTCGGCGCCGCGCTCGATCAATCCGAGCAAACGCTCGAAACTGGCTATGAAACGCTCGCCGGAACGCCAGCTGCGCCGGACTTTCAAACCGACCTTCGCGCCCTGCAAACCACCGGCGCGCTCTACGCGACCTACCAAACCCGTCTCGGTGACTGGACGTTAATGCCGGGCGTGCGCGCCGAGCATTATCGGCGCGAAATCCGCTCGCCCGGCGGCGAGAATGACCAGATCGCGGTCGACGCTTATCCCAGCCTCCATCTGCGGCGCAATTTGATCGACGATCTCGACCTCGATCTCAGCTATTCGCAGCGCATCGCGCGCCCGCCGATCAATCAGCTCGATCCAGCCGTCCGGTTCTTAGATCCGACACGCGCCAGCACCGGCAATCCCAATCTGCAACCTTCGACCACGGACGCTTATGAAGCGACGCTCGTCTATCAAACCAGCGAGCGCACCTACAATGTCACTTTGTTCGACCGCATCAGCGACGACGTTTTCTCATCGCGCACCGAGACAACGCCCGGCGGCGTGATCTTGACCATGCCGATCAATGCCGGAACCAGCGAAGCGCGCGGCGCCCAGCTCATCATGCGCGCCCCGCTCATGCGCGGCTGGCGCTATGCGCTCAGCGCCAATTTGTTGAACCGTGAATTCGATGCCCTCGAACAAGGCGCGATCACGCGCCGCAGCGAGTTTGAATATAGCGGCAGCGGCCAGATTGAATATCGCGACCGCAATCAAAGCGAACTCGGCGCCGATCACGTTCAGCTCGAAGTGCAATTTCAGGGACCGCGCTACGAGTTTCAAACCAAGGCCGACGAATTCGTCACCGCTAACTTCACTTGGCGCCGCCGCCTCACGGACAAAATCTCCTCCGTGTTCACCGTGCAGGACATTTTCGATAGCGCGCCAACGCTCAGTGAGCTGCGCACCGACGCATTCTTCGAACGCTCCGAAGAACGCGGCGTCGGCACGCGTTTTCGCCTCGCGCTCACCTATCAGTTCGGCGGCGCGGGCGGCCCGCCAGAAGATCAAGCGCCCGCGCCTACGCCAGGCGCGCCGCAATAACATCGCGTTCGCCGCGTGCTCTGAGGACGCAGACCAAAATGACTCTCCTCCCCATTGCGGGGAGGAGATGGAGGAGGGGGGGTAGCGGCGGTGCTCCATCCGGAGAAAACACGGCCCGCACCCCCACCCTGCCCTCCCCGCAAGGGGGAGGGTTCGCAGCGTGCAAGCAAAAAGGCCGGCGATTGCTCGCCGGCCCCTCGCGCTTCTTCTTCCTCCCGAACCTTACTCCGCGGCTTCCTTGCGTGAGATGCGCGCGGCTTCTTCGGCTGCTTCCACCGCGATCTTGGCGTCGCGGTCGGCGGCGAGTTTTTGGTAGCGGCGGAGTTGGCCGCCGGTGCCGGCCGGGATGAGACGGCCGACGATGACGTTTTCCTTCAAGCCCTCGAGCGTGTCCGACTTGCCGTAGGAAGCAGCTTCGGTGAGCACGCGCGTGGTTTCCTGGAACGACGCCGCCGAGATGAACGAGCGCGTTTGCAAGCTGGCCTTGGTGATGCCGAGCAGCATGGGCTGAGCCACTGCCGGGGCGAGACCCAGCTCAAGCACGCGCTTGTTCTCGTCTTCGAGATCGAGCGCTTCGACCGCCTCCCCTTTCAGGAATTCGGTATCGCCCGCATCCATCACTTCGACCTTCTGCAGCATCTGCCGCACGATCACTTCGATGTGCTTGTCGTTAATCGGCACGCCTTGCAGGCGATAGACCTTCTGAATTTCCTCGACGAGGTAATTGGCGAGCGCCTCGACGCCAAGGATCGACAGAATGTCTTGTGGGGCCGGATTGCCGTCGAGGAGGTATTCGCCCTTCTTGACGAAGTCGCCTTCCTGCACCGCGATGTGCTTGCCCTTCGGGATCATATATTCCATCGGCTCGGCGTCTTCGGCTTCGGGCACGAGGCGCAAGCGACGCTTGGCCTTGTAGTCCTTGCCGAACTCAACGCGCCCATCGATTTCCGCGATGATGGCGTGATCCTTCGGACGGCGCGCTTCGAACAGCTCCGCCACGCGCGGCAGACCGCCCGTGATGTCGCGTGTCTTCGCGCCGCCAGTCGGCATGCGCGCGAGATCTTGGCCCGGCACGACATCATCGCCATCGGTGATGGAGAGAATGGCGCCGACAGGCAGGAGATAACGCGCTTCAGCGCCGTTGGAGAGCTTCAGCGGCTCGCCCTTGGGTCCGAGGATCACGATCGCGGGACGCAATTCGTGGCCCTTGGTGGTCGAGCGCCAATCGATGACGACCTTCGAGGAAATGCCGGTCGCTTCGTCGAACTCATCGCGCGCCGAAACGCCTTCGATAACGTCTTCGAACTTCGAACGGCCGGCGACTTCCGTGAGGATCGGCGTGGCGTAGGGATCCCATTCGGCGATCCGGTCGCCCCGCGCGGCCTTCGACTTTTCATCGACCTTGAGGCGCGCCCCGAACGGCAGCTTGAAGCTTTGACGCTCCTTACCGTCGTCATCGACGATCACGACCTGCATATTGCGGCTCATGACGATGTGATCGCCATGCGCGTTCTTAATCGTGTTGCGGTTCACAAGGCGCACCTTGCCGTCATGCGCGCTTTCCATGACCGATTGCTCGGCGACCTGCGCCGCGCCGCCGATGTGGAACGTGCGCATGGTGAGCTGGGTGCCCGGCTCGCCGATCGATTGCGCCGCGATGACGCCAACAGCTTCGCCGACATTGACCGTGGTGCCGCGCGCCAGATCGCGCCCGTAGCACGAGCCGCAAACGCCGGTGCGGGTTTCGCAGGTGAGCACGGAGCGCACCTTCACCGCCTGCACGCCCGCCGCTTCAATCGCCGCGACCAAATCTTCAACCAGATAAGCGCCAGCCGGTGCGATCAGCTCGCCCGTGCCCGGATCGACAATATCGGTCGCGGTGCAGCGCCCGAGGATGCGGGTGCCGAGCGAGACGATGATGTCGGCGCCGTCGATGACAGCCGTCATCTGGATGCCGTCCTGCGTGCCGCAATCTTCCTCCGTGATGATGCAATCTTGCGCGACGTCAACGAGACGGCGCGTGAGATAGCCCGAGTTTGCGGTCTTCAGCGCCGTGTCGGCCAGACCCTTACGGGCGCCGTGCGTGGAGTTGAAGTATTCGAGGACCGAGAGGCCTTCCTTGAAGTTCGAGATGATCGGCGTCTCGATGATTTCACCCGATGGCTTGGCCATCAGGCCGCGCATGCCGGCGAGCTGCTTCATCTGGTTCTTCGAACCACGCGCGCCGGAATGGGCCATCATGAACACGGAATTGAGTTCGCCCGTGCGGCCGTCCTTCTGCTTCATCGGCTTGGACGCTTCTTCCATCATCGCGTCCGCAACCCGGTCGGTACATTTCGACCAGGCGTCCACCACCTTGTTGTACTTCTCGCCGCGCGTGATGAGGCCGTCGGCATATTGCTTCTCGTATTCGGCGACGCGCTTGTGCGTGTCGTCGACGAGGGTTTCCCTTCGCCTTCGGCACGATCATGTCGCCCATGCCGAACGAGATGCCCGCCTTACACGCTTCGCGGAAGCCGAGCGCCATGATGCGGTCGGCGAAGATCACCGTCGCCTTCTGGCCGCAGTGGCGATAGACGATGTCGATCAGATTGCCGATCTCCTTCTTGGTGAGGAGATTGTCGAGCATGTTGTAGGTCACCTTCGCATGCTTCGGCAGCAGCTCGGCGAGCTTCATCCGGCCCGGCGTCGTATCGACCGTGATGCGGTACTTCTTGCCGTTCTCATCGACGCTTTCGAAGCGCGACTTGATCTTGGCGTGCAAAGTCACGACGCCCGCTTCGAGCGCCGATTCCACTTCACCGATGTCGGCCAGCAATTTGCCTTCGCCCGGCTCGCCGTCCTTCATGATCGAGAGATAGTAGAGCCCGAGCACGATATCCTGCGACGGAACGATGATCGGCTTGCCGCTCGCGGGGCTGAGGATGTTGTTGGTCGACATCATCAGCACGCGCGCTTCCAGCTGCGCTTCGAGCGCGAGCGGAACGTGCACGGCCATCTGGTCGCCGTCGAAGTCCGCGTTGAAGGCGTTGCACACCAGCGGGTGAAGCTGGATCGCCTTGCCTTCGATGAGCTTCGGCTCGAACGCTTGGATGCCCAAGCGGTGAAGCGTCGGCGCGCGGTTCAACAGCACCGGATGTTCGCGGATGACTTCTTCCAGAACGTCCCAGACTTCCGGGCGCTCCTTCTCAACCATGCGGCGCGATTGCTTCACGGTGCCCGAAAGACCCTTCACGTCGAGGCGCGCATAGATGAACGGCTTGAAGAGTTCGAGCGCCATCTTCTTCGGCAAGCCGCACTGATGCAGCTTGAGATCGGGACCAACCACGATCACCGAACGGCCGGAATAATCGACGCGCTTGCCGAGCAAGTTTTGGCGGAAGCGGCCTTGCTTGCCCTTCAGCATGTCGGCGAGTGACTTCAGCGGGCGCTTATTGGCGCCCGTGATGACGCGGCCGCGGCGGCCGTTATCGAACAGCGCATCGACTGCTTCTTGCAGCATGCGCTTTTCGTTGCGGATGATGATGTCCGGTGCGCGCAGCTCCATCAGACGCTTCAAGCGATTGTTGCGGTTGATGACGCGGCGATAGAGATCGTTGAGGTCCGACGTCGCGAAGCGGCCGCCATCGAGCGGCACCAGCGGACGCAGCTCGGGCGGGATCACCGGCACGACTTGCAGGATCATCCATTCCGGCTTGTTGCCCGAACGAATGAACGCCTCGACCAGCTTCAAGCGCTTGGCGAGCTTCTTCGGCTTCAGTTCAGACGTCGCTTCGGCGATTTCCTTGCGGAGCTGCTCGGCTTCTTTCTCAAGGTCGAGCTGCATCAGCAATTCGCGGATGGCTTCAGCGCCGATCAGCGAGGTGAAGCTATCTTCGCCGTACTCTTCCTGCGCGCGGAGATAATCTTCTTCCGTCAGCAATTGCTTGGCTTGGAGCGGCGTCAGGCCCGGCTCCACCACGCAATATTGCTCGAAATACAAGACGCGCTCGATGTCCTTCAGCGGCATGTCGAGCATGAGGCCAATGCGGGACGGGAGCGACTTCAAGAACCAGATGTGCGCGACGGGCGCGGCCAATTCGATATGGCCCATGCGCTCGCGCCGCACGCGCTGGAGCGTCACCTGCACGCCGCACTTTTCGCAGATGATGTCCTTGTACTTCATCCGCTTGTATTTGCCGCACAGGCATTCGTAGTCCTTGATCGGTCCGAAAATGCGCGCGCAGAAGAGACCGTCGCGTTCGGGCTTGAACGTGCGGTAATTGATGGTCTCTGGCTTCTTGATCTCGCCGAACGACCAGGAGCGAATCTGCTCCGGGCTCGCGATCGAGATTTTGATCTGATCGAAAGTGGGCGCCGGCGGCTGGCCCCCGAACGTGGCGTTGATCAGGTCTTGGTTCATAGCATTCATGGGACGAAATCCCTTTCAGTTCGTTCGGGCCGCCGGCGCCCCCGCCGGCTGAGCCCTTCGTGTCGTCTCGGATGCCGGCGAGGGGCGCCGGCTTCCGTTTATTCGGCGGCCTTCGGCGACTTGCCGTCGAGCAGTTCGACGTTGAGCCCCAGCGACCGCATTTCCTTCACAAGCACGTTGAAGCTTTCCGGAATGCCGGCCTCGAACGTGTCGTGGCCGCGCGTGATCGCTTCGTAGACCTTGGTGCGGCCGGCGACGTCGTCCGACTTCACCGTCAGCATTTCCTGCAAGGTGTACGCAGCGCCGTAAGCTTCGAGCGCCCACACTTCCATTTCGCCGAAGCGTTGGCCGCCGAACTGCGCCTTGCCGCCGAGCGGTTGCTGGGTGACCAGCGAGTACGGACCGATCGAACGGGCGTGGATCTTGTCGTCCACGAGATGGTGCAGCTTCAGCATATAGATGTAGCCAACCGTGACGGGCCGCTTGAAGGGCTCGCCGGTGAGGCCGTCGCACAGCACCACCTGCCCGGTATCGGAAAGGCCCGCCTGCTTCAGCATCGCGCGGATGTCGCTGTCCTTGGCGCCGTCGAACACAGGCGTCGCCACCGGCACGCCCTTTTCGAGATTGCGCGCCAATTCCTTGATCTCTTCGAGCTCCGTCGGGAATTCCTGGTCGGGCCCGTAGACATCCCGGAGCTTCTTATCGAGCGGTTTGCGATCGCCGTCGCGTTCGAGCACATCGAGCGCGGCGCGCACTTGCTTGCCGAGGCCCGCGCAGGCCCAGCCCAAATGCGTTTCCAGAATTTGGCCGACATTCATCCGGCTCGGCACGCCGAGCGGATTGAGCACGACGTCAACCGGCGTGCCGTCTTCGGTGAACGGCATGTCTTCGATCGGCACGATCTTGGAGATGACGCCCTTGTTGCCGTGACGGCCGGCCATCTTGTCGCCCGGCTGCAGCTTGCGCTTCACCGCGACGAACACCTTGACGACCTTCATCACGCCCGGCGGCAATTCGTCGCCCCGGGTGAGCTTGTCGACCTTATCGGCGAAGCGCGCATCGAGACGCTTCTTGGCGTCGTCATACTGCTTCTTCAGCGCTTCGATCTCAGTCATCGCGGCTTCGTCTTCGAGGCCGATCTGCCACCACTGGCCGCGCGACAGCGGCTTCAGCGCGTCTGCGGTGATCTCGCCCTTCTTGAAGCCCTTGGGGCCGGACGCGGCGCTTTTGCCGATCAGAAGTTCAGAGAAGCGGCCAAAGATGTTGCGCTCGAGGATCGAGAGTTCGTCGTCACGGTCCTTCGCCAGGCTTTCGATTTCTTCGCGCTCGATCTGCTGAGCGCGCTGATCCTTTTCGACGCCGTGACGGTTGAACACGCGCACTTCAACGACCGTGCCATTGACGCCCGGCGGCAGACGCAGAGACGTGTCGCGCACATCGCTCGCCTTTTCGCCGAAGATGGCGCGCAGCAGCTTTTCTTCCGGCGTCATCGGCGATTCACCCTTGGGGGTGACCTTGCCGACCAGAATGTCGCCCGGCTCCAGTTCGGCGCCGATCGCCACGATCCCGGCTTCGTCGAGATTCCGGAGCGCTTCTTCGCCGACATTGGGGATGTCGCGGGTGATTTCTTCCGGGCCGAGCTTGGTGTCGCGGGCGGCGACTTCGAACTCTTCGATATGGATCGAGGTGAACACGTCGTCCTTGACGATGCGTTCGCTGATCAGGATCGAGTCTTCGAAGTTGTAGCCATTCCACGGCATGAACGCGACGAGCACGTTGCGGCCGAGCGCCAGTTCGCCAAGTTCGGTCGACGGGCCGTCGGCGATGATGTCGCCTTCACGGACCAAGTCGCCAACCTTCACGATCGGGCGCTGCGTGATGCAGGTGTTCTGGTTCGAGCGCTGGAATTTCAGCAAGCGGAAGATATCGACGCCAGGCTTGGTGGCGTCGCGCTCTTCAGTCGCCCGGACAACGATACGTTGGCTATCGACCTGCTCCACGATGCCCGTGCGGCGCGCCGCAATGGCGGCGCCTGAATCGCGGGCGACGGTGCCTTCCATCCCCGTCCCGACCAGCGGCGCGTCCGCGCGCAGCAGCGGCACGGCTTGGCGTTGCATGTTCGAGCCCATGAGGGCGCGGTTGGCGTCGTCGTTTTCGAGGAACGGGATCAAAGCCGCGGCGACCGAAACAACCTGCTTCGGCGACACGTCCATCAGATCGATTTCATCGCGCGCGATCAAAGTCGCTTCGTTGTTCTCGCGCGCTTGCACGAGATCTTCGGAGAGATTGCCCTTCGCGTCGATGCCCGCATTGGCCTGGGCAATCTTGTGCTTGGTCTCTTCCATCGCCGAGAGATAGACGATCTCGTCCTGCGGCTTGCCGTGCGAGACCTTGCGGTACGGGCTTTCGATGAAGCCGTACTTGTTCACGCGCGCATGGGTGGCGAGCGAGTTGATCAGACCGATATTCGGGCCTTCCGGCGTTTCGATCGGGCAGATGCGGCCATAATGCGTCGGGTGAACGTCGCGGACTTCAAAGCCCGCGCGCTCACGCGTCAAACCGCCCGGGCCAAGCGCCGAGAGACGGCGCTTGTGGGTGATTTCCGACAGCGGATTGGTTTGGTCCATGAATTGCGACAGCTGCGAGGAGCCGAAGAATTCACGCACCGCGGCCGCGGCTGGCTTCGCATTGATCAGGTCGTGCGGCATCACGGTCTCGATATCGACCGAGCTCATGCGTTCCTTGATCGCGCGCTCCATGCGGAGCAGGCCCACGCGATACTGATTTTCCATCAGCTCGCCGACCGAGCGCACCCGGCGATTGCCGAGATTGTCGATGTCGTCGATTTCGCCGCGGCTGTCGCGGAGATCGGTCAAGGTGCGCAGCACCTCGATGATATCTTCTTGGCGAAGCGTGCGCATATCGTCCGGCGTATCCATGCCGAGACGCATATTCATCTTCACGCGGCCGACCGCCGAGAGATCGTAACGCTCTTGATCCGAGAAGAGCCCGTTGAACAGCACTTCGGCGGTGTCGATCGTCGGCGGCTCGCCCGGACGCATCACGCGGTAAATATCGAACAGCGCCTGCTCGCGGTTCTCGTTCTTATCGAGCGCGAGCGTGTGGCGGATGTACGGGCCATTGGTGACGGGGTCGATATCGAGGATCGGCAGATCGTCGATGCCGGCGTCGATCAGAGTCGCAATCGCGGCTTCGGAGAGCCCTTCGCCGGCTTCGGCGAAGATTTCCCCGGTTTCGACATTGACGATGTCCTCGGCGACGTAACGCTCATAGAGGTCTTCGCTCGGCACCAGGATGTCGACGACGCCGTCTTCCACCAGCTTGTTCGCAATACGCGCCGAAATCTTCTTGCCGGCTTCGGCCACGACCTTATTGGTCTTGGCGTCGACCAGATCGTAGTTCGGCTTCACACCGCGCCAACGCTCGGCGCGATAGCGCGTCGTCCAGCCGGCCTTGGTGCGCTTGTAGATCGACTTCTCGAAGAAGGTCGCGAGGATCTGCTCGCTCGACATGCCAAGCGCATAGAGGAGCGTCGTCGCCGGCAGCTTGCGCTTGCGGTCGATGCGGACGAACAGAATGTCCTTGGCGTCAAACTCAAAATCGAGCCACGAGCCGCGATACGGAATGACCCGCGCCGCGAACAGCAGCTTGCCGCTCGCATGCGTCTTGCCCTTGTCGTGGTCGAAGAAGACGCCCGGCGAACGGTGCATCTGAGACACGATCACGCGCTCGGTGCCGTTCACGACGAACGTACCCTTGTCCGTCATCAGCGGGATATCGCCGAGATAGACGTCTTGTTCCTTGATGTCCTTGACGGACTTGGCGCCGGTTTCTTCGTCGGTCTCGAACACGATCAAACGCAGCTTCACCTTCAGCGGCGCCGCATACGTCATGTCGCGTTGTTGGCATTCCTCGACGTCGAACTTCGGCTCCTCGAATTCGTAGGAGACGTATTCAAGCACGGCCCGGTCGGAGAAGTCACGGATCGGGAAGACGGATTTGAACACCGCCTGCAGACCCTCTTCGATCCGCTCATAGGACCGTTGGTCCTTCTGAAGGAATTGATCATACGAGGAGCGTTGCACCTCGATCAGGTTGGGCATTGCGCCCGCCTCCGGGATTTTCCCGAAGGATTTGCGGATCAGCTTTTTACCAGTGAACGACAGAGCCATCGCTCTCCCCATAAGCCCCGCGCTTCAACAGCGAACCTCGGCCACTAGGCTCGCGAGCGCGGCGCATGAGCCGCTTCCGTCCGAAAGTTCCAACAGAGCATCCCGGACGGGGCGATGCTCCCGCACCACGGGAGTCGGCCCCGGGCGCGCAAAATAGCGGGAGGCGAAGCCGTAATTTTACGGCCTCGCGCTCCGCGCCATGTGTGTGAGTTACTTCAAATCGACCTTTGCGCCGGCTTTTTCAAGCTGTGCTTTGAACTTTTCCGCATCAGCCTTGTTGACGCCTTCCTTGACGGCCTTCGGCGCGCCTTCGACCAGGTCCTTGGCTTCCTTGAGGCCAAGACCCGTGATCGCGCGCACTTCCTTGATCACTTCGATCTTCTTGTCGCCGGCGCCGGTCAGCAGGACCGTAAATTCGGTCTGCTCTTCGACAGCGGCGGCGGGGCCAGCAGCGGCGACAGCGGCGACGGCCACCGGCGCGGCGGCGGAAACGCCCCACTTTTCTTCAAGAAGCTTCGCCAGTTCAGCGGCTTCGATGACGGTCAGAGCCGACAGATCGTCGGCGATTTTTTCCAGATTTGCCATGGTTGAGCACCCCTAAGGTATTGATTGAGTTCGATTACTGTTGCGACTGCGAAGATAACGGTTAAGCGGCGTCCTTGGCGGCGTAAGCCCCGATCACGCGCGCCAGCTGGCCGGCCGGCGCTTGCAGCACGCCCGCGATCTTGGTCGCCGGCGCGTTGATGAGACCCACGATTTTTCCGCGCAGCTCGTCCAGCGAAGGCAGCGTGGCCAAAGCCTGCACGCCCTTCTGGTCGAGCACCTGATTGCCCAGCAGCGCGCCCAAAAGGACGAATTGCTCTTTCTCCTTGGCGTAGGCGACCGCGACCTTCGTCGCGGCGACCGGATCGGCGGAGAAAGCAATGGCCACGGGGCCAGTGAACAGATGCGCCCCGGCAGCCTGCGGCGCGCCTTCCAGCGCGATTTTGGCCAGCCGGTTTTTCACCACTTTGAGCTCCGCCCCAGCCGAACGCAGCCGGGAACGCAGCACCGTCATTTCCGCAACGGACAGCCCGGCATAGTGGCCAAGGACCACCACGCCTGCCTTGGAGAAAACCCCTTTAAGGGCTTCCACCGCTTCGGCTTTTTCAGCACGATCCATCACGGTCTCCTCAAAAGGCGCCCGGCCAATCCGAGCGCCCCAGCGCCCGCGACCGTTCACAGCGACAAGCCGGGACGGCGCGCGATGCGCACAGCCTGTCCCAGGGCTCGCCCAACAGACCCAAGCTCTTGACAGCCGGGCCGAAGAAACGTCAGCTCTGTCTATTGCGGGCCCCGAAAAGTGCCAAAAGATGGCCTTTTTCAAAGATTTAAGCCCCGCACGCACAGGCCTTTCGGCCGTCCGTGATCGGAGCGCCTGCAGTCTCGGACAGGAACGGCGGGGTTAATTCCCCACCGAGCCGGCGGATATGCACGCTTTATTGCGACGCGGCAAGGGGTCGAATGCGGCGATTTCGGCGCCGTCGCGAGCGCGCGGCGTTCGTGCTATGCTGGCGCCCATGACGAAGATGGAACTTGCGATCGAAGCGCTCGAAGCTCTTCCGGAATCCAGCCGCGAGGAAATCGCGGAGATGGTGCTTGAGCTAGCCGCAGCCGTCAGCAATGCATCCGGTCGCAGCGCGCTCACCGAAGAACAATTGGCGGAGGTCCGTCGCCGTCGCGAGAGCGGTTTCCAGCCAGGGGACGCGAGCCGCATTGATAGATTGCTGGCGCGCCTGGCGTGAAGCGCCTCGTCTGGGACGCTCGCGCACTCGCCGACTTAGAGTCCATTTCCGAATACATCGCCGCTGACAGCAAAAAGGCGGCCGCGCGAGTGGTGAGCTATATTCGAGAACGCGCACTCGTTTTAGAAGCAATGCCTAAACTGGGGATGGCAAGCTCCGACCCCGGCACGCGTGAACTCATCCTTCCGCGCTTTCCGTATGTGTTGGTCTACGAAATAGCCGGCGACGAAGTGCGCATACTCGCGGTCTTCCATCAGCAGCAAAACCGTCGCTAGCTAACCAACGAGCTTGCTGATCGCCCGCAGATATTCCACGAATGCCTTCCGCCCCGCATCGGTCAGCCGCGCGCGTGTGAGCGGCTTTCTATCCACGAAACTCTTGTCGATCGCGATGTAGCCCGCTTCTTCCAGCTTGCGCAGATGCACCGAGAGATTGCCCTGCGTCGCTTGCAGCAGCTCTTTCAGTTCGTTGAAATCCGCGGCGCCGGCATCGGCCAAATACGCCATGATCCCCAAGCGCACGCGCCCGTGGATCACGTCGTCGAGAGCGCCAATATCGAACGCGGCCATGGCGTGCGCCTTAAGCCTGCGTCTTGCCAGCGCGCATCATCACGTAACCGGGGATCGCCATCAGCAGCAGCAGCGCGATCGCCAGCACCAAGAGAAATGACCCCGGCTGATCCACCAGCATGCCGCACGAAATCGTGGTGACGAACCAGCCCAGCGAAACCACGCCAATCCACGCCTCGCGGCGAATAGTCCACGCCACGTACCACGCGACGCCCTGAAACATGCACACGACGACGGGATGATAGAGCCAAAGCGTCATGCTGTGCGCCTTGTTGGCGCCGTATGCGAACACGAACGCCATCACCAGATTGGCGAGCCCCGCGCCCTGAAACGCCGCGTTCAGCGCGCGCGACGCAACACCGGCGGGCGTCGCCTTGCGGCTCTTCCAGATCACCATGCTCAGCACGACGATGAAGAGCACGGTCGGCCCGAACGCCAATGCGAGCATGGCGAGCGGCGGCAAATGGATCAGACCGGCGACATCCAACCAGTGCCCCAAGCACTGCAGCCCGTAGAGCGTGCCGGCCCAAAAGAACAATTCGCCGGCCGCCGCCTCAAAGCGCCCGCTGCCGCTGACCATGGCCCGCAGATAAGCCAGGTCGTCCCGCGCGGTTTCAATGTCTCCACTCATGGCCATCCCCTTAGTCCTCACGGCGGGCGCAGCGACGCGCCGCTCTTGGACTTGCTCTACATCAACTAGTTTGAATTGTAAACTGGTCTATAATCCGCGTTCCCCGGACGGAGCGCAGCGACGATCCGGCGTCCATTCCTCCGACACGTCGCGTCAGCCGAAACATGGACCCCGGCTCAAACGCGTGCTTACGCACGCTGGCCGGGGAGCGGAGAGGGAGATTGCGCGTCACGCCCCGCGCGAACAGCAAAACGCCCCGGACCTTTCGGCCGGGGCGCTTCGTTTGGTGCTGCTCTGAAAGCGTCAGACTTGCGGCTGCGTCGCCGTCGCCACGTCGATCCGGACGCCCGGACCCATGGTCGAAGAGATCGCGACCTTTTTCAGGAACGTGCCCTTCGCCCCGGCGGGCTTTGCCTTCACCACCGCATCCACGAACGCGCGGATATTCTGGCGGATAGCGTCTTCGGTGAAGCTCGCTTTGCCGACGCCCGCGTGAACAATGCCGGCTTTCTCGACGCGAAACTCCACTGCGCCGCCTTTGGCGTCAGCGACCGCCTTCTTCACGTCCATCGTAACCGTGCCGACCTTCGGGTTCGGCATCAGGCCGCGCGGGCCCAGCACCTTGCCGAGACGGCCGACGAGCGCCATCAAGTCCGGCGTCGCGATCAGGCGATCAAAGTCGATCTTGCCGCTTTGGATGGTTTCCATCAGGTCTTCAGCGCCCACGATGTCGGCGCCAGCAGCGCGCGCTTCGTCAGCTTTCTTGTCGCGCGCGAACACGGCGACGCGCGCGGTGCGGCCGGTGCCGTTCGGCAACGAGCAAACGCCGCGGACTTGCTGGTCCGGATATTTCGGATCGACGCCCAAATTCATCGAAACTTCGATGGTTTCGTCGAATTTGGAGTTGGCGCGTTCCTTGATCAGCTTCACGGCTTCGTCGAGCGCGTAGAGTTTCCGCGAGTCAACGCCGGCATGGCTTTTGGCCATTCTCTTGGTTGGTTTCGGCATCGCCCTACTCCACCACTTCCACGCCCATGGAGCGGGCAGTGCCGGCGATCATGGTCGCGGCTTGATCGATATTGACGGCGTTGAGATCCTTCAGCTTGGCTTGCGCGATTTCGCGGCACTGAGCCTTGGAGATCTTGCCGACGAAATCCACGCCCGGCTTCTTGGAGCCCGAGCCTGGCTTCTTCTTGGTGTCGAGCTTGGCCGCCTTCTTGATGAAATAGGAAGCAGGCGGCGTCTTGATCTCGAACGCGAAGCTTTTGTCCTGGTAGTACGTAATGACTACCGGGCAGGGCATGCCCTTTTCCATCTCTTGCGTGCGGGCGTTGAAGCCCTTGCAAAATTCCATGATGTTCAAACCGCGCTGACCGAGCGCGGGACCGATCGGGGGCGACGGATTCGCGCTCCCAGCCGGGACCTGGAGCTTAATCTGCCCCATGACCTTCTTCGCCATGTGATCCTCTCACGTTGAAGGCGGGCGAAACTTAATCCGACCGCCATGAGGGTTGCGTGGTGCGGCCTAGCGACAAGCCTCCCACGCGGGAAGCGGGCTTATAAGGGAGCAAAGGGCGCTTGTCACTGTCGCTCTGCGGAGGGCAAATGTGCCGATGGACTTCGCGGCGCCACCGGCATATTTCACGCATCCCCCGGCCGAGACCAAGGGCAAGGGCGACCGCTCGGGTCGCACCCAGTCTGGCCCTCCCGACAGGGTGGCAGACAGCAATGCCTGACGTGTTCCTGGATCCGCGTCTACCCGACTATTTCGAGGATATTGATCTCTCAACGCCCGCCGGCGCATCCGCCGTGCTGCCGGCCTTCCTAAGTTCAAAAATCGGCGTGCTTCGCGGGGTCGATCTCGCGGCCTTGGACTTTGACTTGTTGCGATCGATCTCGTTCCCGCAACTCTGGGAGATGAAGAAGTTCCAGTTCTCCCGCTTCGCTCTGGACTTCAAGGCCCGGGGCGAGGCGGCGCAATATTACGCGCTCGTGCTCGAAGCGTGCGGCCGTGACATGTCGCGCTTCAACGCACTGCTCAAACAATTCACACGCCTGACCCGCATCCTCGATGATCTTCACGCCCGCATCTTCGATGGTGTTGTCGTTGAACGCGTGGATTTGTTGTGCCGCTTCTCCGAAACGCGGCAGGAAAATCTGCACTATGATCAAGACGTCGGTTGTGACGACCACGAGGGGTTCCGTCTCTATATCAACATCGATAGCGCGCCGCGGATATGGGGAGTGAGTTATCAGCTGAACGATCTTGCCGAGCGCCTTGCCGGGCGCATCAAAGCCGAAAAACTTGCCGATCTGCCGAGCGAACAATTGGTCAAGACGATAACCAGCCGGGTGTTCGGCGGCTGGCACAACCGCGCGGACGAGCGCGCCGCGCCGCGCCACATGGTCTATTTCGACCCGGGCGACATCTGGGTGGTGGATGGACGCTCGGTCGCGCACCAAGTGCTCTACGGGCAGCGCGTGATCACGACCTATGCGCGCATTCCGCTCGCGGCCAACCCGACGCTCTCGCCAAGTTTTCACGAAAAAGCGCGCGCGGCGCTTACGGCCGCGAGCGGACCCCCCAACCGGGCTGACGCTTCGATCACGCTGCGCGGACCCTCCATCCTGCCGCCGACCTCAAAACATCATGGGGAAGCGTCTTTGGCGAAACCGGTACGGGCCGGGTGCGCCGGTTCAATGAACGCGGCTTGGTAGGCCCGGACTAGCTGCTCACGCACGCGTGAGCACTCTCACACATTTTTGCGTATCAGCGCCCGCCGCCCTCGCGTTAGCGTACCGAAAACAGGGGGGACGCATGAAGCCGCGAGAGCTGGGCGTTGTTGGCGCTTTCTTGCTGATGAGCTGCGCGACGCCGGCGGTGACGACGCCGCCCTCCACCAGCCTCTCCGCCGTCACCTCGTCGCGGCTCGAGCACTTCAGCAGCGAAGCGGACTTCATGGCGTATGTTCGCGAAGTGCGCCGCATCGCGCAGGTGCGCGGCGAGGACTGGGCGCAGACTTATAAGGCGCCACCCATGCCGCCGCCGCCCCCTCGCCGCCGCCACCCCCTCCGGCCGCGCTAGCCGTCCCTGCCCCCGCCTCGCCCGGCGGCGCTGTTGTCGTCACTGGCGTGCAGAACAATTCAGCCGTGGTCGACAGCATTACCTCCGAGGACATCGGCAGCTTTCCAGACACTTCAATCTCGGAAGCCCTTTCGCGCGTGCCGGGCATCGACACCCAAGGCTTCGGCGCAGCGCCGGAAGCGGAGAGCATCACCAATGTGCAGACGCGCGGCGGTCGATGAAGGCGACATCGTCAAGCGCATCGGCCATTTCCTGATCGTGCTGCAGGACGGGCGCCTCTTCACCATCGATATGCGCGTCGCGAACCAGCCGGGGCTCGCCTTCATCGACCGCATCAATGTCTATCGCGATCCGAATACAGGCACTTGGTACGATGAGATGCTGGTTTATCGTAACCGCATCCTCGTCACCGGCTTCAGCTATCAGCAGAACGCACACGGAGATTTCCGTGTTCTCGCTGAGCGAAGATGGCCATGTCGCGCGCGAAGCCGTATTCTATATGTCGTCGAACGATTATTACGACGTCGAGAATTACGCGACGCGTTTGGTCGACGATAAGCTCGTTGTCTATACCCCGCTCGATCTCACCTATGTCGATCCCGACCGCCCGATGGATTGGCCGGTGCTGCGGCGCTGGCAGCGCGGCGAGGGCCGCAATGCGGTCATGGGCAAGGCCGATGCGCCTGTTCGAAGCGCGCGACATCTACCGCCCGATCCAAGAAACCATCCGTCCTTATGTGCACTCGATCTCCACCTGCGATCTGGGCTCCACCCCGCGCGGGCGATGAACTCGCCTGCACCGCCACCGCCTTCATCGCGCCTGGCGACCACGAGTTTTTCATCGCGCCCGACGGCGCCTATCTCTGGGCCACGCAAAGCAGTCATGGCGGCGACGCGTGCACGCGGGACGATGCGGCGCGCTTTGAAAATGGCGCGCGCGCCGCGCTCTTCCGCGCGCCCTTCGTGGGCGAGGACGGGCGCGATGTTTGTGCGCGGACGCCCGCGCGACCAGCTTGGGCTTGCTTCCACCGCGACTGAATTTCGCGCGCCTGCTGCTCTGGGGCTCGGTCTATTGCGAACGGGACCGCGCATCGCACGTCACGCTGAATACATGAGCGCGCCGCTCAGCGAATTTGCCGCCACGCCGCACGCCATCGGCCCCGAGCACTTCACCGACGTGCCGGGCTTTGACGGCGTCCTCGAGTTCGAGGAGCGCTTCACCGACACCCATCTTGTGTACGGCGCGCGCCAGAACTGGATGTCCTACCCGCCCAACGCGGTGAATATGACAGCGCGCGTTGTGGCCGTACCCCTCGCCGATCCCGCGCACGCCACGGTGATCGAAGCGCCGCACAATATTCTGCGCGTCGAACGTGTCGGCGCGAACGCGGCGCTGACCGGCTACCGCGACAATGGCGGCCTCAGCATCTCGCTGCTCGATCTCTCCGCGACGCCGCGCATCGCCTCAACCACGGTGCTGGTGCATCGCTATGAAACCGAAGGCCGCTCGCACGCCTTCAATTCGCGCGTGAACGATGAAGGCGAAGGCGTGATGGGCATCCCAACCGCTGGCGGCATCGCGGAGAGCGGCCGCTGGTGGTGGCGCAGCGGGGCGTCCGATGTGAGCTTCATCAATGTCGAAGACGGCGCGCTCAGCCACGCGGGCGAACTCGTCGTCCACGCGGATGGTGTGGACGACAGCTATCGCTGCGAAGTTTCGTGCGTCGATTGGTACGGCAACAGCCGCCCCATCTTCACCGACGGCCGCATCTTCGCGCTGCTGGGCACCGAACTGGTGGAAGGCACGATCACTGCGGGACGCATGCAGGAAACGCGGCGGCTGAATCTCTCCGCGCCGCCGGGGCGGCGCTAACGCGCCTTACCCACCACTTCAGTCATTCCGGACGCGCGAAGCGCGATCCGGAACCCAGGGATCGTCGAGCGTTGGCCCTGGGTTCCGGGTTCGGCTTCGCCGACCCGGAATGACTGAGGTGTGGTTGCAGGCTTACTGCGCCGCCGCCACGCTGAACGCGTACACGGTGCGCGACGTATACGTCTCTCCCGGCCGCAAAATCGTCGTCGGGAAATCCGGATAGTTTGGCGAGTCCGGATAATGTTGCGTCTCCAGGCAAAGCGCGGTGCGGCGCGCATAAGTCGCGCCGCGTCCGCTCAGCGAACCATCCAGGAAATTACCCGAATAAAACTGGATCGCGGGCTCAGTGGTGCGCACTTCCATCACGCGCCCGCTGGTGGGATCGCTCAGCACCGCCGCAACGCTGAGCGCGCCGGCTTCAGGCTTGTTCAGCACCCAGTTGTGATCGTAACCCGGGCCAGCGTGCAATTGCGCGTCGTCCTGATCAATGCGCGCGCCGATTGGCGTCGCCATGCGGAAGTCGAACGGCGTGCCCGCCACATCGCGCAATTCGCCCGTTGGAATAAGCCCCGGACCAACCGGCGTGAAACGATCCGCATTGATCGAGAGTGTTTCGCCCAGAATATCGCGGCGCACATTGCCCGAGAGATTGAAGTAAGCGTGATTGGTGATGTTGATCGGCGTCGCTTTCGTGGTGGTCGCTGCGTAATCGATGGTCACCTCATCGCTCGCGGTCAGGTGATAAGTGACATGCACCGTAAGCTCGCCCGGATAGCCTTCCTGGCCGTCCGCGCTGACATACGTAAAGCGCACGCCCTGCCCTTCATCGTCGTTCAGCACTTCGCCGGCCCACACCACTTTGTCGAAGCCGACGAGGCCGCCGTGCAAATGGTTCACGCCATTGTTGGCGGCGAGCTGATAGGACGCGCCATCGAGTTCAAAGCGCGCATTGGCGATGCGATTGCCGTAACGCCCGACGATCGCGCCGAAATAGGGCGAGCCGTTCAGATAAGATTGCAGATCGTCAAAGCCCAGGACGACATCTTCGATCGCGCCGTCGCGGTCGGGCGTGCGGAGCGCAACCACCGCCGCGCCGTAATTCATCAATTGCAGCGTGACGCCGTGCTCATTGGTGAGCGTGTAGAGATGAACCTCCTCGCCGCTCGGCGTCGTACCGAACACTTCTTCCTGCACGCCGTTCGCCGGCGCCTCGGTCTTGGGCGCGCAGCCCGGCAGCATCGTGACGATGGCGATCGCCGCCACAGCGGCCAGTGTTCTAAAGTGCATGGTCAAACATCCCCGCATCAAACGGCTTTGGTTTAGCGCGTATCGGCGCGGCCGGGGAGAGATTTGTACGAGTAATCAGGCGCCGGCGCCGCCTGAGTGCAAGCGCGAACACGGTTTTTGCCGCACCAAACCGAGCGAGAGCCGCCGCCGGCCCAACCGAATTATTGCACGCGCGAGACAAGTTCCGGGACGGAACAAATTGCGTCGTCGGCGCTTAATCAGCGGATGTCGAAACCGGGCCGCGTAATCTTGACCTATGGGCGCAGCCTCATGGCGCTCGTCATCGCGCGTTCGCTCTCCAAGCGCGGCGTCGAAGTGATAGGCTGCGACGATATCGGCCTCACCGTCCTCTCATTTTCCAAGCACGTTAAAGAGACATTCACCGTCGCGCCCTGGGAAAGCGAGCCGGTGCAATTCCTCGCCGATCTCGAAGCCGCCGTGCTCGAATATGCGCCGAAAGATTGGCGCCCCTATGTGCTGATGCCAGCGTTCCGCGAAATCGAACTCATCACGCGCCACCGCGACCGCTTCGAACCCACCATCAAGCTCGCCGCGCCCACGATCGAGAGCATCGGCCTCGTCAATCCCAAGCACCATCTCGCCGCCTTGGTCGCCGAGCACGGCATCGATGCACCGCATACATGGAGCGCTGCGAACGAAGCAGAGCTCCGCAAGCTTGCGCCAACCTTGAGCTATCCGAAAATCATCAAGCCGGTCGACGGCGTCGGCGGCCGCGGCGTCTCCTGCGCGCGCTCGGCCGAAGACGCGGTGGAGCAAGCGAGCGCCATCGGCTTCGATCCGCCGGCGCTCATCCAGGATTTCTGTGACGGCGAAGATTATTGCGTCGCCGTGCTCGCCAAAGCCGGCGCGGTGCAAGCCATCATGGCCTACCGCAATCTCCTCACCTTCCCGCGCGAAGCCGGCGCCGGCGCGACCCGTGAAACCGTGGACGATGCGCCGTTCCGCGAATGCGTCGATCAGCTCATGGCCGCGACCAATTGGAACGGCCTCGCGCAATTGGATTTCCGCTGGAGCGGCAAAGCCGAAGACAAGCCCTGCCTGATCGAAGTCAATGCGCGCTATTGGGCCGGCATTTTTCACTCGGTCGAAACCGGACCCGATTTTCCTTGGTTGCTCTATCAGCAAACCATTGGCCAACCCGTCGTCGTGGAAGACGCGCCGACGATTGGAGCGATCACGAAAACGCCGGGCGTGTGGCTTGCCGCGGCGATCGAAGATGTGGCGGTCTCCGATCCACACTTCGCCGCCGCCAGCGAAGCCTGGAGCGAAGCCAAGAAAAACCTCGCCAATGGCGAGATCATCAAGGCGGTCGAGAAAGCCGGCGCGGCGCTGAGCGAATCTCTCACCGTCAGCGAAGCAGCAGCGCAGCTCAAAGCATCGCTCGCCGAATTGCGCGGCGCGCCGAGTGAATTGAGCGAAGCCAAAGACCCGCTCGTCGGCCTCGGCGTGCTCTTCGTGATCTCGTCGCTCATCCGTCACGGCAAACTGCCGCCGGAAGTCACCTACAAAGCATCCGAAGCGCCCGCGCCTCGCGCCGGGCCGCCGAAACCGCGCGAACGTCCCTTCATCGGCGTCACCAAACCGGAAACTGGCGACACCCTCTCTTGGTGGGCGATGAAGTTCGCGATCTGGCTCGCGGGCGGCGCGCCGGTAAAGCTCACCGCCAAAGCGCCGCGCGATCCCCACACCATCGACGGCCTCGTGTTCGGCGGCGGCAGCGACGTCTATCCGCTGCACTATCAAGGCAAGCCGAAGGAGAATTATCGCTACGACCTCGCACGCAGCGAGATGGAAGCCTCATGGGCGATCACTGCGCGCCGCCACGATCTACCGGTGCTCGGCGTCTGCCGCGGCGCGCAAATGCTGAATGTGCTCGCTGGCGGCACGTTGCATGCCGATCTGAGCGGCTTTCAAAATGTGCGCCGCGCGCGCGACGCGATCGACCGCCTGTTCACGCGCAAGCCCGTCGCCATCCGCATTCGCTCGCGCCTCGGCGAAATTCTCGGCGAGACCGATCTCTGCGTGAACGCGATCCACGAACAAGCCATCGACCGCCTCGGCGCCGGCCTCAGCGTCAGCGCCCGCGAACCCAACGGCATCATCCAAGCCATGGAAGACCGCTCACGCCGCTTCTGGATCGGCGTCCAATTCCACCCCGAGCTCTTGATCTATCGCAAACCCTATCGCCGCTTGTTCAAAGCGCTGGTGGAAGCCGCCAAAGCGCGCGCCGCCGAACGCATGGTGGCCGCCAGCACGCCAACAGAAGAACCGTCGATCGCCGCGCCAATACCAGCGCCTGCAAAAACCGCCGCGTAAACCCGCTCTCACCGCTCCCGGGCCAGCGTGCGTCAGCACGCGCCCGAGCCGGGGTCCATCGTCGGGACAAAACGCGTCGGATCAGTGGACCCCGGATCGTCGCGTCGCGCCGTCCGGGGAACGGCGGCTCAAGCGTTACCGCCGTCACATCCAGCCGCGTAATCACGCGCCATCCTGCACAGGTCATTCACGCAGACCGCAGGACACAAACCCCATGAAGCCCTTCGCCCGCATCTCCGACTGCGCGACCCACCAAGTCCCCGCCACCACACAAGCGCAATCAAAGCGCCTGGAGCGCGTATGGATGAAAGTCGATGGCAAACTGGAATGCCGCTTCGTCAGCCGCTGAGGCCGCAGTCGCGGCCTTCTTCAAGTTGGAAGAGGCCGCGTTCGGATACGTCCGGGCTCAATAACAGAAAATCGACCCGCCCAATCATCGCGCGCCAGAATCAATGCGGCAATCTTCTCTCCAACGTCCGCGGCCCGCGGCATCGGGAGACGAAGCAAGAGGACGCCGCATTCCGCCGGCAGGCCAGAGCGAAACGCCAACTCGCCGAAGTCTTTGTCGAATGTCAGAAGAACGCGCGCTTCACGCACCGCCCACGCCAACACCTCGCGATCACCGATACCTGGGCTATCCTGCCGAACCCAAGCCACATCGTGTCCTCGCGCGCGAAGCGCCGCGATCACGTCGCTCGGCAGTTTTCGTTGGCGAGAAATTTCACGGCGTCGCGTAAACACGCTCGGCGCGCAGCACGTCGCACGCATAGGCCAAGCAGGCCGCGATATCTTCCTCTTTGACGCCGGGATATTGCCGCTGGATGTCCGCGTGGCTCCAGCCGTCCGCCAACAGCCCGATCACGAAGTCCACGGCCAACCGCGTCCCTAGGATGACCGGTTTTCCCGTCAAAACGTCTGGGTCGATACCAATCCGAGGATGCTCTGTCATCGGGATGCTCCAACGCCATCATAGCACAAGCTCAGCCGGGTTTCACCGCTCCTCCAATACCCGGATTCGCCGCAGCGAAGTCCGGGGCCCATAAACGCAAGCGTTAGTGGTTATGGGCCCGGACTAAACGCTGCGCGTTAATCCGGAGGTGGGAGGGAGGCGCTGCTCCGTCCGCGCCCCGGCCAGCGTGCGTCAGCACGCGTTTGAGCCGGGGTCCATGGACCCGATGATGAAGCATTTGAAAAATGGACCCCGGATCGCCTGCGGCGTCCGGGGCGCGAAGCGCCTAGCGCATCTTCTCGACTTGCGCGTATTCCAGATCCACCGGCGTTTCGCGGCCGAAGATCATCACGGCCACTTTCAGGCGTCCGCGTTCTTCGTCCACTTCCGAGATCATGCCTTCGAAGCTCTGGAACGGACCGTCTGACACGCGCACGCGCTCGCCATATTCGTAATGGATCAGCTGACGCGGCTTTTGCGCGCCCTGCTCGGCGACGCGGCCCAGGATGCGCTCGACTTCCTTATCGCTCACCGCTTGGGGCTTATTCTGCGAGCCTAGAAAGCCGGTCACCTTCGGGGTGTTTTTCACGAGGTGATAAGCCTCGTCCGTCATGTCCATCTTCACCAGCACATAGCCTGGGAAGTGGCGCTGCTGACGCACCTTCTTCGTATTACGCACGACCTCGGTGACTTCCTCGGTCGGCACTTGGATATCCTCGAACTGATCCTGCAGCCCTTGGCGCGCGGCTTGTTCGCGGATCGCCTCGGCGACCTTCTGTTCGAAGTTCGAATATGCGTGAACGATATACCAGCGCGCCGACACCGCTCTCTCCTCACTCGCTTGCATAAAGCTCAGCCCAGACCCAGCACGAAGCCGACGAACCATTTCAGAATGGTGTCGACCGTAAAGAAGAAGATCGCCGCCGCCACGCACATGATGAGCACCATGATGGTGGACACCCAGACTTCCTGGCGCGTCGCCCAGGTCACCTTCCGGCCCTCGGCCCGCACTTCGCGCATGAACGCGATGGGGCCGCCGCGCCGGCGGGGTTCCTGGTCTTGTTCGGTTGCGTCCGTCATATTCAAACCTGATCCAATTTCACTGGCGCCCGCTGGCCCCGCCTCGCCCATCGGAGCGAATGGCAGGAGTGGAGGGACTCGAACCCACGACCCTCGGTTTTGGAGACCGATGCTCTACCAGCTGAGCTACACTCCTAAACCCGGCGTCGCCCCCCGCATATGGTGAGAACCATCGAGGAAAGCGCGGCCAGGACAGGATTTCTTCGCGCCATCGCCGAAATAAGGGCTGGCTTATGCCCGAACCCCGCCGGGGCGGCAAGGGGCGCGGGGGCCGTGCGGGCAGGCGCTACCGGCCTGGCCGCACCGCCGCGACGGCCGCCTCCAGCATTTCGTCATGCCCGGCGCGCACGCCCGCGATGGTACGGTGAGCCGGTATGGTGGGCGGCACGCCGACGCCGAAGCGCCGCGAACCGTCCGCGCGGATCACCTGCATGCCGGTCCAGCTGAACGAATGGCCGGTAAGCAGCACCATTCCGTTGATGTCGCCGTTGGTCCCCGACGTGTGCGCCCCGACGATCGGGCCAAGCGCCGACCGCTCCACCACGCTCATGATGGATTCGCCATAGCTGGTGGCGCGCTCATCGGTGAGGAACACGAACGCGCCGCCAAAGCGCGGCGGCGCCGGCGGCAAATTCCAACCACCAGGAATATAGAAAACGCCTTGCCGGTCAGGCTGGGTGTAGAGTGGCGTGTTGAACTGGTCCGATTGCACATTGTGATCGGCGAGATGCGGCAGCACCTGGATCGCCGCATCGGTCGGATAGCCGCGCACATCGAACACGATCGCCGGCGCGCCCGCCATGCGATCGAGGTTGGCGGCAAGCTCCGGCCGTGTCAGCCGCGTGAGATCGACATAGAGGACGCCAGGCTCAAGCTCTGCAATGGGCGCGGGGCGCGGTTGCTCGACACGCGCCGCGGCCACGAACGCCACGTCGGCGTCCAGCCTCTGCCCACCGCGCTCAATGGACAAAGTCGCGTGCGCGCCGACATTGCGCTTCAAGATTTCCATGGAGAGCGCATTGAAGCGCAGATGCTCTTCCGTGGCGCCGCCATAGGGCGGCACGGCTTCGGCGATCAAACTCCCGATCGCGCGCCCATCGATAGCCAGCACGACATCGCCCGGACGCACCGTATCGACGCCCTCGGCGACGGCGGTCACGACGAGGCTGTTTTCGATCCACTCCCACGCGAACGGCGCCTCGCCAGGCGGACCAATTCGCGCCGCTGAGGCGTGAGCGTCGCGCAACGCCAGCGCCATCCGGCGCATGGTGACATCGAACGCGGCCGCGCCATCGTCGCGCGCGGCCTGAGCCAAGCTCGTGGAGAGTTGGCCCGCCCAATCGACGCCCTGCGTTTCCAAAGTCGGCGCGAAATGCTGCGCGATATTCCAAGCTTCGATCACGGCCGCCAAACGCGACGTGCGGTCATCTCCGCTTGGCGTCCAATACGGGGGCGCCGATCTTGCGACCGCGCGCGCGGCGGCGAGCGGCAGCGTGCGGCCCTGCGCGTCGCGCGCCACCACGAGCGGCACGTGCGCGACAAGCCCGCGCGGCAAGTCGACCCAAGCCGAAGGCGGTATGCCCCCCACCTGGGTCGCGCGCTGGCTCCCATACATCGTGATCGCCCGCCCGCCCCACCGGCCTCCGCCGAGACCACGATGATGCCAGGCGATCAAGTCGCCGGAGAGCGCTTCAAGCGCGGGCTCAGGCTCGCTTTGCAGCGTGACCCCCACGCCGGGCGCGAGAGGCGCGAAGAGATCGCGCAGAGCATCGCGAAGCGCGCGATCGGTGCGCGCGTTTTCCACCCGCTCGATTCCGACGCACAGGAAGGTGTCCCAATCGGCATGCGCCGCTTCATCGCTTGGATGAAAATAACGCACATAGCCGTAGAGACGCGCGAACGCGGTCACGTTCTCCAGACCGCGCGCCGACAAGGGCCGCGGCGGCGCATTGCCTTCATCGGCCGGCCCGATATCGGCGAGCGCGATATCGTCGATCCGCGCGACGCCCGCTTGCCGCATGCGATAGCCAAACAAGATCGCGACAGCATCGTCCGCGACCGGCACAGCCGCGGCGTAGCGGGTCCAATCGCTGGGCATGACGGCATCACTTTCAGTACCGCCCATGGCGAGGACCTCGCCTTCCGCGCCCAGCACTTGAATCCACAGATAACCGCCGCTGCCGCCGCCGGTGTTCGCGATCATCCCGCTGACAAGAACGCGGCGTCCGCGATAGGGCGCAGCATCGGCGCGGGTGCTGAGCCTTGCCGATGCGCCCGCGCCGCCTTCATTCGGAAAGCGCACTTCGGCGCCAAGCGCGCCGCTATGGGCCGCTTCCGCGCTGACCACGGCCGCGCCGCCGCCGCGCACATCGACGCTCCAACCCGCCGGCGCGCCGCCAGCAGGTCCGTCTTCAAAACCGAGATTGCTTGGCGTGGACATCTGCGCGTGCGCAGGCGGCCCAGCCAATCCGCACATCAAGCACATCGCCGCGATGAGTGTTCGCCACTCTTTCCGCATGCCCGCCTCCCCGCCTTTTGCGCGAAGGTCAAATCGTTTTCAGGCGGAAAAAAGGCCCCTGCGGAAACGCCCCATCTTGCGGGGCGATACGCCCAGCCGGCACACTCGCAGCGTGGGGAGGGCGTGGCGGTGAAACTCGGATGGCTAGGCAGGCTCGCGATCCTTGTCGCGATCACGGGGACGATCGCGGCGGCGATCTATTTCGGTTTTCAGACCTTCACCTCTCCGTGGCGAGGGGGGCGGCGAGGCGGACACCTATTGGCCCGGCAGTCCGCTGATGACGCCTGCGCAAATCGTGCCCGATTGGTATTTGTTGCCGGCCTTCAGCGTCCTCAGAGCCATAAGCTTCGATCTCGGCGCCGTCGATTCCAAGAGCCTGGGCCTGCTTGTCCTCTGCGCCGCGTTCATCGCGCCGCTCACGCTCGCATTCTTCGATTGGCCGAAAACACCGATGCGCGCCTGGGCAAGCCTCTTGAGCATTCCCGCGATCTTAGTCGCGCTTGGCTGGGCCGGCGCTCAGTCCTCTTCGGATCCGTTTGTCATACCGCTCACCCAAATCCTGGTGCTGCTCTACTTCTTGGAGTTTCTCGTCGTGTTTCCGCTTCTCGCCAGAAGGCGCGCGAGAGAGTCCGCGTCGGCGGTTTTCCAGTAACAATCACACCAAGGCTTGCAGCTCCGCCGTCAGCGCCGCGAGATCGTGCGGTCGGCCATGCCAGGCGGCGGGCGTGTTGTGGAAAAGCACGATCCGCCACCCTGCGTCGCTGCGCGAGGCGATCAAGCTCTGGACCGCATTGATCTCCGGTTTGATCTCGGTCTTGCCGGGAGGGACCATGCCAACCACAGCACGCAAAAGCCCCACATCTTCCCCGAGCATGCGCACCTCGCGCACCTTCCACACAAAACGCGCCGTGGGATGATCGCGAAAGATCGGCGTGAGCTGGTTCAGAATTTCGGCGCGCCCATCGGCCTGGCTGCCGTCGAAGCCGATCTGGCTTCCGTCCTCGGCATAGAGCCCAGCCATCGCCGCCGCATCGCGCGCATTCCACGCATTAAGCAGAGCGGCGTGGAGCGCGGTGAGCTCGGCGATGGCGTCAGTCATCATTATCCTCGCGCGAAACCCTAGCGCGCCGGGCAAAAATCCGGCGCGTCCGCGCCGAGCAGCCCGCAAGCGCGCGCGATCTCGCCTTCGATCATCGCGCACGTATTGTCGGCGTTGCAGGGCGGGTGCGTCGCGGGCGAAACTTGCTTGCACTGCTCGACCAAGAGCGACACCGCCGCCGCATCGCGCTCGCTCGCGCAGCTATCGGGCACCGGCGCCAAAGCCTCCGCTATCGAGGCGCGCAGATCATAGCCGTCCGGGCTCGCGATATTGTTCACGCGCCAGCCTTCCGGCGTTTCAATCATGTCCCACACTACGACGCGCGGCTGATCGTGCAGCCGAAAGCGCGCCTCGACGACGGCGTGGCCGTCGGCGGGCGGGGTGGTCACGACCGTTTCGAGATTGGTGAGCCCCGTGCAGTCCTGGCAATTGGCCGCGATGTCGCCGTCCAGAAACGGCTCGCCCCGCGCCTGCGCGACGGTGGCCGCGCGCGCCAGCGAGGTCGCGAGATCTTCCGACATCGGGATAGCGTCGAGCGGGGTTGCGCCCGTTTCAATATTTTGCGCGGTCGCTTCGTAGATTTCTGCGACCACCTGCTCCGGCCCGCTCGCGGCTGGCCGCGCGCATGCGGCCAAGCCCAAGATGCAAAGCCCAATCAGAAATCCGCGCATGGCCATCCCCTGTTTCGCGGGATGCTAAACGCGCGCGCCGCCTGGTGAAAGCCTGCTAATCCCCAACCGTGATTTCGCCGCCGCCAAAGACACGGCGCGAAACTTCACCGGTGACGCGCGCCACGCTCACATCGCCGCCGCCAAAGATCGCGGCGTCCAATGTTTCGGCCTGACCGCCATGGCTCACATCGCCCGCGCCCATGATCGCGATGCTGAGCACCGTCGCGCGGCCGTCGCGGATCGAAACGTCGCCAGCGCCCTGCACCACGATATTGGTCGGCCCATCGGCGCGCGCGACCTCGACATCACCCGCGCCCGCAATCGAAAGCTCAAGCCCGTTGCGCACCACGCCGAGCGTCACATCGCCGCCGCCTGCAATGCGCAGCGCAACGTCGCCGCCGTCATAAGCGCGCAGCGCAAGATCGCCGCCGGCAAGCGAGAAATCCGCATGCCCGTCGACGCGCTCAACATCGGCCGAGCCGCATCCTTCAAGAAAAAGCTGGAGGCTCCGCGTCGGCCCCGCATGCAGCACGATCGCGCCGCCGGCAGCCACCACCGCATTCTCCGGCACACGCAGCTCGATCACCGGCAGCGCCGCCTGCGTGACCCAGCCGAACCGGCGCACCTGCGCTTCAAACCCGCCGCGCGTGCGGCAACCTTGGATCTGGCGTTCAAGCCCGCCATCAATCACCAGCTTGCCGCGCGTGAGGCGCACCTCGGGCGTCGGCAGCGAACCAGGATTAGTAATGGAAACGGCAATGTCGGGCCGCTCTTCGGCCGTGACGCGGATCGTGGCCGCCACGCCGCGCATCTGCACTTCGGTCGCCGCCCGGCGCGTCCAGACCGGCGCGGCGGCCTGGGCCGCCGCCGGCGCGGCTGGCAGCGCGAGCGCCAGAGCCAGCGCCAATCCCGCGATTGAAATCCCTGCCCTCACTGTGAGGCGCCTCCTGTCGGCATGACCATTTCATAATCCAGATGCGGCTTGGAGCCCGTTTAGATGCAAGCCCTTCGTGATCTCGATCACCCTGGCTAGCGCAAGCTGTGCCTTTGCTGCATCGCAACTTCAGGAATCGTTAACCATGACTGCCCGGCGCATTGCCGCGCCACATTTGCGCAGCCATATCCGCCACGCCCAAGAACGGGTGAATTATCAGGGAAGAACACATGCGGAATCTGTTACTTAGCGCCGCCGCGGCGCTAATGGCGGTCGCCCTCCCAGGCGTCGCCGCCGCGCAATCCGGCTATGTCGGTGCGTATTACACCAATGCCGAAATCGACACCGGCGCCGACAATGACGTCGACGCTTATGGTCTCGACGGCGTGGTGGCGTTCGACGCCGGCGCACTCGGCGTCCAGCTCGGCGCCAATTACGGCACGCTCGACGGCGACGGCGACGAAGTCGACGCTTACGGCGTTGACGGCCACCTCTTCACGCGCAACGCGCAATGGCAGCTCGGCGGCGGCGTCGCGGTTGAAAAGCTCGACGGCGACGGCTCGGAAATCGACGAATGGACGGTCGCTGCTGAAGGCCTCTACTTCCTCGATCGCGCCACCGTTGGCGCGGCCCTCAGCTACGGCGAGAGCGATCTCGGCGGCGGCGGCGGCGACCTTGAAACCGTCGCGCTCGATGGCGAATTCCGCTATTTCGTGAGCGACAATTTCCGCATCGATGCGAACGCGGGCTTCGGCAATGCCGAAGCGGATGTGGGCGGCGACGCTGACTTCTGGGGCGCCGGCGTAGGCGCTGAATATCAGCTCTCCTCCGTGCCGGTCTCGCTCGTGGCCAACTACGATCACGTCAATGTCGATGATTCCGGTTTCGAAGCCGACGCCTTCACGGTCGGCGCGCGCTGGAATTTCGGCGGCACGACCTTGCTCGAGCGCGATCGTTCGGGCGCCAATCTGAGCAAGCCGCGCGGCCTGTTCGGCCGCCTGTTCGGCTCGTAAGCAACGCGCGGATATTTCCGCATGTGCAAGGCAACGCCCCGGCCGCGAGGTCGGGGCGTTTTCTTTGAGTTGAGCGCTGAACTGCGACGCCGTCCCTCCCCGCGAGGGGAGGGTGTCGCCCGAAGGGCGACGGGTGGGGCGACAGCGCCGTGTTCGGCGTCTTCACCGCCGCCACCCCCACCCGTCATGCTTCGCATGACACCCTCCCCTCACGGGGAGGGAACGTCCGCGCCAAGCCACTTCCCCGCCCGCGCCAGAAACCCCGCGCGCGCTTTTCGCGGCACAAGCACCAGCGCGGCATTCACAGCCTCGCTCCCCAGCCAACGCCAAAATCCAAACTGCGTCCTATTCCAACCATGCCGCTCCCCACCCTCCGCCGCGCGCTGCCGACGCATGCGCGTCCGCCGCGCATCGTCCTTGCGCTGACCCTTCGGCCCCAGCGCATCGATCGACGAAGCTTGCAGCACGTCCGGCGTCGCGGGGATCGGCGTCACGCCATACGCATCGAGCTTCCAGCGCCACACACGCCGTAGATCCTGATCGACCGGCAAAGCGCGCACGGCCTGCTCCAAAAATTTCCGCGCGCCCGATGCACTGATGAGATAAGCGCCCGTGCTGGTCGGCACGACCGAATAGCGGATCAGCGCGTGATCGTTCGGCAAAGCCGCGCGCGTGACGTAAGCGCGCTTGGCGCCATTCGAGAGCCGCACGATGTCCCATTCACGCGGCAACGCCGCAATCAACCCCGCGATCACCCCGCGAAAATTCTCGCACAGCGCCACATCGTCTTCGAGGATAAGCGCCGGCGATGCGATCTCCCCGCTCGCAACGCGCTGATGCAAAGCCAGATGGCTCGCATAGCAGCCAATCTCCCCATTGCTCAGCGGCGAACCGTGCGCGTCGAAATAGCCGCGCAACGCTTCCGGCAATGCATCACCACGCAAAGCCGAGAAGCGCTCGAACGAAAGCCCCGCGCGCGCGCATTCCGCACGCATATGCACGAGGCGATCGCTGTCGCGGTCAAGATTGATGACGAAGGTTTGCATGCGTCAATATTCGCTCGGGTAAATCCTATTACAGTTGTCTTGCGCCATCAGGCGGATGAATTGTTGGAAGCCACGTAATCACTCGTCGGAAAGCCAATGTTCAGTCGCCGCCACGCCCTCTTCGCCGCTGCCGCTGCTGTCGCGGCGCCATCAGTCGACGCCGCAACGGACTTAAACCCAGCCGGTCCGATTTGGGCGCCAGATGTCGAGCCAGCGGGGATAGATGGATTTCGGAACGCCACAGAACGAACCCAACCGCGCACGAGAGCGATAACGTGGCGCTTTTTCACGGAGCGGATTGGGTATCGGGGTGGCAACAAAAACAGGCCGCAACATCACTACTTTGCGTACACAGACGACAGCCCGCCTATCTGCGTGTATCTTGGACACACATGTTACTATACCGAGGCCGCGAGCAAGAATAGCACCGAAAGGTCTCTGGTTGGCTTGAAATTTCAAGGCGCGAAAAGCGATAGCGCATTCGTTCGACGATTCCGCGCGAACAGCGGCCGCTATAGCAGCGATTTTCCGGCTTCGGATTTGCCCGAGAATTTGCGTGCTTGGAGAGAATTTTTCTTACCCATCGCGACTGCAGAAGGTGACGATTTCGGCACAATAAATACATACGATGGAGTCCACCTCACGTTCGGCCCCTTCCAGTTCGCGGGTCATGCGCAATATCTGCGCCGCTTTCTCGTTCGCTTGGCGGCGCCAACGCAGGAAGCCAGCATTTATTGGCCGAACTGGCTTCCCAACAAGACGGAAAGCGAGCTCACGCGCGATGCTATCCGCGCTGAAATGAATGCCGACAGCTATTCGCTCGACGCAGATGAAGCCACCGCCGCCGCACGCCTGCTATTGTGGATCTCGGAGAGACCGCAACTCCGTCGGCTCCAGTTCGAGGTTATGGTTCAAGAATCGCGACAACTACTCCGATCAGTGCACGATCTTGTTGGCGGGCTTATGTTCGAGCCCCCGCACATGGCATGGGCGGACGCTATGTTTGCACTTGACGCCATGCACCATGGTCGCGGCGGTGACACGCGAATGGCCGGAGAGTACCGAAAGTCGTTACGCTCGCTGCGATTGGCGAGATTTGATCCCAAGAAGAAATACGCCAATCGGCTCGATGCCGTCGCCGAGAAATTGCTGGCGCAGTTTGATAGTTCAAATTTCTCACAAGTCGCGAGTGCCGCAACGCTTCGCCGAATGCTTGCATGACGGGGTGGGCGGACGAATCGAGCTAGTCGAGCGGGCGATGCACGCAAAAAAGGCCGCCCTTTTGGGGCGGCCCTTCAAGCTTCGGATTTCCCGAAAGCTATTCCAAAATCTTCGACACCACACCCGCGCCAACCGTGCGGCCGCCTTCGCGGATGGCGAAGCGGAGACCCTGGTCCATCGCGATCGGCGTGATGAGCTCGACGGTCATTTTCACATTGTCGCCCGGCATCACCATTTCGGTGCCTTCGGGAAGCGCGACGATGCCGTCACGTCCGTGGTGCGGAAGTAAAATTGCGGACGATAGTTCGTGAAGAACGGGGTGTGGCGTCCGCCTTCTTCCTTGGTCAGCACATAAGCTTCCGCTTCGAATTTCTTGTGCGGCGGTGATCGAGCCGGGTTTCGCGAGCACTTGGCCGCGCTCGACGCCTTCGCGGTCGATGCCGCGGAGGAGCGCGCCGATATTGTCGCCGGCTTGGCCTTGATCCAGGAGCTTACGAAACATCTCAACGCCGGTGACGACCGATTTCACGGTCGGACGCACGCCGATGATTTCGATTTCCTCGCCAACCTTCACGATGCCCTTCTCGACCCGGCCCGTCACAACCGTACCGCGGCCCGAGATCGAGAACACGTCTTCGACCGGCATCAGGAAAGGCTGATCGATCGGACGATCCGGTTGCGGGATGTAGGTGTCGACGGCGGTCATCAGCGACATGATCGCGTCCTCGCCAATCGCGGCGTCGCGGCCTTCAACGGCGGCCAGCGCCGAGCCCTTCACGATCGGAATATCGTCGCCCGGGAATTGATAGTTCGAGAGCAGCTCGCGCACTTCCATCTCGACCAGTTCGAGCAATTCCGCATCGTCGACCATGTCGACCTTGTTCATGAACACGACCAGCGCCGGCACGCCGACCTGGCGGGCAAGCAGGATGTGTTCGCGGGTTTGCGGCATCGGGCCGTCGGCGGCGGAGACCACCAGGATCGCGCCGTCCATCTGCGCCGCGCCGGTGATCATGTTTTTCACATAGTCCGCGTGACCGGGGCAATCGACGTGGGCGTAGTGGCGCGCTTGGGTTTCATACTCGACGTGCGCGGTGTTGATCGTGATGCCGCGGGCTTTTTCTTCGGGCGCCGCGTCGATATCCGCATACGACATCGCCTTGGCGCCGCCCTTCTTGGACAGCACCATCGTGATCGCCGCGGTGAGCGTCGTCTTGCCGTGATCGACGTGGCCGATCGTGCCGATATTGCAGTGCGGCTTGTTACGCTCGAACTTTTCCTTGGCCATGGTGGCTCCGTACCTTCGATCTCTAGGATTGTTTTTCTGATTGGGTCCGCTATGGTCAGCTCAGTGAGCTTGGCCCCGCGCAAAAGCCTCATGCGCGAAGTTTCGCCAGGACCTCCTGGCTGACCGCCTTGGGGACTTCTTCGTAGTGCGCGAACTCCATCACATAGCTGGCGCGCCCTTGGGAGAACGAGCGCAGCGTGTTGGACGTAGCCGAACATAATTGGCGAGCGGCACACGCGCCTGAATGATCGTCGCGTTGCCGCGCATGTCTTGACCCAAGATCATGCCGCGACGCGAATTCAGATCGCCGATCACCGAACCCACATATTCCTCGGGGCTCGTGACTTCGACCTTCATGATTGGTTCGAGCAAGCGCGGATCGCCCTGCTCCTTCAGTTCGCGGAACGCCGCTTGCGCCGCGATCTGGAAGGTGAGGACGTTCGAGTCGACGTCGTGATACTTGCCGTCGATCAACGAGGCTTTGAAGTCGATCAGCGGGAAGCCGGCGAGCAAGCCGCCTTCCTTCTGCATCTTCAGGCCCTTTTCGACGCCGGGCACATATTCCTTCGGCACGTTGCCGCCGACGATCTTGTTCTCGAACACAAAGCCCGTACCCGGTTCGCCCGGCTCGAACACGATCTTCACTTCGGCGAACTGGCCCGAACCGCCGGTTTGCTTCTTGTGCGTGTAGGTGATGGTCGCCGAGCGGCCGAGCTTTTCGCGGTACGCCACTTGCGGCGCGCCGACGGTGGCGTCGACTTTGTAAGTCCGGCGCAGGATGTCGACTTTAATGTCGAGGTGAAGTTCGCCCATGCCCTTCAGGATGGTCTGGCCGCTCTCTTGATCGGTGGAGACGCGGAAAGACGGATCTTCGTTGGCGAGCTTGGCCAAGGCCACGCCCAGCTTTTTCCCTGGTCGGCCTTCGACTTCGGCTCGATCGAAACTTCGATAACCGGCTCGGAAATTCCATGCGCTCAAGGATCACCGGCTTCAGCGGATCGCAGAGCGTGTCGCCGGTGCGCACTTCCTTGAGGCCCGCCAGCGCGACGATGTCGCCAGCGAAAGCTTCCTTGATGTCTTCGCGGTTGTTGGCGTGGCATCAGCAGCATGCGGCCGACGCGTTCCTTCTTGTCGCGCGTCGAGTTCAGCAAGCCGTCGCTGGTGTTCAGGATGCCCGAATAGATGCGGCAGAACGTGATGGTGCCGACGAACGGGTCGTCCATGATCTTGAAGGCGAGCATGGAGAAGGGTTCCGCGTCGTCGGCGCGGCGCGTCAGCACTTCTTCTTCATTGTCCGGATTGATGCCGGTGATCGCCGGGCGAATCGAGCGGGTTCGGCAGATAATCCACGACCGCGTCGAGCAAGGGCTGCACGCCCTTATTCTTGAACGCCGTGCCGCACAGCATCGGATACCAGGCGGCCTTCAGCACCGCGAGGCGGATCAGCCGCTTCAAAGTGGGCACGTCCGGCTCTTCGCCGTCGAGATATTTTTCCATCGCCGCGTCGTCCATTTCGACGGCGGCTTCAACCAGGATGGAGCGATATTCGAGCGCCTGCTCTTTCAGGTCGTCGGGGATTTCGACGTAATCGAATTTCGCGCCGAGATTTTCGTCCTTCCAGACGATGGCGCGCATTTCGACCAGATCGACCACGCCCTTGAAGGACGATTCAATCCCGATCGGCAATTGCAGCGGGATCGGACGCGCGCCCAGGCGCTTCTTGATGTCGGCGACGCAATTGAAAAAGTCCGCGCCGATCTTGTCCATCTTGTTGGCGAAGATGATGCGCGGCACGGCGTACTTGTCGCCTTGGCGCCAGACGGTTTCGGTTTGGGGTTCGACGCCTTGGTTGCCGTCGAGCACGACGACCGCGCCGTCGAGCACGCGGAGGCTCCGCTCCACTTCAATCGTGAAATCGACGTGGCCGGGGGTATCGATGATGTTGAGGCGCTTGCCATTCCAGAACGTCGTCGTGGCCGCCGACGTAATAGTGATGCCGCGCTCTTGCTCTTGCTCCATCCAATCCATGGTGGCCGCGCCATCATGGACTTCGCCGATCTTATGGCTCTTACCGGAATAGAAGAGGATGCGTTCCGTGGTCGTGGTTTTGCCGGCGTCGATGTGCGCCATGATGCGAAATTGCGATAGTCTTCGATCTTGTACTGTCGTGACATGGCTATTCTGTCCGTGTGTGGGACCGCCGGCTTCTAGCCCGGCTGAATCGGAATGCCGGCTGATGCCGGCGATCCGCCTAATTACCAGCGGTAGTGCGAGAAGGCGCGGTTGGCTTCCGCCATGCGATGCGTGTCTTCGCGCTTCTTCACGGCGTTGCCGGCGATTGTTGGAGGCATCGATGAGCTCGCCCGCGAGGCGGTCTTCCATCGTGCTTTCGTTGCGGGCGCGCGCGGCCGTCACCAGCCAGCGGATCGCCAAGGCTTGACGGCGTTCGGGCCGCACTTCGACCGGCACCTGATAGGTGGCGCCGCCGACGCGGCGCGAACGCACTTCGATCGCCGGGGAAACGTTTTCCAGCGCATCGTGAAACGCTTCGATCGACGCGCGCTTCAGCTTCTTCTCAACCGAGTCCAGCGCCCCATAGACGATCTTCTCGGCGACCGACTTCTTTCCCTCGTACATGATGTAATTCATGAACTTGGTCAGAACGAGATCGCCATAGACGGGATCGGGCAGGACTTCGCGCGGCTCTGCGCGGTGACGGCGAGACATGAATTGTGATCCTTACTTCGGGCGCTTGGCGCCATAGAGCGAACGACGTTGCTTGCGGTCCTTGACGCCTTGCGTATCCAAGACGCCGCGCAGGATGTGATAGCGAACGCCCGGCAAATCCTTCACGCGGCCGCCGCGGATCAGCACCACCGAGTGCTCCTGCAGGTTATGGCCTTCGCCCGGAATGTAGCAGACCGCTTCGATCTGCGTGGTGAGCCGCACCTTGGCGACTTTACGAAGCGCCGAGTTCGGCTTCTTCGGGGTCGTTGTGTAACGCGCGTGCAGACGCCGCGCCGCTGCGGGCAAGCCTTGAGCGCCGGCGCTTTATTGCGGACCGGCTTTGGATGCCGGGGCTTCCGGATCAGCTGATTAATCGTCGGCATGCGTACCGGTCTTCCTCTGAACGACTTCTCGTTTTCCAACGTCAAGCGGCGCGCCATGCCCATCTCCGAGCCGGCGCCTCAAGGCAGCCAGATGGAAAAAGAGCGGTCAGCGCGCCAGGTTTGGTTCAATCGGCGGCGAGATTTCGCCAGAGCTCAGCGAGCCGCCCCCGAATGAGGCGCGGAAAATACGGGATGCGACCCCACTCCGTCAAGCGCCCGCTTCCGCCGGTCGTCGCGGGGCTCTGAGCCGCCCCTCGGCGCACGCTCAACCCGTCCAGAGACATCACCGGGCAGGTTCGTCCGTCCACCACAAAAACCGTGCCCCGCCTGATGCCTGAGGTCGGTTCCTGCAGCTGGACATTGGCCATTGCGTCCAGCACGCCAGCGCAGCCGGGCGCCAAAGTGGCCTGGTAATAACGTCCGGCGCCCTGCTCGATCAGGATTTTGTCATCTTCGATGATCGCCATGCGGGGTGATCATCTGACGGTCGAACAGCTGAGCGTTGCGCTCCACCACGACATAGGCCGGGCCATTGTCGGCGGCGTCGCTGGAGGCGCAGCCGCCCAGAAATAGGAAAGGCGCGGCGGCGATCAAGGCGAGTTTGGTCAGCGTTTTCATCGCGGCAACCTCCTCAGCTGCGCGAGCCCGGCGGCGGCGGCTCGATCCGGTCGAAGGAATTGATGTAGCAGGTTTCGCCCTCGATCAGGGCGCGCGACCCGCGCTCCACCACATCGCCGGTCTGTGTGACGAAGCCGATCGGACTGGGCGAGCCTTTCTGCGTGCAGCCCCCGCCAAGCACGCCGCGGGGTACCAAGTGTTGTGGGCTGGTCTGGAGCAGGATGCTGTTATCCCTGCCCCAGCCGCGCACCTGGACCTGGCTCAAATAGACATGGGCGTTGGGCTCCAGCACCACGAAAGCCGGCGGCGCTTGCTCTTCGGCCGGCGTCGCGCAGGCGGCGCCAAGCGATGCGCCGAGCGCCAGCAACGCAAACTTCAGATGACGATGGCCCATGGCCATTCCTCCCTATTTTTCGGCCTATTTTCTTTTTTTGGTACGCGCGGCCGTTTCGGCTGGTTCAGCCGACATCTTCGGTTTCAGCAGCCGGAACACGCGCGACATGCGTCAGCGCGCTGATGCGGCAGCGGCGCCCGTCAACCAGGATATCGGAAGAAGCGGTCGATGCCAGGCCCGTTCGGCGCGATCCCGATCTGGTGCTCGAAGCGCGCGTGACGGGCGCACGGTCCGCTGAGTTCCGCTAGGTAAAGCCGATTGGCGCCGACGCGGAGCAGGATGGTCCCGATCGTCCACGATCTCGAAGCCGTTGACCTGGCTGCTGAAGGCGATCCGCGAATTGGGCTCCAGCACGGTAAATTGCGGCTCAGGACGCGCGGCCTCCCGGTCGCCCGCCTGGGCGACACCGAAGGTCAAAAGAGCCGCGCCGCACATGGCGCCGTAAGCACGCGCATCAAAAAGGTCCTCATGGACGCTTTCCTCCAATGCATCTCGCCCCAGCAGGTTCCCAATATGCCCGAAACCGAACGCACGCGCTCTTCAAAGGAGAGTGATCGCCAGCCTCAAGCCGCGCCGCGAATATCGATCGGCAGCCCTTGCCGCTTGGCGGCGCTTTCAAGACGCGGAGCCAGCCATGGAGGCCCTCGCAATCGAGCCCGTGCATCATCAGGCGATAGCCCGCCTGGAGCGTTGAGAGCGACACCATCGGATGGCCGTTCTTGATGAAGGCCAAGTGATAATCGTTGCCCAGGATGCGCGCGATATAGATCGCCACCGTCTCATCGAGCTGCAGCGAATTGGCGGCGCGGATGAAGTCACTGCGCGGCAGGCAGAGCGCGTAAAGCGGGGTGTAAACCTCCACCGCCGTCTGCACGTCCACGAAATTGAGCCAGCCCGGTTTCGGCAGCTCGATATCGAACGGCTTATCGGAAATCATGGAGAGATCGAGCTTCTCCCCCACCGGCTCCAATTCACGCCCCTGCGCGCGAAGCGAAAGATTGAGCTGGATGATGAAGTTGAAGACGTTGAGATCGTGCTGAAGGAAGACGTTGTTCTCGAGGTCTTTCAGCGTGCGCGGCCGCAGCGGCACGGTCTCGATCGTCACCGGGCCAGAATTGGCTTTGATGAAAGCCAAGAGCTCCGTGCCGACATGGAAGTGGCGCATGATGAGCAGATTGGCGTCCACGCGTCGCGAAGGTCTTCAAACCCCAGTGAATGAGCTTGTGGAGCGTGTTGTTGAGATTGGGGTGATGCGGGCTGATGCCGCGCAGAATCTTCACCACCAGAAAAAACAAAAACACGAACGGCCGCACGATATTAAAGAACCACCGCCGCGACCAAGACGCTGCCCCCCGCAGCAAAGCGAGCTTGGCTTCGTCTGCGATCGGCAAACTTTGATCGAGATAAAGCGCGAGCCAGGGGTTGGGATCCTTGGGATCGTAAGTCGATGCGTCAAAAGTAGTCATAAGCCCCCTCCCCTAGAGGGGGGAGGGGGTTGGGGGAGGGGTGAGACACACAAAGACTTTCGCAGGATAAACTGAACGCAAAACTGCGCCGCAAGAGCCCCACGCTCTCACCCCCTCTCCTACCTCTCCCCCCTCCAGGGGGGAGAGACGCCTTGTTCTGCGAGATAGAGTTCAAGCCGCGATCTCCTCGATCTGCAGCGCATAGAGCCGCGCCGTCACTTCGGCGCTGCGCACGATGCGGCGCGGCGACGGCTTCATCCGGCAGCACCATCGCCAGCATCTCCTTGAACTCTTCCATGTGCTCCACGTCGTTTTCGCCGTGATACAGCAGAAAATGCACCGCGTTATCCGGCAGCTTCAACGTATCCTGCACCGCCTTGCCCCCATTCGCGCGCCTTGATCGAACCCAGCCCCCTCAATGATCCACATCGCGCCCAGGAGCCCGAACGGATTCTTCTGCGACGCCTCGTGATACATCCAAGCCGAGAGCGCCTCCGAACCCACATTCTTCTCGCCGCTCTGGATCGCCGCCAACGCCCCACCGTCGCCACATAATCGGCTTCCAACAAGCGAAAATCGCGATGCTCCGTCACCGCGTGCCCGCATCAGCTGCGAGCGTAGTTCCAGATGCGCGTCGTCAATGTTCGACGCCGCGCGCGGACATCCACAACGCGCCCTCCTTCACCTGCTGGCGCAGCTGCAACAGAAACGCCTGATAGTCCGCAAGCTCAAACCGCCCGCGCATCAGCTTGCGGATCAAAGGCGTCTGCTCCAGCCGTCCTTCGAACTCGGTGAAGACGATCGTGAGGCGACGTAAAACATCTGAAACAACGTCGTTCATGCAGAACCCTGAATCGGCACGCGCTCCTCCCCCCAACGGGGGGAGGGTAGGGAGGGGGGGCGATCGACCGGGCGTTCTGTTTCCTTTTCAAGCGCAACGCTCAGCGTTCTGGGCGCAACGCCTGCGCCACATCCTGCACGCCCCCTCCCCCTACCCCCGCCCCCAGGGGCGGGGGATGCGTTATTTTTGCGTGCGTATCACACCGCCTCCAGCATCATAAATCCAACCAAAGCGCGCCCGCTCTCCGGCACCACGCACAGCACTTTCTCGCCGCGCTTCAGCCGCCCCGAGCGCAGAAAGTTCTCCAGCATCACCCAGATCGACGCCGAACCGATATTGCCCCTTCTCCCGCAGCACCGAGACCCATTTCTCTTCCGGGGATCATGCCCGCAGTGTTCTCGAGCAGCGACACGATCTCCGCACGAAGCGACTTCGCGGAATAATGGCAGAGCAGATGATCGACCTCCGCCGGCACGATCCGCCCCTCGTCCACCTTCTTCAAATAAACTCCGACCCATGCCCGGATCACGCCGCTTCAGCAATTCAAAATCCTGCAACAGCGCAATCGCGCCCGCCGCATGCGCCTCGCGCGGGCCGGCATGCACCCAAGCGTTCGCCATATCATCGCGCCCATCGACGCTCGCGCCCCGCCCACATGCACGAGTCGAAGCGATCGGCGAGCGAGACGATGTCGATAAAATCGATCTTCAATGTCGGCCCATCGCGTTTCGCGCGAGGCTCCAGCACGATCGCGCCCGCACCGTCCGAAAGCGTGAAGCGCAGAAAATCCGCTTCGGCGCGCAAGCGCCCCTTCTCGTCCAGCAGCGCCGTGCCTTCATAAAAGCTCGGCCGAAACCAGCGCGAGGAAAACTCCCCCGCGCACGCCGCCGCCACATCATGCTCACCGGCGCGCACATTGAGCCACGCCGCCTTCGCCGCCCATCAGCGACGAACCGCACACCGATTGGAAGCTCGCGATCTCCAACTCGCCCGCGCCCAGCTCGCCATGCACCGCCGCTGCATGCCCCGGCACGAGATAATCGCCCTGCGTGGTCGCGGTCGCCAGAAAGCTCAGCGCCCGCCGCGAGAGCCCCGCATCGTCCAGCGCGCCGCGCACTGCTTCGGCGCACATCTGCGCATTGGTGTGGCTGACGCTGCCGTCGGGGCGCATGGCGTAATGGCGGCTCTCGACGCCGTTCCAGCGGAGCGCGCGTCGCCCGAGCAGGCTATCGCGCCCGCCGATCCGCCCCAGATGATCCTCCATCTGGTCGTTGGTGACCGGGGGGCCAGGCAAGAACGCCCCCGCCCCGGTGATGAAAACGTCCCGCAAACCGCTCATGGCCGCAGGCTATACTATTGAACGCGTCGAAATCGCGTCCCGTTTGCGGCTGTGGGCCATCCGTTCCCCGGCCAGCGTGCGGAGCACGCGCCCGAGCCGGGGGCCCATGGATCGCATACGACGCGTCGGATAAATGGACCCCGGATCGTCGCTTCGCTCGTCCGGGGAGCGGTGGTGGGACCGTGGAGCGCCCATGCTCGCCCTTGATGGGCGAGCTGTCAGCGGGCAACGCCCGATGACTGAGTGGGTGACTGCGCGGTCTCCGGAAAAGACCGAGCCGCCACCCACTCCGGCCGCTGCGCGGCCACCTCGCCCATCAAGGGCGAGGATGACTGCGCCATCGTCAGTTAAACGTCGCCACCGCGCCCACATAATAGAACGGGCCGTTGGGATCGGTCAGGTAAGCCGTGGTGCCGGCCGGCGGGTCGTAGCCCAGATTGTTGGCGCCGACATAAAACTCCACGCCGTCGTTCAGCTCGTAGCGAAGCTGCACATTATGCACACTGAGCCCGTCGATATATTTGTATCGCGGATCGACGCGCATCGGATCGGCCGCGTATTGGTTGTTCTCGTAGCGCAGCAGATCGTTGGTGAAGTTGTAGCCGTAGTGCGCGGTCCACTGGCCGATATCCCACGTCACGTCGAAGTTGACTTGCCATTCGGGCGCATTGGTCGTGGTGCCGTCTGACGAGAGGCTTTCGCCGAGATCGTCATCCGTCGCCGCGCCCGCAACGGCACGAACTCAAGCTCGAGCGTGTTGTTGCCGACGATGCGGAAATCGAACGTCCCGATATCGCCCCAGCCCCAGCGCGTCGGAATCGAGATTGTACGCGATGGTAAAATCGATGCCGCGCGTGGTGAAGCTCGCGACATTGAACGGCAATTGTTCGAAATCAACGATGCCGCCGGCGCCGGCGCCGCCGACCACCACCATTGCGCCAGCAATTTCGGATCGGACCAAGCGCGCCATAAACGCGCCCGCGGCGCCGCGAGGTAGCGGGAAATCTCAAGCGCGTTTGCGTCACTCATCGTCCATCTCCAAACGAAAGCATCCATACGGTCGAGCCGCGCTTCCCAGAGCGCGCGCTGGCTCGCGAGCCAATTCTGCGCCGCATCCAAGCGCTTTGCGTCGATGCGGCACGTGCGCACCCGCCCGACCTTTCGGCTCACCACAAACCCGCTCTCCTCCAGCAGCGCCAAATGCTTCACCACCGCCGGCAGAGACATCTTCAGAGGCTTCGCCAACTCACTCACACTCGCCGGCCCCCGCGCCAGACGCGCAATCATCGCGCGCCGGCTGCGGTCCGCGAGCGCGGAATAAATGAGATCGAGCGCCGCCGCTGACTGAACCATGTGGTTAAGTATCAAGCGCGCCCGAAGGCCGCAAGCAGAAACTTCACCATCGGATAAGTATATATACACGGTGCAGTGCGCCTACTGACGCCTTAGCGCCGAAAGTGCGCCGACAAGGATCGATCCTCCATAGACATAGAACACTGTGTCGACGCCTATGGATAACTCGGCTTGTTGGCCCAACCCCATCCTCGCTTCTGGCGATCCGCGCGGATAATCGGGCATATGCTCGAACACTTTCGCGCTGAACACGGTTGCGAGCGCCGAAAGCACGAGCAAGGTCTTGGGAACGTTCTCCCAAATCCAATCAAGATATGCGCCATTCGGCGACACGCCCCGCCCCACGCCCCGCGCATGCAGCACGAGAATAGCATTGCCGATCACCGCGATCGCGCCGAGCCCCGAGGGAAATGCTGTCGCAAGCGGTAAGATTGATTCGTAGCCCAGCATGGCGCGTGTCCCAAACACGACGCCAAGCACGCTGCCCACTGCCGCCAGCGCAACCATCCCACGGAGGAAGCTAAGGCCAAGCGCGCGTTCCTCAGCCGTAGGTTCTTTTTCAGTCATAACCAGCCCGGATTGCTGTGACGCTAAACATCACTTTAACTCAGCGGCGCCGAGCCCAACAACTCGACGCAGAGTTTTACGGCTATTTGCGCAGGGAGCGAAGACGTTCGATGAATCGCTCGATATCGGCCTTTCATAACCGAGCAACGAGCCGTCAAGACGATGCCAGTCTTCCTCGGTGAAATCCGTGGCCCTGCGTTCGGAGGCTGCGCGCTCAGCAACTCCATTACTTTGACCCGCCATTCCTCCCTCGCAGACAATAGTATCTGCGATGGAGATGCCGTTCCGGCGCGGGAAAGTCGAATTGTAGAATATCGCCTCGCTCGACCGCTTCGCGAAATTGGCTTTCGTATGCTTCGGAAAGACCATCGAGCCGGAATTTGGCAAGGGGCTTTTGCCCAGCCAAAAGGAGCTTAAGCTCACGCCCCTCGTGTGGGCCGATGCCCGGTGGAAGCTGAGTGTCGTCCATACTTTACGATAGCACACTAGCAGCGGCGCTAGTGTCAGCCACTCCGTGTGCGCCAAACCCTTTCGCCGCGCCGGCACGCATCAGCGGTTCGAGAAACGCCGCCGTCGCCATCCCGCCCGCCGTGCAGACGCCGACAATGGCTTTGTGAGCCTTGCGGCGGCCCAGTTCGAGCAAGGTCGAGCCCAAATAGCGAATGCCCGACATGCGTAGGGATGTCCCAAGGCAATTGCGCCGCCATTGACGTTTGTGGTCTCCCACGGCGTATCGAGTTCGCGCTGATTGTAGAGCGTGGTCACGGCATAGGCTTCGTGCAGCTCCCAGAGATCGATGTCGTTCTTGCTGAGCGCGTGATGCCGCATCAGTTTTCCGATCGCCGGCGCTATCGCGATGCTCATTTCCTCGGGCGCGACGGCGCCCAATTGCATGCCGCGGAAAAGCCCCAGGATCGGCAGCCCGCGCCGTGCCGCGAGATCAGCGTCCATCATCACGACGGCGGCGGCGCCGTCTGAAAGCTGCGAAGCATTGCCCGCTGTCGTCGTGCCGTCTTCATAAACGGGCTTCAGTTTGGCCAAGCCTTCAAGAGTGGTGTCGGCGCGCGGCCCTTCGTCGTGATCGAGCGTCACCTCTTCGAGGCGGCTGGCATTGTCAGCCTTGTTCGTGACCTTCATGTGCGTGGTGATCGGCTCGATCTCTTCGGCGAACTTTCCCGCCGCGCGCGCGGCTTCGACACGCTTCTGGCTGCCGACCACGTATTCATCCAGCGCCTCACGCGTGAACCCGTATTTTTGCGCCACCAGATCGGCGGTCTGGTTCATCGTCCACCACACCGCCGGCATTTTCTGTTGCAGCGGCTCGTAGAAGAAGCCGTTGAAGTTGAGATTGAACTGCACCAGGCTGATGCTCTCGACGCCTCCGGCGACGCCGACCTTCATTTCGCCCGTGGCGATGCGGTTGGCGATGATCGACGCAGCCGTGAGCCCCGAACCGCAATAACGATTGATCGTCGCGCCCGGAACACCCTCGCCGAAGCCCGCGAACAAAGCGGCGTTGCGCGCGATATTATGACCGGTCGCGCCTTCCGGCAGGCCGCAGCCCAGGATGACATCCTCGACCTCGCCCGCCTCTATGCGCGCGCGCTCGATCGCCTTGCGCAAAACATGCGCGGCAAGCGGAATGCCGTGAGTCTGGTTTGAGCGCGCCGCGCACGGCCTTGGCGATGCCAGTGCGGCAATACGCGATAACGGCGACATCCTTCATAGCAGACTCCGCTGTGAGGACGCTTGTCGCCGCCCCCTTAAGCCGCACTCTTCTTCGCCGCCATCGCGTCCGCGAAGCGCTCGAACAGATAGTGGCTATCCTGCGGACCGGGCGATGCTTCGGGGTGATATTGCACGCTAAACACTGGCCGGCCTTCGAGTGCGATGCCGCAATTGGAGCCGTCGAACAAAGAGGCGTGCGTTTCGGTGACGCCCTTCGGCAGCGTGTCGCGATCGACCGCAAAAGCCGTGGTTCATCGACACGATCTCGACCTTGCCGGTCGACAGATCTTTCACTGGATGGTTCGCGCCGTGATGGCCTTGCGGCATTTTCAGCGTCTTGGCGCCGAGCGCGAGCGCCAGCATCTGGTGGCCTAGGCACACGCCCATCACCGGCGTGCCGCTATCGACCATCTGCGAATTTGCGGCGCGGCGTATTCGCCCGTCGCCGCCGGATCGCCGGGGCCGTTCGACAGCAAGATGCCGTCAGGCTTATGCGCGAGCGCTTCTTCCGCCGTCGCGCTCGCGGGCAGCACGATGGTTTTCGCGCCCACTTCGCCGAGCGCGCGCAGAATATTGCGCTTCACGCCATAATCCATGACCACGACCGTGAAGCGCGGCTTCTCCACCGGGGCGACGCCCAGCGGCCAGCGCCACAGATTTTCGCTCACCACATAGCTCTGCGCGCAGGTCACGTCCTTGGCGAGATCGAGCCCTTCGAGACCCGGCCATTCCGCCGCGCGTTTCTGCATCGCCGCGAAATCGAACTTGCCATCCGGCGCGTGTGCGATGACGCCATTGGGCATGCCCTTCTCGCGGATGCGCTTGGTCAGCGCGCGCGTGTCGAGGCCCGCGAGCCCAATCACGCCGCGCTTAGCGAGCCAGGCTTCCAGTTCATCGCCGGCGCGCCAGTTGGAATGCGGCGTCGGCAGCGCGCGGAAAATCGCGCCGCGCGCGGCGGCGGAAGCGGCGGGAGACGACGTCTCCACGTCCGCGTCATTGACCCCGACATTGCCGATATGAGGGAAGGTGAAGGCGACGATCTGCGCGGAATAGGAGGGATCGGTGAGGATCTCCTGATAGCCGGTCATCGCGGTGTTGAAACAGACCTCGCCCAGCGCCTCGCCTTGGGCGCCCAGCCCCTGCCCCAGAAAAACAGCCCCGTCGGCGAGCACGAGCGCGCTGTGGCGGTGTTGGGAGGGCTGATGTGTTCGACAAAGCGGCTGTGAGATAGGCAGCGTCGCGGCCAGTGTCAAACGCCCGCCTGAGCCTGGCCTAGCTTGCCGACGCCGCCAGCAAAGGCGCCGCCTCGAACGCCAACCAAAGCCCGCTGCCGAAGACGCCAATCGCAAGGCCCAGCAACACCGCGACCCGGCGGCGCGCCGCGTCACGACGCTGACGCGCTTCGTGCGCGATTTGCATCTTGAAGCCTTCGAGCCGCCAAGCGTCGCGCTGCGCCTCGCTCCATTGGAGCGCCACCGCCCCGCGCGCGGCCGTGCGGCGTTCAGTGGGAGAGCCAAGAGCGGTCGTGTTCACAGACGTCTCGCACATCTTTGGTTGCAGGAAGCGCGCACAAATCGCATCGCAAGCGTTCCCGCAACAGGAACCGGCGCCTTCGTTACAGTGACAGAGTCAAGACGCGCTAACCATCGATGTCGAGCCCAAGCGCGTGACGGCCAGAGAAGCGCAGCTGCGCTTTTTCCTGCAGCGGATGAAAGCGCGCGCCTTGCACATCGCGAAACGCGCGCTCGAGGCCGATGCTGTTGTAAAACGACGGACCGCCCGCGACCTCCATCGCGCGCTCCACGCATTCGATCGCCGCTCGTCCGCACAAGGTGGCGCGCGATGGCGACGCGATTGGTGGTCTCCGGCCCTGGCGCCGCGGTTTCGGCGAGATAGATCATCTCTTCGAGCGCCATGGTCGCGGCGGCGAGCGCGTTTTCCATTTCGCCGACCATCAATGTCAAAGCCTCGTCGGCCGGCTTTTTGCGCGCGATCTCCACAGCCTTGGCGCGCGCGCCTTCGGCGACGCCAACATAAGCTGAAAGGATAATTGGAAACGCGATCTTGCTGATGACATGAAACAGCATGTGCCACTTGCCCTGCGCCCGCCGCCCGGCAACCGCCGCATCCGCGACGAACACGTCCTTCAAGTCGATATCGTGGGAGCCGGTGCCGCGCATGCCCATGACATGCCAAGTATCGAGCAGCGTCACGCCTTCGGCTTTGAGCGAGACGCCAAAGTGCAGCACGGTCGGCCCGGCTTCGGGATCGTCATAGACGGCGCTCGTCATCAGAAGATCGCCGGCGGGCGAGCCGCTAGAGAAAATCTTCCGCGCATTGATGCGAAAGCCGCCGTCAACCTTGGTCGCGCTGCCGGCGCTCTTCAGCCAGTCCGAACCGCCGCTCGACACCAGCACCAAATTCTCGGCCGCGACGCGCTTCAACAAGCCATCGGTCGGCGCGTTCTGATGACGCCAGCGCCATGCAGCCGCGGCCACCAAGTGCGAATGCATCGAAAACGCCAGCGCCGTTGAGCCGCACGCCGCACCCAAAATGCGGATGACGTTGCAAATGTCAGTCACTTCCGCGCCGCCGCCGCCGAACTCGGCAGGCACGAGCGCCTTGAACAAGCCCGCGTCCTTCAGCCGCCGATAATTGCCCGCGACAAAGCTCTCCTCCGCGTCATGGCGGGCGGCTTCGAGCGCGATTTCCGCCGCGATGCTTTGCGCCAGCGCGGACCAATCGGTCGGCGGCGTTTCGATCTTCATTTGAGCAGACATGATGTGTGGCGCTCCAGCGCTGGTTTGATTTGATGGCCCACCATCGCAGGCGCGGGCGCGGCTATCCAGTTCAAGAACTGAAGCGACGTGGTACAAGAACTGAACTGGGGCGTCGGGAGGAGAGCATGGCGCAAGGCAGTTACAAGCAGTTTTGCCCCGTCGCGATGGCGGCCGAGGTGCTGTGTACGCGCTGGACCATCGTGCTGCTGCGCGAGCTGATCTCAGGCTCGACGCGCTTCAACGATCTGCGGCGCGGCGTGCCGCGCATGTCGCCGGCACTGCTTTCACAGCGCCTGAAGGACTTGGAGACCGCAGGCGTCGTCATCCGCACGCCCTCGCCCACCGAGCCCGGCGTCTTTGAATATCAGCTCACGCCAGCGGGCCGCGAGCTTGGGCCTTTGATCGAAGCCTTCGGCGCCTGGGGTCAGCGCTGGATCGAGACCGATGTCTCGCTGCAGCATCTCGATGCGCAATTGCTGATGTGGGACATGCGCCGCAACCTCGACCCCCGGCCCATGCCGAAGCGCCGCAGCGTCATTCAATTCCAATATCCAGAACTGGCGGCGACGGAGCGCTATTGGTGGCTGCTGGTGGCGCCGAGCGCCAGTGTCGATCTTTGCTCGGTCGATCCGGGCTTTGATGTCGATCTCTATGTCGCGACCGATCTCCGCACCATGACGTCGATCTGGATGGGTTACGACAAAGTGGAGCGCGCCGTGCGCAACGATCAGGTGAAGCTCACCGGCGACCGCGCCCTCGCCGACAATATGCAAACCTGGCTGGGCCTCAGCCCACTCGCGAAATATGCGCGAGAGGGGCGCTTAAGGCTTGAGGCGGGGCGCGAACGCCCGCCTCGTTTTCCTTAGCGCAATTCGTACACGACATTGACGCTCGACGTCGTCGAGATTTCGCCAGGCGACACCGGCGTCGAGGCCTGCGCGCTATCGCGCGCCATCATCATCACAGGCATCGGCATCGGCGCCGCATAGCCGCCGCCTTCGCTGACCGAAATCACGCGGTGAATGCGCAGATTCAAAGCGCGCGCATAAAGTTCGGCGCGGCGCGTGGCTTGCGCGATCGCGTCGGTGCGCGCCGCATCGAGCGACACTTCCGGATTTTGAAAGCCGAACGACACGCCGTTCACAGTGTTGCCGCCGGCGGCGACCGCCGCATCCACCACGCGCCCAAGCCGCGAAAGATCGCGCACTTTGGCGGTGACGTTATTGCTGGCTTGATAGCCTGTGATGCGCGGCGGGACGTTCTCGCCGTACTGATATTGCGGGTTCACCGAGAGGTTAGAGGTTTGGATATCGCGCTCGGCAAGACCAGCGGCGCGAAGCGCGCGCGTCAGCGCCGTCATGCGGTTGGCGTTTTCTTGCAGCGCGGCCGCTGCCGTTGGCGCTTCCGTCATCACACCCAGCGAGATCGTGCCGAGATCAGGCGCGCCTTCGACTTTGCCTTCAGCGGAAATCGAAAGGATCGTGCCGAGGATCGGCGGCGCCGAGATGCCAGGCTGTGTCGGATTGCCGGCGGCGGCGTCACTTGCGCGGCGGCGATCGAAGGCGCGGCGAGCGCCGCAAACAGCACGGCCGCGGCGGCGGCTTTCAAGACACGCATGGGTAAGGTTCTCCATTGTTCCAAGATGAACGCAGATCAACGCGGGCGGGGCTGAATTACGGCGCATCCACGTCGCCTCACGATCACGACTTCGCGACGAACTTAGTTCCGTCTGGCGCGTTGACGAGGCCAAAGGAGCCACGATGTCGCGAACCTCAACCTTTCTGGGCGCCATTGGCGTCATCGGCGCCAGTGCAGCTCTCTCTTACGCCCTGGGGAAGAAGCACCAATCGCTACCCCCTCGCCCCAGACGGCGTGACCCCAACGCCCGACGTCGTCCGCGACGCCGGCCCCGAACACATGGAAAATCCGCCCCGCCGCTGGGATCCGATCGACCAGCAAGCGGACGAATCCTTCCCGGCCAGCGATCCGCCGGGCAATTACTGAGTTGCGGGAGGGCGGTTCGATGATCATGTCAGCAAGATCATGAGCCGCCCTCACAAACCCGCCAAAATCCACAGGGAACCGGGTCCACCCGCGCAGGAAATCCGCGACGCCGGCCCCCGCCGCCATGGACAATCCGCCGAAAGACTGGACGGCCGTCGATGAGGCGTCCGACGAATCTTTCCCGGCCAGCGATCCCCCCAGCCAAGGCAGCACGCCGCGAATCAAGCCGTAGCGAATCGGGGTAAAGAGGGCGCCTTAGCTCTCCAAAGGCCTCATGCGCTTTTCCGATACCTTCCTCCGGCAGGTCCGAGACCGCGTGTCGATTGCCGACTTCGCGGGGAAAGAAGCTCGCCTGGGATAAGCGCAAAAAGCCGCCCCGCTGCGGGGGACTTCTGGGCCTGCTGCCCCTTCCATCAGGAAAATAGCCCGTCTTTCCATGTGCTTGACAGCAAGGGCATCTATAAATGCTTCGGCTGCGGCGAAAAAGGCGACGCCTTCACGCTGGCGATGAAGCTGGAGGGACTGAATTTTCCTGAAGCGGTCGCGCGCATCGCCGAGCTCGCGGGCGTGCCCCTCCCCGCCGACGAAACGGAGGACCGAGGCGAGAATGAGCGGCGCAAACGCCTCTACGCCGCCGCCGCGCGCACGGCCAAGCTCTACACCGAAGCGCTCAATTCTCCTGCGGGCTCAAACGCACGCGCTTATCTCAATGGCGCGCGGCATCGGCCCCCGATCTCTGGACCCGCTTCGGCATCGGCTACGCCCCCCGGCGGCTGGACTTGGACGCTCGATAAGCTCCGCGCCGAGGGCTTCTCGTTCGATGAAATCTTCGACGCCGGCCTCGCGCGCGAAGGCGACGACGGCAAGCGCCCGATCGACACCTTCCGCGACCGCGTCACCTTCGAAATCACGGACGCTGGCGGCAAGGTGATCGCGTTCGGCGGCCGCGCGCTCGAGAAGGACGCCAAGGCCAAATACATCAACTCGCCCGAGTGCGCGCTCTACTCCAAAGGCCGCGTGCTCTATCGGCTCAAAGCCGCGCGCGAAGTGCTGGCCAAGAGCAAAGCCGCGGGCCTCGTCGTCGCCGAAGGCTATCTCGACGTGATGGCGTTCGAGCGCGCGGGGATCGGCGCCGTGGCGCCCTGCGGCACGGCGCTGACGGACGATCAATTGCAGCTGGTCTGGCGCGCGGGCGGCGAGCCAGTGCTTTGTTTCGACGGCGATTTCCGCGGGCCTCCGCGCCGCCGACCGCGCGCTCGATCTTGCGCTCCCGCATCTCGGGCCCGGCCACACCATCCGTATCGCCGTGCTGCCCAAAGGCGAAGACCCGGACGATGTCTATCGCCGCGCCGGCCCCGAAGCGCTGACCGCGCTGATCGCCGCCGCACAGCCCGCGTCAGACGCGCTCTTCGAGCGCGAGAAGAACCGCCAGCCGCTCACCACCCCCGAAGCGCGCGCCGCGTTCAAAGCCAATCTCCGCGACGCGGTCCAAAAGATCGTCGATCCCGAAACGCGGAAGCTCTATTTCAGCGATCTCCTCTCCCGCGCCGACGCGGCCATGCGCCCGCCCCCGCGCGCGCCCTTCGTCCCCGGCGCCCAGCGCGGCCCATACCAACGCGGCGCGCCCCCGCCCGCCGCCGCCACGGCTGAGCTTCGCGCCATGAGCGCCCATGGCCGCCACCGTCCAGCCGCCGAAAACTTCCTCCGCGCCGCCATCGACTATCCCAATGTGCTCGCCCGCTTCGGCGAGTGGATCGACCGTCTGCACATCGCCGACCCCGACCTCGAGGCCATCCGATCTGCACTTCAGGCCCTCGCGGCGGGCGAGGAAGGCCCCAAAGCCATTGACCGCGCGGCATTAAGGCTCCATCTCCGCCTATCGGGCGAAGATCGCGCAGAGGCGCGCCTGTCGGGCTGGCCGAAATTGCGAGCCGCCGACCAGGCGAAGACGTCGAAGCGGAATGGCTGGCCCTGGTGACGCGGAAGTGGTGCTGCCGGCGATCAAGGAGGAATTGGCCGAGCTGCGTCCACTTGCGGATTCAGGTGACGACGCCCGCATTCGCGCGCTTTCAGGCCCTAAGCCGCGAAGCGCGCGACATCGATATCCGCGCCCGAGAAGCCAAGCTGGAAGAAACGCCCGATGAGACCAGCGATCTGGTCGCCTAGCTTTTTAGATTTATTTCGACTCAGGAGAGCCGAACCCCGATGAGCAAGACCGAAGAAGCAACGCCGGAAAAAGAAGAAGGCGGACCGGACGGTCCGATCCTGGATCTTTCCGACGCCGCCGTGAAGAAGATGATCAAGGCCGCCAAGGCGCGGGGCTTCGTCACGCATGAAGAACTGAACAAGGTTCTGCCTTCGGAAGAATTCACCTCCGAGCAGATCGAAGACACCATGTCCCAGCTCTCCGAGATGGGCATCAATGTCGTCGACAGCGAAGAAGAAGGCGAAAGCGCAGGAAGAAGGCGAAGGCGGCAAGGCCGTCGTCACGCGCGAAGAAAACGCCAAGCCCGTCGTCACCAACACCCGCGAAGATGCCGACCGCACCGACGATCCGGTGCGGATGTATCTGCGCGAAATGGGCTCCGTCGAGCTGCTCAGCCGCGAAGGCGAAATCGCCATCGCCAAGCGCATCGAGGCCGGCCGCGACGCGATGATCCGGGGCCTGTGCGAAAGCCCGCTCACCTTCGAAGCCATCATGGTGTGGCGCCAGGAATTGCGCGAGCAGAAGATTCTGCTGCGCGACATCATCGATCTTGAAGCCACCTACGGCGCCGAGATGGGCATCGTGCCGCAATCGGCGCCGATGCCTGGCGAAGAGCCCCGGCCGCCGAAGCGCCCAAGGAGCCGACCGAGCGCGCCGAAGGTGAAGGCGAAGGCGACAGCGATTCCGATTTCGACGACGAAGCCGCGATTTCAATGTCCGCGATGAAGCGGAATTGAAGGAAGGCGTGATGGCGACGCTCGACGCCATCGCCGAAGCCTTCGGCCAATTCCGCAAGCTGCAAGACAAGCGCATCGATCTCCGGCTCAAGGGCAAAGCCCTCCCCGGCGCGCAGGCCGAAACCTACGAAGCAGCCCAGATCACCATCATCGATGAGCTCAAAAAACTGAAGCTCAACAATCACCGCATCGAGAGCCTGGTCGAGCAGCTCTACGCGATCAATCGGAAGCTCATTCAGCTCGAAGGCAAGCTGATGCGCCTCGCGGAATCCAACGGCGTCCCGCGCCTCCAATTCCTCGAAGCCTATCAAGGCAGCGAACTCGATCCCAAATGGGCCGAGAAGGTCACGGCGAAGTCGAAGCACTTCGCCAAGTTCGTGAGCTCCGAGATCGATCAGATCGGCGACATTCGCGGCGAGATCGCCGTGCTCGCGCAAGAAACCGGCGTGCCGATCGACGAATACCGCCGCATCGTCCACGCCGTGCAAAAAGGCGAACGCGAAGCGCGGCAAGCCAAGAAGGAAATGGTCCGAAGCGAACCTCCGCCTCGTCATCTCCATCGCGAAGAAATACACCAACCGCGGCCTGCAATTCCTGGATCTCATCCAGGAAGGCAATATCGGCCTGATGAAGGCCGTCGATAAGTTCGAGTATCGCCGCGGCTACAAATTCTCGACCTACGCCACATGGTGGATTCGCCAAGCCATCACGCGCTCCATCGCGGACCAAGCGCGCACCATCCGCATTCCCGTGCACATGATCGAGACCATCAACAAGCTGGTGCGCACCTCGCGTCAGATGCTGCACGAGATCGGCCGCGAACCGACCGCCGGAAGAACTCGCGGAAAAACTCGGGCTGCCGCTCGAAAAAGTCCGCAAGGTGATGAAGATCGCCAAGGAGCCGATCTCCTTGGAAACGCCGATCGGCGATGAAGAAGATTCCCATCTTGGCGACTTCATCGAAGACAAAAGCGCAATCCTCCCCGTCGACGCCGCCATCCAAAGCAACTTGCGCGAAACCACCACGCGCGTGCTCGCCTCCCTCACCCCGCGCGAAGAACGCGTCCTCCGCATGCGCTTCGGGATTGGCATGAACACGGACCACACGCTGGAAGAAGTCGGCCAGCAGTTCAGTGTAACGCGGGAGCGGATTCGGCAAATTGAGGCGAAGGCGTTGCGGAAGCTTAAGCATCCGAGCCGGTCACGGAAGCTGCGGAGCTTTTTGGATAATTAGATTAGCTCCAAGCGCATAATGAGAAACTTGGATATCGGCGATAGCAGTGAGCGAACGAATCCTCCCCGCTAAAGTCGCGGCCTACTTGCGCCGATTGCAGGTCGGCTATTCATCGTTTCCAGACATAACTCTCAGCGAAATCATCTCCGTTGCTCGCCTTTACGTTCGCGAAGACACGGAGCACGACAGCTGGAATGGCGGCACGTACGGCCATGACGTCGTAATGTTTGTCCCCCTCAACGTGCTGGGGGACATTGATCTCGACGTGGATGAGCAGCTTCGTGATCGTCTGCGTTCCGATCTGAACAAATGCGCTTCGTCGGTTCCAAACGAGTTTGTTCGTGCGGTCGCCTTTGAGCCTGAGGACGACAACGATCCTGAATTCAAGAGAAGCCGACCTATATCAGGAGTGCCACAGGTATCTCCCGACAGTGTGTCCTTTTGGAAGCCAGGCCAAATCCGCCTCTTTGTCAGCCACAGGGATACGCACAAGCACGCCGCTCGCGCGCTTAGTGACGCGTTAGAAGAATATGGAATTTCGCCCTTTGTTGCGCACGACACTATAGCCCCAATGTCTACCTGGCGCGATGAAGTTCGAAAGGGCCTGGATACCATGGAGGTCATGTTGGCGTTCGTGACCGACGACTTCGATGAAAGTCCGTGGACTCAACAGGAAGCGGGCTTCGCGCTCGGAAGGGGCGTTCCAATTATTTCCCTTCAGCTTGAGAAAAAGCCCCCGAGCGGCTTCCTGGAAGCGACGCAGGCCATTAAAGGGCGCATTGATCAACCGACGCTCTCTACCACCGGCATCTACCGGATTCTTTCTGAGACACTCGACAACAAGCCACGAATGCAGAGCGCCCTAATTTCGGCGTTCATCCAATCTCCTGATTTTAACGAGACACGCGACCGCTTTGATCGCGTCGCGCGGGTTGTCGACACTCTTACAAGCGCAGAATTATCTGCGATCCTCCGCGGTTTTCGCGAGAACGATCAACTGAATAGGTCCATTTACCTGCTCAATCAGGCGAGCCGTCTCACGAAATTTTTAGAGCGAACCACTGGAAAAAAGTTCGGATATACGTCTGAGCGCGGCCTGCACCAGATTTTTCCGGGCTTCGAGTTTCGATGACGACATTCCCTTTTAGGCGCACCTTCAATACGCCCTCCGTACCAAGTACAATCACTCCATGCCCGATGAATGCATCAACATCGAACTTCACGGCGCTCTCGCGAGCAAGGTCCGCGCTGCCGCCGAAGCGTCCGGCCTCACGCCTGATGCATGGGCCGCCCAAACGATGGCTGCATGGCTTCTCACGTGGGACGAAGATCTTCGCCGCCTCGAAGAGCCGGGCGAAAATACCCCCGCCGAACAAGCGTTCGCCGAAGTTCGCGCTCGTCTTGTGACACACTTGGCCCTGCAACAATTAGACGAATGATCGCCCTCCCCCTCGAAAATCGCCCGCGCTAAAAAAATTCCAAAAAATCTATCCCACACCTCCAAACCTCACCGATAATCCCCTCATCCCTCGCACGGGAGGTTCTTCTGGCTAGCCGAGCCGAGCAACGCGAGGGACGCAATCGAGCGTGATGCGCTCCCCAGGCGCCGCGAGGCGCGCAAGGAGGCGAAAGCCAACGGTGCGCCATAACCGTTGGGGTCCAGAGCTTAGGCAGCTCATGCACGCCATCGGGGACCCTATCCAGAGGAGTGAAACAACTCCTTGTGACGGCCCGCTGAACAATGATTGCGACGGGGCGCGTGGATCGCGCATCGCCGGTCCCAAAGATCGGCGCGACTACCCCATCGGCGCGGCCCACGCGTCCCGCCTCCCACCTTCGGGAGCTTTGGAAAAGAGCGCGGCAGGCAGCGCGTTTTGCTGCCCAAAAATGTAACCTTGACGTTACATGTCCCGCATGCCATTGTCACCCCAAGGTGACATACACCTGTGCGGGAGGCAAGCCATGAACAACCCAACCCAAACCTCGATCTGGGCGCGCGGGCGCGCGCCTGCTGGAAATCCTCGCCGCCATCGTCGGCATGTTTGTCGCCTCCGCGCTGATCGGCGCGTTCGCGCAGGCGCTGCCGGAAAATCTGCGCATGCCGATCCAGGCTTTGGGTCTTTGGGGCGGCGTGCTGGTCGGCGCGCTCTTTTTGCGGCTCGGCAAATCGTCGTACGGGCAAATCGGTTTCACGCGGCCGAAGAGCTGGGGCAAGACGATTTTGTGGGCGCTCGCGGGCGTTGTGGTCGCGCAGATTGGCGCGGCGGGGATTGGCTTTGTGCTGCTCAGCGTCACCGATTGGGCGCCGCTCGATGTCGCTTATATCCGCGACTCCATTCGCGGCGACGCGCTGGCTTACATGATCTGGATCACGCTCGTGGGTGTGGGGCAGCGCGGCGTTCGGCGAGGAATTGTTCGCGCGGGGCTTTGCGCTCGACCGCTTGCAAACCGTGTTCGGCCGGCGCGGGCTCGGCCTCGTGTTCGCGGCGCTCGGCCAAGCGGCAATCTTCGGCGCGCTGCACGCGATCCAAGGCCCAAGCGGCGTCATCGTCACCGCTTATGTCGGCCTCGTGTTCGCGTGGATCTATTTCGCCTCGGGCCGCAATCTCTGGCGCCGATCCTCGCGCACGGCTTCGTCGACACCGTCGCGCTCACCTTGATGTTTCTGGATCTGCCGCTGCCAAGTTATATCCGGTGAATGCCCTTCGAACGCTCGCCCATCGATATCTTCCTCGGCGCACTCAACATGGTCGCGCTACCGCTGGTGCGCGGGGAAGACAGCGAAGACATGCGCGAAACGGCGCAGTTTTACGGCTTCGAGGACTTTGGCGATCACTTCAAGAATGTCAGCCCGCGCGTGACCGAGCTGGTGGTCTTTCCGCCTTCGCCAAGCGAACCCGCTTGCGTGCTGACGCTCACAACGCCCAACTTCTTGCTTCCCGGCGCATTCACACGCGCCGCGGCGCGCTGGGCGAAATCGCAAACCATGACACGCGAAGGGCCGCGTCGCTGGCGCAACACGGGCCTCGTATTTACTCTGGAGATCAGCCGCAGCGGGGGCCGAACAAATCTACGCTGCGTGCTGGCCCCGGTTTAAACCGCCGAGATCGGTCGAAACGATCGGCGCATTGGCCGGGTTGGTCGCGACCGGCGACATCGTAATCGCCGCGTATTCCGGGCCATCGGCGTAAGAAGCATTATGCGCCATAACCGCCGGCGCGACATGCACCGCATCCCACGAACGGCCCGGTCGTCGCCGCCACGATCGCATCAGCGCGCTCGCCCACCAGCGGGCTCGACGCATCGACCGTCACCCGGAGTTCGGAATAGTCGCACGTCGAAGCAGCGCGTTCAGCGCGCGCCAGCGTTTCCAGCGCCAGCGGGTCAAGCGCCGCCGAACCATGGCTGAAATAGATGCGGAAGTTCATTTCCGCGCAGGGCGCGGCCGGCGGCGGCGCGGCGTTGATTTCAGCCATGGCAGGCGCGGCCATCGAAACGAACATCGCGCCGGCGATCAGTGCGGAACGCAGAAACATTGGACTTCTCCCTCTGACCCCGTGAAGGGAACAACTCAGTGATGAGAGAGTGGCCGAAGCGAAGCATCTGCGCCGTGACCACCGTCACAGGGAATAACGTGCGAGATTGGGTTTTAGTCCCGACGGGCGGCGCAAAAAAATCGCGCGTTCACCACGAATAATTGAAGCTCACGCTAAAGCGCGGTTTCTTCGCGCCATTTTGGGGCACTTCGTGCCGCACAAAGCTTTCCCACATCAGCACTTCGCCCGCTTTGGGCTCAAGATAGATAAAGCTGCGCTCGCTTTCGGGCGCATCCTCGTTGCGCGGCGGCGCAGCCATCATCAGCGGCAGACGCGGATCCTCCAGCTTCAGCGCCGACGATCCCGGCGGCACATCGACATAATATGTCCGCTCAGCACAGAATGGGATGCACATGGCCGGTGTGCACGCCGCCCGGTTCGAGCACATTGATCCAGATGGAATCCAGCGCGAGCTTGCGCCGACCCAAATCCAGATGCAGCGCCTTCGCGAAGTCGCGCGCATGCGGATCGAGCGCGCGTTTCAGATCGGCGAACGCGGGATCGCGCTTCGGCAGATCATTGAGCGACGCGTAAGATGTGTAGCCGCGATAACCGTGCGCTTTGCTCCAGGCTCTTCCCGCTTCGTCCTCGGACGCGATCGCCTTGCACGCCGCCAGCAAATCGGCGTTCAGCGCGAGGGCGTTTTCAAGCGCGGCGCGATAGAGCTTTGTGACGAAAAAGACTGGCGATCTCGCTCATCGGAGCGGCATGCCGTTTCGCGCGGCTCGCCGCAATGGGCTTCGCCCGGCGCGCGCGTCAGATTTCAAAAAAGCCGCTCGAAGCCGCCGAAGATCATGCGCTTGCCGTCGAACGGCATTTGCATCGCCATCATGCGCTCATCGCTCATGAGCTTTTCCCAGGCCGCGTCGCGCGTCGCCTTGTCTGGCCAAGTGATCCAGGAGAGCACGATGGTTTCGTCAGCGGTCGCTTGCACGGCGCGGCGGAAATCGGTGAGCTTGCCGTCCTTCACCTCCTCGCCCCAGTTCTCGACGCAAGAGAGCGCGCCATGCTCCTTGAACAAGGGATCGATCGCGCGGGCATGCGCGAGAAATGCTTCCCTTGTTTGCGGTCGGCACCGCCGCGACCATTCCATCGACATACGCCATGATCGATCCTCCTCCGTTCGCTTCAGCCTAAGCGATCAGGGTGGTGTCGTCACGGCGCCGCCGGTTTCGCCATCGGCGTCGGTGGAGCGTCCGCCCTCTTGCGCCGGCACGCTATCAGGCGTGGTTGCGTCATAGCCGTCCGCCGCGACGCCAGTTTGCGCGCCCTCATCGACGGGGCGCGCCAGAAGACTGATCGTCGCTGCACGCGCAGAGGACAAAGAGGCTCGCGCAGAGGAGTAAAGCCGCGGTTTTCATGTAAAGCTCCCGACAAATATCCGACTCGACGCCGAGCGGCGCCGCTTTGTTCCGTCAGGAGACTTCGCGCATGGCCCTCTTCCGTTTCGAACATCATTCCAAAGAGCTCGCATCGCCCGCGGAATTCGCCGGGCGCCTCGCGAATAACATCCCTGAGCGCTTTGGTTCTGATCGGCGTCGCGCTCGCCATCGGCATGGCCGGCTATCATGAGTTGGCGGGCTTAAGCTGGATCGACGCCTTCGTGAACGCCGCCATGTTGCTCGGCGGCATGGGGCCGGTTTCGCCGCTGGATAATGACGCGGCGAAGCTGTTCGCCGGCATCTACGCCCTGGTGTGCGGACTGCTGATCGTGATCACGTCAGGCGTCATCCTCGCGCCGATCCTGCACCGCGTGCTCCCACGCCATGCATGCGCAAACCGACGACGCCTGACTGAAGCGATCAACGCGCGGCGGTTTGCAGCGCCGGCGTGATTTCCGCGATTTCCAGCGTGTCGCCGCGCTGCACGTCGCAGCGGATGTTTTGGAGCTGCCCGTTGGCCCAAACATCGAGATCGACGCGCACTTGGCGGGGCCGCACGCGCACTTGATCCAGCCGCACATCATCGGCCGCGACGCCTGTGCGCACGGAAACCTCGGCGCGGCAGAGCTGGATGGCTTGGCCACGGTCCTTCAACATCGTTGGCGAACGCCGGACTCGCAAAGCCGACCAGCGCCAGAGCGGCGGACGCGACAATCAAGGAAATGGACCGCATCTCGAAATTCCCCTTGGAGACTTCCCGGCGGCAATATGACGACCGGTCTAGCTATTTCTACCTCTAGACCGATCGTCATACAAGCGCTATATTGGCCCATGAACACAAAACCGTCAGCGCCCGTGAAAGCCTGCTTTCGGCGGCGATCGAGCTCTTCCGCGCGCGCGGCTATGAGGGCGTGGGCGTCGCCGAGCTTCTGGAAACCTCCGGCGCGCCCCGGGGCTCGCTTTATTTCCACTTTCCCGGCGGCAAGGAGCAGATCGGCCTTGAAGTGATCGAGCGCGTCGGGCGGCGCGATCACGCGCCAGCTCAACGGGCTCGCGGCCACGGACGTCGACATAGACGCCTATGTCGAGGCCATCTTCAAAACCACCGCCAAGACCGTGAAGGACCGCGAATTCATGGCCTCCTGCCCGATCGCGGCGATCGCGGCCGAAGTGGGCGGCAAGAGCCCCGCGCTCTCGGCGGCGGTGCGCACCGTGTTCGAGGATTTGGGAGCGGGAGATTTCCGCCGGGACGCAGACGCGCGGCTTGAGCGCGGAAAAATTCGAGGGAATTCGCCTCCGCTCTGGTCGCGGCCATGGAGGGCGCGTTTCTAATGTCGAAAGTGCAACGCTCCGTCGCGCCGCACATGAACGCGGCGCGCGCGATGAAGGCGATGGCCGCCTCGATGCGGGTGCATTAGCGGCCAAGCGCGCTAAACTCAGCCCCATGCGCCTCAACCAAGTCACCGTCACCGCCAGCGACATGCCGGCCGCGATTGCGTTCTACGAATTGCTCGGCCTGAAGCTCATCGTGCTCAGCCCGCATTATGCGCGCTTTGAAATGCCGGACGGCGACGCCACCTTCTCCATCCATTTCAGCGTCGGCGACGCCGCGCGGCGAGAACGCGCCGGCGCTCTATTTCGAGTGCGACGATCTCGACGAGGAAGTCGCGCGGTTGCGGCGCGCGGATGTCGTGATCGATGGGCCGAAGGATCAGACTTGGCTCTGGCGCGAGGCCTGGCTGCGCGATCCGGCGGGCAATCTGGTGTGTCTCTACAAAGCTGGCGAGATGCGGCGCAATCCGCCGTGGCGTTTACCTGAACAGCCGGGTCCGCAGAATTTGCACATTGTCATCCTGGAAGACGGCATGCTGCTGGTGAAGCGCGACGATACGGCGTGGCGCGCGCTGCAAGACGAATTTCCCACCTACAAAGCCTCGCTCGGCCCCTACGATCTCTTCGAGGTCCTGAGCGAACTGCAGCACGAATGGCCGAGCATCTATGCCGAACGCGGGTGACGCCGTGCGCGCCTTCATTCACCAGCCTGAAGACAAGCTCGTGCTTTAGTCGATCGGCCCAAGGCTAAAGTGCGAGAGCGCGACGATCGTGCCGGCAAAGATCGCAAGACCAATCAGGGACGAGCACGCCAAGCCCGACGCACACCAGCGCGCCGATCCAGCCGATGCGCGAAAGCAAGAGCCCGGTCTCGTCGCCATCCAGCTTCGAGCGCGCCGCGCCAATCACGCCCAGCACAAACGCCGCAATCGTGGGAAAGAGCGGGATGATGAAGCCGAACACCAAGCAGCCGACCGAGAACGCGCCAAGCAGAAACGCCGTCGAAGGGCTTGTCGGCACGGGCGCGGCGCCGGGCGCTGGGAAAAACCCCGCGCGCTTCCCCATCCGCTTCGAGATAATCCACCACTTGCCCGGAAACCGGCGCGCCTGGCGCGCGCCATTCAGTCAGCGGAAACTCAAGACGCGTTTCGTCCGGCCCGGCCAGCACGCCGCGGCCATCGTGCACGCCAAGTATCGTTCCTCGCATCGGCTTTTCCTTTCAGCGAGCGTCAGCATAGCGTTATCCCGCGTCGCCCGACCATAACGCCTTCAGTCATTCCGGGCGAGCGGAGCGAGACCCCGGAATCCAGGGATCGTAGAGTGCTGCGCATTGGCCCTGGGTGCCGGGTCGCTGCCCCGGAATGACAGAGTACAACTGGTGAAGGTGGAACGCGCGCTAGTCCGCTATCAGCCGGCTCGGCGCGCGGATCGCTTCGGGCGATTGGTTGAGCGCCATCAGCTCCGCGATCAGCGACAGCACCGACGAGCTCCGATCACCATGCTCCGCATCATCACGGCATGGGCCCTCCGCCGTCGCCGCGCCGCACGAGCGCCCGATCGCCGGTCCCGCGAAATAACGCGCGCCGCCCATACGTCACTGACGCCGCGAAATCGCCCGCCGCTGCGCCTTCCGGCACGATGCGGAACAGCGGCACGCCGACGCCGCCGCCGCGCAAACCCGCCGCGCGCACGCGCACCTGCGCTTCGATCGCGCTTTCATCGGCGTTCATTGAATCAGCGCGCATCAGCTCGCCGACATAATAGATCACGTCGTCGAGCGAGCGCAGATGCAGTGTCAGCCGCGTTTGCCCGATCACGAACACCGGATCGCACTCCGGCGCGCCTGTCGGCGGCGGTGCACGCCAAACCGGCGTCGAAGGCCCGAGCGCTTCAACCAGCCCGCATACGGGCGCGCCGTGCACGCGATCAATGCCGCTTTCGGGCGGCGGATCGCTGACGGAGATCATGAAGTCGCGCACCTCGCGCACGAAGGAGCAGCCATTGGTCTCCACGCTCGGCGCGCAATTCTCGAAAATCTCGTTGGCTTCGTTGACATAAAGGTGCGTCGCGCCGTCGCGATCGACTTTCTCGATGCTCTCCACCAGCAGCAGCAAGAGAATGTCGCGCGGCCAACCCGAGCGCCAATAATGCTCAAACACATAAGGCGCGGTCGGCTCGAAGGCGGTGCGCGTCAAAGTCTCCGCATCGAAGGGCTGCACGGCATAAGAGGGCCGGCTCTCGGTCGAGCGCGAAACGCCAAAGCCGCCAACGCCCCCAAGGGGCGCCACCCTCGCCCAGCGGTATCCCGCCAATGTCGGCATTCTGGCTGAGGCTCACCGACGGGCTGTCAGAGATGCCCGTCATGGCGAGGTAATAGCGCGGCAGCCGATCGCGGCTCCGCAGCACATTGAGCAAGATCTGCGCGGTGATGGCTTGCCCATACGCGTCGTTGAACGAGGCCGCGTCGTCGGCGATCTGGCGCGACAGCGCGGGCGCGGCGGTCGGGCGCGTTGGGCGCGAGTGCGCAGCCGGCCAGGGCCAGAAGCGCGAACGCCATTGGAACAAGTCGTTTCATAGCGCCCAGCCTGCGCAATGGACGGCGCGCAGACAAGCTTTTTGCGCCTGGCGCGGAAGCCCTTGCTCTCTCCGCCCCTTTGGGCTCCATGCCGTTTCATGGACAAGCTGATCGAAGGCTATCGCCGCTACCGGGAGACGCGCTGGCCGGAATTGCGGGCGCTGCACCGCTATCTCGCCAACCAGGGCCAGAGCCCGCGCACCCTGGTGATCGCGTGCTCGGATAGCCGCGTCGACCCCCGCCACCATCTTCGATGTGGGCCCGGGGCGAGCTTTTCGTTATCCGAAACGTCGCCAATCTCGCCCCGCCCTTCGAGGACAAGGCCGGTTATCACGGCACCAGCGCCGCCATCGAATTCGCGGTCACGCGGCTAAAGGTCGACACCATCTTGGTGCTCGGCCACGCCCAATGCGGCGGCATTACCCACGCGCTGGACGATAGCCCGCGCGACAAGGACTCGTTTCTGGACGCCTGGATCGGCCTTTTGGATCCCGCCAAGGAGCGCATCTCGCATCAGGACGGCGATCCCAGATCGCCCTTGAGTATGAATCCATCCGCGTGACGCTGGAGAACCTCCGCACCTTCCCGTTCGTCACAAAAGCGATCGAAGAGCGCGGCCTCGTCCTTGCAGGCGCCCGTTATGGGGTCGCGGACGGCGGTTTAGAGCTTCTTGACCAAACATCCGGCGTATTTGCGCCGTGATTTGATGTGATTTCGCCGTAACGGTCTTCACTCGCGGGTGGAAGCTTTCCATGGTAATCGGCTATTATCCACAAGGTGGGGTCCAGGCGGGGGCGCCGGAGACGTCATGGCGGACGTACTCATAGTCTGCGTCCGAGAGGACGAACCTCAGGCCAAGGCATTGGCCGACACGTTTGAGCGCGCCGGCTTCAGTGTCGGCGGCGCGCCCGCGAATGATGGCGCGTTGCGCTCGAGCGGCGCGGGCGTGGTGGTCTGGTCGCACGCTTCGATCCGCTCTCGCCCCTTCCTCGATGCAGCCCAGCGCGTGGTCTCGGCCAATAAAGCGGTCGTCGCCTGCCTGATCGAGCCGCCGCCGCCCAGCAGCATCTCCGACTCGCCGGCTTTCGATCTCAGCGGCTGGACCGGCGACCCCAGACGATCCGCTGCTCGATCCGCTCTTCTTCGCGGTCGACCGCATGGTGAACACCGCGCGCGCCGCAGTCGGCGCGCCGGCGGCCCAGCCCGCCAACGAAAAGTTTGAACCGCCGCCGAGCCTGCGTCCGCCGCCGAGCGCCCCGCCCTATGCGCGCGCCGCCCGCACCGCCCCGCCCGCCGCGCGTCAGCCGCCAGCGGCTCCGCTGCCCCCCCGGCTTTTCCATGCGCACGCCAGCGCCTGCGCCGACGCCCATGCGCGCGCCGCCGTCCGAGCCGCCGAACGATCCGCTGCGCTCGGAAGCCGAGCATTGGCGCGCCATCCGCCACAGCAAGGACCCGACGGACTTTCTGGATTATCTCGCGCGTTACGGCGCCGAGGGCGCGTTCTCCGAACTCGCCGATCAGCGCCTGCAACAATTGCAGCAAGCAAACCCAGCGCCCCGCATGGCGCCGCGCGCGCCTGAGCCGCCGCAAGCGCGCCGCCCCGAGCCCGCGCCCGCCGCCACGCCGCCGCGAACCGCCGCCTGAGCGCGCATATGAGCCGGAGCGTTTGTTCGAAGCGCCGCGCGAACCCGCGCGTGCGTATCGCGAAGAATATCGCCCGCGAAGAACCGCGCCGCGAAAAGCGCGAGGAATATCGCCGCGAAGAATACCGCGAGCCCGTCATCGAAGAACCGAAGCGCAGCAGCGGCGGCGCCGCGCGCTTTTTGCTGTTGCTCTTGATCCTCGCGGGCGCCGCGCTTGGCGCGGGCTATTATTTCGGCATCAGCCCCGAGCAGCTCGGCTTGAACATTCCCACCGAAGAAAGCGCCGAGCCAAGCACCGCCGCAACCGAAGCGCCACCAAGCGCCGAGCCCGAAGCCGCCCCGACAGAAACGACTGGAGCGGCGGATGAAGCGCCCGCGGGTCGATTTCGCCAGCGCCAGCGTTCCCGCGCCAACGCGCGCCTCGGCGCCAGCGCCCACGTCGCGCCAATCCGTCTCGCGCCAGCCGGCCGCCGTCGAAGAGCCAGAGCCCCCGACGCCCGCACCGCGCTATTCGTGGGCCGATCCCAACACGCCGCAATCACCCACCTATGGCGGCCCGGTTTCGCTGGTGCCCGCCAATCCGCCCGCCGCTTCAGCCGCCGTGCCGCCGCTCCAAGTCGCCGCCGCGCCGGCCCCAACGCCCGCGCCGCCGCGTCCGACATTCACCTGGGCGCAGCGCCCGACTGCCGCGCGCATTGCGGGGCTCTATCCCGCGCGCGCGGCGCGCGAAGGCATCGGCGGTCGCGCTGATTTGAATTGCACCGTGCGCGCCGATCTCGGCGTCACCTGCACGATCGCGAGCGAAACACCCGCCGGCTCCGGCTTTGGCCAAGCCGCGCTCTCCGCCGTCACGTCCTATCGCGCACAGCCTACCATGTCCGACGGCGCATCGGTCGTTGGCGCGCGCACGCGTCTCGCCATCGTCTTCCAGCCCGCTGAACGCTGAGACGCTGACGCTTCGCCCTAGTTGGTGATGCGCAGCTTGCCGATGCCGGTGCCGACGGCTTGGAACACCGCCGCCAATTCCGCCTGACTATCAGCCGTGAAGGCGTGCTGCGCATCGGTCGCGCAATCGCGGAGCAATTGGCGCGTCGTTGAATCCGGCTCGCGGAACACGACGGTGTAGATCTCGATGCCAGTGTCCTTGATGTTCGAGCACAAGGTGCGTTCGCGCGAATTGATGTAGTTCACGACATCGGTGTCCGACGAGAAACTGTGCCGGTACTGCGAGGGCATGTCGCCATGCAGCGAGCCAGCTTGCGTCGCGCCAACGTCGAACTCTTGCCAAAGACCACGGAAGTTCAGCGACGAATAATCGGAATCGAGCACGCTGTCGCTGCCGACATTGGTGTTCTCACCGTCCGTCATCAGGAACAGCACTTTGCGCACGACGCTGGTGTCATAGACGCGGCCTTGCGTGAACGGCGCGGTCGGCGAAAGCACGCTCCAGCCCCAGAAGAGGCCCGCGGCTTGGTTGGTGCCGCCGCCGAACTGGTGACGCATCGCGGCGATGGCGTTGATGACGGTGTTGCGGCTGCCTTCATTGGTCAGCGGCGTGATCGCCGTCGGGCAACCGCGATTGGGGCCGGAGACTTGCGGATAGCCGCCGCCCACGGGGCTCGCAATTCACATTGCGATATTTGAAGACGTTGAATGTGTAAGAGCGATTGACGTCGTTAGCGCCTGTCCCTGTGCCGTAGGTCATCGTCGCGCCGGTTATGTTGGCGCTGGTGTCGACCAGATACGTGTTGGAATCGCCCGCCCTGCCCATCGCGCGTGTCGATCCAGAAGAACGGCACGAACATCGTGGCCGGCGTACCGGTGCTCGGCGCGACATCGGTGACGTCGTACGGCTCCGGGCGCATCTCGACGCAGCCACCCCACGACACGTTTGGCACGAGATCGAACAGTTGGAAGTGATTGATCTGGTTTGGCGTGAAAGCATAGCAATAGCCCGCGCCGCTGGCTGGATAGCGCACCCAGGTGAGTCGGAACGGCGCCGATGCCGGATAGCCGGTCGGCAAGGTGGAGAGATTCTGGCACGTCGAGCCCGAGGTCGCGTTGCTGACCCAAGCCACGCGCGCAATCTGGCGATCTTCCAGCAGCTCGCCATTGTAAGGCGCGGTCCCGGCCTGATCCATCCAGCTCATCTGCGTGGCGCCGGTGCCGATGTTCACCTGCGCCACGAACGGCACCAGCGCGACGCTGATGTCCGTCGGATTCACCGCGAGATCATAGAGCGAGTTTGCGAGATCGTCGGCCGCATCGCGCAAAGCCTGCATGTCGTTCTGCATCGAGCCGGTATTATCCAGCACCATCGCGACTTCGATCGGCGGCGCCACTTGCGCCATGGCTTCGGCGTCCACGCCGATGCGCCAATCGTTAATATTGATGAGACGCGCCAACGTGACCGGCATGTCGACATAAGCTTCAACCCGGTGGCCGCCGCCGCTGAGCGGGGTCACCGTGAAATTCACCCGGGCAAGATCGATCCCCGCATTGCCGTCGCCGACTTCGGCATCGAAGAAGGCGCGCGCGGCGGCGGTCCGGTTGGCGAGCGACATGGCCGAGCTGCGCTCAGCCACCAGGGCCGCGCCGTCGGCGCCGTTTTGCAGGGTGGCGCGGATCGATTGGGCGCGGGTGAAGTCGACCGTGAGGCCGATCAGGGCCACCAGCACGCCGCCCATCAGGGCCCACAGCATGGCGACGTTGCCGCCCCGAGCGCGTCCGAAAGCGCCCGCGCCGCGCCGTTTGATAAACCCACCCAACAGCATTTTCCGGCCTCAAAACCGATCTCTAGAGGCTGCCAGCCTTACCAGCCCGGCGTTAACGCCCAATTTTCCGGCATGGTGAATGGGCAAATAGGCTTGCCAAAAAGCGCAACTTAGATATGATAATGATATCACATTGATGTCATAGGGGGTTCAAATGGCCAACGACGCCGCGCTGACGCTGACCAAGGAGAAGCACGCTTCCACCACCAACGGGGGCCTCGTGCTGCTTGGCATGGCGCTGCTATTCGGTCTCATCGTTTGGACCGTCGTCCAACTCGCCAGCAGCGAGGCGGAGGACACCTACATCCCCTTCATGATCACGGAAATCGCCGCATTCGTTCTGCTCGGCTCCGGCTTTTACCCACTGCAGCAAAATACCGCCGCCGCGATCCTCCTGTTCGGCAATTACAAAGGCACCGACCGCAAGGCGGGCCTCCGCTGGGTGCCATTCTGGTACGCCCGCAAGAAGGTCTCGCTCCGCGTCCGCAACCTCACCAGCCAAACGCTCAAGGTGAACGACCGCCGCGGCAATCCGATCGAGATCGCCGCCGTCGTGGTCTGGCGCGTCACCGATACAGCGCGCGCCCTCTTCGACGTCGACAGCTACGACACCTTCATCAATATCCAGGTCGAAACCGCGCTCCGAGAAATCGCCTCGCACTTCGCCTACGACCATGCCGAGCACGACGAACCCACGTTGCGCGCCGACGCCGACCAAGTCTCCGCCCTGCTGCGCGATAAGCTGCAAGAACGCATCGCCGTCGCCGGCATTCAGATCGACGAAACCAAGCTCAGCCACTTGGCTTACGCGCCCGAAATCGCCGGCGCGATGCTGCGGCGCCAGCAAGCCGAAGCCGTACTGGCCGCGCGCCGTTACATCGTGCAAGGCGCGGTGGAGATGGTGGAACACGCGCTGGAACAGCTTTCCACGCGCGGGATCGTCAAGCTCGACGACGAACGCCGCGCCACCATGGTGTCGAACCTGCTCGTCGTGCTCTGCGGCGACCGCGACGCTCAGCCTGTCGTGAATACTGGATCGCTTTATCAGTGATGCTGCGCCGACCCTTTCTTCCCCCGCCTGCGGGGGAAGTGGCTCTCGCGAAGCGAGAGACGAAGGGGGGAGGACTTGGCTCCCCCCTCAGTCAGCCTGCTTCGCAGCCTGCCAGCTCCCCCGTAAACGGGGGAGCAAAACAAACGGTGCGCCATGCCGGCTGAGAAAAAAGCCTTCGCGCTGCGGCTCGATCCCGCGCTCCATGCCGCCATCGCGCGGCTTGCGAGCGCGGATCTCCGCAGCGTGAACGCCGAGATCGAGTGCCTGCTGCGCGAAGCGCTGAAAGCGCGCGGCGTGCGGCTCGCCGACGAAGGCGAGAGCGCGCCGTGAAACGCGAGCAGCTGCTGATCCTGGCGTGGGGCGCGCCGGCGCTCGCGCTCATTCTCGGCGCGTTCTGGGCGGTGGACGCCAGCCTCTATGTTCTGCCCAAGGATTGGCAAGACGATCGCCTGCGTCTCGGCGCGACTTGCGCAGCCGCGCTTGGCTTTTGGCTGATCGTCGCGGTGCTGCGCGTTTCGCTGCATCGTTTTTTCTCGGACGTCGATCGCCCCGGCGCTGGCCTCACCGAAGCGCCGAGCCCCGCGCTCCGCATCAAGCGCGCCAATCTGCAAAACACTTTGGAGCAGGTTGTGCTGGCCGCGCTGGCTCACATCGCCTACGCCGCCACCGCGCCGCAACCTGCGCTCGCCATCCTGCCGCTGTTCGTGGCGCTGTTTTCGCTCGGCCGGATCGCCTTCATGGCCGGCTATCGCTTCGGGGCCGCGGGCCGCGCTTTCGGTTTTGGCCTCAGTTTCGGGCCGACCCTCGCGCTCTATTTCCTGCTCGCGGCGCAGCTCTTCTCCGACGGCTGAAAATAATTTCGCGGCGGATGGATCGAAAGTGCCACCCCAACCGTATTCCTCCATGCATCCGCTTAGGAAGCATCGCCCGCGGCCCTTCCCCGCCCGGTTTTGGGCCGCAACCAAAAAGAAGACCCGCAGCCTCTCCCCCCCTTGGCTGCGGGTCTTTTCTTTGCCGGCGCCCGCGCCCTTGCGCCCATGGCCCCCTGCCGCTATCCACGCGCGATCCGCAAAATGGATCGATTCCCGAGGCCGCCCTTTGGCGGGAACACGCGCGCGCATGGGCAAACGGACCGACATCTCCTCCATCCTGATCATTGGCGCGGGTCCAATCGTGATCGGTCAGGCGTGTGAGTTCGATTATTCGGGCGTGCAGGCCGTGAAGGCCCTAAAGGCCGAGGGCTACCGGGTCATCCTGGTCAATTCCAATCCCGCAACGATCATGACCGATCCGGGGCTGGCGGACGCCACCTATATCGAGCCGATCACCGCCGACATGGTCGAGCGCATCATCGAAGTGGAAAAGCCGGACGCGCTCCTCCCAACCATGGGCGGACAGACGGCCCTCAATTGCGCCCTTGAGCTCGAAAAGCGCGGCGTCCTCGCCAAGCACAAGGTCGAGATGATCGGCGCCAAGGCCGACGTGATCGAGAAAGCGGAAGACCGCCGCAAGTTTCGCGACGCCATGGACAAGATCGGGCTCGAAAGCCCGCGCTCGGCGATCGCCTCTTCGCCCGACTTCATCAACAGCAACGGCCAAAAGAGCTATGACCGCAATGCCGGTTTCGCCGAAGCGATGAAGGCGCTCGAGATCGTGGGGCTGCCCGCGATCGTGCGCCCTGCTTTCACGCTCGCCGGCACCGGCGGCGGCATCGCCTATAACCGCGAAGAGTTCGAGACCATCGTGCGCGGCGGCCTCGATGCATCGCCGGTTGGCCAGGTGCTGATCGATGAAAGCCTGATCGGCTGGAAAGAATATGAGATGGAGGTTGTCCGCGACCGTGCGGATAACTGCATCATCATCTGCGCCATCGAGAACATCGACGCGATGGGCGTCCATACCGGCGATTCCATCACGGTCGCGCCGGCGCTGACGCTGACAGACCGCGAATATCAGATCATGCGCAATGCGAGCATCGCGGTGCTGCGCGAGATCGGCGTCGAGACCGGCGGCTCCAATGTGCAATTCGCCATCAATCCGCAGACCGGGCGGATGGTGGTGATCGAGATGAATCCGCGCGTCTCGCGCTCTTCCGCGCTCGCCTCGAAGGCCACCGGCTTTCCGATCGCGAAGGTCGCCGCCAAACTCGCGGTCGGCTACACGCTCGACGAAATCGCCAACGACATCACCGGCGGCGCGATGCCCGCGAGCTTCGAGCCGACCATCGATTACGTCGTCACCAAGATCCCGCGCTTCGCCTTCGAACGCTTCCCTGGCGCCGACCCGGTGCTCACGACCTCGATGAAGAGCGTCGGCGAAGCGATGGCGATTGGGCGCACGTTTCAGGAAAGCCTCCAAAAAGCGCTGCGCTCGCTCGATATCGGCCTCATGGGCCTCGACGAAATCGAGATCGAAGGCGCCGAAGACGAAGATTCCGGCAAGGGCGCCGTGCGCGCGCGCTTGGTTGCGCCGAAAGCCGATCGTTTGCTCGTTGTCGCCGAAGCGCTGCGCCGTGGTCTGACCGTCGAAGAGATTTGCGCGGCCTCGCACTATGATCCTTGGTTCGTCCGCCAGATCGAAGAATTGGTGCAGGCCGAAGCGACGATCCGCGCCAATGGCCTGCCAAAAGACGCCGCCGAATTTCGCCGCCTGAAAGCCATGGGCTTTGCCGATGCGCGGCTCGCCACACTGACCGGCGGCAAGGAACGCGACGTCCGCGCCGCCCGCCGCGCGCTCGGCGTGCGCCCACAATTCAAACGCATCGACAGCTGCGCCGCGGAATTTCTGGCGACCACGCCGTACATGTATTCGACCTATGAGACGGGCTCCACTTGGACCGCCGGCTTCCAGCCGGCAGACAAAAAAGCCGGCAAGATGCCGGCGGTCCAAGAACCAGAGTGCGAATCCGAACCAACGTCGCGCAAGAAAATCATCATCCTCGGCGGCGGGCCCAACCGCATCGGCCAAGGCATCGAGTTCGATTATTGCTGCTGCCATGCCGCGTTCGCGTGCGCCGAGATCGGCGTTGAATCGATCATGGTCAATTGCAATCCAGAAACCGTCTCGACCGATTACGACACCTCCGACCGGCTCTATTTCGAACCGCTCACCACCGAAGACGTGCTCGAAATCATCGAGACCGAGCGGCAAAACGGCGAAGTGCTCGGCCTCATCGTGCAGTTCGGCGGGCAGACGCCGCTGAAGCTGGCGCAGCCGCTCGAAGACGAAGGCGCGCCCATCCTCGGCACCAGCGTCGACGCCATCGATCTCGCCGAAGACCGCGAGCGCTTCCAGGCGCTGCTGCATCGCATCGGCCTGAAGCAGCCGGAAAACGCCACGGCGCGTTCGCCAGAGCAAGCGCTCGAAGGCGCGCGGCGCATTGGATTTCCGGTCGTGCTGCGTCCCTCCTACGTGCTCGGCGGCCGCGCCATGGAAATCGTCCATGATGAAGCGGGCCTGATGCGGTACGTGACGCAGGCGGTGAAAGCCTCCGACGACAAGCCCGTGCTGATCGATCGCTATCTCAGCGACGCCATCGAAGTCGACGTCGACGCCATCTGCGACGGCAAGGACGTCTTCGTCGCCGGCGTCATGGAGCATATTGAGGAAGCCGGCGTACACTCGGGCGACAGCGCCTGCGCGCTGCCGCCCTATTCACTCCCCGCCGAGCTCATCGCGCGCATCGAGGATCAGACGCGCCAACTCGCGCTCGCGCTCGAAGTCCGCGGCCTCATCAATATCCAGTTCGCGGTGAAGGACGGCGAGATCTATTTGCTCGAAGCCAATCCGCGCGCTTCACGCACCGCGCCGTTCGTCGCCAAAGCCATTGGCCTACCCATCGCCGCCGCCGCCGCAAAAGTGATGGCGGGCGCGACGCTGAAGAGCCTCGGGCTCAAGCATTCCAAGCACGCCCATATCGCGGTGAAAGAAGCCGTCTTCCCGTTCGCGCGCTTCCCGGGCGTTGATCCCATCCTCGGCCCCGAGATGCGCTCGACCGGCGAGGTCATGGGCCTCGACACCGACTTCGCGGCCGCCTTCGCCAAGAGCCAGATCGCGGCGGGCTCGACGCTGCCCGTCGCCGGCTGCGTGTTCATCTCGGTGAAGGCGACCGATAAGGACGCCATGATCCCCGCCGCCCGCGATTTGATCGAATTGGGCTTCAGGGTGCTTGCCACGGGGGGCACGGCAACCCATCTCGCTGCGGCGGGCTTGACGGTCGAAGCCGTGAACAAGGTGGCCGAAGGCCGCCCTCACGTTGTCGACGCCATGAAGAACGGGGAGGTTCACCTGGTGTTCAACACCACCGAAGGGGCTCAATCCTATCGGGATTCCTATTCCATCCGCCGGACCGCGCTGGCGCAGAACATCCCCTATTACACCACGGTTTCGGGGGCCAAGGCCGCGATCCAGGCCATTCGGCGGATCAAAACCGGCGCGCCCCTGGGTGTCCGGGCCCTTCAGACCTACGCTTGACGGAACGGCCGCCGCCGGTTCAACCTTCTAGTTCAGAGACGTACGGAAGCCCGCATAATATGGAAAAAATCCCAATGACGGCCGAGGGATACCAAGCCCTCGACGCAGAGCTGAAGCGTTTGAAGACCCAGGAACGCCCGACCGTGATCCAGGCGATCGCGGAAGCCCGCACGCACGGCGATCTCTCCGAGAACGCCGAGTACCACGCGGCCAAGGAACGCCAGAGCTTCATCGAAGGCCGCGTCGCCGAGATCGAGGACAAGATCGCACGCGCGCAGATCATCGACGTCTCCAAACTCTCCGGAAAGAACGTCAAATTCGGCGCGACCGTCACCTTGCTCGATGAAGATTCCGCTGAAAAATCAAAGTATAAGATCGTGGGCGAAGACGAGTCCGACGTCCGCGCCGGCAAGATCTCCATCACCTCCCCGATCGCGCGCGCGCTGATCGGCAAGGAAGAAGGCGACATCGTCGAGGTTATGGCCCCCGGCGGCGCCAAATCGTACGAGATCGTGAAAGTGAAATTCCTCTGATCAAACCCGCCGCGCTCACAAGCTTGAGCGCTCCCCCTCCCTGGAGGGGAGGGGGTAGGGGGAGGGTGAGGCCCACGCACCGCGCTCTACGATCTCACCCCCACCCTGCCCTCCCCCCTCAAGGGGGAGGGACGCTGTATCGGCAATGAAAAGCGTCGGTTTCCAGCCCGCCGAACCGCTCAATGTGTGGGCGGTCAGCGACGGCCGTGCGGGCATCGAGAACCAGGCGCTGGGGCTCGCCGAAGCCATCGCGCGCCGCGCGCCGGCGAAGATCACCATCAAGCGCGTCCGGCTCCGCACCCCCTTCTCTTGGTTTCCGCCGGGCTTCGTTCCCGCGCCGCGCCAAGCGCTGAAAGAAGGCTCGGACTTCATCAACCCGCCCTGGCCCGACATCTGGATCGGCTGCGGCCGCGCGTCCGTGCCCTTCTCGATGGGCGTGCGCGCCTGGTCGCGCGGGCGCACCTTCGTCGCGCAGCTGCAGGACCCGCGCGTCAATCCGCGCGAGTTCGACGTGGTGATCCCGCCGATCCATGACGGGCTCGAAGGCCAGAACGTGCTCCCCATCGTCGGCGCCTGTCATCGCGTGACGCCCGATCGCCTCGAACAAGCGCAAGCCGATTATCCCGTCGCGCTCGACGATCTCCCCCAACCACGTTTCGCGCTGCTGATCGGCGGCAAATCCAAACGCCAGGACATCGGCGCCGTGCGCGCTCGCGCCATTGCCGACACCATGGTGCAAGTCCAGCGCGCCACCGGCGGCACGCTGATGGCCACGCTCTCGCGCCGGACCAGCGAAGCCGCACGCGTCGCGCTCCGCACCTGGCTCGCGCCGCATTGCGCGGTGTTTTACGAGGGCGAAGGGCTCAATCCCTATTTCGCCTTGCTGAGCGCCGCCGACGTCATCTTCGTCACCGCCGACAGCGTCAATATGGCGACCGAAGCCGCCGCCAGCGGCAAGCCGATTTACATCATCCCGGTCGACGGCCCCGGCGGCAAACTCGACCGCTTTCACATGAGCCTCGCCAAACGCGGCTGCGCGCGCCGCTTCAGTGGCAAGCTCGAAAGTTGGAGCTACGCGCCACTCTTGGAAACCGACCGCGTCGCCGCCGCCGTGCTCACCGCGTGGGCCGCACGCGCAGGCGCACGCTAGAGCGCGTCACGCAGGCTGCGCACGGCCGCGTGGCCTCCGAAACCATTTCACGATTGCGCTGAAGAACATCCACAGCCCGCCAATCGCGCCGGCGATGCCCGCGATCACATCCCACCGGGACAAGAACGCTTCCGCGTAGATCTGCGCTTGATCCAAGGGCGTCACATCGACGGGAATAGTTTCCTCATATGTCTTGATCAGCACCTGACCGTCGCGTCCATTTTGCTGCACCAGGCCATAGACTTGCAGCAGCATGCGCCGCTCGGCGCCCGACACGCGCGGCGTTACGCGCCATGTCCATGTGCCCGTCGTTCCCGGCGCGATCAGAACGTCTTCGACCTGATGCAATTGCTCGATCTCAAAATCGTTCGCGATCAGCTCGACACGCACATGACGCGACTCGGGGATGGTGATGTCGCGCGTCACCGTGTCGCCGACATCGCCCAGAATCGGCGCGGCGTCGGCGCCGATTTGCGCTTCCACCACATAGGCGTGATTGATGCGCATGCGCTCAGGCTTGTTGAAGCGCAATTCCTCGATCTGGAACTGGTCGCTCAACGCGCTCTGCTCTTCGGGCGCCACGTCCAGCGTCTGGGGCGCAACCTCCAAAACGCCGGACACCGTTTCAGAGCGCATATTGATGTTGGCGTAGGAAAAGACCGCCACGGCGATCAACGGGGCCGCACCAAACACGGTCGCGATCACAACGCCCCATGCGCGCGACGGGAACGCGCCCGCGCCGAAGATGAAGATCAGCCACACGGCAAGCCCCACCGCGACATAGAGGAAAGGCGCGTCCGCGAGCGTGTGGTGGATCGCGTCGAAAACGTAGAACGCATAGCCCCAGAGCAGCGCGCCAAACGCGACCGTCAGCGCAAAGGCCCGCCATTGCTTGGTGATGCGCAGAACGACGACCGAACCGATCGACGTCATGAACACGCCAAGCGCCGCGGCGCTTCGCATCCACCACGGCGCGTCGGACATGGAGGGCGGCGCGTCCCAATTCATCGCCCATGCCGCCAGCACGGCCAGGAGCCCGATGAAAACCCAAAGCAAAAGCCCGGCCCCGATCAGAAGCCGCTCAAGCCCGCGTAAAATCCAGACGCCAATCCTCACGACGATCCCCCGCCGCAGCGTGGGAACTTTACGCGCCTCGCGCGGCGGTTTCTAGAATTTGGCGTCGGCTTGTGTAGTTGCGCCTACGCGGCGCGTTCGCGCTTGGCCGCAAGCAGCCACGCACAGCAGAGCCACGCCGCCAACGCACCAATGATCTGCGCGACGATGAAGCCCGGCGCGTCTTGCGGGCGAATGCCGGCGAAGGTGTCGCTCAAAGCGCGCGCGATCGTGATGGCGGGATTGGCGAACGAGGTCGAGGATGTCCACCAATAGCCTGCGGCGATGGTGAGCGCGACGGCGGCGGGAACGGCGTCAGCCCGCGCGCGCGACACCAGGAGAATGCACGCGACCAACGCGAACGTCGCCGCGCCTTCCGACAGCATTTGCGCCCCGCCCGACCGCACATGCGCGCTTGTCTGGAGCGGCGGCAATTCGAACAAAGCATGCGCCAGCATCGCGCCGGCGACGCATCCGGCGATCTGCGCAACAATGTAGAGCAACGCATCGCCCACGCTGAGGTCGCGGCACAACGCCATCACCAGGCTCACGGCCGGATTGAAATGCGCGCCGGATATCGGGCCAAGCGCGACGATCAGCACGAACAGGATGGCCGCCGTCGCGCCAGTGTTCGCAAGCAGCGCAATCGCGGCGTTTCCCGCCGCCAGTTGCTCGCCCATGATCCCCGAGCCGATGACGACGGCGGCAAGGATCAACGAACCTGCGAACTCAGCCGCGAGGCGTCTCGTCAAAGGCACGTGCGCATTCCTTTACACCGCGCCCCGGCCAAGCGTGCGAAGCACGCGCAGAGCCGGGGTCCATGGATCGTCTCGTGCGTTGCGGATGGATGGACCCCGGATCGCCGCTAAGCGGCGTCCGGGGAACGGTTGGGCGCCGCGTCTCGCGTCTCACCAATCCCTTGCAGCCGCTTCTGCAACGACAACCGATCCAAGCTTTCAAACGGCAACGCCGTAAAAATACTGATGCGGTTGTTGAGCCGCGCATACGCTTCGACGAAGGCCGCCGCGACTTGCGCTTCCGTGCCATCCTCCGCCGCTGGGTCAGGAATGCCCCAATGCGCCGTCATCGGCTGCCCCGGCCAGATCGGGCAGACTTCGCCCGCCGCGTTGTCGCAAACCGTGAACACAAAATCGAGCGGCGGCGCGCCTGCCTGCGCGAACTCGTCCCAGCTCTTCGAGCGAAACGCGTCGGTCTTGTAATTGAAGCGCTTCAGGAGATTGAGCGCATAAGGATTGACCGCGCCCTTCGGCTGCGATCCCGCCGAAAAGGCGTTGAACTTTCCAGCGCCCGCGCGAGAAAGAATCGCTTCGGCCATGATCGAGCGCGCCGAATTGCCGGTGCACAGGAAAAGCACATTATAGGATCGATGCTGTTCGCTCATGCGCGGCTCCGTTTCGCGCTCTTCGGCGCGCAATCGCGCCCGCCACAGCAGTTTTCAGTGAGGAAGCCGACGAGGCCGTTCATCGCGGCGAAATCCACCGCATAGATCAGCGAACGGCTCTCGCGCCGCTGCGTGATGAGGCCCACGCGCGTGAGGTGTGCGAGATGAAATGAGAGCGACGACGCGGGCAGATCGAGCGCATCCGCGATGGCGCCGGCGGCCTGCCCTTCCGGGCCAGCCTGCACCAGCAGCCGAAACACGGCGAGGCGATGCTCATTGGCGAGCGCGCCCAATCTATCGACCGCCTCGGTCGCGATATCCGCCTTGCTTACCATTCCATATTTCTAGTATCATCGAAATATGAAATGCGCAACAGCGATCCCAGATACAAACTGGCTAGGCGCCCAGCAGCTGCTTCAGCGTGCTGCGCATATCGTCTTCGCTGATGGGCTTCGTCAGCACTGACACGCTCGCCATGTGCGGGGGGAGCCCTTTGATCTCTTCATAGCCGGTGCAAAACACGATCTTCACGCCGCGGTCGAACAAGGAAACGCCCAGCGCCACCGTGGTCTGGCCGCGCAGATTGGCGTCGAGCAGCGCCGCGTCCGGCAAGCCCGCGGCGAGCGCTTGCTCAGCCGCTTCAAGCGTGGCGCAGGGCCCAAGCACGCCATAGCCCATGTCGAAGAGGCGCTCCTCCATCTCCATGGCAATCAAGGCGTCATCCTCGACTAGGAGAACCGTCTTCTGCGCCATCTCGCTATTTCTCTTGAAAGCGACTTTGCGCCGCCCTTGCCCAGCACCCGACTACTGCCAGGAACCTTCTGAACCCGCAATGAACCGGTCAAGAACAGACACTTATCTGTACTATTTCGTACAAATTCCGCAAAGACCCGAGCTTCGACTTTTGCGCCTCCGCCGTGATGGCCATATTGGTTTTGCCGATTCCCGCCGCAAGGATTCTCCATGGCCGACGCCCAGCCCTTTCGCCACGCCCCGATCATCGTCATCGGATCGGGACCGGCTGGCTATACGGCGGGCATTTATGCGGCGCGGGCGATGCGCAAACCGCTGCTGATCAGCGGCATCCAACCCGGCGGCCAGCTCACCATCACCACCGACGTCGAAAACTATCCGGGCTTCGCCGACACCATCCAGGGGCCGTGGCTGATGGAGCAGATGGCCGCGCAGGCGCGGCATGTCGGTGTCGAGATGATCTCGGACACGATCGTCTCCGCCGATCTCTCCAAGCGCCCCTTCCACCTCATCGGCGACGGCGGCCACGGCTATATGGCCGACGCGCTCATCATCGCCACCGGCGCGCAAGCCAAGTGGCTCGGCCTGCCGAGCGAACACAAATTCCAAGGCTTCGGCGTCTCGGCGTGCGCAACCTGTGACGGCTTTTTCTATCGTGGCAAGGAAGTCGTCGTAATCGGCGGCGGCAACACGGCTGTCGAAGAAGCGCTCTATCTCACAAATTTCGCGACCAAGGTGACGCTCATCCATCGCCGCGATTCATTGCGCGCCGAGAAAATTCTACAGGAGCGGCTGCTGCATCACCCGAAAATCGAGATGGTGTGGAATACCGCGCTGGAAGACGTGCTGGGCCACGAGAATCCGCTCGGCGTCACGGGCGTGGTGCTGCGCAATCTCGTCACCGGCGAGCGTGAGGAGCGCAAAGTCGACGGCGTGTTCGTCGCCATCGGCCACCAACCCGCGACCGAGCTTTTCAAAGGCCAGCTCGCCATGAAGGACAGCGGCTACATCCTGGTGAAGCCCGGCACGACGCAAACCAGCGTGCCCGGCGTGTTCGCTGCGGGCGACGTCGCCGACGAAACCTATCGCCAAGCCGTCACCGCCGCGGGTCTCGGCTGCATGGCCGCGCTCGAAGCTGAAAAATTCCTGGAAGCCAGCATCAGCGACCACGCCGCCAGCGGGATGAGCGGGCAAGCGGCTTAAGCGCTTTGCCGCAGGAAATTCAGAACTATCTCAGTCATTCCGGACACGCGAAGCGTGATCCGGAACCAGGGCCAACACACCGAACTCTACGATCCCTGGGTTCCGGGTCTCGCTCCGCTCGCCCGGAATGACTGAGGATTTCGAGGACGCCGCGGGCGCCTAAGCCGCCTGATTCCCGCGCCCGTCGCTTGTGCGCTTCAGCCAATGCTGCAGGCGCGCCGCAGCACGGGCGAAGCGACGTTCGTCGCGGGCTTCGGCATTGGCGGATTCGGCCTCGAAATAGCTGCGCGCCTCTTCGGTCATTGTCCGGCTCATGGCCCGCTCCATCATTACCCCGAGGCCGAGACTAAGCGATTCGCATTAATGTCACGCATTTTTAGGCCAAGCGCGCGCGAACCATGGCCGCCGGCGGAAGTGGTTACGCCGCATTAACCCCGATCTGGGCGAAATCGGCCGTCTCTCACACATCGGATTCGCCATGCGGCCAGCGCTTGCCCAGACCCAGGTCGATGAAAGCGCGCAGCGCGCCTCCACCGCCGATCTCGCCGCGCAAATGGCCGCGCGCGTTACCCGCACCCTCCACGAAAAGATCGAGCGCATCCAAGACGTCACGCGCCGCACCAAAATCCTGGCGCTCAACGCCTCGATCGAAAGCGCGCGCGCCGGCACGGCGGGCCGAGGTTTTGCGGTGATCGCCGAAGAAGTGCGCGCCATCTCGCTACAGATCGAAGAATTATCGGGCGCGCTGCGCAGTGAATTGGTCGCGCAAGTCGGCGAACTCCGCGACCGCTCGCGCGACATCGTGGAAAGCGCCGCGCACAAGCGGCTCATTGATCTCTCGCTCAACGCCGTCGAATTGATCGACCGCAATCTCTACGAACGCAGCTGCGATGTGCGCTGGTGGGCGACCGACGCGGCCGTCGTCGATTGCGCCGCCGATCCCACGCCCGAGCAATGCGCGCACGCGGCTCAGCGCATGGGCGTCATCTTGAACGCCTACACCGTTTATCTCGATCTCTGGCTCTGCGATCTTTCGGGCCGCGTCATCGCCAATGGCCGCCCGGACAAGTACGCGACCCAAGGCGTGAGCGTTTCCGGCGAAGGCTGGTTCAACCAGGCCATCAACACGCATTCCGGCGACGATTATGTCTGCGCCAATATCGCATCGAACCGCGCGCTCAGCGGCGCCGCCGTCGCCACCTACGCCACCGCCGTGCGCGCACGCGGCGCAGCGCGCGGGCGCCCACTCGGCGTGCTCGGCATCCATTTCGATTGGACGCCGCAAGCCCAAGCCATCGTCGAAGGTCTGCGTCTTTCACCGGAAGAATGGGAAACCACCCGCGCCATGCTGCTCGACAGCACTGGGCGCGTCATCGCTTCATCCGACAAAAAGGGCCTGCTCTCGGAAACATTCCCGCTCAAGCACGAAGGCAAAAACCAAGGCACCTACATCAACGACCACGGCGACGTCGTCGGCTTCTGCCTAACCCCCGGCTACGAAACCTATCGCGGCATGGGCTGGTATGGCTGCGTGGTGAGCCGGAAGGACTAACCGCCTCGACGCCTGCCTAGAGCTATGCAATTATGCAGGCCCTGCTTGGGCGAATGCGGCCAGGCGTCGCCGCAGCATGATCCGCCATGGACTGGGACAAGCTCAAAACCTTCCATTATGCCGCCGAGACCGGCAGCTTGACCGCCGCTGCCGAGAAGCTGGGCGTCAGCCAGTCCTCCGTCAGCCGCCAGATCGCCGCGCTCGAAAGCGGCATGGGTGTGCCCCTCTTCCAGCGTCACGCGCGCGGGCTCCTGCTTACCGGGCCCGGCATGGCGCTCCGTGAATTCACGCGGGAAATGGCGGGCGCCGCGATGATCGCGGAATCGACGCTGAAGGACGCGCGCGAAAAAGGTGATCGGCGATCTGAAGGTCACCGCGCCGGTGGCGTTCGGCTCGACTTGGCTTGCGCCGCGCCTGGTGAATTTCGCGGACTCCTATCCCGAGACGCGCCTCCAAATTCTGCTCGATGACCGCGAATATGATTTGCTGAAGCTGGAAGCGGAATGCGCCATTCGCCTTTGGGCCGCGACGCATGCCGATCTTATCCAGCGCAAGCTGCTTGAAGTGCATGTGAGCCTTTACGCCTCGCCCGCTTACATCAAGCGCCATGGCGCCCCGAAGGAGGTCGACGATCTCGATCATCACCGCATCATCGCCTATCAGGCCGGCGTGCCGACGCCGATGCGTGAGCTGGATTGGGCTCAGCGCGCAGGCCGCGAGGACGCCAAACCGCGCCCGCCGCTGCTCGAGATCAACAATGTCTATGGCATGCTGCAGGCGGTCGAATCCGGCTTCGGGATCGCGTCGGTGCCGGACTATATGGCGCGCGGCAATCAGAACCTGGTGAAGGTTTTGCCGGATCTGCCGGGGCCGAGCTTCGACGTCTATTTCATCTATCCAAGCGACCTGAAGCGCTCCAAGCGCATCGCGGCGTTTCGGCAATTTCTGATCGAGCAAGCGGCCGATTGGACCAATTAGGGATTGGGGCGACGCGCCGTTTAATCCCTAAGCATCGACACCTGCTCGCCTTTTTGCCGCCCTGATCGGACCTATTCTCCCGGATGTGCGTTGCCTACGCACGACGACCACTCTCGGGTGGTCTCCTCCCCCAAAGGCACACTTTTAAGCCGCGCGCCTTTCATGGCTGCGCGGCTTTTTTCTTAGCCGAACGCAATCAGCGCTGCGCCGCCCGCCGCAAGCAGCGCGCCGATCCAACGCCGCGCGCCCACTGCTTCGCGCATGAAGACCCACGCGATCAGCGCGCCGAACACGACCGAGGTTTCGCGAAGCGCGGTGACTTGCGCGATCGGCGCGAAGGTTTGCGCCCACAGCACGATGCCGTAGCCGACCATCGAGATCATCCCGACGCCAATACCGCGCCATGGATCGCGCCGCGCCGCCCGCATCAGCGGCGCCGGCCCGCGCCGCAGAAGCGCGAACGCGATCAGCGGCCCCGACATCATCACGCAATTCCATGAGATGAAGAGCGCCGCGCTGCCCGCCACGCGCGCGCCCAACGCATCGACCAGCGAATAGCTCGCAATGCATGCGCCCATCGCCAACGCCCAGAGCGTCGCGCGCAACGGCGCGCGTGGGCTAAAGCCCACGCAGAGCACGCCAACGCTGATGAGCGCGATGCCGGCCATCTCCACGCCGCCCGGTATTTCATGCGCCACAAGCGCCGCGCCCATCGCCACCAGCAACGGCGCCGAACCGCGCGCGAGCGTATAGACATGGCTCAAATCGCCCGCGTCATAGCCCTTCATCAAGGTGAACCAATAGAGCGTATGCAGGCCCGCCGAGACGATCAGAAACGGCCACGCCGCCGCGGGCGGCAGACCCAGAAATGCAATCGCGATCAGCCCCAGCGCCATGCCGCCAATGCCGACAAGAAACGTATCCGTCAGCCGGTCGCTGCCGCGCTTCAAGACGGCGTTCCAACTGGCGTGGATGAGCGCGGAGGTCAGCGCGAGAGCGATGGCGAGAGGCGGCACGTGGTCTTTCAGCTATCATCCCTTCTCCCCCGCGAGGGGGAGAAGGTGTCAGCGAAGCTGACGGATGAGGGGGAATGCTTCAGGACGCGCGCTCATCGATGAGGAGCACATTTTGAAACACGCCCCCTCATCCGTCGCTCGCGTTGCTCGCGCCACCTTCTCCCCCTCGCGGGAGAGAAGGGACGCGGTTTATCAAGAGAGAGAGCCGCAGAAGCGCTGTATCCGCGTGCAAGCATCTTCCAGCAGCGCGTTCGACGTCGCATATGATATCCGGAAGCACGGGCTCGTGCCGAATGCCGCGCCGTGCACGACCGCAACGCCTTCAGCCTCCAACAGCTCGCGCGCGAAATCCTCGTCGTTGTTGATATTCGCGCCGCTCGCGGTCTTCCTCCCGATCGCGCCTTCGCACGATGGATAGACATAGAACGCGCCTTCCGGCGTCGGGCATTTGAGCCCCTGCGCTTGGTTCAGCATCGAGACGACGAGATCGCGGCGGCCTTCGAACAGCTTCTGGTTCTTCGGAATGAAATCCTGCGGACCGTTCAGCGCTTCCACGCTCGCATATTGCGAGACCGACGACGGGTTCGACGTGGACTGGCTCATGATATTGGCCATGCCCTTGATGATCGCCTCCGGCCCCGCCGCATAACCAATGCGCCAGCCCGTCATCGAATAGGCTTTCGACACGCCGTTCATCGTAAGTGTGCGGTCGTAAAGCGCGGGCTCGACTTGCGCGATGGTGGCGAAGCGAAACCCGCCATAGACGAGATGCTCGTACATGTCGTCCGTGAGGATGTAGCAGTTCGGAAACGCCATCAGCACATTGGCGATGGCTTTCAGCTCATCCCAAGTATAGGCCGCGCCCGACGGGTTCGACGGCGAATTCAGGATGATCCATTTGGTCTTCGGCGTCAGCGCCTTGCCGAGATCATGCGGATTGATCTTGAAGCCGTGCTCGATCTTGGTTTCCACGAATACCGGCGTCGCGCCGGTCAGCAGCACCATGTCGGGATAGCTCACCCAATAGGGCGCGGGGATCACCACTTCATCGCCCGGATCGAGCGTCGCCATGAAGGCGTTGAAGATCACGGCCTTCCCGCCCGGCGAGACATTCACTTGCGCGCGCGTGTAGCGAAGCTCGTTCTCGCGCGCGAATTTCGCGACGATGGCGTCCTTCAATTCCGGAATGCCGTCGACATCGGTGTATTTGGTTTTGCCTTCTCGGATCGCTCGAATCGCCGCTTCCTTGATGTTCTCCGGCGTGTCGAAATCGGGCTCGCCGGCGCCCAGCGAAATCACGTCCCGCCCCGCCGCTTTCAGCGCGCGCGCCTTGGCGGTCACCGCCAAAGTCGCCGATGGCTTGATGCGGCGGAGAGCTTGAGAAACGGGCGCGGGCATGTGCTCTTTTTCCTTCCAGAAAACGCCCGGACCATAGGGCGCGTCGCCCGGAGTTCCAAGGCGCGGCGCGGGTAAATTCGACGTGTGGCGGTGGCGCCTCGGCCCCCGCGTCTCCATATGCCCCGCTGGTTCAAGGAGGAGGAAACGATGCCGCTGCTGATGTGCCCCAATTGCAATGCGTCCATGCAGGAAGTGAAACGCGCGGATGTGGCGTTCGACATGTGCCCCACCTGCCGAGGCGTGTGGCTAGACCGCGGCGAACTCGAAAAAATCATCTCCGGCGGACGCGAAGAGCAAGCCGCCTTCACGCGCGACCGCGACCAATTCTACCAAGACCCCGAAGAGTACCGCCGCACCCATCCCCCGCAGCAAAGCCAGCCGCAGCAACGGCAGAGCCATGCAAGCGGCTATGGCGAGCGCGGCGAGCAAGGCGAACGCGGCGAGCGCGGTGAGCGCGGTGAGCGCGGTGAGCGCGGCTACGATGCGCAAGGCCGCAAACGGCGCGGCGGTTTCGATATGTTCGATATTTTTGATTGAGCGCTCTTGGCGCAACGCAGCAAGCACAAGTGACTCTCCTCCCCCTTGCGGGGAGGAGTTGGAGGTGGGGGTAACGGCGGTGTGCTCTCCGGAGGAAGCACTGCCCGCACCCCCACCCTACCCTCCCCGCAAGGGGGAGGGTTCGCCTTGCACGCGCCGCATCACTTCTTCTTCGCCAGCCTTCCCTTCACCAACGGCCGCGACAAATCCCTCAACACATCCTTCCCCACCCAGCGCTCCGTCGCATCCTCCGACGCAGCGAGCCGGGTCGCCGTCGCTATGCACGCGTCGTGCAATTTCGCGCGCCGGCTTCCGATCGCGCGCAGCGCCCAGCTCACGGCTTTCTTCACGAAATTGCGGTCGTCGCTGGCGGCCTTCGCGCAGAGCGGCAGAAGGCGCGCAAACGTGGCGTCCTCCGATTTCTTGTCATGCAGCGCGAGCGAAGCCAGCAGCGCAAATGCTGCGCGCTTGCCAAATTCATCGTTCAACGCCGCCCACGCCTCCACTTTCGCGAATGCATACGGCGTTTTGTCGAACAGGTTGAAGCAGAGCGTGTCGCACACGCCCCAATTGTCGAAGTCGCGCCGCCAGCGATCCATGAGCGCCGGCGTCACGCGCGCGGGGTCGGCGATCATGGAACACAGCAGACGCGCGTCGTAATTTCCGCTCTTCCAAAGTTCAATCGCGAGATCGTGATCGCGCCCGATCTCCTTGGCGATCGCCTTGATCTTCGCCATCGGCACGCCGAACGCGTCCTTTGCGACAATGCCGTAACGCGGGCCCATTTCGTCGCGCACGCGCTTATCGCCGGCGCTTTTAAGCGCACTGAGCACGGAACTCGGCGAGGGCCTCGCGGACAT
>JBBCFZ010000007.1:0-121193 GCA_037200505.1 Terricaulis sp. | reverse complement strand
GGCCGGGTCGGCACAAAACTCGCAATGATAGTCGGCTCAGGCGGGCCGGACGTGGTGGTCAGCACCAGCCCCACATAGCTCCAGCCGGCTTTGATGCATCCGGCGAGATAATTGTAGGAAGTCGGGAGGTTGCCCACACTTTCGCCGGTTGCGGTGCGCACTACAAGGCGCTTGGCATGGACGACCTCAAGCTGGGTTTTGACGGACGGCAGCGCTCCGTGCGTTTTGAAATAGTCCGATTGTCCGACGTCCTCCAGCGTAGCTTGAAATGCTTGCGCGCACCGATCCTCCGGCGGCCCATCTGGTCCACCGTCCCCTCCAGATTTCGATGTGCCGGGATAATCGGTGATGCGCCCCGATCCACTGCTGCCCATGTGATGCTCCACGGTCGAATCGCGCGACCAGTGTGACTACGCGCCTAGGTAGAGCAAGCGAAACGCCGGCTACAGCGCTAAAGGCGCCGTCGGACGTGGGGATAACAAGCCGACGCCAAATGGCGTGGCTCTGACTTTGAGAATGGCGGCTTGTTCTTGAAGATCCGCAAAGCCGCTCACGGTGGTCCGTGATCCGCGGTGCCGCTCGCTAGCCAGCACAGGAACGCGCCGTCGCTGTCGACCTGCGGTTTCCGCAACGAGGCGAAGCGTTACCTGCAATGCGGCTGCCGATCGGCGTGAGCGCAGGAGTATCGAGGTGACGGAGTGAGCGCCGCAACCATTGTGGCGGAGCAGAACGTCTGGGGTGTGACGAGCGAGGAATAGTCGAGGCCAACGGTTCGGCCGTTTAGGTCGACCTGGGCGCGCACTGGCGCGCAGCCTCGCACGCGCCATACAAGCTCACGGCCGAGATGATCTTCTCGCAGCTCTTGTCCGATGTCGTCATTGTCAGTTGGAAGAATCACAAAGTCTGGCGAGCCAAGACTACGAATAACCTCAGCCGTCGACGCGCCGACGTGCCATGATCTGAGATAGGCCAAAGCGCTCGCACCTACGTCGGCGAACGCCACGCTCGAAGAGAGCAGCGTGACCGAAATCGCAAAGCCGAAATGCCTCAGCAGCTTTTCCACTCGGAAACACTAGTGGCTTCCTAGGGGACCGCGCAAGAAGCGAACGGCGATGAGCACGCCTATGGTGGTCTATTTTGGATGTACGCCTAACCGCGCTACCTTCCAATGTGCGGCGCGGTCCACGAGATTGGTTTCTGCTATTGAGGCTAAGAGAAATGACAATCAAACTCGCGGATATCTGGCCGATAGCCGACCCAGCATCTTACAAACTGCATTTCGCGCGCTGGAACGAGATCAATCAGCCGCTCGAAGTGTTCGTGCGCGACCGGCAGGAATGGCAAGGCTGGCAGGAGTATTGGCCGGGCAGGGATGATTTCAACCGCCCCCGCATCTTCGCGTTGATGCAATTCTATCACGAGACCGACGCGTGGCTGTTCGGCGGCGTCTATGATGTGATCGCGCGGCCCGGCGACCGCTATGAAGTTCGCTTGTCGACGGGCGGGCGTGATTTCATCGGCCGTCTTAAACTCCGCTCGCCTTATCGCAGTCGGACAACGCGCGTTAATTTCGAGAACCATTACACCGATTTCGAGGTGATTGAGATTCTCCGTGAGGCTTATTCCGGTCGAACCTTCCCTGGCTACGAAGAGATCGACCTCACTTTCGAGGAATTGGAGGCGTTGGTGCGGAATGAACGTCCTGATTGGAAGGCGGCGCTCGAGAGCATCAAGGGCGTTTATCTCATCACCGATATCGCGACCGGCAAGCGCTACGTCGGCTCGGCCTATGGCGACGCCGGCGTCTGGTCGCGCTGGAACGCCTACGTCGCGAGTGGGCATGGTGGCAATGCCGAGCTGCGCTCGCTCGTGACTCATCCCAGTCTCTCGTATTGTCGCCAGAATTTTCGCTTCGCACTCTTGGAGCATCGTCCACGAGCCACGCCCGATGACGTTATCTTGGCGCGCGAAGCGCATTGGAAACGCATTCTCTTCACTCGCGGCGAAGAGGGCTTGAATCGGAACTGAGCATCGAACCCGCGATGCAGAAAACTACACGGATTGCACGGCTTCGGTGCTGGCGTAGGCGGGCCCCAGATTGAGTGTTGTCTGATTGGTGCGCTGAAGGCTCGTGAGACGTTCGCCTGGTTCTCGACCCACGTCTAGGAGCTTGGTGCGCGTTCCATTCTCGTGTTGCTCGAAGACTGCCAGCCAATGGAGCTTCTCGTTCGGATACGCCTCTTGAACGTCAGAGAAGGCTTCCACTATCGTAGCGATCCACTCCTTTACTTGAAGGTCGAGCGCCTTGCGCATTTTGCTATGTGCAACAGCAAGCGCGGAAATGTATTCGCGGATCATCTGTTTGAGATCGGGCGCCTTGGTCAACGCCTTAAGTTCAGCAAGGGTCGCGGCTTTGAACTTTGTGGCTTTCGCCAAATGATCAAGATCGAGTCCGATCGAAACAACATAGCGCCGGGCCTTGTTACCAGATGACTCAAGCCAGCTGCCGCCGACGCTCACGGAATGAACTCCAAGATCTTCATGCTGGACGTAATTGCGAAGGGCCTCCATCACCCTAAAGCTCAAGTGCAAATCGTACTGTTCACTTAGCGCGGCCTGGCTTGTCACTGGCGTCTTGGCGAAGTGCTGCTTGAGGTGATGGTGCGTCTGATCAATGTATTGCCGGCACGCACTCAGGAGATTGCCCAGGTGTCTATTGGCGTCACGTTTGTGCGCAAACAGTTCGGCAAAGCCTTCCATTGGCCGGAGCATGTCGATCAGTGACCAGTTGAAGAGGTGCCGCTCAAGGTCCATCAGGTTATCGATGACCATCGCGTAACGGTCCTCGAAAGCGAGCAGATCGATAATGCCCTCCACTGCAGCGCGAAGCGCTGAGTGACGCGCAACATCGATTTCAATCGCGATGCTGGTTCCGAGGTGCCAAGGGCCCAGGCCCAGCGCACCCGGCTTGATGGGGTTCATTTCCCACTCCAACTAGAAGTCCGAACGCGGTCTCCACGCGGCGCGCCGATAGTTGTTCATCGTGCATGCGATGCGCGTCGAAAGTCTTAGCATGTTGAATAGCCGAATCGCGTATTCGACTGAAGCTTCATATCGCCACCGAGACTAGTGAGAATCGCTCGCTTGCCCAATCGATTGAAGGAACTCAGGGAGCGGGCTGAGCTCTCTCTTGAAGACCTTGGCCGTTAGGACAAACGCTGATTCCATCTGCCATCAGCGTTGAAGCCGACAGATACACCTGCCCAGATCGGATGTTCGTCCACCATGGCAGACGCAAGAAGATCCCGGTGGTGGATTCAATCTTGGGCCTAACTTTGCTTCTCCTCATCTTTCTCGCGGCTACGGTAGAGGCATGCGACGTTGAGTGGATGCTCGCTTGATGACCGGACATCGATCCATCAATCTGCAGGCGCTGCGAGGGGTAAGCATACGATGAGTGCGAGGGAAGCTCCGTACCAAGTGAAGGTGTTGAACCACGCGAAGTCGGAAAAGGACTTCGAGGTGTATCAAGCCGCGTTGGAGTGGGGACTAACAGAGCCAATCGTCATTGAAAGTGAAGCGGACCTCAAGTCAGCGCCTCGCTGGGCGCAGCGCTTCGAGCCTTTCCAACATCAAGTGCAGAATCTCATCACATTTTGCCGGCGCTTGCCGGTTACTTTGTTGGCTGACGATGTGGGCTTGGGCAAGACGATTTCCGCTGGCCTAGTCGCCAGCGAATTGATCGCCCGCAATCGCATCCAAAAGATACTGATCGTGGCGCCAAAACTGCTCGGGCCGCAGTGGAAAGAGGAACTAGCTTCGAAGTTCGATATTGCCGGCGAAGTGGTGACTGGAAGCGATTTGATTAATGCCGAACCTGAAGACGTCGGCGCTGTCATCACCACCTATCACTCAGCACGAGAACATCTCGAAAAAATTCCCGAAGATCGCTTCGACATGCTCGTGCTTGATGAAGCGCACAAGCTTAGAAACTTGTTTGGCGTCGAAAAGGCGCCTCAGGTGGCGAAGGTCTTTCAACGTGCACTCAGGCGACGTCGTTTTCGCTTTGTATTGATGTTGACGGCAACGCCCATCCAAAATCGACTATGGGATATCTATTCGCTCGTCGAGCTCCTCACAGGAGCCCGTGGGCACGAGAATCCATTCGGTAGCGACGGTCTTTTCGCGCGTCGTTTTATCGGTGACAGTCGCGAGACTGCTAGGGTCTTGAAGCCTGACGCACGCGAAGAGTTCCGGAAGATCGTCTATGGCTACATGTCCCGCGTGCGGCGCGGTGATGCGAAACTCGATTTTCCAGAGAGAAAGATTGAACAGCGTAAGGTTTTGCCGAGCGCCGCCGAGAAACAGCTAATCGCCACGATCGCTGAGCCTATTCAAAAATTGGACCGGCTCTCGCAGATCAACATTTTGAAGGCGCTGACCAGCAGTCCCCGTGCGCTCATGGCGGAGCTGACCAACAGAGCTCGAAAGGGGTCGGTGCCGCCAGAACTGGCTGCCGCCGTGCGCGCGATTGTCACGCCTTTGCGCACCACCGCAAAACTTGAAGGACTTGGTCAGCTTGTGGCGGAGCTGCAGAGGCAGAACGCCTCCGGATGGCGGATGGTTGTCTTCACGACGCGCTTAGAGACGCAAACGAGCATTCAGCTGTATCTTGAGGAGTGCGGACTGAAGGTTGGTATAATCAATGGTTCTTCAGGCGCGAGAAATCAGGAAACCATTGCGCGCTTTAAGGCTGATCCTCCAGAGGTCAGAGTCATAGTTTCCACCGAGGCCGGCTCTGAAGGCGTCAATCTCCAGGTCGCAAACGTGCTGGTGAACTTCGATCTCCCGTGGAATCCGATGATCGTGGAGCAGCGAATTGGACGCGTCCAGCGCCTCGGTTCGATGCACAAGAATGTCGTGATCTACAACATGACGCTCGCGGGGACATTTGAAGAATACATCGTCGGCCGGCTCATGGCTAAACTCCAGATGGCGAGTGATGCCATCGGTGATATCGAGTCCCTGTTAGAGGCGTCCGGTGTCGGTGCAGAAGGCGATGAGGGAGACGGCTTCGAGGATCGCATGCGTGAGCTCGTCCTCGCGGCACTTGCTGGGATGGACATGCATGCCGCTGCTGAGAAAATAGCAGCCAGCATCGATGCCGCCACCAAAACATTGGAGGCGGAAAAGGCGAACATCGACGCGACGCTCGGAGATCAGGCGGGTTACGAATACGTTGGCCCCCGAACGCCTACGCTCTCCAGCCAACGGCCATCGATAGAATTTGAGCCCTTCTTGCAAGCTGCGTTTGCAAGCCTCGGCGGGTCGGTGGCGGAAGTGTCTCCAGGCGTCCTACGCGCGACGTTGCAGAAAGATCAGGAATACCTGCGCTTGCGTGAGGGTGTTGAGGCAAGGTTTGCGAAAGCGCCTCTTTACGCGCCGGGTAGCCCGGCGTTTCTTCGCTTTGTTGACCGACTAACAGTATCCGGCCTCCACCGAGTAGACGACGCTGACGCCGACTACGACGTTCGAGCACGGGTCGATCAGGTTGCGCGCGATTGGGTGGGTTCATTTGGCGCGGTCACAGACGATGCGAAAATAGTAGCGGTGCAACGTCTATTTACCGGCGAAGCCTTGGTCCGAGTGCGGTCTAGCACGCAGCACGACAGTTATGAACGTCTCGTCTCGGTGACGTGTGCGCCGTTGGAGCACGCGAGCGGAGCGACGCTCTCCAATCTCAACCCGTTAGACGACCTCATGCTGGACCCGTCTGTCACTGGCCTGCGCGTCGCCGCTGTTATGGAGGCCGCGCGCCGCGATCCAGATGTGAGTGAGTTCAACCGGTTCTACCTGGAGCGACGGGCGCAAGAGGTCGAAGCTTCTCGGGGTGATGCGAGAAAGAGGCAGAAGCTGGAGGATGAATTCACCCCGCGAACGGAAGCCACGTTGGTGGCGCTCAGCGGCCGGGTTACGAGACATGTTACCGCGAACTTGCGTTACCTCGTAGACGGCGTGGCATATGCCAGCGACATTTCGGTCATTCCTCACCAGAATCAGCTGACGGCGGCGCCCGTATTAGCGAGTTGCGAACTTACGCGATTGTCTGCGCCGACTGAATGTCTTGAGCCGTGCGAGATGTCGGGAAAACGAGTGCTCCGGCATCGCCTCATTCGCTCTGAAGTTAGCAATCGATACGTGTTGCCTGAATATGGCGTGCGTTGCAGCCTTTCGGGCAAACAAATGTGCGCCGATGAGGGAGCGAAGTCTGATGTCACTCAAGAGGTGGTCGATAAAGGGTTGTTAAAAACTTGCGCTCTTACGCGCAACAAGGTGGAACCCTCGTACATCGGTACATGTGAGTTTACCGCCGCCGACATCTTGAAGGCCAGATTGGCCCGGAGCGATGTATCTGGGAAATTTTACCGCGAGGATGAGCGCGTGGCGTCGGGGGTGTCAGGACAATCTGGGCATCGGTCGGAGTTCATCTCATGCTACGAGACGCGGCAACCCATGTTGCCCAACGAGGCCGAGCGATGCGAATCCACGGGTAAGCTTGTTCGACCTGGCGTGCTCGAGGCCTGCGCCGTCACGAAGAAACGGGTGCTGCCTAATCAATTGGAGCCTTCGATGGTCAGCGGCGCGCGCGCGCTGAGTACGCTACTCGTCGAGAGCAGCATTTCTAGAGCGCGCTTGCTCGAAAGCGAGGCGGTGCGCTCCGCCTATCAGAAATTTTGTGCGCCCGTTGAGGCAGTACGCTGCGAGTGGGGTGGTGAACTCATCCATCCGGACGACGTGCGGACCTGTTCGCTCTTGGGCCTACGGGTGCATTTTCAATACGTTTGTGATCGTACCAACCGGCTGCAGGCTATGGCTGACTTATTGAATGGGTCTCGGCGTACCAGCGATCGCCAAGCTGAATGGGTTGAAATGCAACCAGCTTTTGCGCGTGCTCTTAAGCAGAATTGCAAAGTGGAGGCGGCGCGCCTTTCTCCGGATTCTCGACGCCTCGCGATCTGTGTTGAGCGGAAGACGTTGTTGGGTTTGCAGACGCAATACGCTGGTGGACTCTACTCGTTTGAAGACCATGCGCTTGTCGGCCAGGTGGCGCGCGTCAAAAGGGATAGCAAGGGCGACGGAGGTATCCGCGTCTTGTGAAGCTGGTTGCTCTGCAGAAAGACATTTCGCTATCCAAACGTCGTCGCGCCTTCTGGTTGAATCGCTTCCAGGCTGGTAATACCGCGATTGCGGGAGCGGATAAATGGCCACAGAGACGCTAGCAAACGATGTCTATCATTGCCTCGTCATCAGCGGTGGCGGTGCGAAGGGCGCTTATGGCGCGGGCGCAGCCAAAGCAATCGAGAACTATCGCGCCAAGAAGAAGATCACCAACCCGCTCGTCTATGTTGGCGCCTCCGCCGGCGCGCTTAACGCTTATCTCTTGGCCTCTGCCGGGGCCGATGAAGCAATCCGCTTCTGGCGCCAGGCCAACAACCGCAACATTTTGGGCGTTTGGGTCCGCTGGCCGTTTTGGAATTTCGTGTGCGGCTGGCTCATTAGCAAGGTCCCCGGCAGAGGGCCGTTTTCGATCTACTCGAACAAGGCGTTGGCCAAGCTCATCGCCGATAATGTGCATTTGGACGCTCTCAAAGCGCCCCTCGTGATCGCGACGACTGACTATACGCGTGGCGAGTTGCGAGCGTTCTATTCCCATCCTTTGGTCGCGGCTGCAGTCGCTGAGGATGCAAAGCTCAAAGATGGCGCGCGACGACTTGGGCATTTGCGCGAGATCAAAACCGATGAACTCTTGCGTGCGGCGCTGCTGGCTTCATCGGCCATTCCGATTTTCTTTCCACCGGTGTCAATGGAGATCGAACACAACGGCCAAACCGAGACGAACTGGTTTGTCGATGGCGGTGTCGGCAATCACACGCCGACGCGCGAAGCCGCGTACGTGCTCCGGTATTATTTTGGGGATCAGCTCAAAAAGCCTCAACTCTTGGAAGAGAGCGTCGTCTATTGCATCAGCCAAGATCCTCCGCGCACCATCCAAGGGAAGCCGAAGCTCAAATTCTTCGACATCTTGATGCGGACCCAAGAGGTCTATCACCATGTTCACACCAAGCCGATCATCAAGGCCTGGCACCGCATCAACCAGGAGGTGGATAAACAAAAAGATCGTGTGTCTTTGTTTCGGTCCTGGATCGCAACGTTGGTGCTTACCCCTGAACTGAAACAGGAAATCGGCGCCAAGGTCCAAAAGGAGTTCCTCAATCTGGGCGGCGACGAGGCGCCGCGGCTTTCAGCTGAGCTCATCGAGTTCGAGCCTCAGGCGAATCTCGGTAATGCAATGGACTTCAAGCCGGCTGCCGCCGAGAGCGCTATTACACTTGGTTATGCCGATACGCTCTCGGCGCTCCGCTACGCCGGCAAGCTCGACAAGGCAGAGCACGAGGCTCTGCTGAACGAGAAGATCTGGGAGGATCGCCCATGACGCGCATGCTTGTGCTCGACACCGAGACCGGCGGCATCGATCCGATGGCCAATTCCATTCTCTCGCTTGGCGCCGTGGTGTGGGATGACGGCGTTCTAGGCGCTGAATTCGAGGTGAAGATCAAGGAGCCTGTGCTCTCGCTCACCATCGAGGCGATGGGCATCAACAAGATCGATTTGGTTGAGCACGCAAAAACGGCACTCACCCCAACTGACGCGATGAAGAAATTCCGCGCCTTCCTGAAGAAGCATTTCAAGAGCGACGACAAGATCCCTCTTGTCGGGCACAATGTTGCTTTCGATATCGGCTTTCTCAAACGCCTCTGCCGTTTGACCGAGCAAAACTACGACGCAATCTTTTCGCATCGCTCCACCGACACCGCGGGCATTCTGCGCTTCATGGCGCTGGCTGGGCGTTCAAATCTGAACGGCGCCGGTCTCGACGAAGCCCTGGCGCACTTCAATGTCGCCATGAACGGCGGGCTTCGCCACACCGCGCTCGAAGATGCGCGCGCCACGGCCGTGTTGCTGACTAAGCTCGTCGAACTCGCCAAGCCCGTCGCTGCGCCCGCGCCAAAGCTGCGGGCCAAGCGATCGAAGCTCGCCGCCAAGGCCAACCGATCGGGCGTTCAACACAAGCGCAACGGTTCGGCGCGCACACACACGTCAGAAACGCGCCCCTAATCGCACCAAAAGACTTTGCCGCCGCGCACCCAGAAGTGTGAGCGGCATCCAGATTGGTGCCACACCGATGGGTGAAGGCTCGGATGCTGGTTTGCGTCGAGCGCAAAAGACCAGCGTGGTTTGACGTGCGGAAGCAACATGAGCTCAAGCCGCTCACCGCACCCGCACGGGCAGCGCATGCCAATGCTCCAATCTTCGCCGTCGTCACGCGCCAAAATTAGATCGCTTGGAGGCAACTCGGCGGGCAGCGTGTCGCCGTCAACGATCACCAGCTGCCGTCGTGGCGCAAGCCAAGCTTTGAATCTGCGCCACCAGAGAGGGGAGCGGCTCATCGCGCAATACTCTGCATTGGCGTCTCCAATGCGGGTAGCCCAAGCAAGGGCCGCTCATCACCGCAACCGAGCAGCACGTTTTCGGTGCGATCAAACGCGCTTTCAGCCGTGCGTTCTTCACAACCTTCGGCCAACAGGAAAATCGCACGTGCGAAATTCTCGTTCGGCTCATGCCGGAATGGAAAGGCCCGAGCGATGAATTCCATCACCGCAGCCGAGGCCGCGCGCATATTGAGCGCGATGACGGCGGGCGCTTCTTCGATGACGCCCTTGATATAGCCTTCAGCCATACGGGTCGCGTGGGATCGCGGCGCATGCTTCTTGAGATACTCAGCCTCGAGCGACGCCGGCGTATAGACGCCGCGGTCGCTCAATGTGGAACTGCCCGGAAACACATAATCCACGCGCCCGCAGACCTCGATGACCTGCGGCGCGCCAGCGGCATCGCGGCGCGTCGGAATCGAAACACCCATATCAACAAGCGGTATCAGAAACGCCGATGCGGTGCGATCGGCCAATTGCCGGCCTTCATCGGTATCGACACAGCAGAACAACACATCCGCGTCGCTGGCTGCTAGGATCGCATCCCGGTCCGACAGTGCGCGCGGGACGACATGCACTTGGCAATCTGGACGATAGCTACGAATGGCGGCGGCAAACATGTCAACCTTGCGCTGACCCAGATCAGCCACGCGCGAATTTAGAATGCGATTGAGGTTGCGCTTCTCAACATGGTCGAAATCAATGAGGATGATTTCGCCAAACCCGAGACGCCCCAGCTGTTCGGCCACGATCGAACCCGTACCGGAGACGCCAACGACGCAGGCGGTCATGGCGCCCAGTCGTTCCGTCATCTCGCTGGTGAAGGGAAGAACGGCTTTAGCGAACGCATCTCCGTGAACAGCAATATCGTGCCCGGCGATCAGAACCAAAGCCGGCCTGGCCTTTGTTCCCTCATAGATGCGGACGCGCATCTCGCCGCCGCCGGTCATGATCGCCGAGCCAGGCGCACAATCTTTGCGCCAGGCCATGGCGGGCATCAGATCTGTATCGCTTGCATCATCGGCGGCTGAGAACCCCAACAGCCCACCCGGATGCGAGTGCGCGGCAATGACGGCAAGACCTTCTTCTTCGGCTTTAGCCAAAGCTTGTTCCACGTATTCGCCAGGCCAGGTTAGCGCATCGCGTTGGCGTTGGCATGCGTCATGGGGCACAAGCATCAGTTCGCGCACCAGATATTTGGTGCGCTTGGCGCGCGCCACTTTGCACAGCATCAAAGCCGATGCCTCAAGCCTATCGCCGGGAAAGAGATGGGCTTTGAGTGTGGTATGGGCGGCTTGCGTCATGCGGATAGTGAGCTCGCTCATGCGCCGACTTCCCGGCGAAGCGACTCATCGACGAGCGCCAAATGGGTGGCGAGCGTGTCGTGCGCCGCATCCCAAGCCCGATGGCGCGACCAGCGTTGATGGGGTTCCCCGAAAATTGTCTCGATAGATTCGGTTTGCGCGATCCCCGCGCCCGACGCCAATTTGAGAGGCGGGCGGACGTAGAACATGTCGAGCTGGGCTGCCGGATAGCTCGCCGGGATCTCGATGGCGATATCGGCTTGGGCGGCCGATAGTCCAGCAGGGAGCAGATAGCCGTAAAGCAGAAGCCAACGGCGCCCATTATCGAGCGCCGTCTCCCAGCCAATGTTCATACGCGTCAAAAGAACTTCGTCTTTTGGCAGAAGCGCAAACTCCCGCCGCAACGGCCGCGGGCCTTCGCCATTGTTGATTTGCTTGGGCGTCAGACGAAGCTTCTCGATGCCTGCCTTGCGAAGATCGATGACGTCGTCGAGGCCGACTTCATGCCGGGGTTCGCCCGCCACTTTCAACACCATGATCCAGGCCGTCTCGATGCTGAACCCGGCTTCGACAATTGCGACGCGCACTTTGATTTCGGGCTTCTTCACCTCGATGATCACGTTCTGCACATTGAGCTTCCACGGCGGCTCATGTTCAGGGCGCTCGCGCGCGCCATCACCTTGATTTGGTTGCATATTTCCGTCAGACATCGCGCTGGTCCTTTCGCTTCCGACCCAATAGGTCATCGCCAATCGGTGACCTTCAGTTGCAATTCTGCTAGGCCGATACGTCAAAAGCGGTCGTAGGTTTCCCGGCATGCGGCATGAAAGATTCGAGCAGGGGTTAATGCTCGCTCGGCGTTTAGCGGCGAGCGCCGAGGGCATGACGCTTGATGAAATGGCCGCTGAACTTGGCGTTGTCAGGCGCACAGCCGAGCGCTTGCGCGATGCGTTGATGCACGTCTTTCCGCAGATGGACGAAATCAAAGACGGCGCGTCCAAACGCTTCCGCATTTCCGGAGGTTTGGACGGGTTCTTTCAGTCACCGACTGTCGATGAATTGAATGCGCTGAACCAGTGCCTTACGGAAATGGAAGGCAAGGGTCTCACCCACCACGCCCGCGTGCTGCGCGAACTTGAAGCCAAAATCCGCGCCGCCATGAAGGCGCCGCTGCGTACGCGCGTGGCGGCTGACCTCGAAGCGCTGATGCAGGCCGAGCTCATCGCCGTTCAAGCGGGTCCCCGGCCCGTCGAGAACGACGAACTCCTCATAGCGCTTCGCGAAGCTTACTGCGCCATGAAGGTTGTTCGTTTCCTCTATAAAAGCCCTGACAAGGAAGCGCGCACCCGCGAAGTCGCGCCCTACGGCATCATTTTCGGGCGGATGAATTATCTGATTGGTCCAGAATTGGAAAAGCGAGACCACATCAAGAATTGGCGTCTCGATCGCATCGAGGATCTGATCGTTCTCGATGCCGCAGCGCCGCGTCCGGCGGATTTCGATCTCCGAGAGTTCGCCAGCGCTTCGTTCGGCTATTTCCAAGGCGAACAGGAAGACATCGTCCTTCGGATTTTGAAACCCGGCTTAGACGATTTCCAACATTGGCGGTTTCACCCCAAGCAAGTCGTCGAAGACGAGCCTGACGGCACAAAAATTGTGCGTTTCCGCGCCAGCGGCATGCTCGAACTCGCCTGGCACCTGTTCACTTGGCAGACCAAAATCCAAATCATCGCGCCTGACAGCCTGCGCGCCCAAATGCAGCAAGAGCTGATGACAGCGGTGACCCATCATCAAACCCAGCCGCCGCCAGCTGCTAAAGCCGGGAAGGGGGCCAAGAGCTGACCGCTTGCGACCGTTTCTGTCGTTTGCGCATCGTAAGTCTTGAACCCATGGATCGTCTTCTCTCTGCCTCCCGTCTTAACAAGCATCTGGGCTGCGCTCATCAATCGGCGCTGTGGCTAGCCGGCGTAAAACCGGAGCCGATCGCCGATTCCACGCTCGACCTCGTTCGGAAAAAAGGCTTTGAGCACGAGGACAAGGTGCTGGCCACGCTGGAAGCGCAACTAGGCGCGGCCCTCCGCATCGACGAGAAGGCGCCTCTTGAAGAGAAAGTCGCCGCCACCTTGACCGCTATCAAATCGGGCGCGCCGCTCATCTTTCAGGGCGCGTTCGCCGATGAGCATTGGATGGGCATCGCCGACTATCTGCTCCTCCGCGAAGGCGATCCCCCGCGCTACGAACCTGAAGACGCCAAACTCTCCCACAAACCCAAAGTCGAGCACGTGCTGCAGCTCGCGCTCTATGCCGAGCTCATCGAGAAACTCGCGGGTGATCTCGTGGGAAACGGCGTGCTCCGGGTTGCGGGCGGCGAACCGGTCAGATTCGATCTGCGCGAATTCCGCTTCATTCTGCGTCGGCTGATGGGACAATTCGAGGCGTTCGCCCAAATCAAAGATCAGCCGACGCGCGCCGTTCCATGCAAGGCTTGCCGGCTCTGTGACTATAGCGGCCGTTGCGAATCCGAATGGCGCGCCGCCGACAGCGTCTTCTACGTCGCCGGCGTCACCTTCGCGCAAGTGCTGAAGCTTGAAATGGCAGGCGTCACCACGCTTGCGCAGCTCGCCAACGCCGTACCCGAAAAAGTCGCCGGCATGGAAGTCAAGACGGTCGCCAAGCTCTCAGCGCAAGCCAAGCTGCAACTCGCCGCGCGCGAGAGCGGGCAAATTCCGGTCGAAACTATTCTGCCGCTGGAGCCAGGTCGCGGCTTTCACCTTTTGCCGCTTCCCGACGCCGGCGACCTCTACTTCGACATGGAAGGCGATCCCTTCGTCGGAGACGGGCTTGAATATCTCTTCGGCCTATGGGGCTCCATCGATGACAAGGAAGCAAAGTTCCGCGGGCTCTGGGCCCATGATGAAGATGCGGAGAAGGCGGCCTTCGAGGGCTTCATCGACCTAATCGCCGAACACCTCGAGCGTCATCCCAACGCCCATATCTATCATTACGCGCGCTATGAACCCAATGCGCTGAAGCGCTTGGCTATGCGCTACGCCACGCGCGAGCTTGCACTCGATGACATGCTGCGGGAGCGACGCTTTGTCGATCTCTACGTCGTGGCCAAACAAGGCCTCCGAGCGGGGGTTGAATCCTATTCACTCAAGGAGCTTGAAAAGATCTACGGGACGGAGCGGAGCGGCGCGGTCACCAACGCGGCGGACAGCATTGTCGAATACGAGAACTGGCGCAAAACCGGCGAGCAAAGCATCCTCGACGCCATTCAAAGTTACAACCAGGACGACTGCATCTCGACCGCGCGCATGCACGCTTGGCTCGAGAGTTTGCGCCCCGCCGGCGCCGATTATCAAATCATCGGCGAGACCGCCTCGCCGAAGCCCGAAAAGGTCGCCGAGCGCAAAGCGCTTGAAGCGCGGAAGCTCCAGGCCGCAGCAGCGGTGCGCGCGAGCAACGAAGCCAGCGTCGAAGTGCGCGAGCTCATCGCCGAGCTTGTCTGGTTCCACCAGCGTGCCCTGAAACCTGTCTATTGGGCGATGTTCGATCGCCAATCTCGGACTGACGAAGATGTGATCGAAGACGCCGAGAGTGTCGGACTAATCTCGATTGATCCCAACGTGACGCCGGTCGCCGACAAGAGATCGTTGCTGACTACATTTCGTTTTCCACCACAGGACACCAAGCTCAAAGTTGGAGACTCGCCACGCATTGCTGCGTTGCTTTCCGGCGCTGGTAAAATCGCCGCACTCGACCCAGACGCTGGAGTGATCGTGATGCGCCGCGGCGTAGGTGCACAATTCCCACAGCTCTTCAGCCTAATTCCTGGACCGATCGACATGCCCGAACCGCCGGAGGCCGTGCTGGCGTTTGCCGAACGCTTTGCTGCGTCCGCGGTCGACGGCAATTCCGCAATCATGGACTTTCTCATGCGCGAGCCGCCACGCCTGACCGGCCGCGCCGAGGGTGAGGCTATCGCCGGCGACGGCGCCGATCTCGTCCAAGAAACCATCCGCGCCGCGAGCGATCTCGATGAAAGCTACCTCTTCGTTCAAGGCCCTCCGGGCTCGGGCAAGACCTACACGATCTCCGAAGTCACCATCGATCTATTGCGCAAGGGGCGCCGAATAGGCATCGCCTCGAACTCACACAAGGCAATCAACAAGGCGCTCGAGGAAATCGAGGCGCGCGCCGAAGACCAGAACTTCAGCTTCTGCGGCGCCAAGAAAGGCCGTGAGGATGCTCCAGAGACCTATTTCGACAGTGCGAACATCACGACCGTAAAAAAATCCGAGCAGATCGAGGCGCGCCACCAATTGGTCGGCGGCACCGTTTTCCATTTCTCCCGCGCCGATCAGCGCGGGGCCTATGACTACCTCATCGTCGACGAAGCGGGCCAAGTCTCACTCGGGAATCTCGTCGCCATGGCGCATGCCGCGACCAATCTCATCCTGGTCGGTGACCAGATGCAGCTGGCTCAGCCCATACAGGGCGTGCACCCCGGCGACACCGGCCTTTCATGCCTCGACTATTTGCTGGGGGGTGCGGCGACCGTCGCGCCGGACCGCGGCATTCTCCTGAACGAGAGCCGGCGTATGCATCCCGACATTTGCAACTTCATCTCTGAAGCCATCTACGAGAATCGCCTCCATCCTCATCCTTCGTGCGCCAACCGTCATCTCATCCTCAACGGCGACCCGCATTCCGCCATCCTGCCATCTGGCATCTCGTTTCTCCGAATGGCTCACGAAGGCTGTCTGCAATCGTCGGAAGAAGAGGTCACCGCTATCGTCGAGTTAGTCGATCAGTTGCTCAACCAATCGCTCATCACAGAAGAGGGCGAGCGTGAGCTCACCTACAACGACATCTTGGTCGTCGCGCCCTACAACATGCAGGTCAACCTCTTGCGCCAGAGCTTGGCCCAAGGCGTGCGCGTCGGCACCGTCGACAAATTCCAAGGCCAAGAGGCGCCTGTCGTCATACTCTCGATGACTACATCGCGTGGCAGCGAAGCCCCGCGCGGCACAGCTTTCCTCTTCAACAAGAATAGGCTGAACGTGGCGCTCAGCCGCGCCCAATGTCTGGCCATTGTCGTCCATAGCGAGCATTTGCTCGACGGCGCGGCTAACACCATCGAAGATTTGAAGCGCTTGAACCTCTTTGCCCACGCCGAATCGCGCGCCGCTGCGATCGTCGGGCCTTAGGTGCGCTTCGCCTCACCTAACCAAACGCGCAAGTCGAAATAGTCCTTGAGCGACAATTGATGGCTTGCGCCTTGCGCAAACGCCAGCGCCGGGCCGGTAAAACGAGACGTGGTCATCAAGATGCCGGCATTGGCGCGCTCTTGCTGGGCAACGCCATAAAGGGCGCGCACTGCGGCGACGCCAACCGGCCGCCCTGGCGCATGGCGTTTACACTCGACCAGATAGCGAAACGAGCCGAGCGGCTCGCGGCGCGCTGCGTAGATGTCCTTGCCGCCATCGCGCGTGCGCGGCGTCAGCGACACCTCATAACCCTGCGCTTTCAATAGATCAGCCACCAATTCTTCAAACTCGCGCGGCGCCATTGAGAACACTTGCCGCGGATCGCGGGCTATGCGCTCGATCAGAGCACGGCTCATCACTTGCACATCCACAAGCGCTCGACCGGGGGCGACGCCGCCGGAGTGCAACGGCTCGCCGCAACGACCAACCATCCCCGCCCCGGCCAATGGTTCGATCAAACGGATGAGGGCCTCCGGATCGCGCCGGCCTGACTTGCGCCACTGCGCGCCCAGCTCACGCGCAAGCTCGGCATTGCCGCAGGTCGCCGACCACAAGAGTTCCAGTGCTGCGCCATCGAGCGGCGCCTGCATGGTGTTCTCAATCGCGTCCTTTAGCGCAAAGTCTGCGAACGGCTGCATCGTAACAACCTCGCCCAAGCCCTTGCCGCATTGACTTCCGATGATGGTCGAAAAGATCCACGGGCCCGTGGAAAGGCGATTGATGCCTTCGCTCAAATCACTCGCATGCAGCGGGTCGCGGCGCTTTTCCATCTCGAAGGTCGTCGTATCTGCGAGAGGCACAATCTAGCGCAGCTCTTCGCGCCGAAGGTACCGCGGATTCGATGACACTGCGGCTGCCTTGCGCTGCAGCTCCGCGGCATAGGCGTACGCGTTCTCGAGGGAAGGGTTATTCATGAGCGCAGCTCGAGTTTGTTGTTTGTGTCTAACCCGCGCCACGTACAACACGTGTCGCTGGAAACGTCCGGCAACGAGCGGCACCCGTGCGTGATAATTGTGCGTGAAACGCGTTGTGCTATTGGTCGGTCGCATCGACAACAGTATCGCACGCGTTCGCTCGCCATGGCGCAGCGTGCAGAGAAAAATGATGTCGGTGCGCTTGACGGCGCTCCTCGAAAAAGCGCTAGGTCACAGTGAGTCCGAAACGTTCGGCGAACATGGTCGATATTTGAGTGGGAATAATTCGGCGAACGTCCGCTTTGAACCGATCCACACCGAGTTGTGTCTTCTTGGGATGGAGCAGCACTTCGCAAAGCGGTGTTAGTGGCGCTTAGCCTTGCGCTCATGGCCAAGCGCACGTTCTGCCTTGTGCGCAAAATCGGCGGCAGAAAGGCGTAACGCGCTTAACAGATCGAACAATTCAAGCGCATCGAGGCGCCGTTCAAAAGTCTCGATCTTGCCGAGATATGATTGGGGTCGGCCGACCCGCTCGCTCAATGTTTGTTGTGTAAGCCCTGCCTCCATCCGCGCGTCGATCAACAGCCCAATCAGGGCGCGGTAGCGCGGATCGTGGAGTGTCCTCGCCAATGCAATCCCCTAGGACGCGATCGGCGTTCCAAATAATCCTCATCTGGTATAATACCGAACCAGTATTGAGGGCTGCCCTATGCGGAAGAGACTGACCGCGGCGTTGGCGTTGGGATTCGGTGCGCTCCTGATCACACCGGCGTCAGCGGCCGTTTTGGGATGGCGCGTGGTGCACCTCCACGATGAGTTCACCGATGAACACGTTTGCCGCGTTGAGCCCGGTGGAATTTTGAGTCGATCAATCGTCCGCGGTCTAAGCGGGGCGTTTCGCACGTTGCACTTCATCGTCGAGAACCGAGACGGCGAGATTCGTGCAGGGTTCCTGTCGGAGCCGATGTTGCCCATAGGCGGCGACATCCAGCTTCGTGTGGATGACAACCCGATGGTAACGCTTGCGCCGGCCGATACGCCGATTGATGCGGGACCCGAAATGCCAATCGGTATAGTCCCGAATATCCCGCCGGAGGCGCGTGCGCAGCTGGAACGGTCGCTGCGCGCTGCGAGAGGCATGCAATCTCCTTATCGATTGGTGGTAGGCGAGCGTGCTCGGACGCTACTTCTGCAAATCGTCGATGGCGAGGACGTGCGTTGGCGCGTCATAACGGTCAATGCGGCAGTCAGTCGAACCGGCAGGATCCGAGTGGAAGGTTTGATCGAAGCGCTGAGCGAATGCGGCATCGTGCTGCGCTGACGTTTGAGGCTGCGAGGAAACGTTCGCGACACTCGGTAGCGGAATGAAGCGCGCCCTGGCGATGGTCGGACCTCCGACGCTTGCGTCATTTGCGTTCGACGGGCGGGCCGCGCTGGAACTGGTGCTTACCAGTTCTAGCTACGGGACGATCGCTCAGGCCGTTGCTTCGCTCACCGCGTTCACACACCCTGACACAGTCGCGCAAATCCCTGGCAGCGCCCTTTTTCCCTGCATCCGCAGTGTCGGGCGACATGATCGCTATACGATCGATGTCAGAGAGGGGCGCCGCCTGGGCTTTGACGACAACGTCGTCGCTCGCGATACGTTTGGCTGGTGCAATGGTCGCACGCGACGTGGCCGAGATGTTCACCTCAATCACATTTACCAGCGACGGCACGATCCCGGAGCATTTTCCGCGCCAGCTAATATGTGTGCGAGTCCGGCCTTCCTCGCCAAACTCACCGACGATGATCAGGATATAAAGGCGCTTCTGCGCCGCCGCGCGTATCACCTCTATGGTTGGATGCCAGAAAGTAATGTGCCGCCTAAGCCGGTTTCTTACGACAACCTTCTGTGGGCCGATCCGCTTCCGGCCGTTCTCAATTTAGAGGGCGTGCTGCGCTCGCATATGAAGCGCCGCCCGAAACATTTTGCGGTCCAGATTGCTCGAGAAATAGGGTGGGCATTTAGCGGCGGCGAGCCGGATTCCGCGTTTGCAAACACATTCTAAAAGGCGTCCCTCGTCGGATCCGGAGTGCTCGCCGCCTTCGGTCGTTGTCTTTGCAATTGCAGTTTGCGATCAGCGTAGACCGCCCGCCGAATAACGTCCTTCAGCTGGCTATCACCGACATTGAACAGGGACGTCTTCTTTTTGATCTCTTGAAAGAATAGCTCAAGATCGCCCTCGGTCAGAGGCTCAACCTTGTCCTCTAAGCCCGTTGCTTTGATTGTCACCGGCAATCCTGCTTCGTCAGCTTTCCGCTGATAGAATGCAGCCTCGGATTCATCAAGCGGCCAAGCGCGACCTTCATCGCGCGCTTTCAAATAAGCGCCGAGTCGCTCCGTTTGAATCCTATTGCGCTCGGCCAAGGTGGCTGCCGACTCTTTCAGTTGGGCATGAAAGAGGCGTAGGGCTGTCTTGTCCCCCTTTGCCGCGGCAAGAGCGAGCTGACGAGACGCCGCCTCCCTGGCTGAGATTTTTTCCCGCTTGCCCTTCGTGGTGATGTCCAACTTTATGTTGGCCGCCGCCATAAATTCCTGCGCAATCTCGAACGGTAGCGCCGCGCCTTTCGGCTTTGGCGGGCGTCCGCCAAGATTGCCCGATTGCTTTTCCAGGAACCGACCCGTCTTTTTCGAGCGATTTGCGTTCTTCCCCTCGCCAGGCTCATCATCGGCCATTACTTTTTTCCGATTTTGAGCGGTTTGCGGTGTGCGATCCGCTCTTGCTGAACGCCACGTTGGGCGCGCGGGGCTGTCAGCAAAATGGGAGGTAGGCGTGCGAAGGCCGCGCTTATGTCGACGACCACCAATTTCTCCAGCGATAAGCGTCGCGTTACGTCGATGAATTGAGCGAAGCTGCGACAAAGCAAAGCGTGGCCATCAAGGTCTTTCACATAGTCGGCGGGCTCATCCACACGCGGCAGCAGCAGAATTGTGCGGTCACCGCGATTACCAGGTTCAACTTCGAATTCTTCGGCGGTGGCTTCGGTAAGCAGGATCCTCACGTGATCACTAAGGATGGAGACGAGATCGTCTCTTAGATCGCGACGCACGTTCCGCAGGCAGAGAACGACTTCTTTCCGTTTGAATCCGAGATCGAGCAACTTTAGCCCTATATAGAGGAGCAGTGCGTCATATGGCGCGAAGGCGCCGTGATTTCCCTGTCCTGCTGGCACCGCGGCGGCGAAAGCAAAGCCGCCGCGGCGGCCGGCCTTGATCGGTTCGCTGCGATCGAATTCTAGAAGATGCTTTACGCGTGTCCGGAACGCGTCGGACGGCTTTTTTGCAAAGGCTCCTGTAATGGACCCCCACAGGGCCGTTTCGACCTGAGCACGTCCGAACAACGTCGCGAGCGCTAAGCCTGGCTCCGCTGGAGGCTTCGGGACGAGCTTGGACACTACGCTTTCGCTCCGGCGTTGCTAAAGCCCACGAAAGTGTCTTCGATCTGTTCGAAAGAGAAATTCGTATCATTAAGGTACGCGCGCTTGCCCGTGAAATTCTGCCAACGGCGCACGGCGACATCGCAATAGAGGGGGTCCAATTCGATGGCGCGCGCGACGCGCCCCGTCTTTTCGGCGGCGATGATCGTCGTGCCGCTCCCAGAGAAGGGGTCTAAGACCAGTCCACCATTGTGCGAGCAATCCTTGATGGCGTCGGCGACCAACGCCAATGGCTTTACCGTCGGGTGCATAGCAAGCTCTTCGAGGCGGCCCGCCTTCATCGAATTGGCGCCGGCATATTTCCAGACGTTTGAGCGTGACCTGCCAAACTGCCCAAGCTCAAAATTGTTAATATGGGCCGCCGCGCCTTTTTTGAACGCGAACACGAATTCATGCTGCGAGCGATAGAAAGTGCCCATGCCGGCATTGTCTTTCGCCCAGACGATAACATTCTTCAGCTCGTCATAGACCTTTCGGCCAGCGACGGTGAGCTCAAACATGTGACGCCAATCCATGCAGACGAAATGGATGGCGCCATCGATCGATTTCGAAGCGGCGAGGCCAAGGACATCTTCCAGGAAGCGCGTGAACTCGGCTTCGGTCATTTCACCAGCCGCAACCTCGAATTCTCGATGTTTGATTTTCCCTTTGCCGCCTACAAACCCATCAATCGGAACGTTGTATGGGGGATCTGTGAAGACGAGTTCAGCTCGTTCGTTACCGAGCAGCTTCGCGTAAGCGTTCTCATGCCGCGCATCGCCGCAGATGAGTTTGTGCGAGCCTAAGCGCCAGATATCGCCCCTTTGCGTTACCGCGGAGCTACGCGCCGGCAACGGCTTTTCGATATCGTCCGCCGCCTTTTCACGCTCTGTCTCCAAAATCATATCGATTTCGGCGACTTCGAAACCCGTTTGGCTCACATCGAAGCCCAGATCGATTAGACCTTGCAGCTCGATGGCAAGAAGTTCGTAGTCCCACCCGGCGCGCGTTGCGAGTTGATTGTCGGCCAGGATATAGGCGCGCTTTTCCTCTTCATTGAGATGGGAAAGCCGCAAGCATGGAATTTCCTTCAGGCGCAGCAGCTTTGCGGCTTCGACACGTCCATGGCCCGCGATGATGCCGAACTCATCATCGATCAACACAGGGTTGTTGAAGCCGAACGTCGCGATCGACTTGGCGATCTGACCGATTTGTCGTTTCGAATGGGTGCGCGCGTTGCGCTTGCAAGGCGCGAGCCGTTCAGGGGGATGGTGCTCAATTTGGGCCACGATTGATTAAAGCGACAAAATAGTTATAATGTCAACCGAAGCAAAATCGCCGGGGGAATTGCATGGCCAAGAGCAGTGAGGCGGATCGTCAGGATGAGAATATGACGATCATTCTGGGTGTCCGGAGGGCGGAAGGGAAAGGGGGGCGGAACGACAAAGTCGTCCCTTCGCCTGATACGGAAATCGACTTTATGAGGTTCAATCAGAAACAGAGAGATAAGCTGCATGAGTTTCTGACGGAGTTCGAAGCTCTTGGGCTTGAACCCGGCGACTAGTCATCGAACAAGTTCGCAAGATGAGGCGCCTCCGCATTTGCGGTCGCGCTTTTTCTTTGTCCGAAGGGCCGTTCGCGTGTTTGGCGAACGCGCACGTTGCCTTTAGCACGCCTCCGCATTGAACACGAAGACGACGCGTCTCCGCGCGCCTTTCTAATTTTCGCGCCTTGGCTGCAATGAATTGTGCCGCGGAGATAGAGGCCAACAGCGCACGAAAAGACCTGCGATCTCAGCTGCTGATTTGAAAGCGCGTTTGCCCTGGCGAGCGCGCTTTTTGTGCGTCAGTTATTCGCGCGAGAAGCGATCTCACGGCGGCTTCAACGAACGTAGCCGGTGACCTGTTATCCGCCTGTTTGGGGCCTGATATTCTTGCAACGCCTCCTGTTATCTCCCTGTTATTCTGCCGGATGGCTTGCTGAGAGATACGCAATATCAAAGAGATAGCCACGACAATGTCCTGAAAAATGCGGATAACAGGGCCAAGGCCGCGCAGTCGGCGCTCGAATTCATCTCTCCCGCGCCGCACAGGCGCAGTTTTTGAAGTGCGTTGGGCCTTCAGAGACGTGGCCTGAATAGCGCCCCGTTGTCGCGCGCCCCGGCGCGAAGTGCTGTGTCTCTGGCGCAAAATCAGCGGCGCATGTCGCGGAAAGCTGGCGCGAATTTCGGTGAGTCTCGCAATGTCGGCGCAGAGACTGGACTAGGTGGTGGGCGCGGCAGGACTCGAACCTGCAACCAGACCGTTATGAGCGGCCGGCTCTAACCATTGAGCTACGCGCCCCTGAGCACATTCAGGACAGACGATGACCCGCTTTTCGCCCCAAACGCGAACCAACAAGGCCGCGCTTCGCTAGCAGACCGGCGCGGGGGCCGGAAGGCGGGGCGTGCGGTGGCGCGAAAAATGCTGCGTTCGATGCGCACGGTAACGGGGAATCCGGTCATACGCAGCGCGTAGGTCCGCGGAGCGGGTGGAATGGCGTCAATGAAACGGGGATTTGTGCTGGCGTGCGGCGGCTTTGCGCTGGCGCTGACGGGCACGATGGCGGGCGCGGCGCTCTCGCTCGCGGGGCTGGATCAGGCTTCCGCGAAGGCGATGGCGGCCGAACCGGCACAGCTCACCAGCCTTCCCATTCCGAAAACGATACGTTCCGATCTCGAACGGATCGGGCCTTATCTGGTGGTGGACCGGAGTGGGACGCCGGTGCAGTGCGCGATTTATGCGCGCCGCCGCACGGGGCTCGCGCTCTCGGGCCGCGCCGCCGATTGGTGGACGCAAGCCGAGGGCGTCTATCGCCGCTCGCATGAGCCGGAGGCGGGCGCTGTTTTCATCATGGGCGGCACGGCGCGCGGGCACATCGCGGTGGTGGCCGAAGTGCTGAACCGGCGCGAAATCTTGGTCGACCACGCCAATTGGCTGGGCGCGGGCGAGGTCGTGCGCGGCGCTTTGGTGAAGGACGTCTCGGAAGCCAATGATTGGAGCGCGGTGCGCGTGTGGCATCCGCCGACCAATTCGCTGGGCATGCGCACCTATTCCGGCGTCGGTTTCATTCATCCGAACGACGACGCCTAGTCGATATTCCCGCGCGGCGCCTTACATTGGCGCCCATGGGTGACTTCCACGACGTTTTGATTATTGGCGCGGGCGCTGCGGGGCTCGCGGCTGGGCGGCGGCTGCAGGCCGCGAAGATCCCATTTCTCATTGTGGAAGCGCGCGACCGCATTGGCGGGCGCGGCTGGACGCGCGCCGATCGCGCCGCGTTTCCACTCGATATCGGCTGCGAGTGGCTGCATTCGGCGGAAAAGAACGTCTGGCGCGAGAAGGCCGCGGCGCTGGGCTTTCATGTTGAGCAAGCGCCCGCGCCGTGGCGGCGGCAATCCGGGCAGCAGGGCTTTTCCGCTGAGGATCAAGCCGCGTTTGGCGAAGCGTTCAACGCTTTCGAAGAGCGCATCGATCAGGAGGCGGAGAAAGGCGAGCCCTTGGCGGCGAGCGCGTTCCTCGAACCGGGCGGGCGCTGGAATCCGCTGATCAACGGGGTTTTCTCTTTCATCAGCGGCGCCACGCTTGAGCACATCGATGCGCGCGATTATGCGCGCTATGAAGATACGGGGCTCAACTGGCGTGTGCGTGAAGGCTATGGCGCGCTGATCGCGACTTATGGCGCGGATTTGCCGGTGCAGCTCGAAACGCGCGTCACGGAGATCGATCACAGCGGTCTGCGCGTGCGCGTGTTCACCAATCGCGGCGTGCTTGAAGCGCGCGCGGTGATCATCGCCGTGCCCACCACGATTTTGCTGACGCTCGCGCTAACGCCCGATCTGCCGCATGTGCGCGAAGCGGCGGAGGGCTTGCCGCTTGGCTTTGCGGAGAAGGCGTTCTTCGCGCTGAATGAGGCGGAGGAATTTCCGGTCGATGGGCATTTGTTCGCGCGCACCGATAGCGCCGCGATCGGCTCTTATCATTTGCGTTCGCTCGGGCGGCCGGTGATCGAAGCTTATTACGGCGCCGAACTCGCGCGCGGGCTCGCGCAGGCGGGGGAGGCGGCGATGATCGATTTTGCGCTGGAGGAATTGACGGCGCTTCTCGGCGCTTCGATCCGCACGCGTGTGACGCCGCTCACGACGTCGCACTGGGCGGCCGATCCGTACGCGCGGGGCTCTTACTCTTACGCCAAGCCAGGGCGCGCCGAGGAGCGGGCGGTGCTGGCCGCGCCTCAGGCGGGCCGGCTCTTCTTTGCGGGCGAGGCGGCCTCGCGCGCGCGATATTCCACAGCGCACGGCGCCTATGAGACAGGGATTGCGGCCGCGGAACACGCGCTGGCGGCCCTTGCCGGACAGCAATCGTGATTGGCCTACGCGGGCGCTGCGCTAAGATGGCGGTTTCCGGAGACCTTCCCATGCGCATCGCCAGCCTCATCTTCGCGGCCGCCGCCCTTTCGGCCTGCGCCACGCCGTGTCCACAGACCGACACCGCGCCCAATGTGGTGGCCTATGATTGCGAGGATGGCTCGGCGCTGCAGGTGACGTTCCGCCATGCGCCCGATAGCGCCGTGATCGTGCAGGACGGCTTTCCCACCGTGACGCTGCCCGCAAGCATCAGTGGCTCGGGCTATCGCTACGCTGCGGAAGGCGTCGAGCTGCGTGGGCGGGGCGAAGAGGCGCGCTGGACGCGGCCGGGTTCGGCTGAAACTTTGTGCCGCGAAGTTCATTGATCCAGCGCGGACGCTGGCGCCGGGTTCCGGGCGGCGCGCGATTTTTCGATTTATTGGAGAAGTTCTCATGCGCATGAAATTGGTCACGGCCGCTTTGGTTGGCGCGATGGCGCTCACCGGGTGTCAATCGACGGGCGCGGGTTACGGCGCGGCGCCCCGGCAGACACAGCTTTCACAATGCACGCGCAACGCGCTGATCGGCGCCGGCATCGGCGCGGTGGTTGGCGCGGCGGCGGGCTCCAGCGAAAATCGCGGTGAGAATGCGGCGCTCGGCGCCGCCGCCGGCGGGCTCGGCACTTATGGCGTTTGCCGCTATCTGAGCGCCCGCGAACAGCAGCGCGTGGAGAACGCCTATTATCAATCGCTCAACAGCGGCTCGGGCGTGAACGAGAACTGGCAGTCCGATCAAGGCGCGCCGCGTTCGCTGCAAGTGTCATCGCCGTCCGCGGCGCCTGGCTATGGCAATGAGTGTCGCCGTGTCAGCGCGACGGTGAGCGATCCCCAATACGGCAATCAGCAATTGCCGCCGGAAACCTTCTGCCGCGACGCTTCCGGCCAGTGGCGCCCGGCTTAAATCTTCGTTGAACCGAGAGAGCCGGCGTGGAAACACGCCGGCTTTTTCGTGCGCGTGGTAAATGCGCGTTTAGCATAACACTGCAAAATTGCTTACATTTCACGGTGTCTTAAAGGCATTGCGCGATACTGGCGGACTTCATGGTGCGAGCAGAAGGCGCCGCATGTCCTCCGGATCGATCGCCAAGCAAGCGACGAAGCTCGCGCGCACCACGTTGCAAGTGGCGTTCGGCGGCTTTGCGCTGATCGCGACAGCGTCGATTGGCACGCTGCTCTTCTTTGAGAACGCGCATCGCCACGCCGCCGATCGTCTGCTGCAGGCGCAGCACGCGACCGATATGGTGCTGCTGGCTGACGAACGCCTGACGATGTCGGCGAACATGGCGGCGGCGACGGGCGAGCAGCGCTGGATCGCGCGCTACGACGCCAATATTCCGATGATCGACGAAGCCATCGCGGCGGCGGCGGCTTTGGCGTCGCCCGAAGTGGCGCAGCGCTTCGATCTCGAAACGCGTGAGGCCAATGACCGCCTTGTCGCTATGGAAAGCGCCGCGTTCGACGCCGTGCGCGCCGACGATTTGCCGCGCGCGCGGGCTATTCTCGATGGTTCAGCGTATGCGGCTCAGAAGAGCTTGCTGAGCGCAGGCACGCTTCAGTTCACCGATAGCCTTGTCGGCGAGGTGAGGGGCGATCTCGACGCCATCGAACGCACGGCTCACGTGCTTTTGCCGCTGATTGCTTTGCTGGCGATTGGCGGCGCGGGCCTGTTTTGGCGGCGTCTCAATGTCAGCTTGCGGCGCTCGGAAGCGGCGATCCTCGACGCCGAGGGCGTGATCCGCGACCTCGCCACCAATGACGGCTTGACCGGCATCGCCAATCGCCGCGCCATCCGCGATCATCTGCGCGCCTCGATCGAGCGCGCCGACCGGGGCCGCACCAAGGTCGCGATGATGATGATCGATCTTGATCACTTCAAGCCGGTCAACGATACGCACGGCCATGTCGTGGGCGATCTCGTGCTGAAGGAAGTCGCGCGCCGTATCGCGAGCGTGCTTCGGCACGGCGAAGCGCGGGCGCGCTATGGCGGCGATGAATTCGCCGTTGTGATCGAGCACGCGACGGAAGATGGCGTGCGGCGCGTCGCGCATCGCTTGGTCGAAGTCTTGTGTCAGCCGATGAAGTTCGACGAAGTCGTGGTGCAGATCGGCGCTTCGATCGGCATCGCCACGTTCCCCACCGTCGCGAGCTGCGACGAGGATCTGCTGCGCAAGGCCGATGTCGCGCTTTACCGCGCCAAGAGCGACGGGCGCGGCGCGGTGCGGGTTTATGATCTTTCCATGGAAGTGGAGATCAACGAGCGCCTTCAGCTTGAGCGCGAATTGCGCGACGCCGTGAAATCGGGCGCGATCACGCCATACTTCCTGCCGCAGGTGAACCTGCGCGACGGCGCGATCACGGGCTTTGAGATACTGGCGCGCTGGCGCCATCCGGTGCGCGGCTTGCTGCAGCCAGCGCAATTCATGCCGCTGGCGGAAGCCACCGGAACGCTCAACGATTTGACATTGGCCGTGCTGGAAGCCGCGTGCGAAGCGTCGCGCTGCCTGCCGAGCACGATCACGCTCTCGCTCAATGTCGCGCCGCAACAGATTCAGGACGATTGGCTGGCGCAGAAGATCTTGGCCGTGCTGACCAAGACCGGTTTCTCGCCGCGCCGGCTCTCGGTCGATGTGTCGGAAACGGCCTTGGTGTGCGACCTCGCGGCGGCCAAGCGCGTGATCACCTCGCTTAAGAATGTCGGCGTCATGGTCGCGCTCGACGATTTCGGCTCGGCCTATTCCAGCCTCAGCTATTTGTCTGAGCTGCCGTTCGACACCATCAAGATCGATTCAAGCTTTGTCACCGCCATTACAGATCGCGGCGAGAGCGCGAAGATCGTCTCGGCCATCATCGGGCTCAGCAAGAATCTCGGCGTGGCGACCGTTGCCGAAAGCGTCGAGACCGCCGCGCAAGCGGATTATCTGCGCAGCATCGGCTGCGATGCGGCGCAGGGCTATTTCTTCCATCGCCCGATGCCCACCGCGGAAGCCGCTTTGCTGCTCGCGCCGCGCCCTGACGAAGAAGTGACGCGCGCGATCGCTTGATCTCGGCAAGTTCCCATCGTTAAATGCCCGCAAAAGTTGCGGGGAGACAGCTTTATGGGGACCTTGGCGCGCTTTATCTGCGCGGCGGCAGGCATGCTGGCCTGCGCTGCTTCCGCCTTTGCGCAAGACGCCCCGCCGCCGGTTGAAGCCTTCGGCCGCTTGCCGGCGGTGTCGGATGCGGCGATCTCCGCTGACGGCACAAAGCTCGCGCTCGCCATGGCGCAAGGCGATCAGTCGATCATCTCGATCATCGATCTCGATGCGCGCCGGCGCATTTTCGCGGCCGCGGTGGAAGACAATTCGCAACTGCGCAGCGTCAGTTGGGCCGACGACACCCATGTCAGCTTCATCATAAGCCGCACGTTTCGTCCCGGAGAAGTGCTGCCGCGCGGTTTGCGCTTTCGCGGTGCGCCGCGGCGCGTGGATTATGCGCGCACCGGCCTCATCGATGTGAACACGCAGGAAATGCGGTTGCTCACCACGAACGAGGAAAATCCCTGGGCCGATAGCGGCTCCTATCTTGTCGCGCCGATCGATGGTGATCCGGGTTTCGGGCGCATGATCGGGCGCGCGCGCGGCATGGAGATCGCCCATCCGGTGGTCTACCGCGTCAATTTCGCCAATGGCGTGGTGCGTTCGGCGCCGACGCCCGACAACGAAGACACCATCGGCTATATGCTCGACCAGCAGGGCAATGTCGTCGCGCGGATCGACAGCGACAAAAGCTCAAACCGCTGGCGCGTGTTCACGTTTGACGACGGGCGTCCGCGCTTGCTGCTGGAAGGGGTGTCCCCCACGGGCGAGCCGATCCGGCTGGCGGGTCTGTTGCCGGATGGGCGCTTTGCGGCGGTCGACGAAGACGAAAGCGGCGAGTTTTTCGCGCTGCACGCCATCAGCCGCAGCGATGGCGCGCGCGAAGTGCTGTTTCAGCGCGAGAAGAATGAAATCGACGGCGCGATCAATGATCCGTGGACGCGCCAGGTGGTTGGCGTCGCGTGGACCGAGGTGGAGTACAAGCAGCAATTCTTCGATCCCACGCTGCAGGCGGCTTATGAGCAAGCCACCGCCGCCTTCGAGGACGGCGCGGTTTTTCTTTCCTCCTGGTCGCGCGATCGGTCGCGCGTGGTGGTCTATGCCGAGCGCGGTCTCGATGGCGGCGGCTATTATGTGCTGACGACGGCCGACGGCTCGCTGCGTCGGATTTCGATGGCGTATCCGGAATTGGCCGATGAAGTCGTCGGCATTCGCCAATCCATCACTTACCGCGCGCGCGACGGCGTGCGCATCCCGGCTTACCTCACGCTGCCGCCGGTGGAGACGCCGACAAATCTGCCGCTGGTGCTGCTCGTCCATGGCGGCCCGCACGCGCGCGACAATTTTGGCTTCGATTGGTGGGCCTCGTTTCTCGCCTCGCGCGGCTATGCGGTGTTGCAACCGAATTATCGCGGCTCAAGCGGCTATGGCGCGAGCTGGGAGCATGCCGGGCGCGGCCAGTGGGGCGGCCTGATGCAGACGGACGTGGAGGACGGCGTCACGGCGCTGGCGCGCAATCACGTCATCGATCCGGCGCGCGTGTGCATCGTTGGCGCGTCTTACGGCGGCTACGCAGCTTTGGCCGGCGCGACTTTGACGCCGGAGCGCTATCATTGCGCGGCCAGCATCGCGGGCGTTTCCGATCTCAATGAGTTTCTGCGCCAGCGCGAGGCCGCCACCGGCGATGAAAGCATGGCGTCGGACTTCTGGCGGCTTTCGATCGGCGACCGGCAGGAGGACCGCGAGCGCATTCGCGGCGTCTCTCCCGCCAATCTGGCCGATCGCGTGCAGATTCCGATCCTGCTCATCCATGGCACCGACGACACCATCGTGCCGATCGCGCAGTCGCGGCGGATGCTCGACCGCTTGCAGAGCAGCGGCAAGAATGTCCGCTTCGTCGAACTGACGGGCGACGATCACTGGCTCTCGGATGCGCCGACACGCATCCAGATGCTGCGCGAACTGGAGACGTTTCTGGCGGCGAACATGCCGCCAGCGGCGCCGGCGAACTAAGAGCGCTTCTTCTTTTCGCTCATCAGTTCGCTTTTGCGCGCGGCCATTTCCGCGCCCAGTTCCTTGAGATCGAGATCGGCTTTCTTCGCCTTGGCGAACATGCCGTCCTTTTGCTCTTCTTCCTTGACGTGGTGCTTGATCATCTCGCCGAGCACGGTGACCTTGGCGTCCCAGTGATCGTCGCCCGGCTTGCCGGCTTCGATTTCGGCGATCAGCTTCTTGGCGCTGTCATGCTCGACGTCCGCTTCATCCATCAGATCGTCTTCCAGGCCAGCTTCGCGGCAAGCGGGGTAGAACACCTCTTCCTCGATTTGGGTGTGGACTTCGAGCGCCGTGCAGATTTGCGTCGCCAGCTTTTGCTTCTTTGAATCGCTGTTCGTTTTCTCGAACTGCTCGAACCATTCCTCGACCTGGCGGTGATCGGCCTTGAGGAGCGCGATCGCGTCGACGGCCGGGGTCTTGGCGGTTTTGCGGGCAGGCGAGCGTTTGGTTTCGGACGAAGTTTGAGCGACGGCCATGTGTTTGACTCCTTGTTTGAATTCGCTCGACAACGAGGCTCTTCCGCCGATGTTCCTGTTGAGAATAATACGCAAATAGAAGCCCCCCGCCATCGACGGCGGTCTCAAATGAAATCTCGGTCCCGGGGGCGGCGCTGCCTCGCCTCCAGGTCGTCCTAGGGGCATGACAACGTGCGTTGCGGTGTGATAACAACCTTACGGGGATGTGGGTGTGACTGACGTATTCATTTCATACACGCGCGACGAACGCGCTCGCTGCGTCCTGATCGCTGATCGGTTGAAGGCGCTGGGGCTTGACGTCTGGTTTGACGCCAACCTTACGAGCGGGACTTCGTTTGACCGCGAAATCGAAGATCGCGTGAGGGCCGCGAAGGCGGTTGTCGTTTTATGGTCGCCGAAGGCTGTTCAGTCGAACTGGGTTCGAAGTGAAGCGACGATTGGCCAGCAGCGAGACGTGCTTGTTTCGGTCGAGATTGTGCCTTGCACGCTGCCCATCGCCTTCACCAACACACACACAGAATATTTGCACAGTCCGAAATTCGGGCCGGACGATCCGGTCTGGACAAATATCTTGGCGCGTATTGCGCAGCTCACGCGTCATCCTGGCTTGGCGCGCTTTCGGGATCTTGCGCCAACACCTGTGCGGCGGCGCGCAAAAACGCCTGTGCTCGCCATTTTTGCGGCTGCCGCCCTCGTGGCCGGCGTAGGCGCGGGCGGTTTCTTCTTGTGGAGCCAGGATCAAGGCGAGGCGGCGCAGGCTGTGGAGCCCGCGTCCGTCGCTTCGACTGGAACAGCGCCGCCGGTTTCCGCAGAGGCAGATCAAATTGCTCGTCTCATCGTTGGCCAGTGGTCGATAAATCCCGCTGATTGTCCCGCCCGCGTGGCCGGTCAGCCGCTCGATATGACGCCCAGCACTGGCCGGTGGATCACGATGCAATACGAAGCCGAGTCCCTAAAAGTGACGTCGGCGGGCGTCACTATCCTCGAAGAAATCGTCGGCACACAAAATGGGTGGCTCCGGACCGTCACTGCAGGCGAGGCGTCGTTTTATCGTGTCGATGATTCAGGCCGTTTATTGCTTCGCTATGGGGATAGCGAGCCGACAAGATTGGAGCCTTGTATATGAGTATGAAGCGCGCCTTGTTGTTTTCTGTCGCGGTCGGTTTCGTCGCGTGGATTGATCCGGCCGCCGCAGTTCCACGCAGCGACAATCCCGCCCTCTGCGCATCCTTCCAGCAGGAGTGGGTGGCCCTGGCGCAACATGGAGGTGTTCAAGATGTATCTCGGTTTCGCGGTGAGGTCCCTGTTTTATGCCCGATGACGGCGAATGCCGTCGATGGCCGACTTAGCGAGCTTCGGCAGCGTGAAGTTGCCGATGCTCAGCGGCGTGAGGTGCTAGTCTCGCAGCAAGCTACCAACGCCGCTGCCGCGCGTGAATTGAGAGAGGCCAACGAGGCGGCAAATCGTGAGCGGGTGCTTCGCGTACAGGCAGAACAGGAAGCTTCCAACCTGCGGCGTATTCGAGAAGCCGAGTTGGCCGCAGCCAGCATCCCTGGGCGTGCTCGCAATCTGTGGGCGTGCTCCATCAGTCAGGACATTGCGCGCCTCGACCAAGGAACAATGCCTAATGTTCGATTCGACGATGTGGTCGTTCCTCCCGAAGTTCACGTTGTCTATGATATCGCCGACGCCGCGCAGGGCGCTGTTGACGTCTATTCCTGGGATATCAACGAGAGGCAGTGGACGCGCTCGCGGTTAGCGGCTTCTCGAGTTGGCAATCTGCTGACGGTCGGCGCGACCTCAGAGAACGAACAAAATGTCCGAATTCTAAATCGCGCCGTGCTGGATTTGGATGCGCTGACCGTCATCGGCGCCGGCTTTGTGGAGCCGATTTCTACCGGAGGGGGTTCGGTCGCCAATCTCGATTTTTCGACCGGACAACTTAACCTCAACCCGAACGAAATATTTCGAAGGACGCAGCGCCCGCCACGCCTTTGGCTGGAAACACGCGGAGCGTGCGCGCAGAGCAACGCGCCGCCCAGCCCCCTCACCAGCACGCCGACTTGGCATACAACGGTGCGCGAAATTCCGACTATCCCACCAATGCCAAGACGTTAGCTTGTAGGCGACAAGGGCCGGCCGATAGTCGGCCCTTTTGATTCATGGGTGAAGAGACGTTATATCCCGCCCTCCCATTTTGAGGACGCGGACCCATGGCGCAGCCAGCGCAATATATTTTCACGATGCAGGGCCTCACGAAGGCCTTTCCGGGCGGCAAGAAGGTGTTTGAGAACATCTGGTTGTCGTTTTTTCCCGGACGCGAAGATTGGCGTGGTTGGCGTCAACGGCTCGGGCAAGTCGACCCTGATGAAGATCATGGCGGGGCTCGACAATGATTTCACCGGCGAAGCTTTCGCCATGGCCAACACCAAGCGCGGCTATCTTGAGCAGGAGCCGCAGCTCGACGCATCGCTCAGCGTTCGGGAAAATGTCGAGGCCTGGTGCGCGGAGAAGCAGCTGGTCGAGCGCTTCAATGCGGTCTCGATGCAGGTCGGGGAAAATTACACCGACGAACTCATGGAGGAGATGACCGCGCTCCAGGAGAAGATCGACGCGGCCGATGCGTGGGATGTCGATAGCAAGATCGAGATGGCGATGGATGCGCTTCGGTGCCCGCCAGACGATGCGCGCGTGGACAAGCTTTCGGGCGGTGAGCGGCGCCGCGTGGCGCTCTGCCGGCTCCTGCTCTCCAAGCCGGACATGCTGCTGCTCGACGAACCGACCAACCATTTGGACGCCGAAAGCGTCGCCTGGTTGCAGCATCACCTCGAAGCGTTTCCAGGCTGCGTCATCCTGGTGACGCACGATCGCTACTTCCTGGATCAGGTCACGAAGTGGACGCTCGAACTCGATCGCGGCAAGGGCATTCCTTACGAGGGCAATTATTCCGCGTGGCTGGAAGCCAAAGCCAAGCGCTCCGAGCAGGAAGCCTCCGAGAGCGAAGGGCGCAAGAAAGCGCTGTCGCGTGAATTGGAATGGGTGCGCCAATCACCGAAGGCGCGGCAGGCCAAGTCGAAGGCGCGCTTGCAGCGCTATGAGGAAATGGCGGCGGAGGCCGAGCGCGAGAAGCAGAGCTTCGCGACCATCCAGATCCCGCCAGGCCCGCGCCTTGGGCACAACGTGATCAATTTCGACGGGCTGAAGAAGGGCTTCGGCGACAAGCTTTTGATCGATGGGCTCAGCTTCAAACTGCCGCCCGGCGGCATCGTCGGCATTATCGGGCCGAACGGCGCGGGCAAGTCGACGCTCTTCCGCATGATCACTAAGCAGGAAACGCCAGACGCGGGCGAGATCCAGATTGGCGAAAGCGTGAAGCTCGGCTTCGTCGATCAATCGCGCGATGCGCTCGACGCCAAGAAGAATGTCTGGGAAGAAATTTCCGGCGGGCTCGATGTGGTGACGGTGGGCAACCGCGAAGTGCCGTCGCGCGCCTATGTGTCGGGCTTCAACTTCAAGGGCGCCGATCAGCAGAAGAAAGTCGGCCAGCTCTCGGGCGGTGAGCGCAACCGCGTCCACCTTGCGAAGACGTTGCTGCAAGGCGCCAATGTGCTGCTGCTCGACGAGCCGACCAACGATCTCGATGTTGAAACCTTGCAAGCGTTAGAGGCGGCTTTGGAAGACTTCCCGGGCTGCGCCGTGGTGATCAGCCACGATCGCTGGTTCCTGAACCGGCTCGCGACGCACATCTTGGCGTTTGAAGGCGACAGCCATGTCGAATGGTTCGAGGGCGATTTCGACAGCTACGAGGAAGACAAAAAACGCCGCCTCGGCGCCGACGCACTGATCCCGCACCGGATCAAATATCAGAAGTTCGCGCGCTGACCGCGTGTTCACGTTCCTGAGTCATTCCGGACGCGCGAAGCGCGATCCGGAATCCAGGGATCGTAGTGCGGTGTGGTCGCCCTGGATTCCGGGTTCGGCTTCGCCGCCCCGGAATGACTGAGTGTGTGTTGGGCTCGCGATATTCGTTCCGCGCACGCATCAACGCAGCGGCCATCCTGTGCATAAGTCGCAAATCAGTTCATCATTCTCGCTCGTAACCGTTCCGGAGACGATCCCATGCGAACGCGAAACGGGGAGCGTTGACATGCTTCGCAAGTACCAGCCGCTGCAAACCTACCTCCAGCGCCGCAATGGCCGCGCCGAGATGCTGTCGTTCGAAGACATCGAAAGCATCATTGGCGCTGGCTTGCCGCAAAGCGCGGTCAAGCACCGCGGCTTTTGGGCCAATGACAATGAAGAGCGCGTCCACGCCTGGACCCGCGCGGGATACCGCGTCGCCTACGTGGACCGCGATGAACGCGTGGTTCGGTTCGAACGCACGCGCTAGTACGCGCAGCGAACCCTCCCCCTTGCGGGGAGGGCAGGGTGGGGGTAGCGGCGGTGTCACCCTTCGGATAGAGCGCCGCCCGTACCCCCACCTCCATCGTTCGGCCTACAATCGATCCCCCGGATCGATTGCTTCACGGCCTCACCCCCGCAAGGGGGAGGAGAGTCATTCTATCCTGCGCCACATAGCCGAAATTCCGACGCGATTGCGTTTCAATTTCGCGCCGTGACCGGGGGGGAGAGAATGCGCAAACTGCTTTTGGTGCTCGCGGCGGCGGTGATGTTGCCGGGCTGCATTTCCACGCTTGACGGCGCCTACGACGACCAAGCGCGGCGCCAATGTGAGAACGGGCCGGCGGCGGAGCGCGGCGATTGCCTCGACCGGGTCGATCGGCACCGCCAGAGCCGCAACTAGTTCGCGGGGCCGGCAGGCGTGCTACAACGCGGCAAAGGAGATTTCTCATGGCTTGGAGAGCTTTGATCGCGGCCGTGGCGCTGGCCGCTTGCGCGCCGGAGGGCGGCGTCACCACGGCCGACAATGCGGGCGCGGAAGCGCCGGGCTATGCGCTCGAAGTGTTCGCGCACGACCAGGAGCAGATCTATCTCGTGAGCCATTCCGACGGCCGCGCCGCCGCCGCCCGCGCGATGGGCGAGACGTCCGAGGTGCTGACGCCCGAAGTGGCGCGCGGGCTGCTGACGGAACGCCAGGCCGCGCTCGGCGCCGATCAGGGCGAGGAAGTCGTCGGCTTGCGGGCGCCCGGCTTTTCACTTTCGATCAAGGGTGACGAAAAGGGCGCTGAAGGCGAAGAGGGCGCGGTGCAGATCGCGGTGAACACCGGCGGGGGCAGCATGACGATCGATGCGCGCGACGAAGGCGAGAACGACCGCGCCCGCGTCCGCTTCACCGGGGCCGACGAGGCCACGGCGCGCGATTTCATCAATGACGCCGAGGAACTCTCTCCCGAAGTGAAAGCAGCCATGCTGGCCTCGCTCGGGCTCTGAACGACCAGTGGCGCTTGCGCCAGGGGGCGGCTTCGGGTTGGCTGGCGCAAAGGTTTCGACAGGGCTTCTGAATGTTGAAGGGTGTGGGCGGCGCATGCGCCGCGCTCGCGCTCCTGGCCATGGCGGCTTCCGCCGCCGGCGAGGAGGGCATGTGGACGTTCGACAATTTTCCGGCGGCGCGTATGCGCGCGGAATTGGGCTGGGCGCCGGATCAAGCTTGGCTCGACCGCGTGACGGAAGGTACAGCGCGCATCGAGGGCATTTGCTCGGCGTCGAGCGTGAGCGGCCAGGGTCTCGTCCTTACCAATCATCATTGTGTGCGCGATTGCGTGCAGGAGCTCTCGACGGCAGAGGCCGATTACCTCGCTAACGGATTTATGTCCCACGCGCGCAATGAGGAGCGGCGCTGCGAGGGCATGGCGGTGCAGCGCCTGCTGCGTGTCACGGACGTGACTGAGCGCATCGACGCGGCGGCGAACGGCGTGTCAGGCCCAGATTTCCCGCGCGTGCGCGACGCTGAGATTTCGCGGATCGAAAGCGCGTGCGTGGGGACGGACGCAGCCAAGCGCTGCGAAGTGGTCGCGCTTTACCAGGGCGGGCGCTATGCGCTGCACGAATACAAGCGCTACGAGGATGTGCGCCTGGTGTTCGCGCCGGAAGCGGAGATGGCGCATTTCGGCGGCGATCCGGACAATTTCAATTTCCCGCGCTACGCGCTCGATGTCGCCTTCATCCGGCTTTACGAAAATGGCGCGCCGGCGGTGACGCCGAACCATTTGCGCTTGCGCGCCGAGCCGCTTGCAGAGGGCGACATCGTGCTCGTCTCCGGCAATCCGGGCATGACGTCGCGCCTGCTGACGACATCGCAGCTGACGTTTCAGCGTGATTATCTGCTGCCGTGGAGGCTCGCCGATCTTTCGGAGCTGCGTGGGCGCTTGCTGGCTTATGCGGCGCGCGGGCCGGATCAGGCGCGCAATGTCGCGGACGATCTGATCGGCGTTGAAAATTCGTTCAAGGGATTTACGGGGCGCCGTCTCGCGCTGGTGGATGCGAGCGCCTTCGCCCGCATCGGCGCGGCGGAAGCCGATCTTCAGGCGCGTGTGCGCCGAAACCGCGCCGCGCAACGCGATATCGGCGATCCATGGGGCGAGATCGCGAATGCGCAGGAGGCCTATCGCGGCTTTTATCTCGCCCACCAATATCTGGAAGCGCGCGCCGGCGGCGGCTCGCGCGGCGTCGCGGGCGCGTCGGACTTGTTCGCCTGGGCGCGCGATCTGGTGCGGGCCGCTGAAGAGCGTGAGCGCCCCGATGCGCAGCGCCTGCCGAAATACACCGTGGCGCGCATCGGCGCGGTGGAGCAGGCGGTGCTGGCCGAACGGCCGATCGCGCGCGACCTTGAGGAGGTTGAGCTCGCGTTCTGGCTGACCAAGCTCCGCGAATATCTCACCGTCGACGATCCGCGTGCGCAGCGCGTGCTCGGGCGCGAAAGCCCCGAAGCGTTGGCGCACCGTCTCGCCGCCACATCGCGGCTGGACGATCCCGCGGAACGCGCGCGGCTCTGGCGCGGCGGAGAAGCGGCGATCGCGACCTCGACCGATCCGATGATCGTGTTCGTGCGCGCATGGGACCGCGACGCGCGCGATCTCCTGGTGCGCTATCAGCGCGAAGTCGAAGGCCCCACCATCCGCGCGCAGGAGCGCATCGCGCGCGTGCGCTTCCAATCCTTCGGCACAACCCTCTATCCCGACGCCACCTTCACGCCGCGCCTCACCTATGGCCGTGTCGCGGGATGGAACGAAGCGGGCGGCCGAACGGTCGGCGCCTTCACACGCTTCAGCGGGCTCTATGAGCGCGCCACCGGCGCCGACCCCTACCAGCTCTCGCCGCGCTGGATCGCGGCGCGGCCCAGGCTCGATCTCGAAACCACGTTCGATGTCTCGACCAGCAACGACATCATCGGCGGCAATTCCGGCAGCCCTCTGCTCGACCGTGACGCCCATGTCGCGGGCGTGGTGTTCGACGGCAACATCCATTCGCTGGGCGGCGATTATTATTATGACGGCGCGCTTAACCGCTCGGTCTCGGTCACCACGACGGCGCTGCGGGCCGCGCTGACCCAGGTTTACGGGATGGACGCCCTGATCGCGGAACTCGACGCCCGCTAACCCTCCGGCGCCGCTCTTGCTTCCCCTTTGAGGGGAAAAGCGAGGCTCAGGCGTTTGCGTATCGAAGTGATCCATCCGGGCGAACTCGGACCGGCCGAGACCGCGCGCTGGCGCGCCCATCAGGCCGCCGCGCCGGCTTTGGCGGGGCCGTATCTGACGCCTGAATGGGCTAAAATCGTCGGCGCGGCGCGGTCGGACGCGCGCCTCTGCGTGGTGAACGGCGGTGAAGCTTTTCTGGGTGTGCAGCGCCCTTCGCGCTTTGCGGCCATGGGCCTCGGCGCCCCCATCGCGGATTATCAGGGCGTGGTTGGCGCGCCTGGTTTCAAGATTGATCCCGCCGCGCTTTGCCGTGCGCTCAAGGTGGGCCGCATCGATCTCAGCGGCGTGCCGGAAGAACAAACTTTGCTGCGCGCCGCAGGCGCGGAGGGCAGCTGGATCGCGACGTTCGAAAGCGCTGAAGCGTATCGCGCCGGGCTCAAGGAGCGGCGCGGCAAGTTCGTGAAAGAGCTGGAGAAGAAGCGCCGCCGCATGGAAGCGGAGAAGGGCCAAGCGGAATTTACCGCATGCTCCGCCAGTTCAGAGGATTTCGAAGCATTGCTGGCTTGGAAGAGCGAGCAATTGCACCGCACCGGTCAGCCCGCGATCTGGTCCGCGCCTTGGGTGCGCACGGTGCTGGACGCTTGTTTCGCGCAGAGCGGCGCGCATTTTGGCGGCGCGTTCTTTACGCTGAAAGTCGGCGGCGAATTGATCGCGGCCTGCTTCTTCCTCCGCTCCAAGAGTGTGCTGCATGCTTGGGTGATCGGTCACGACCCGGCCTTCGACGCCTATTCGCCCGGCGTGCAATTGGCGCGTTGGGCGATCGAGTGGGCGGCCGAGCAGGGCTATTGCGAAGTCGATTTCGGCACGGGCGACTATCAGTTCAAACGCCAGCTCTCGACCGGCCAGCGCGCCCTGGTGTGGGGCGCGGCGAGCCGACCCTCCTGGTCGGGCGCGGTGCGGGAGGCGCAGTTTGCGCTCCGCGCCGGCATCGAGCGCGCGCCCAACCCGAAGCTCGCGGCCTTGCCAGGCAAGGCGATGCGCCGCCTGGACCTGATGCGGGCGCTAGCGGCTTGATTGGACCGCCGGCTTCCAGCCGGCAAACCGCAAGAGCCGGCTGGAAGCCGGCGGTCTGAGTGGGTAGGGTCCGCGCGCCATGCCAGACCAGACCCAACCCCTCACGCACGCCAACACGCCGGCGGTGTCCTTCGAAGCGATCCAGGAAGCCGCGCGCCGCGTCGCCGGCCATATCGAGCGCACGCCGACGCGCCGCTCGAAGACTTTGTCCGAGATTACGGGCGCGGACGTCTGGATCAAGTTCGAGAATCTGCAGTTCACCGCCGCCTACAAAGAGCGCGGCGCGCTCAACAAGCTTCTGCAGCTCACCAAGGACGAGAAGAAGCGCGGCGTCATCACCGCCTCCGCCGGCAATCACGCGCAGGCCTTGGCGTATCACGGCAGCAAGCTCGGCGTGCCGGTCACGATCGTGATGCCGCGCGCGACGCCGTTCGTGAAAATCCAGCAGACCCGCGCTTGCGGCGCCGAGGTCGTGCTCGAAGGCGATACGTTTGACGAAGCCTATGAGTTCGCGTTCCGGATGCGCGAGGAGCGCAATCTGGTTTTCGTGCATCCGTTCAACGATCCAGACGTGATCGCGGGGCAGGGCACCATCGGGCTCGAAATGTTTGAGGATGCGCCCGATCTGGAAATCCTGCCGATCCCGATCGGCGGCGGCGGCTTGATCGCCGGCGTCGGCACCGCGGCCAAGCACATCAATTCCAATGTCCGTATCATCGGCTGCGAGCCGGCGATGTATCCCTCCTTCACGGCGCGCATGCGCGGCATGAAAGCGACGGCGGGCGGGCAGACCATCGCCGAAGGCATCGCGGTCAAAGCGGTGGGCGATCTTTCCTACTCGATCGCGCGGCCCCTGGTGGAAGACGTGCTGCTGCTCGAAGAGCCCTATTTCGAGCGCGCCATCGCGCTTTATTGCAACGTGGAAAAAACCGTCGCCGAAGGCGCGGGCGCCGCATCGCTCGCGGCCTTGCTGGCGTTTCCAGAACGCTTCCGCGGCAAGAAAGTCGGCCTCATCATCACCGGCGGCAATATCGACACGCGTTTGCTCGCCTCCGTGCTGACGCGCTCGCTGATCCGCGACGGGCGCATCGCGCATCTGCGTTTCATCGGCGATGATCGCCCTGGTTTGCTCGCGAACGTGTCGCGCGTGCTCGGCGAAATGGGCGGCAACATCATCTCAGTCGAGCACCGCCGCCACGCCCTCGACGTGCCCGCCAAAGGCGCGGAGTTCGACATCGAGATCGAAACCCGCGACGCCCAGCACACGCTGGAAATCATCGAAGCGCTGAGCGCCGCCGGCTATCCGCCACGGCGGCTCTAACGGCCGAAGCTGGGGAAAGCGGCTTGATCTCCGGGCGCTCGTCTGGAACAAGCGCGCCATGGCGACGCCCATCCTCTTCATCGGCAACAAGAATTACTCGTCCTGGTCGATGCGACCGTGGCTGGCGCTGAAATGGGGCGGCATCGCGTTCGAGGAGCGCGTCATCCCTCTGGGCGGGGAGGGCTACCGCCAAGCCAAGATCCCGGAGATCGTCGCGATTTCACCGAGCGGGCGCGTGCCCACGCTGCATGCGGACGGGATCGTGGTGCATGACAGCCTCGCGATTTGCGAATGGGCGCATGAGCACGCGCCCGCTGGCGCGCTCTGGCCGCAGGATGCGAACCGCCGCGCGCTGGGCCGCTCCGCAGCGGCGGAAATGCATTCCGGTTTTCCCGCGCTGCGGCGCGATCTTTCGATGAACGTGAAGCGCAAGATGGACGCCGCGCCGAATTGGCCCGATGACACCCACGCCGATCTGACGCGGCTCTTTGTGCTCTGGAGCGATTTGCGCGGCCGCTTCGGCGCCGATGGCCCGTTCCTTCTGGGCGCGCGCTCGATCGCGGACGCGATGTTTGCGCCGGTTGTCACGCGCTTGCGCACTTATGCTGTGGATGCGCCAGCCGACGCACGCGCCTATTGCGCGACGTTGTTTGCCGACGCAGCGTTTCAGGAATGGGAGCGCGGCGCGCTTGCCGAGCACTGGACTATTCCGCAAGCCGATGAGCTTTACCGATGAGATTTGTGTTGCTGGCCGTTGCTCTTGTGTCGCTCGCCGCGTGCGATCAGCAAAGCAGCGTGATGGACGAAATCGAGCGCGCGGAAAAACAGGAAGCCAGCGATGCAGAGGCAGCCGTGACCAATTCGCAAGCCTTCCTCGAAACCGCGCGCGCGCGCCCAGGCGTCGAAGCGCGGCCTTCGGGTCTGTTGCTGGAATTTACGCATCACGGCTCGAACAACGCGCTGCCGCATCCGGGGCCTGACGCGATGGTGCTGGTGCATTATGAGGGCAAGCTGGCGAACGGGGAGACGTTCGATTCTTCCATCTCGCGCGGCGAGCCGGCGCAATTTCCGCTGAACCAAGTCGTGCCGGGCTTCTCGGAAGCGATCCAGCTGATGCGGCCGGGCGACGAGATCATCGCGTATTTTCCGCCCGAGCTCGGTTACGGCGCGAGCGGCAGCCCGCCGATGATCCCGCCCAACGCGGCGCTGCAATTCCGCATCCAGCTCCTGGCGTTCCAGGGCGCGGATGGGCGGACCGTCATGGCGCCGCGACCTTAAGGTGAGTGAGATGGCGCAGGACCTAAACCTCGCGCCCACGCTCGATATTCTGCGCCGCCTCATCGCGTTCGACACCACGTCACGCAATTCCAATCTCGCACTCATCGAATGGGTCGAGGATTTTTTTGCGCCAGCGCGGCATTGCCTCACGGCGCGTCGCGAATGCGGATGGCACGAAGGCCAATCTCTTCGCGCTGATCGGGCCGGAGATCGAAGGCGGGATTGTGCTCTCGGGGCACACGGACGTTGTGCCCGTCGACGGCCAACCCTGGACCAGCGATCCGTGGACGCTGACTGAGCGCGACGGAAAACTTTATGGCCGCGGCGTCGCGGACATGAAGAGTTTCATCGCAATTTCGCTCGCGCATCTCGACGCGATGGTCGCGGCGCCGCTGAAGCGGCCTCTGATCTTTGCGTTTTCCTACGATGAAGAAATCGGCTGTCTCGGCGCGCCGGGTCTGATCGAGGATATCGTCGCGCATGCGCCGATGCCATCCGCTGTGATCGTGGGCGAGCCGACCGACATGAAGGTCGTGTCCGGGCACAAGGGCATTCGCGGCTTCGTGGTCGAGGTGATGGGGCGCGAGGCGCATTCGAGCCAAGTGGATCAAGGTGTTTCCGCCGTGATGGAAGCGTTGAAGCTGATGCAGCTGGTGGCGGACATGGCGGCGGAGCAGCGCGCCGCCGCCGATCCCGCGTCGGCGTTTTCGCCGCCTGGCGCGACCATGACCATCGGCCGCGTCGATGGCGGCACCGCGATGAACATCCTGGCGCGGCGCTGCGAGTTTGTATGGGATCTGCGCTGGCCGCCTGGCGTCGATCCCGATGCGATCGAGGCGCGTTTTCGCGCCGCCGCTGAAGCGCTCGATGCGGACATTAAACGCCGCGCGCCGGAAGGGTATGTGCGCGTGACGCGCCGTTCCAACAATCCGCCGCTCGCGCCCGATGCGCACAGCGCCGCCGAAAATCTCGCGCGCGCGCTGACGGGCGACAATGCCGTGCTGGCCGCATCGTACGCCGCCGAGGCGGGGCTCTTTCAGAACGCGCAGCTGCCGGCGGTGCTGTGCGGGCCAGGCTCGATCCTGCAGGCGCACCAGCCGGACGAGTGGATCACGCTGGATCAGATCAGCGAAGGCGTCGCCTTCATGCAGCGCCTGATCGCGCGCCTCAGCGCGTAATCGCGCCGCGCGCGGCGCTCGCCGCCGCCGCTCCGGAAAACGCAATGAAGCCGTGAACGAGAAACTTTTGTTGGTAGGCGCCATAGAGGAGTGGCGACCCATCGAGGCGCATCACGCCGCCACCGATGGCGCTTAGGATAGCGTGGCCGGCCGCCGCGTCCCACTCGGAAACATCGCCAAAGCGCGGATAAAGATCGGCTGCGCCTTCGGCGAGGCGGCAAAATTTGATCGAGGATGATGCCGCGATGCGTGCGTGCGGGCCGAGCGCGGTGATGAACGCGTCCGTCTCCGCATTCGCGCCGGAGCGGCGCGAGGCGATCACGCGCCACGGTCCCGTTGGCTGCGAAGCGGCGATTTGCGCGAGCGGCGCAAGCTCCGCGCCCGTTCGTGCATCGTAGCGGCCCTTGAGCGCGCGGCCCGGTTCGCCCGCGTACATTTCCTGCGTGGCCGGTGCGTACACCACGCCCATCACCGGCGCGCCATGCTCCACCAACGCGATGTTCACCGTGAACTCGCCATTGTCGCTCTCGATGAAGTCGCGCGTGCCGTCGAGCGGATCGACGCAGAAGAAGCGCTCCGCCAGTTCGGGGATGCGGCCCACGGCGCAGCTTTCCTCGCCGATCATTGGCGCGCCGTAACGCTCAAGCCCTGCTTCGATGATCGCCTCAGCGCGTTGATCCGCAATGGTTACCGGCGAGCCGTCGGCTTTATCGATCGCGTCGAAGCCCGCATCGCGCACCGCCATGATCTCGCGCCCCGCCGCGAGCGCGAGCGCGATCAGGTCTTCGAGAGCGGGACGGACGAATTGGGGAGTGTGCATAACCGGTTTCAAGCATAGCGTGGTTTCAATTGACAGGGGGCATGACGCGGATAGCTTCGCGCGCATGTTGCTTCTCACCGGCGCCGCTGGATTCGTTGGCTATAGCGTTGCGCGTCGCCTGCTGGCGGCCGGCCGCGATGTCGTGGGCGTGGACGAGGTTAACGCGTACTATGATCCGGCGCTGAAGCGCTTGCGGCTGGCCGAGCTCGCGAAATTTCCGAACTTCCGTTTCGTCGAAATCGATATCGCGCAAGAGGGCGCGCTGGCGAAGGCGCTGCCGCCCGGCGAGGTGACGCATATTCTCCACCTCGCGGCGCAAGCGGGCGTGCGTTATTCGCTCGAAGCGCCGTTCGCGTACGAGCACGCCAACACCAAGGGCCATCTTTGCGTTCTGGAATATGCGCGCGCGGCGCCGAAGCTTAAGCACCTGGTTTATGCGTCGTCGTCCTCGGTTTACGGCGATCGCACCGACGGCCCGTTCCGCGAAGACGATCGCTGCGACGCACCGTGCTCGCTCTATGCCGCCACCAAGCGCGCGTGCGAGCTGATGAGCGAGACCTATGCGCGGCTCTACAATATCCCGCAGACCGGTATGCGTTTTTTCACAGTGTACGGACCCTTCGGGCGCCCGGACATGGCGTACTGGACTTTCACCGATAAGATCATGAACGGCGAGCCCGTCACGCTTTACGGCGAAGGGCTCTTGAAGCGCGACTTCACCTTCATCGACGATATGGCGCCCGCGATCGTGCGCTCGCTCGATGTGCCGCCTGACGGCGATCCGCCGCATCTCATTGTCAATCTCGGCAATTCCAAACCGTCGTCGGTGCTTGATCTCGTCGATGCGATCGAAGCGGCGTCCGGCGTGAAAGCAGAGCGCATATTGGCGCCGCCGCAAAAGGTCGAAGTCAGCGCGACTTATGCCGACATTTCGCGCGCGCATGCGCTCTACGGCTTTGCGCCGGCCGTGCCGCTCCGCGAAGGCATCGCGCGCTTTGTGGATTGGTACCGCGGCTATCGCGGGCTTTAATCCAGCTTTTCCGGACTATTGCGCGCCAGCTCATCGGCCCACGTTTTCGCGCTGGCATCGCTTGGCGCGCGCCAGTCGCCGCGCGGGGGAGAGCGCGCCGCCGGAGACGATCTTCGGGCCGTTGGGCATCGCTGAGCGTTTGAACTGGCTTTGCGCGAAGAAGCGCTGGATGAACACGCCGAGCCAGTGGCGCAGTTCTTCGTACGAATAAGCGCCGCGCCACGCGCTCAAGCGAGGAAGAGAATTTTGCTGGGGCGCAGGCCGTAACGTGTGGTCCAGTAGAGATTGAAGTCCTGCAGCTCGTACGGGCCGACGACCGCTTGCGTGCGTTGCGGCGCATCGCCGGGCACGAGTTCGGGGCTGATCTCGGTATCCAGCACGGACGCCAAAGTTTGCGAGGCTTTCTCGTCGAAAAGTTTCGCGGCAATCACCCAACGGATCAGGTGCTGGATTAAGGTTTTCGGCGCGCCGGCGTTCACATTGTAGTGCGACATGTGATCGCCGACGCCGTACGTTTGCCAGCCGAGCGCCAGCTCTGAGAGATCGCCGGTGCCGATCACAAGGCCGGCTTCTTGGTTCGCGAGGCGGAAGAGATAATCCGTGCGCAAGCCCGCTTGCACATTCTCGAACGTCACATCGTAAACCGGCTCGCCCTTGGCGGCGGGGTGGTTCAAATCCTCCAGCATGCGCTGCGCCAGCGGCACGATGGACACCTCTCGCGCATCGATGCCGAGCGCGTTCATGAGGGCCCAGGCGTTCGTCTTCGTGCCTTCGCTGGTGGCAAAGCCCGGCATGGTGACGCCGATGATGTTGGCGCGCGGCAGGCCGAGCAGATCGAACGCGCGCGCGGTGACGATGAGCGCATGCGTGGAATCGAGGCCCCCGGAAACACCGATCACAGCGTGCTTGATGCCGGTGGCTTCTAAGCGTTTCGCGAGGCCCGAAACTTGGATGTTGTAGGCTTCGTAGCAATCGCGGTCGCGCAGCGCGAGATCATCGGGCACGAACGGGAAGCGGTCGATTGCGCGTTTCAGCGGCAACGCGCCGTCTGGCGCGCCGAGCTTGAAGGGCACGCGGCGAAAGCGCGAGAGTGTTTCACGTTGGTGGCCCATGGCGTCGCGAAAATTTGAGACGCGGCGGCGCTCCTGCGCGAGGCGGCCGACATCGATGTCGGCGAACACGATCTGCGCTTCGCGCTTGAAGCGCTCCGCCTCGCCCAGCAACTCGCCCATTTCGTAGACGACGACTTGCCCATCCCAGGCGAGATCGGTGGTGGATTCCCCGCAACCCGCCGCCGCGAACACATAAGCCGCCGCACAGCGCCGCGATTGGGCATTGCACAGTATTTTGCGCTCTTCAGATTTGCCGATGACGATGTTCGATGCCGAGAGATTGAGCAGGATGTTTGCGCCGGCGAGCGCGCCCAGCGTGGAGGGCGGCGTGGGCGCCCAGAGGTCTTCGCAGATTTCGACATGGAAGGTGAAGTCCGCCGCATCGTCGGCGGCGAACACGAGATCGGCGCCGAAAGCGACGTCTTCGCCGCCAAGCCGGATACTGGTCTGAGCGCAATCGCTGGCGACGGCGAAATGGCGCTTCTCGTAAAATTCGCGGTAGTTCGGCAAGAAGCTCTTGGGCGCGACGCCGAGTACGCGGCCGCCACGGATCACCACGGCGCAATTATAGAGCGCGCCGCCGACGCGCAGTGGTGCGCCGACGATGAGAGCTGGGAAGAGGTCTTCGCTCGCCTCTGTGAGCCGTTCGATTGCGATCTCGACCGCGTCGAGCAGGGCGTCTTGTTGCAGGAGATCGTCGATGGCGTAGCCGGAGAGCGAAAGCTCGGGCGTCAGCAGCAACGCGGCTTTTTCCGCATCGGCCTGCTTTGCGAGCGCGATAATAGCTTCGGCGTTCGCTGCTGGGTCCGCCGGCGTCACGACGGGCGCGGCGGCGGCCACGCGCACGAAGCCGTGCGCGTAAAGCGATTGGAAGCGCTGCGAGGCTTTACGGGCGGCCATGGCGCTATTCTACCACCTTATGCTCAATCAGAACATAAGGCGCAGCGCCGTTAACCCTCTTCCTTGTCGGGCGCGATGCGGTCGTCGTAGCCGTGGCGCGCTGAGTAGAACACCAAAGCCATCAGCCCGCCGCCGAGCATGAGCGACAGAAAGGTGCCGAGCCCCATCGCGACCCAGCCATGAATGCTCATGCTGGAAGGGTCGAAGCCCCAAAGGGCGAGGGTAAAAGCGGCCGCCAGCAGCGCGCCGAGCGACACGATGAGCAGGATCGTTTTCATGGATGAGATGTGGGCCCGCCGGGCGCGCGCTGCCATGCGTTGGATGCGCGCACCGAACCGTCAGGCCCCGGCTCAAACGCGCGCTTCGCGCTGGCCGGGGAGCGGGGCGATCAGTTCGGGCAGAAGCTCGGCATCGCGACCGGCGTGGAGGCCGTGCGCTGGCGCCAGGCGCCGCCTTCATCGCGATAGCGTTCGCCGACCGCGACGCGGCCCGCGAAGATTTCGCACGCCACGGCGGCGGCCATTTCATTGACCGTGACGCCGCGCTCGGTCGCGCGCGTGGTGTAAGCCGCGCGGCGGCGGATATTGAGCTGGTCGACGCGGGCGCGGACGTCCGCCGAGGCGGTCTGGCCGGAAACCACGCCGACAAAGCCGTCAGCTTGCTCGCCAACCACGCCGGCAGTGCGCGCCTGGGCGAGCACGGCGTCGGCCTGCGCGAAGGCGGGGCTGACCAGAACCAGGCCAGCCGCGAGCGCCAGCGCGCCAAGCAGCGCTTTAGCGAGGAAGAGCGGATTGGGGGCGACGCGTGTGCGGGTCATTGCCATATCCTCAGAACAGCTCGGGATTGTCTTGCAACAGGTCGCGCGCTTCGCCTTCGAGGCGCACGATGACTTCCTGGCGAATATTGACGTTCAGATTGATCTCGATCGGCTTGTCCGGCGCCTGCACCTGCAAGGGTATGCAGGCGGAAGCGCCGAGCGCCGCGATGGCGGCGCCGAAGGCGGCTGGGACGGATCGCATTCTTGGTTCGCGCCGCATGGGGCTCTCCTCGGACCGCTTGGATATAGGGAGGCGCGGCTGAACGCGCTCTGAAGCAAGCCTTTATCTTGGCGCCGGGGGCGGTTGGTCAACCTGCGTGTCCGGTTCCCCTTCGGCAGGGGCCGGCTCGTCCGGGGTGGCCTGGTCGAGCAGGGCGCGCGGATCGGCGATGCCGGCGAAGGATTGGGCCAGGCGCTGGAAGGGTGCGGTGACCGTGACATTGAACAGGAAGGGCACGCCGCGCGCGGTGACCTGCCCGACGCCCGGCAGCTGCGCGACCGGCGTGAGATCGACCGGCCGGCCGGTGTTCTCGCCGCTGAAGCTGACGGAGGTGACGACATCGCCCGAGATGTCGCCGTTCAAGGTGAGCTCCAGCCTGTCATAGCGGAAGCTGCGGAGCGCATCGAACGCGACAGCCGCCGCGCCGGTCGCGCTCTGCGCGGCTTCGCCGACATAGTTGATCGTGCCGCCGCCAGGGGCCGCGCGCAGCACGCCGTTCTCGATGAACGCGGTGCGCGTGGTGAGGCGAAGCGGGAACGAGCCTTCGACGTGTCCGGTGGCTTGGAGATCCTTGAAGTCCATCTGCGCGAGGAACGCCGCGACATCGACATCGCTGAGCCGCAGCTCGAATTTGGTTTCTTCCGCGCCCAGCGTGATCGTGGTCGGTGCGACGGCAAGAATGCCGGATGCGAAATCGAACTCGGCTTGCTCGATCGTGACTTGCTCTTCAGGCAGCAGCTGAAACCGGATGCGGCCATTGTGAACCGCGACGCCGGGATTGAGCGTGCCGACCGTGAGCGTTTGTCCGGGCGGCGTAGTGAGCAGGAAGAAGTCGTCGAAATAAATCTCGCCGCTGACATCCTCGATGATCGGGATCGTCGCCATGGCGAGCGCGATATTGTTGGGACGCACGCGGGCCGTGCCGGTGAGCGTGTCTTGCGTCCAATTGATCTCGGCGGTCGCGTTTACAGGCCCGCGCACATTTTCAACGACGCCGCGCGCCAGTTCGGTGATTTCATACGGCTGAAGTCCGCGGCCGAAGGTCAGCGCCTCGGCGACAACGTGCGCGGCGCCAACGCCAGCTTCCACATTGTGTTCGGCGGTGAAGGTCGCGAGTTCACGGCCGCCGGCTTCGAGCACGATGCGGCCTGTCGCATTGATTTGGCCTTGATCGAGTGTCGCTTCCACATCGGTGAAGCGCACTGGATGGAAGAGGGGGCGCGTTTCCGCCGCATCTGGCGGCGGCGTGCGGGCTTCGACGCGCGCTTCGCCAGCCGCAACGCGGATGACGGCGCGGTCGCCTTCGGGCGCGGCGCTCCAGCGGCCGACGATGGCGGAGACATCGCCGGGGAGTGTCGGATCGCCCAGCGTGCCTGCTTCAAACGCGCCTTCGACGCGCCACGTGCCGCCGCCGATATGCGCGTCGGCGGTGAGGCGCTGGCCTGCGACTTGGAGCGTGCGGTCCTCGGCGAAATCGACCGCGAGCGTCGGCGCGGCCGTTTCGATTTGCAGCAGGATGTTGTCGGAGACGCCGCTGAACACGCCGCGCACCGCTTCGGCGCGCAGACGCGCAGGCGGACCCTCGGGGCCGGCCATGCGTCCGTCGAGATGAAGGCTCTGGATCACGAAGCCGCCGGAGAGTTGATCCTGTGCGTTCGCGGCGATCAGTGCGCCGCCATTGCCGGCGCATAAACTGAATGCGCCGCCTTCAAACGCGAGCCCCGCGACAGCAAGTCCGCCGATGCGCACCGGCAAGCAGTTTTCACGCGGAGAAACGCGCCAGCCGTTATTCCACGCGACATTGAGGTCAAGCGCGAGATCGAGATCGCGCACGCTGCCGTCGCCCAGCGGGCCGCTCATGCGGAGGGGGCCGGTGACATCGAGGTGGCCTTCGCCGGTGGGCGGTTGCGCGAGTGAGAAATTGATCTCTTGCGCGGCAAGGCGCGCTTCTCCTGCGCGCCAATCGGGAATAGAGACCGAGCCTTCCGCTTCAAACGGCGCATCGGGCGCCCAATCGGCGCTGTCGACGAGGATCGTCGCGTTCGGCAAACCCGCGCCGCTGAGTTCGACCGATGCGGCGGCATGCAGAGTCGATCCAGGCCAGCGCATCGCGAAGGTGGGGCCGTCGTTGCGCAGCGGCGTGATCTTGGCGAGCGCGCCATTGGCGCCGCGCGCTTCGATCGGTTCGGCGACCACGATGCGCGTTTCATCGCCGCGAATATGCAGCTGCACCGGCGCCGCGAGCGTGAAGCGATCCATCGCAACATCGAGCGCGCGCTCCGCTTGCGCCACCGGCGGCCCAAACGGCGTGCCTTCGATATCGGGTAGGGCGTTGCGCATATCGCGCTGTATGCTTTCAGTGAGCCGCGCCTGTGCGAGCGTGACGAGCGCGGCGGCATTGAAGGTTTCATCGCCGGTGAGATCGTAATTGAGCGTGCCCGTCGCGCTCGGACTTGCGGCAGCCACGCCCATGCCGCTGAAAGACGCGCCCGCGAAGGCAAATTCGCCGCGTCCGGAATCGCCAGCGCCTTCCATGCGCGCATTGAGGCGCGCGCCGCTCAGAGTGTTTTCAGCTTGCACCAGGCGCACAGCCGTTGTGGCGAGCGTCGCGCTCCATGTCGCGGGCGTGAGACCTTCTTCGCTCAGCGTGGCCTCGCCGGCGATTTGGCCGACAACGCCGTTCGCGCCAAGTGCGGGCGCCGCCAATGCATCGACGCGCCACGCGCCTTGCAGATCGATCGCGGAAAGATCGAGTGCAGTGTGACCGGTCGCCAGCACGCTTGCGCCGCCAACACGCGCGCCATTCCAGTTCACGCCTTCCGCCGCGGCGGTGAGACGAAAGCTCAGTTGGTCGCTGTTCGACGCCAGCTCCAATTCCGCAACGCCGTGATCGAGTGCGTATGTCTCGCCGGGCAAAGTCGTGGTCGGGATGAAAGCGTGCGCAGTGAAGTCGCGCCCGAGCGTGCCGGCGGATTCAAATTGCGCCGTGAGCGCGCCGAACGGCGCATCCATCAGCGCTTGGCCGTTTTGGATTTCGAGCAGAATGCGCGGCAGGCTCGGACGTTTGCCGGCGCCGCCGCCGCTGCTGAACTTGTCGAGTTCGCCCAGTGAAACGCGGCCGCCTTCGTCCATGCGCAAGCGCACGCGCGGATCGATCACGCGCACGGCGGCGAGATGCGGGATCGGCCCGCTCCAACTCAGCACGACTTCGACTGAGGCCGCAGCCAAATCGGGATTGGTTTCCGGCCCGATGCGCACGCCGCTCAAGGTCACGCCGCCGAAATCGAGCGAAAGGATTTGGAAATCACTCTCCACGCCCCGCCCGGCGAGGTTGGAGCGGATCGCGAAATCGGCCAGCGGCACGCGTAGAAACCAGAGCCCGCCCACGATCAGCACGCCGCCGGCCCCGACGACGCCGAGCGTCTTGGCCCAGCCCAGACGGCTGCGCTTTACGGGGGAATCGGCGTCGCTCTTCATCACCTGCGGACTTGACTCGCAACGGCCTGGTTAGACCTATGTGGCATGTTCGCTCGCCTTGGCGTGGTCTTTGCGGGGACCGTCGGCCGGGAAATTTCCGTGTTCGAGCAACGGGGATGGGCTGATTTGAGTTTCCGGGTTGATAACCGTGACGCCAAAACCCGCCTAATCCACGCTGATCCTGGATGTTGGAGCTGAGATTGACGGCAGAATCCGCCCGTCCGCTCGTGAATGCTTGGAAAGGACTGGCAGCCGGCGCGGCTTTGATCGCGGCGGCCTGCGTTGGCGCGGGCCTCGCCTGGAACGCCGGCCTGTTCAGCGGCGCGTCGGCGGCGGATGCGGCCGTTCTGGCCGCTCAGCGTGAAAATGCGGCCCGCCGGGCCGAGCATATCGCGTTTACGGAAGTTTACCTGACCCATGAAGGGCGCGAGATGCGCGTCGGACGCGGCGAGACTTTGGCCGGCGTGCTGACACGGGCAGGGGCCACCCCCCGCGAAGCGAACGCCGCGCTGACCTCGATCGCGAGCGTCTACAATCCCCGCCGGTTGCGTTCGGGACAGCCAATAAGCCTTTATTTTCAACGCGAAGGCACGGATGCGCGGCTGACAGGCGTCGCTTTCCGCTCCGAGCCTGGCGCTTCCGTGACGGCCAACCGCACTGCCGCCGGCGGCTTCGCCGCGCGCGAAGTCTTGATGCCGCTCACCTTCGAGATCGCCCGCATCGCGGCGCCGGTCCAGACCAGCCTCTATGCCAGCGCTTTGAGTCTTGGCGCGACCGACCGCGAAGTCGCCGCGCTCGCCGATGCGTTCGGCTATGACATCGACTTCCAGCGCGATGTTCACCCTGGCGATCGCTTCGAGATTGTTTTTGAACGCTTTTACGACGACGAAGGCCATACGGTCCGGACCGGGGAGATGCTCTATGTCTCGCTCGAGACCCGCCGGGGGGCCGGCTCGGAAGGCCGACGCGGTCCGCAGCGCTTCTATTCCTTCCAGGCGCCCGGCGCGAGCCAGCCCGACTGGTACGACAGCCTCGGCCAAAGCGCCCGGCGCTTCCTGATGAAAACGCCGATCAATGGCGCACGGCTTTCTTCCGGCTTCGGCATGCGCCGGCACCCGATCCTCGGTTATTCGCGTCTCCACCGGGGCACCGATTTCGCCGCCCCAACCGGCACCGCGATTTTCGCGGCCGGCGACGGCGTCATCGAGCGGGCGGGGCCGTTCAGCACCTTCGGCAATTATGTCCGCATCCGCCACGGCCAGGGCTACGAGACGGCCTATGCGCACATGTCGCGCTTCGCGCGCGGCATCCGCGCGGGCGTGCGCGTGCGGCAGGGGCAGGTGATTGGCTATGTCGGCACCACAGGACGCTCCACAGGCCCGCACCTCCATTATGAAGTGCTGCGCGGCGGCACGCAGATCAATCCGATGCAGCTCCGCGTCGCAACTGGCCGCAATCTGAACGGCCGCGATTTGGAACTCTTCCGAAATGAAGTGACGCGCATCGACACCCTTCGTGAAACGCGCGCGTTGGAGACGCCCGGCGCCATCGATGCGGTGCGTCCGATCAGCAGCGCGGCGCCCGCGGGTCCCGCGCCGTCGGCGCCGTAGCCGATTAACGCAACTTCACGATGTGCGTTGCTCACATTTCTGTTGAGCGACCGCTCTTGGCTAGGCAGAGTGTCCGAAACTAATCTGTCCGCGTCAGGTGTAGTTTGCCCGGCGGAAGGAACATGCCATGTCACTGAAGGCGCTCATCGCCGATGACCATGAACTGTTCCGCAGTGGTCTAAAGCAATTGCTGCTGGACGCTCTCGGCGCCGAGGAAGTGCGCGAAGCCGAAACCTTGGACGACGCTATTGAGCTTTTGACCAATGACGGCGCGGGCGATCTGGTGCTCGTGGATCTGCGGATGCCGGGCATGTCCGGCGCCGAAGCGTTGGCCGCGTTGCGCGACGGTTTTCCTGAAGCGAAGATCGCGGTGGTCTCCGCTGTGGAAGAGCGCGCGGAGATTTTCGCGGCGCTCGCGGCGGGCGTGCACGGCTATATCCTGAAATCGCTGCCCTCGACGGAAATCGTCGCGGCCATTCAAGGCATTCTGGAAGGGCGCATCTATGTACCGCCCGCGATCGGCAAACGCGATGTCGGCGCGCCCGTTGAATCGGCCGCGCCGCCGCCCAGCAGCGACAAGCTCACCGCGCGACAAAAAGAAGTGCTGGGCGAATTGCTGAAAGGCCGCTCCAGCAAAGAGATCGCGCGCACGCTCGATATCGCCGAAGGCACCGTGAAAATTCACCTTGCCGCGATCTACCGCGCCGTCGGTGTCCGCACGCGCGCCGAAGCGATCGCGAAGCTCAAGTCGCACTAATCTAGCGTATTTCGGCGCTCGTGCGCGCGCGCGCGACTGCGGAGGCGAGGTCGTCGCGCGACACCGGCTTGATGAGCCAGGCGTGGCCGGAGGCGCGCAAGGCCGAGAGCGTTTCCGGGGCGGTGTCGCCGGTCACCATGATGACGCGGGGCTTTTCTTCGAGACGCGCGCGGGCGCGGTCGGCGATATCGACGCCTTCAAGTTCGCCCTTGATGCGCAGATCCATCACGAGGATGCGCGGGCTGAAGCCCTCGTCGAGCAGGGCGTTTAGGTCCGCTTCGTTTGCACAGGCGCGCACATGCGCGCCCAGATCGCGCAGTGTGCCGGCGACGGCTTCAAGCGCGAGCGGCTCATCGTCCATCACCAGGATAGGCATGCCTTCGACGATGCGCGCGGTGCTAGGCGCCGCGGATGGCGCGGCGTGCGATGCCTGTTCGATCGGCAAGCGCAACAGAAAGCTCGCGCCCTCGCCGGGCGCCGAGCGCAATTCGAGATCGGCGTGGAGGAGGTCGGCGATGCGCTTGACGATCGCGAGACCGAGGCCAAGCCCTTCGGCGCCGCTGCGGCCATCGAGCCGCACGAATTCCTCGAACACGCGCTCTTGATCTTCCGGCGCGATGCCGGCGCCTTTGTCGGTGACAGCGATTTCCGCGACATCGTTCATGCGTTGCACACTGATCCGCGCGGCGCCGCCGCCATGGCGCAGAGCGTTCGACACAAGATTGCGCAACAAGCGCTCAAGCAAAACCGGATCGCTGCGCACTTCGAGATAGGTTGGCGGCGAGGGGCCGGCGAGATCGGCGCCGGGATGTTCGGCGATGATGCGGTCGAGCACATCCTGCAGCGGAAAAATCTCGATCTCCGGCGTCACCACATCCGCTTGAATGCGCGCAAGATCGAGCAAAGTGGAGAACATGCCGACCATGGACTGGGTTGCGCGTTCCATCTTGGTGAGGATGGCGCGCGCTTCTTCGCCTTCGACGCGGCGCTGCAATGCGCTCAGGTAAAGCGTCAGCGCGTGCAGGGGCTGGCGCATATCGTGGCTGGCGGCGGCGAGGAAACGCGTCTTCGCGAGATCGGACGCGGCCGCTTTCTGGCGCGCGTTTTCCGCCTCGTAATTGGCGCGCACCATCACAGCGAGAGATTCGCGCCAGCTCTTGCGTTCGAACCGCGTGCCCCACGCCGCAAGCCCCGCGGCGATCAGGGATAGCGACGCTAGAATGGCGCCAACCCAATTGAGCCAGAGGCGCGTTTTGGCGTTCTGTTCGCGGATCGCATCGGCGCGCGATTCGATGTTTGTCAGCAGCTCGCCCGCGGTCGCGCGCAGATTGTTCATGGACTCCTTGGACTGCAGCGCGACAGCGTGAACCTGTGCGCTGGTCAAGCGCCCGTTGCGCCGCAGCGCGATCGATTCTTCGAGCAAGGAGAGCGCATGGATGGCCTGGCCGTCGGCGCGGTCGGCGAGCGCGCGCAATGGCGGATCGCCGGCCGTGAGCTCGCGCAGATTTTGGATGTGGACCGAAGCGTTTGCCGCCCCGCGGTCATAGGGCTCAAGAAAGCTCTCGTCATTGGTCAGGAGATAGCCGCGCTGGCCGGTCTCGGCGTCGAGCGCGGCTTGCAACAGCGAGAAGGTCGCCGACCGCATGGCGCGGGTTCCGGCGCCGGCGGTCGCCGCATCGCTCTGCATGCGGGCGAGAAGAAAAAGCCCGACGGCGAGGGCGGCGGTGCACGCCACCAGCATGACGGTGGCCACCAGAACCAGCCGGTCGGCGCGTGGCAGCCAGGGATGGACGCTCTTGATGGCCGAGTCAGGCATGGGCGGTTTGTGCGCTGACACTGCCTCGTGCGCAATCCAGAGGCGAGGTTAAGCGCGCTCTAACCAGGCCACGATCGCGTCCCGCGCGGCGGGCTTGCTCATCACGTCGAGGCCGGCGGCGCTCGCGGACTTCGTGGCCTGTCCCCGGAATGAGCCGGACAGAACCAAAATGCGCGCGGCCGGCGCGGCGAGCACGAGAGGTCGAAGACCGGTCACGCCGTCGGGGCCGGGGCCGAGATTGAAGTCGGTGATGATCCAGCCGACCGACGCCGACCGCACGCCCAAAGCCGCCGCCGCCTCGGCCGCGGATTGCGCGACCACCACATCCGCGCCCCAGTCATCGAGGATCAGGCCGAGGGCGTCGGCGCAGATAGGATCATCTTCAATGACTACGACGAGGGGTTTTGGGGTCATCTTCCTGGCGGCGAGCATTGGCGCAAGCAAACCACGGACGACGCGCGTTGGGCAGGCCGTCACATGCTATAGTCCGAACGAAATAGGCCGGGCGTACAGTATTCGCGCCGTCGCGGGAGCAATTCCCCAAATAGGATAGACCTTCGACCCGGACTTTAGTGCAATTCCCTCAAGCGCTTGTTTTTGTCATCTTTATCTCACGCACAAGAAACGTTGCGGACGTGAGGACAAGAACATGAAAGCTTTCGCGCTTTATGGATCGGACGCAAACGAAGCCTGGTCGTCTGCTGGCGGCGGCAATGGCTCAGAGCCTGACTATTGCTCGCGCGACGGCGCCGTGGCGCTGAAGGACAAGATCGAGAGCTATTGGCGCGAACGCGGCCAGGACGTGATGCTCTCGCTGCACAATGTCGGCTTTCACCCCGCCATCCGCGCCGCGCGCTATGACGTGCGTTCGGACATGATAAACGGTTTCCCGCGCGCCTCGCTGACGGCGCCGGCGGCCAATGACAAGGATTCCTTTTCGGTCTCGCTCGTCGACACCGACGCCGAACTCGAAGTGGACGACGTTTGGCTTGACTGAGGCCTGGGCGGCCCGGAGCGCTCCCGCGCCTTAAGAGGGAGCGTTCCAACCCCGACAGCTCAGCCCCGGCGTTGCAACCGGGCTGAGGAAACGGGACAGAGAGGGGCGCGGTCTTTAGACTGCGCCCCTCTTCTTTTGGATGTCTTCATGTCCGACGACGTCGCCGCTCCGGCCGAGTTTGAAGTGCCGGCGGGTTATGAGCCGCTGGACTGGAGGCGGGGCTTTGGCCGCCAGGTCGGCTCCCTTTACCGGAACATCGCGGGCGGGGCGCCCAAAATGGCGTTCCGGGTCGAGGAGCACCACACCAACGGCATGAGCAACGCCCATGGCGGCATGCTTATGACCTTCGCCGACATGGCTTGGGGCCATATCGTCTCGATCGAAACCTCGTCCTATTGGGTTACCGTCAGGCTGGTTTGCGATTTTCTTTCCAGCGCCAAGCTCGGCGATTGGGTCGAGGGCGCGGGGGAGGTGCTATCGAGCGAGGACGGGCTTTATGTCGTGCGCGGGCGGATCTGGTCCGGCGAGCGGACTTTGATGACCGGGACCGGCATCTTCAAACGGCTGGCGGCTCGCGATGCGCGTCCGGGTGAGAAAGCCTACCGGGCGCCCGCTTAACCTCTCAGCAAGCGTCGCGGGTCTTCAGCACGGCCGGGATCGTCATGATGAGGATCCAGAACTCGCCGAGCCAGGACCAGCCCTCGAGATATTGCCGGTCGAACTGGATGCGCTTCTCATAACCCGTGCTGGAGCGGCCGCTGACCTGCCAGAGGCCAGTGATGCCCGGGCGGACCAGGAGATAGAAGCGACGGTCGCGGCCATAGCGATAGAGCTCGGCGCGTGTGATGGGGCGGGGGCCAACGAGGCTCATATCGCCGCGTAATACATTCAGAAGTTGTGGCAGCTCGTCGAGACTGGCCTTGCGCAGGAACGCGCCGATCTTTGTCACGCGCGGATCGTTGCGGAGCTTCTGGCTTTCGCGCCATTCGGCGGCGGCCTGGGGGTCCGTCGAGAGGATATGCGACAGCCGCTCTTGAGAGTCGGTTGCCATGGTACGGAACTTAAAGCACTCGAAGCGCATTCCTTGTCGGCCAATACGTAAATGCCGGTAAAGGATAGGACCCGGATTGGTGAGCTTCACAGCCAGAGCAATCGTCACGAGGGCAGGGGAGAGAAAAACCAGCAACAATGCTGCACATGCGAAGTCGAATACGCGCTTGGCGATGCCATTCGCGCCACGGACTTTGCCGATGAGCTTGCGGTCGGTAATTTTATGCGCGCTACGGAATTCGGCCGTCCAAGTCGCCCGTTCCGCCGCATTTTGCCGGCCTCGAAACGGAATCCGTGTCCCGGAGCCCGCTTCGAACATGTGGTTGGCCATTCTGACGCCCCCGCCATTGGTGCTTAATGGCTTGATAAGATTGGCGACGCGGATTGTGCAATGCAATCGGCCTCGCCTTGTTGAGGTAGTGCTGAGGGGGCTATCTTGTCACGCGCACTCGCTTGGCTAGACTTCTCGGCAAGTCCGTCCGCGCCGCTTTGGCGAGTTTGAGAGGGGCATAAGAGTGGCAGCGCTCAAACCAGCGCCACAACGGATTGATCGCGCGCCACAAATCGCGTTAACGCGAATATTGCCCCGCAACCTAAGTCTGGCCTGAAAAGATGGATGATCGTGGCCGGTCTTTTGGCCTACTGCGCTGTTTTTTGGGTGCTTATTGTCAATTTTGGCGGCTGGATACTCTCCGCGCTGAACTAGCCCCAGGGCGTGCTGCCCCGGCCGGATACACCCCAGCGGGTTTCCTTATATAAAGTCCGTCGCGCGACGCGCGTATGCGCCCAATCTGGACTGAGGCTTTCAGGTCACGAGCCGCCGATTTCGTCGGCGTCGTTCAAAAACGCCCTATTGGGGTACCGCACCACTCAATGGGCGATCCCATTTCTCGCTTCCAGAGCAACGGCTTGCATCAATTTTTAAGGCGAACGCTCCATCAATGATGCGACCCGTGTCGAAGAGCGCGGGCGACGAGTGGAGAAGCCGCGTGCAGCTAAAGCCGTCCCTGACCGTCCTCAGCGCGCTCTTGTTCGCGATGACGCCTTTCAACGCTTTCGCGCAGGACGATGACCGCAATGTTGGCGTGCAAGATCGCGCGCGGCCTGAATATGACCCGATGGGGCTCCGTTTCGGCGGCTTCGATCTCAACGCCTCCCTCGATCTGACCGCGGAGAACACGGATAATCTGTTCGCGACCGAAACGGCCGAGCAGGAAGACACCATTTATTCCGTCGCGCCGAGCGCGACGCTGGCCTCGCACTGGTCGCGGCACGCTTTGGTCGTCTCGGCGGGCGCCGACAGCCGCAGTCATCAGGATTACGACAGCGAGGACACCGATACCGGCTATGCGAGCGTCTATGGCCGGCTCGATATCTCCACGGATACGGCTTTGAGCGCGACCGTCCGCGGCGCGCACGAGGTTGAGCCGCGCACAGGGCCGGATTCACTGGTCAACGCGACAGGCCCGGTCGAGTACGACCGCAACGAAGTGTCAGTTTCCGCGCAACACATCATTAACCGCGTGCGCGTCATCGGCACGGCGACGTCCACCGAATACGATTTCGAAGACGCGGTGGATTCCGTGAGCGCCTTGGTCATTGATCAGGACTTCCGCGACCGCAGCGAGACGGCTTTGACCGGCCGTGTCGAGGTCGCGATCAGCCCGCGCGTCTCACTTGTCGGCCAATATACCGGCGATGAGCGCGATTATGACGCCGCCGCATCCTCGGCGCTCGATTCCGAGGGCCAAACCATCCTCGCGGGCGTCCGCATGGACCTCACCAATGTCATTCGCGGCGAAGTCACCGCCGGCCAGGTGTCGCGCGATTATGACAGCGGCACGGTCGATGGCGTCGCGATCGACGCCAATCTTGAATGGTTCGTTACCGGCCTCACCACGATCAGCGTTACGGCGAGCCGCGACGTGCAGGAAGGCAGCGCCACGATCTCTGATCCCTATGTGAACACGCAGCTCAATGGCCGGATCGACCACGAATTGCTCCGCAACTTCATCATTTCGGCCGATGTCGGCAGCGTCCGGCGCGAATATGAAGCGCCGGTCGATCGCGAGGACGAGACCCTCTATGGCTCGTTCGAGGCGCGCTACCTGATGAACCGCCGGGTCGCGCTCCGCGCCGGCTATGTGCACGAAGAGAACGAGACCAGCGGCGTCAACGCCCCGATCGACCGCAACTTCGACGCCAACCGCTTCTTTGCCGGCATAACGCTGCGTCTTTGAGTTAATGCGCGCTGAATTGCGCGCGTGGTAGGCGCTTACGGCGTTTGCGCGCGCGCGACGAGGGTTCCCGTTCGCGCTCGCCCAGACGCGTGCTAAAATCCCACCTGGATGGGGCATGACCGGCTGCATGGTGTCGCTGAACGACATGGCCGATCGCGCGCCGCGCATTTTGCAGCATGGCGAGGTGATCGACACGGGCGCCAAGCGCGTCCGCTATCTCGACACGCCGCATGTGCCGCACGGCTGGGAGGCGGGGCTGGTGTACGAGGAGAGCACGCAGACTTTGCTCTGCGGCGATCTCTTCACGCAGTTCGGCGCATGCGCTGCGATGACCGAGAGCGATATCGTTGGCCCCGCCATCGCGGGCGAGGATATCGCGGGCTATTCGGCGCTCAATCCTGGCATGGGGGCCACCTTGCGCAAACTCGCCGACCTCAAGCCGCGCACACTCGCGCTGATGCATGGGCCCTCGTTCGCGGGCGACGGCGCGGGCGCACTGTTGGCGCTGGCGGATGACTATGACCGGCGTGCGCGCGATGCGTTCGGTTTGCTCGCTGGGCTGCGGGCGGCGTGATGCCGGATTGGCTATTGCCCGGCGAGTGATAGGGTGTCGGCATGTCAGAGGACGTCTACCTGCCGCCGGGAACGCGCGTTCGATACGATGGCCTCGAAGACGGAGCCGAATTCGGTGTCGTTGTGCACACTTGGTTCAATGACGAGATGGCCGGGTATGATTGCTATATTGCATTCTTCGGCGGCGCCCTGCCGGCGGGCGCGCCTGATCGAAGGCCTTACATTCTTCGATACGCATCCTCATCACTTGTCGTGATCGATTGACCGTGAAGCCCCCGGCATTGTGCAAGGGCGTCCGTTAGCGCGGCGGCGCGCGCGCGTCTATCTGTACCCACTCTTACGTTTATCGGCGTGGTGGTTCATAACGCTTGCATGAGCAACAAGCCCGCGATCCTCGTTCACCCCGCCGATCCCCATGTTCGAATTCCAGCTTGGCGCCTATGAGATCGTGCATGCGCCGAGCGATCGGGCGGACATCAGCGCGGCTGTCGGCATCGGTTCGATTGGCATGCCGAACGCGATGATTGCGGCGTTGCCGAACTTGAAAACCATTGCGTGTTTTGCGGTTGGCGTGGACGGGTTCGATCTGGATTTTCTGCGCGCGCGCGGGATCGCGCTGACCAATGGCGCGAACATCAATCACGAAGATGTCGCCGATGTTGCGTTGGGATTGCTGATCTCCGTGGCGCGTCGCTTTTCCGAAGGCGAGCGCGTGGTGCGCGCGGGGACGTGGAACGTGCCGCTTGCTGTTGCGCCGCAGCGGCGGTTGCGCGGCTTGAAGCTGGGCATCGTCGGCATGGGCGCGATCGGGCAGGCGATCGCGGTGCGCGCTGAGGCGTGCGGGCTGGAGATTGCGTGGACGGGGCCGCGCGCCAAGCCAGACGTGGCGCATCGCTTCGAGCCTGATCTTCTCGCGCTCGCGCAATGGGCTGACGTGTTGGCGATTGCGGCGCGGGGGGACAAATCCACCGAGGGCTTGATCGATGCGGGCGTGATCGCGGCGCTGGGCGAGGATGGCATCCTGATCAATGTCGCGCGCGGAAGCATGGTCGATGAAGATGCGTTGATCGCGGCGCTGAAGACGGGACGGCTCGCAGGAACGGGGCTAGATGTGTTCGCGCAGGAGCCGACCGCGCCGGCGCGCTGGGAGGGCGTGCCGAACGTGACGCTGACGCCCCATCTCGGCGGCGGCACGCGCGACGCACTGATCGCGGGGGGCGCCAATGTGCTGGAAAATCTGCGCCGGCACTTTGCGGGCGAGCCATTGCTGACGCCGGTGTTCTAAAAGTCGCGCGGTTTGGCGCGCCGGTCGATCCGCGCTTGCGGGCGCGCCGTGCGCATGCGCTCACGCCGTGGCGATGATCAAATTTGGATTTGCGCTGCTCGCCATGGCTCTTTGCATCTTGCCCGCCCACGCGCAGGACGCGCCGCCGCCCGATTGCAGCGGGTCGGAATATCGGGCGTTCGATTTCTGGCTTGGCGCGTGGGACGCTTACATCACGGGAACGGAAACGCTCGCCGGGCGCAGCACAATCGCGGCGGCGGACAAGGGCTGCGTGATCACCGAACATTGGCGCAGCCAGCGCGCGGATTATTCTGGGCGCAGTCTCAACATTTATGATCGCGGCTCGGGGCGGTGGGAGCAGTTCTGGGTCGATTCACAGGGCGTGCTGGTTCACTTCATTGGCGGGCGGATCGAGAACGGCATGCAGCTCACGGCGGCCCCGCGCGCGGCAGGCGGGCAATCGAGCCGCATGACGTTCACACGCAACGCTGACGGCAGCGTTCGCCAGTTTGGCGAAGTGTCCAGCGATGGCGCGGCGTGGACGGCGGAATACGACTTCACCTATCGCCCGCACGCGGAATAATTTCCACTTCGTCTCAACTGGAACCGCCGCGCGCGGAACTGGCGCGCGCGTCGCTGGTTGGAATCGCGGGCGATTTGGATGGAGACGAAACAATGGCCGATTCTGATAGCGGCGGCAGCAGCGCAACGCCTTGGCTGGCTTTCTTGACCGGCATTGTGGTGGTCGCGCTTCTCGTGGTCGGGTTCTTCGCGTTCACTGGAACGCGGCCCGAGCAGCAAACCGCCGACCTCAACCTGCCGACGATCGAGGCGCCGGAGATCAATCTGCCGGACAATGTTCAGCCGCCGAGCGTCGATCTGCCGGATGTGACCATCAACCCGCCCGCGGCGGAGCCCGCGCCAGCGGCCCCCGCGCCGGCGCAATAGCCAGATTTTCAGCATAAGCGAGCGCCGTCGCCTACAAGGCGGCGGCGTTTCCGCATCTGCCTAAGCTTTAGCGCCGCCGCCCCCAGCATGGGCCGAACGCGGCTCTCGCCCCATCCCTGCCGCAAAGGTGAACTTCTTGTCAGGCATGGACGTTGGACGCGCGTTGGCGCTCCGGTAAGGTCGGGACGTGGGGAAAGAGACACGGCTTTGGGCCGGGGCGATCGCCGCCCTCGGGCTCGTTTTGGCTGTCGCCGCTTGCGGTGATCGGCCCAATGCGAGCGCGCCTGTGCCGCCGGCGGCGCAGCCGTCCTTAATCGCGCGCGCGGACCTTTTCGGCGACGCCGTGCGCCAGAAGGCGCAGCTTTCGCCGCGCGGCGACATGGTGGCGTTTCTGGCGCCCCGCGACGGTACTTTGAATGTGTGGGTGGTGCCGGTCGATACGCTCGGCCAGGCGCGGCCGGTCACCGACGATCACACGCGCGGTGTGCGGCGCTATGTGTGGGCGCAGAACGGCACGTCCATTCTTTATTTGCAGGACGAAGAGAGCGACGAAAATTGGCGGCTGTTCGCCGTCGATATCGCAACGGGCATCACGCGCGCGCTGACGCCCGCCGGTGCGCGCGCCGATATTATGAGCCTCAGCCCAAGCGATCCAGGCGGCATTGTGGTGAAGCTCAATGAGCGCGACGCGGCGTGGCCGGATGTGGTGCGCATCGATCTCGCCACGGGCGCGCGCACAATTTTGCAACGCAACACCAACAGCGCGGCGTCGCGCGGCTTTGCGGATTTCTTCGTCGACCGCGACAACCGCGTGCGGCTGGGCTTGCGGGCGATGCCGGATGGCGCGGTCGAGGTTATGTCGCGCCTGGCCGATGGCAATTGGACGCGGCTTTTCGTGATCCCGTTCGAGGACGCCATGGCGTCCTATCCGCTGGCGTTCGAGGCGGGCGGGCAAAGCTTCCTGATGCTGGATTCAACCGCGCGCGACCGCGCGGCTTTGGTGCGGGTGGATGCGACAACCGGCGCTAAGACAGTGCTCGGAGAAAGCCCGCGCGCGGATGTGGTCGACGCTTGGCTCGATCCGATGACGAATGCGCCCGAGGCTTTCGCGGCGGATTATCTGCAGCGCGATTGGCGCGCGCTCGATCCCGAGGCGCAAGCCGATCTCGATTTTCTGGACGATCAGCTTCAGGGCGAGCCGAGCGTGGTGTCGCGCAGCCTCGATGATAAGCGCTGGATCGTGGTGGAGGATGGGCCGACCACGCCGACGCGCTCTTATCTTTACGACCGCTCGGACCTCGCCAACCGGCGACTCACGCTGCTCTTCCGCCATCGCCCTGCTTTGGAGCAAGTCGCGCTCCAACCGATGATCCCAGTGGAGATCGAAGCGCGGGATGGGCTGACGCTGGTTTCGTATCTCACGCTGCCGCCGAGTTCGGACGCCAATGGCGATTTCCGGCCGGATCATCCGGTGCCCTTGGTGCTGCTGCCGCATGGCGGGCCTTGGTACCGGGACACGTACGGCTTCAACGCGCAGCACCAATGGCTCTCCAATCGCGGCTACGCCGTGTTGAGCGTGAATTTCCGGGGCTCGACCGGCTTCGGCAAAGCCTTCCTCAATGCGGGCAACCGCGAATGGGGCGGGCGGATGCAGGACGATCTGCTCGACGCCGTGCAATGGGCGGTGGAAGAGGGCGTGGCGCAGCCCGAGCGCATTGCGATCCTTGGCGGCTCTTATGGCGGCTATGCCGCGCTCACCGGCGTCTCCGACACGCCTGAGCGCTTTGCGTGCGCGGTGAGTTTCGCGGGTGTCGCCAATCTCTCGACCATGCTGGATTCGCTCCCCGCTTATTGGACCACATGGCGCGACGAGCTTTATCTCCGCGTCGGCGATCCGCGCACGCCGGAAGGCGCGCGGATGCTGCGCGACCGCTCGCCGCTGTTTCGCGCGGGCGACATCGAGAGCCCGCTGCTGCTGGCGTTTGGTGGACGCGATCGCTTGTCGTCGCGCGCCGAGACTGACCAGATCGCGGCCAGCATTCGTTCGCGCCGAGGCGAGCTCACCTATCTGATCTATCCCGATGAAGGCCACGGCCTCGCGCGCCCACAGAACCGGCTCTCCTTCTACGCTGTTGCGGAGCAGTTCCTGGGCACATGTCTTGGCGGACGCATCGAGCAAGTCGGAACCGCGTTCGAGGGCGCGTCACTGCAAGCGATCGACGGCGCGGCGAGCGTTCCGGGGCTTTCCGCGTTCACGCGTCGTCCTGCCGCGCCTGCGCCTACGCCGGAAGCCGCGCCCGCTGCGGCGCCTGCGCTCAACGAAGACGGCGCGGGCGGACCGGAGATTGCGATCGAGCCGGAAGCAGCAAGCGATGGCGTTGCTTCGCCTCACGAGTGACGCGCGAAGTGAAACGGTGGAACTTCTTTCCGCTGAGCTTAAGCTTTCAGAGTTCATTACAATATTAGCGCGCGGATGACTGCATCTCGGCAGGAACTGCATCAGTTTCCGTCGGTTAGTCACACGTCGGCGCACGCGTCGGCTTGACCCTCTAACCCCGAACCTAAGGAGAGATACATGCCCCAAAGGCGTGAAGGGGGAGGCACATCCAACCGAGGCTTTGCTTCGATGGATGCCGAGAAACAGCGGGCGATCGCAAGCAAGGGCGGCCAAAGCGTTCCAGATGAGAAGCGCAGCTTTTCAAAGGATCGCAGTCTCGCCGCTGAAGCCGGGCGTAAAGGCGGTCAGAGTGTTGGCGCCGAAGCACGGAGCTTTTCGCAAGACCGCACCTTAGCGGCCGAGGCGGGCCGCAAGGGCGGCGAGGCGCGCGGTGCGCGGCGCGAAGAGGAAAGCGCCAAGGGCAGGCACTGACGCCAATCAAAACGGATGCAGGCAAAGGCGGACGGCGCGAGCTGTTCGCCTTTCGCTTTTCAGCGCAGCGCGAGATCCGCGCAGATCGCTTCAAGCCCGCTCTGATCCACCGCATCGAATGCGTCGAATAGTTCTGAATCCACATCAAGCACGCCCGCGAGAGCGCCCGACGCATCGAACACGCACACCACGATTTCCGAATTGGAGCGGCTGTCGCAGGCGATGTGGCCGGGGAAGGCGTGCACGTCTGGCACGATGATGGTCGCGCGCTGCGCCGCCGCCGCCCCGCACACGCCCTTGCCGATCGGAATGCGCAAGCAGCCAAGCGTACCCTGATAAGGGCCAACCACGAGTTCGCCGGGCTTCAGCGGATCGACAAGATAAAACCCGGTCCAGAAGAAGCGCTCGGGAAACGCCGTGGCCAGCAGCGATGCGGCGCTTGCGTAGCGCGCCGTCATGTTGCGCTCGCCTTCCAGCACGGCGGCGATTTCGGCGCGCAGCGAGGCGTAGCGCTCGGCTTTGCCTTCGGGCAGTTCTCGTTTCACGGGATCGTGCATGGCTGTCCGCCGGGCTTGAGCTAGGCTTGGCAGATAAGACCAAAACGGGGAGGCGTCCATGCGTATGGCAGTGGCGGCGGCTTTGGCCGCGTTGGCGGCGGCGGGTGCGGCGAGCGCACAGACCCAGGAAGAGTTCGAGCGGCCCTATTGGCTCAATCGTTCGGTGATCGAGGTGATCGGCCGCGCGCGCGTCGAGGCGCCGGCGAACCGGGCGCGCTTCAGCGTGACGTTTCAGGAAAGAGCGCGCGAAGCGGGCGATGCGCAAGCGGAGGCCGCCGATCGCGCGCGTCTTGCGACGGCGGCGATGCGCGATCGCGGCGGAAGCGACATTGAGATTTCGTCGGTCATCAGCGTTGAGCCGATTTACGAGGAATACCGCGACCGTGACGGCAATGTGCAGCAGCGCGAGGGCGCGCAGAACGTCACGTCTTATCTCGGCAGTGTGACGCTTAGCGTCCGCATATTGAATACGGCGCGCGCCTCCGACGTGCGCGCCGCGGCGCTCGCGGTGGGGCCGGAGGCAAGCGAGCCGCTCGGCTATTATCTGGAAGAGACCGCCGAGTTGCAGCGGCAAGTGTACGAGGCCGCCGTCACTGAAGCAGCGGGACGTGCGCGCGTGGCGGCCCGCGCCACCGGCTCGACGCTTGGGCCGCTGCTCGTGCTGCAAGACGGGCAAGGTCCGTGTCTTGGTCAGTGGAATAGTTCACCTGCCGCCCGCAATGAACGACGCGCGGCGGCGGGCGGCGTCGATCGGAATACTTCGGAGGAGATCGTCGTGACGGGCATTCGCGGGTCGCTGCTGCGCATCACCGCTGAAGATATCGGGCGCTTTGAATTGCCGGACGATGCAACGCCCGTTGGGCTGAACGCGCAGGTGTGCGCGGTGTTCGGCGTTGGCCCTTAAAGAGCGCTCAGCTTTCCTTGCGGTGCGGGAAGGCGCCGGCGGCTTTGGCGAGTTGAACTTGCTCGCGGCGCGAGAGTTGGCGGCGCTTGGCGCTTTTGGCTTGCAGCGCCAGCCCCGCGACGACCGAGCCGCCCACGATCACGACCACCGCTATAATCACAAACACCAGCATCTTCGCCTCCTGCCGCCGCCATAAATTAGCGGACAATGCGGCCTCTTGACCAGCAACAAACGTCCGAGGGCTGGAAAAGGTGCTGGGACAACTGGGTTTGCCTCAGGCGCGATCGCGCCGCGGCCTCTTGCGAGCGCGCGAAATTTCGTGAACTTGCCTTGCGGCGTCCGGGCCGTTGGGCGCGCAAGGGGCCGATGAGCTCCGGTGAACGAGAAGAGGGCGGGGATGGCGAAACCTACTTTGATCGGGCTGCGCTGGTGGACGATCGGGCTGATCATGCTCGGCGCCATCCTCAATTATCTGACGCGCAGCACACTCGCGGTCGCCGCGCCGACTTTGCTCGCCGATCTGAACATCACGACGCAGGAATATTCCTACATCACGAGCGCGTTTCAGTTCGCGATCATGCTGCAGCCGTTCGCCGGTTATGTGCTGGACGTGGTGGGGCTGAAGCTGGGGCTTGCCGTGTTCGTGACAGCCTGGGCGCTGATCTCGATGGCGCATGCGTTCGCGCACACCTGGCCGCAATTTGCGTTTCTGCGCGCGCTGCTGGGGCTGGCCGAAGGCTCGGCGAACCCCGCGGGCATGAAGGCGGTCTCGGTGTGGTTTCCGGCGCGCGAGCGGGGGCTTGCGGGCGGGATTTACAATATCGGCGCGTCGGTGGGTTCGATGCTCGCGCCGCCGCTCGTGGTGTGGGCGATCCTTTCTTACAATTGGCAGAGCGCGTTCGTGATCACCGGCGTGCTCGCTTTGCTGTGGGTCGTGCTGTGGCTGTTCTTCTATTACGACCCCGCCAAGCACCCCAAGATCACGCCGGAAGAAAAGGCGCTGATCGCGGAGGGACAGGAGGCGCATCTGAAAGGCGACGGCAAGCGTCCGCCGATTTTGAAAATTCTGATCCAACGTAATTTCTGGGGCATCGCGCTGCCGCGCTTTCTGGCGGACCCGACTTGGGGCACGCTCTCATTTTGGGTGCCGCTTTATTTAAGCCAGGCGCGTGGCTTTGATCTCAAAGAGATTGCGATGTTTGCGTGGCTGCCGTTCCTCGCGGCTGATCTGGGCTGCTTGTTTGGGCCGGCTGTGGTGCTGTTCTTACAGAAACGCGGTGTTGGCCTCATCAATGCGCGCCGTTCCGCGTTCACGCTGGGCGCGATCATGATGACGGGCGTGATGTTCGCGGGGTTCGTCGCCGACCCGATGGTGGCGATTGGGCTCATCTGTCTCGCGGGTTTCGCGCACCAGACGCTCTCGGTCACGGTGATCACGATGGCGTCGGATTTGTTCAAGCAGAACGAGGTCGCGACCGTCGCGGGCATGGCGGGCACGTTCGGCAATCTGGGGCTCTTGATCTTCACATTGCTGATCGGCGGGCTGGTTGGCACGTTCGGCTACACGCCGTTCTTCGTGGCGCTTGGGCTGCTCGATCTTGTCGGCGCGGTGATCTTGTGGACCTTCGTGCGCGATCCGGGCGCGAGCGCTTCCAAGCCGCAAGGCGAAGCGGCGGCCGCGACGCCTTAAGTTCGGAGCAGCACATGATCCGCAATCCGATCCTGCCGGGCTTCAATCCCGATCCCTCCATCGTGCGCGTGGGCGAGGATTATTATATCGCGACCTCGACGTTCGAGTGGTTTCCGGGCGTGCAGATCCATCATTCGCGCGATTTGAAAAACTGGCGCCTGCTCTCGCGCCCGCTGACGCGTGCGAGCCAGCTCAATATGCTGGGCGAGCCGGATTCGTGCGGCGTGTGGGCGCCGTGCCTGACTTACGCCGATGGCTTGTTCTGGCTGATTTACACGGACGTAAAGCGCTATGGCCGAACGTCAGTCGGCGGCGCATCGGGCGCATCGCTTCGCGACTTTCACAATTACCTAGTGACGTGTCCGACCATTGACGGCGAATGGTCCGATCCGATCTATCTCAACTCCAGCGGCTTCGATCCCTCGCTGTTTCACGACGACGATGGGCGAAAATATCTCGCCAACATGCTGTGGGATCATCGGCCCGGCAACAATCGTTTTGCCGGCATCGTGCTGCAGGAATATTCCGTCGCCGAGCAAAAGCTGATTGGCAAACGCGAGCTGATCTTCAAAGGCACGCCGCTCGGCCTCACCGAGGCGCCGCACATCTATAAGCGCGGCGGCTATTATTATCTCATTGTCGCAGAGGGCGGCACGATGTGGGGTCATGCGGTGACGATGGCGCGCTCGCGTGCGCTGACGGGGCCATATGAACTCCACCCCGACACCACGATCATGACCGCGCGCAATCGTCCTGACGCGCCGCTGCAGCGCGCGGGGCACGCCGATCTGGTCGAGACGCCGGCGGGCGAGACGTACATGGTCTATCTCTGCGGCCGTCCGCTGAAAAACCGCGGTCGCTGCGTGCTCGGGCGCGAAACGACGATCCAGAAAATGGCGTGGGGCGAAGACGGCTGGCTGCGCACGCTCGATGGCGAAGGCGCGCCGCACCTGGAAACGCCCGCGCCGGATTTGGCGGAGCACGCATTTGCGCCGGCGCCGGCGCGCGTCGAATTCGATGACGGCGTGCTGCCGATCGATTTTCAATGGCTGCGCTCGCCGTATCCCGACGAGTTGTTCAGTTTGCGCGCTCGGCCTGGGCATTTGCGGCTCTACGGCCGCGAGACGGTCGGCAGCCAGTATCGCCAGTCACTCGTGGCGCGGCGTTGGCAGGCGCAGTGTTTCAGCGCCTCGACGCTGGTTGAATTTGAACCAGAGCACTATCAGCAGATGGCGGGCCTGATCTGCTATTATGGCGGAACGAAATTTCACTACCTCTATGTCTCGCATGACGAGAACGTCGGCAAACATCTCCGGGTGATGTCGGCGCTGCCGGATTCCACGCAAGGCGATGCGTTCACGCCGCCAATCGCGCTGCCGAGCGGCAAACGTGTCGAACTGCGCGTCGAAGTGGATGAGGAGCGGCTTTATTTCGCGTATCGCATCGATAGCGGGGCGTGGAGCGTGCTGCCGCAAGTGTTCGACGCGAGTATTCTTTCTGACGAAGCGACGGCGCCGGGCCTACCGAATTTCACGGGCGCGTTCGTCGGTATGGCGTGCCACGATATGTCTGGCGCGGGGCTGCATGCGGATTTCGACTGGTTCGCGTATCGCGAGCGGGACTATGTGCGCGATCCGTTTGCCTAACGCTCCCCGGCCAGCGAGCGCAGCACGCAATTGAGCCGGGGTCCATCGATCGAACATAACGCGTTGGAGGAATGGACCCCGGATCGCCTGCGGCGACCAGGGCGCGGAGGCGTTACACCACGCGGTCCGCGTCTTCGCCGCGCGTCAGCATGTTGAGCGCTGAAGCCACGGCTTTCGCGCCCATCGCGTCGCGCGCTTCGTGCGTCAGCGATCCAATATGGCTCGTCACCATCAGCTTTTCGGGCATCAGCGCCTTGAGGTCGGCGAGCACGTCGGCGGGTTCGGTGTAGAAGCCGTCGAACGCGGCATAGCTCAGCGGCCCATCGCGCAAGCCGGCCAGCAACGCGCGCGGATCGACGATGGCGGGGCGCGCGACATTGATGAGGACTTGCCCCGGCTTGGCGCGCGCGATCGCGGCGGCGTCGATCATGCCCCACGTGTTCTTGTTGCCCGCGACGATGACGACGAGCACGTCGCTTTCGGCCATCAGCGCATCGAAGTCGCGATAGCCCATGCCGAGCCGCGCCTCCAGTTCAGGTTTGCGCGTGCGGGAGAAGTAATTCACCGGCGCACGAAAGCCCTCCCGCAGCACCTCCGCGATGCGCTCGCCGCTGCCGCCCATCCCGAGAATGCCGAAGGTGAGCGCGGCGAGATCGCGCCGCTTTTCCGGCGCAAGCGGTGTTCCTTGCGCGTAGCGCGTGGCGACGAGATGGATGCGGCGGACGGCGGAGAGGATGAGGCCGAGCGTCAGATCGGCCATCGCATTGTTGAGCACGCCGTGCGTGATTGTGATGGCGATGCCTTTGGCGCGCGCAGCTTCGACATCGACGGAGGATTCGTAGCCCATGCCGAAAAACGCGATGACTTTGAGCGCATCGGCGCGCGCGAGGCTCGCGGCTGTCACGGTCTCGCCGCCGCTCTTGATGTAAGCGCTCGCGGTGGAGAGTTTTTCGGTGAGTTCTGCTTCGCTCAAGGTCGTTTGCGGATTGTCGATCTCCAGGCCCGCCGCGCGCAGCGGTTCGAGCAGATCGGCGCGAACGCTCGCGCCAGTAACGAGGACTGTTCCGCGCGGCATGGGGCTATCCTTGGAGATCGACGGGCGAACGCAAGCGCGCGCTCGCTAAGATAGCGTCGAGCGCGTGGGCGATGTCGACCGATTGCGCCGGTGTTGCGCCGCGCCATTCTTTGCCGGCGATGAGATCGGCGAAGGCTTCGGCCTCTGCGCGAAAGCCGTTCATTTGTTCGACTTCGATCGCTTCATAGCCGCCGCGATTTCGCGCGCCGCGCCGCAAGCTCACGATAGCCGGGCGCTCGGGCGTGGTGTGGTTCCAGTAATTGGTTTCGATGACACCCCCGTCGCCCGCGATGAGAGCGTGGCGATGATCGCCCGTGGCGAAGGAGCAGGAGATTTGCGCGATGAGGCCGCTGGCGTGCTCCAAGGTCGCGGCGAGCGTGCGGTCGACGCCGCTCTCTGTCCAAGTCGCGGCGGCGGTGACGCGCGTGGGCGCTGCGCCGGCAAGCGCACGCACGAGGCTTACGGGATAGCTCCCCGCATCGAGCAGCGCGCCGCCGCCCATTTCGGGCGCCCAGCGGATATTCACCGGATCGTCGAGCGTGAAGCCAAAACTCGCGCGCACCAATTGCACGCGGCCGATGGCGCCGTCCGCCACCAGCTCTTGCAGCTTCAGCGTCTGCGGCTGCGAGAGATAGGGATAGGCTTCGCGGATGTGCACCTCATTGCGCGCCGCCGCGGCGAAGATGGCGTGGACTTCGCCCTCGTTCAGCGCAAGCGGCTTTTCACACAGCACGTGCTTGCCGGCCTCCGCCGCGCGGATCGACCAGGGCGCGTGGAGGGAATTGGGGAGCGGATTGTAGATCGCATCTACGTCATCGTCGGCGACCAGCGCTTCGTATGAGCCATGCGCGCGCTCGATGGCGAATTCGCGCGCGAAGCTTTCCGCCTTCTCCGCCTCGCGGCTGGCGATGGCGACGACCGCGACTTTCTCCGACCCTCGCACGCCCGTGCAGAAATCCCGCGCGATCCGCGCCGTGCCTAGAATGCCGATGCGTAACGGCGCCATGGATCGCTCCTTCAATGGTTCGCCACTCTAACGATGGCGCGGCGATACGCGAAGAGGGGGAGCGGCGCATCGTCGTGTACTTCGAGGATGAAATGATAATCGCCTGCGGCATCGGGCAGATCGATGCGCGCGCGGCCCGGCGCCTCTGCGGTGATCCGTGCTTCACTCGCGGCGTCGGGGCCGCCGGCTTCGGCGTATTGCAGCCAGCGATAGCTCAGTGCGTCTCCGTCCGGATCGCGTGAGCCGGCGGCGTCGAGCATGATTGCAGCGCCCGGCGCCGCATCGATGACGAGCGGTTCTTGGTCCGCGCTTTGGTTCAGCAGCACAATCGGATTGTGGTTGGCGTCGGCGAAACGGCGCGTTGTACTCCAGGCGATGCGCGCGGCGAAATCGTTTTGGTACGCCTCGCGCCAGCGCCAGATGCTGGCTTGCGCGGAATGAAAGAGCGCGCCGTTCGCGCCGGTGACGGCGTCGATGCTGTCGGTGAAGATAGTGTCGTGCGCCGAGACGCGGCCATAGCGCCCGCCCCAGCCGCCATAGTTCGGATGCTCGGGCGCGTTCAAGCCGTTTGGGATGAGATGGAGGAAGCTCGGCGTGTCGCCTTCCATGATGTAGCGCCACGGCGGATAGAGCGCGCCAAGGGGGCCGCGCCGCACATGGGTTTCGAGCCATTCGTTCGAGACGAGCGTCGAGTCTGGCCCGCCTGGATCGAAGCCGTAGAGGCCTTCCCCGGAAATGCCCGACCATGTCGCGCGCGCATACTGGCTGTAAGCGTGCAGCGAGACGATCCACCAGATCTCGCGAAACTCATGGCGCACCCAGGGGCCGGCGTCATCCTGATCGGAGATCGAATAGACCCGAAGCTTCGCCACAAAACGCGCGACTTCTTCGGGCGACCGCGTCGCGCGTACATGCCACAGCGCTTGCGCAAGCTCGACCGCGCCGCCCCAGACCAGCACCCATACGGGTCGCGTGTCGGCGCGGTCCACCGCCGCGATCAGCGCGTTCGATGCAGGCGTGTCCTTGCCGTCGCCAACGCCGGCCATGCCGAACGCCGCGCGGCCTTGCACGATGCGGCGCTCCAGCGCGCGCGCGGAGGGATAGCCTTCGGCATGGACGCGAAGATTGGGCAGCACGCGGCCATAGGCCTCGACACGCTCAGCGATGAGATCAGGACGCACGCTGTCGCGCTGCCAACGCGATGTTGTTGCGGCAATGCCCTCTATGTCGAACGCGTTGGCGTAGAGCAGAAACCGCACCAAAGATTCGGCGTCGTCGGGTTCGTTGCCGATGTCGGTGAGCACGAAGACGCGCGGCTTTTCCTGCGCGGACGCCGGCGACGCTGCGAGCGCGGCGCAGGCGATCAGCGCGATGCAGACGAAGCGCGCGGCGGCAAGAAGTATGTGCATCCACGTCCCTCTACTCTGAGTGATGAGCTCTAGTCGTTTGCCTTCGAGGCTTTGAGCAGATTGTCCCGTAGCGTGATGAGGTCGCGCTGGAGGCGGGTGAAGGCTTCAGGCGCCAGGCCGGTCGCTTCGATGATGGCGGTGCGACCGCAAAACGCCTGCTGGAATATGGCTTCGCCCGCTTTGGTGAGGCTGACGCGCACTTGGCGTTCGTCCTCGGCGTCGCGTTGGCGCGTGACATGGCCCATGGCTTCGAGGCGCTTCAGCATGGGCGTCAGCGTGCTCGATTCCAGGAAGAGCTTTTCGCCGAGCTGCGTCACCGTCTGGCCGCTCTCTTCGTGGAGCGCGATCAGGGCCGCGTATTGTGGGTAGGTGAGGCCGAGTTCATCGAACAGCGGCTTGTAGGCGCGTCCGAAGGCCAGATTGGTCGAATAGACGGCAAAGCAGAGGAAATCGCTTAGCGAGCCAGCGAGGCCGTCTTTCGGTTTTTGTTTGTTTTTCATAACGATAGAGCCACTCAGAATCGCTTCCGCCGAGGTCAAAGATAGGTCGTTGACGATTTAATCGCAAGCGATTGACAGCTATTGAACAATCGCCTAATTAGATCGTGCACGATCTAATCGGGCGCGATTTAATAAGGAGTGAGTGTCATGATCGATAAAGTTCGCAACAGCATCGCCGCGGCGGCCCTCGCGGCGGCAACGCTCGCCGGCTGCGCTTCAGCGCAACCCGCCGCGCAACATATTCCAGAGACCCAAACCGTCAGAAACGTCGTGCTCGTGCACGGCGCCTTCGCCGACGGCGCCGGCTGGCGCGGCGTTTATGACGATCTGACCGCACGCGGCTACCGGGTCACTATCGTGCAAAATCCGCTGACCTCGCTCGCGGACGATGTCGCCGCCACGCACCGCATCCTGGCGCGCCAGGATGGTCCAACCATTCTTGTCGGCCATTCTTACGGCGGCACGGTGATCACCGATGCGGGCGAGCATGAGAAGGTGGCGGGGCTTGTTTATGTGTCGGCTTTTGCGCCGGACATTGGCGAAAGCACCGGCGATCAATTGGCCCGCGTGCCTGCACCGGCGGAATTCGTGCTCGATCCGCAGGCCGACGGATACGGTTTTGTCAGCCTTGAGCATTTTCACGCGGGCTTTGCCGCCGACACCAGCGATGCGGACTCCGCGTTCCTGGCCAACAGCCAAGTGCCGATCGCCTTGTCGATCTTCGGCACGCCGGTGACGCACGCCGCGTGGCGCTCCAAGCCGACCTGGTCCGTCATCGCCAGCAGCGATCGCGCGATCGATCCGGTGCTGCTGCGCCAAATGGCCGAACGCAGCGGCGCGGAGACCGTGGAGGTCGAAGCCAGCCACGTTATCTACATCACGCAGCCGCACGCCGTGGCCGACGTGATCGACCGCGCCGCGCGCGCGGTCTCGGAAGGCGGCGCACGCGCGCACTAAATCTTATCGCGGCGCATGACAGGCGGAGCCTCTCGGCTCCGCCTGTTTTCGCACCCGTTGCAGCTGGGCGCGTTCGCAGGGGAACGGATGGCGGAGAATTTCCATAGCCTGGGCTTCGATCATCGCGATCCGGCGATGGTGAAACGGAAGCTGTAGCCGCCGAGGCTGGAATCGAACGCGCGGCTTGACGATCCCCTCCCCATATGCCAAGTTTACTTGGCAATATGCCAAAGACACTGGGCGCATCGGTTCGGACTGCGTCTCGATCCAGGAGCAGCACACATGGTATCGCCTCACCGAACTCGGCCGCGCCTGTTCGCGTTGCTCGTGGCGCTTTGCGTTGTGCCGCCGATCGCATTCTTCGCTTCGCTTCCATGGCTGAAGCAACAGCCGGATGCGTTGGTTTTTCTCGTAACGGGGATCACGACGGCTCTGGTGGTCGTGTCGAGCGTGGTGCTCGCTGCCCTTCACGATCGTCGCATGGATGAATGGCAGCGGAGCAATGCGCGGTTCTCCAGCCAATGGGGTTGGACGGTCGGCGCAAGTGTGTTCGTGCTCGTGTTTGCCTTGCCGCCGGTCCAAGATTTGATCGTGTCCAGCGCCGCAATCTGGGGCGGAGACCCGAACCCAGATCGCAGACTCGTGCTGACCACATTCGCATTCGGCTTCATGGCGGTTATCGCGGCCCAATGCCTCTGCACGATATTGCTGAGCGTTGGCTGGGTTTACTGGAAGTCGCGCCCCACGCGCGAACACCCATGAAGAACAAGATCAGAGTGCTGCGCGCCGAGCGGCGATGGAGCCAGGCGGAATTGGCGACGCGTGTGGGCGTCTCGCGCAACTCCATCGTCTCGATCGAGAACGGACACTTCGATCCGTCGCTGACTTTGGCGTTCGCCATCGCCGACGCGTTCGATAGCACGATCGAAGACATCTTCGAGCGCGACGCGCCAAAACGCGATGCCTGATTGGCGCGGAGGAGCGGCATGAGATGTAGAGCCGTGTATTCGCGAGCGTGACGCGGGCGCGCCCGTCCGCCCGCAGCGAAGCGAGGACGGACAACCACAAATAATTCTGGTGCGCCCGCCATGAGCGAAGCGAATGGTGGGCGCGGCAGACCGGCTCGGCTCGGGCTCGCCATTCGCCGGAGTGGCGACTTTTCTACCCTGAAATCCGCGCCATCCGGATACGAACCACCGGTCTCTGGGACTGGACATTTAGGCCGAAGAGAGCGTCACTACATTATCAGCCCGGTCGTTCCGGGCTCACGTCGGTGGAAGATTCTCGACGAGGAGCCCATGCGAACGCAGCAAATATCGGAAGCTGAGCCACGACGATGTCGGGGACTGCTTGGGTGATCGCGCGATGTTGATCGAACAGAATGCGAATTAACATCGGGAGACCATACTTTGCTTAGGCTTCTTGTGTCAGCATTCCGGCGTGCATGATTACGATTACACATGGGGCAAACTGGCGCGCGTTATTGGTTTAACCATCGTGCGTGTCCTGGTGCTCAGCGTCGTCAGCGCACTGGCCTGGCCGGACATCGGGCTTGCTCGGGCACAGCGCCTAGAACCCCAGGTGGGCCGACTTCCGCGAGTGGCCGCACAGTTCATCGCAGTGGGCATTGAGCACGATGTTTGGCGAGACACGCCGGGTCGGCACGTCGAGATTGCGCAAATGACGCGATGGCGCCGCGAGACGCGTCAGGTCCAGGACTGGCGTAACACTCATTATTACGACTCAGAGACTGGCGCATCAGTTACTTGGTTTCTTACGCATGACGCCGCGCGCGAAGTTCTGACGGCCAATGTTGACCGGGGCTCCTCCGGCTATTCGTCCGTCTCATACTCCCAAACAACCCGAAGCCAGCGTGTGCTCGGTGAGCAATGCAATGTTTGAGAGGGAATTTTCACGAGCATGGACGCGCCGCCTCGATACGAAACCTGCGTGACGGATGCTCGCCATAAAACTTTGGCCCTTCGGCGACGCGGATAGGGAAGTCGAAAGCCAGCGCCGCGCCCGGCGACGCTTGCGATCAGGCGGGCTTGAAAGACTGTGTCGGCGGCTACATGCAAAAGTGTTCGGCGGCAATGAGTTGCGTCTGCGTTTTAGGCGATCGCGTATCGCTTCGCATCCGGCGCGCCGAAGGTCGATTCGTGTGGGATTTCGAAAGCGCTTGAGGACTTGAGTAGGCGTGCTTAGGCTTAGATGATCGTACACTGATCTTGGATTCTATTGGATATGCGCCCGTAGTGTTGAGCATAGGCATAGGTCGAGCATGGGTGGGACGCTGGAGGCGCGCGTATCACGTCGAGTTTTTCGTCGGGTATTTACGGGGGGATTTATAGATGGCGAGGATGAGCCGGCGTGCTCTGTTTGCTGGCCTTGGCAGTTCTGCTTTGGTCGGACGCGCCGAAGCGCAGACCATGACAGACGACGAAATCGCCGAGATCGTATTGGACACACTCGGCGTCGATATGGACCAAGTCGTCGGTTTTGGCGCGACGGCCACGGCCCAGCGCCGCGAACTAGTCAACAGGATTGCCACTTGGGCGAATGTCGAAGCGCCGACCTCGACGAGTTGGCCGACGTATGAGCGCTCCTTGGACTATGTGCCAGGGATAGGCGACGTCACGGTCGGGACCTCGATGGCGATTACGCCTGCCTTGGTCGAGGCGACCGCAATGAGATTGAATTACGCGCTCCCTGAAAGTGGATCGACGTTATTTGCCGTGCGCGGTGCCTCGTTGGACTCGGGGGCCGACGGCGGGCGGATGCTTGATTCGATCACAGTTCGGCGTGTTCGACCCAATCATGTCGATTTTCGCTGTTTGATCGGCGTCCTTGACCGCAGTTCGCGCAAGGTCTGTCTTTATGCCGGCTCCACCGTGCCAGAATTCGCGCATGTCCGCGCGAACCTTCGTCGTATCGGCGGCTGTAACATGTCCCCACCGGGGCTCTATCGTTTTCATGTCGGACTGCACGGTCGCACCAAGCGTTTCAAGCAGCCGGGCGCACTTCTTCAGGCTGCGCCGACGGTCGTTTTGCGAACGACCCGAACGGGTGTCTACGACGTTTCTGATCAAGACTGTTTTTGGGACAAGGGCGAGTTCGGCAACAATCTTCACTCGGCCATCTTCACCGGCAATGCGCCCAAGTTTTCATCCGCGGGCTGCCAGATCGTGCGCGGCACGTATGAACGCGAAGGCTGGATACCGGCGGGCGACTTCGCGTCGTTCCGGTTGAGCGCGGGACTTTCCGCGCGGCGCTCCGGCGCCGTCGATCTTACGACGCCTGAGGACGGTCGGGCCTTTCACTATGCGCTTTTCACGTTCAGCGAATTGTTCGGACAGGCCAACAACGCGTTCGGCCAGCGCGGGTTGCTGCGCTACGGGTCGAGCGGCCAACAGGTGAGCGCGCTGCAGCAGCGTATCGGTGCGCGCGCGTCCGGCTCGTTCGACGCCGCCACGATGGAGCGTTGGCTCGCACACCAGATCGAGCAAGGCGGCCAGGAATACCCGATCGCCACCGTATGACGACCGTTCAAATCAGGACGCGGAGTGCCTTCCATTGAAAAAGCTTTTTGCGATGATCGCGTTCTTGTCTTGCCTATCAGCGCCGCTTTCGGCGAGCGCCCAGGGCTTCGATGCCCGCGTGCCGCTTTCGCAGTTGATTTCGGCGTTTCAAAATTGCGGGCCGCCGCAAGTCTATCAGATGTTGAGCCCGCAGCTCTTCCAAGCAGTCGCCATGCAAACGAACGGCATGGGATGCTATGCCCAAATCGCGCAGGCGGGGCCGGTTGTGGGCATGCAGCTCATCGACCAGCAGGAATTTCCGAACGGGACGATCTTCGTCATTCGTGTTACGCATCGCGCCGCCGTCGTCGATTGGTTCATGGGCGTGAACAGATTCACCACGCAGGTCGACTATCTCAACTATCAAAACGCGACTGGCCCTGCGCCAAGCGTCGAGACCGGCCCTTCGCAAAGTCAAAGTGTCGGGCCAAGTCCGGTCGAGACGCGTCGACCTTCGACCCCATCCTCTAACGACGTGCCGGACGGGTGCGAGCTCTATCCGACGATGTGCTCATGAGCCTTATCTCGCGTCGAAGCATGGTTTTCGGAGGGACGGTCATCATGTCGGCGTGGGGCGCATGCACGTGCTCGTGCTTTGCGCAAAGTGCGGGCGAAGAATTGGGATGCGCGGTCCCGCCGGAGCGCGCGCCGAGCTATTTCGCGCGAATCTCGGCGCCTGCGGAAACCTATCGATCGGGGCAAGAGAGGATCGAGGAACGCTCGGGCGTTCCCGGGCTCGATCGCGCGCTCGCGCAATCCTTGGGCATGATCTCTCGTATGTTCGACGTTTTGCCTGGGTTCGCGTATTACGACGATCGCGCGGCGCCGAACGCGAAGGCGACAAGCGCGCACACGTTAGACCGCGCGGACGGCACCGTCTTGTTCGGCCATAGCTTCCTACGTCGGCTTTTGGATCGCCCGGAACATCGAGACGCCTCGGTGGTCGCGATGTGCGCGCACGAGTTCGGCCACATCATCGCGTACAATCGTGGCCTCGTGGATGAATTGGCGCCCGACAGAACCCAACCTTACCGCGCCGAACAGTTTGCGGACTTCATCGCAGGCTATTTCGCTGGGCGGCGCAAGCTCGAACGTCCGGATTATCCGGCCGTCGCCTTTGCGACGACGATGCGCGATTATGGTGAGCCGAATCGCGGTACGCATGGAACGCCAGACGAACGTGGCCGCGCCGTCGAGCGAGGCTTCCTTGCAGCGTATCAACGCCAGCTCGATGTCGACGAGGCGGTTAGGAATGGCTTCCAGTTCGCGATGTCGCAAACTTAGCGACGTCGCACAAGGTGGCGCGAGCCAGCCGCAGGTATCGCTGAGCGCGTCCTGGCCGATGGGGATCGTGCAAATGTGGTCTTGCACGCTCATGACATTTATCGCGAACGCGAACAGCCCCGCTAGCAACGCTACCCATGGTGAGTCGGCGCAGCAAGCGCGCCATCGGTCCGCGAGCGCTGCCGCGCCTCGACGCGCCAAGAAAAGCTTGAAGACCGTTTATATCGCGTGCATCGTTTGGTGCGATCTGTAGATCGCGTAACTTCACGACGTGGAGGTAACCGCGGTGGATAGCGCGGAAATCGCCTGTTTCGTTACTGGCCGCTTAGTTAGTTCAGTGGAAGACCGTCACAGGACCGGTTAGGCTGCGTCTGAAACCGGGGGCGCGGGACGGACGAAAAACCGACAGGTTCGTGGGGAAAGTTCTGGCACTGGCTTGGCTTCGGTATTGCGGGCGCGCTCCTGACGAGCGTCGTGGGGTGGTTCACCCCCATTGGTGAGCCGGTCAGAATTTGGGTTTTGGATCAGTTGCGCGGGGTCACAGCGCCTCTGCCAGAACCGTTCCAAACATCGGACTATGTTATTCTCGTTGCTGACTTCGACGACGATGACACCCAAAACACGCAGGCGCGACGCATACACGAAGCGCTACGTCAACAGTTTCCAAGTGGTGGCGTGATTCGTGTCGAGCGTGTGCCGCGCGCTATTAGACTAACAGGAGAATCTGAAGCGGCGCGTGAAGCGGCCGACGCGCTGGGCGCAGGCTCATGACGCAAGTCAATGGCGACGTTATCCTGTGGGGCGAGGTAAGGTCCCTGAACGATGAGATGGTGTTGCGCTTTGTCAGCGCTTCGAGCGCGCAAACCTCGTTTCGCAGTCTTCGCGATCAAACGATACGGACCGATCTGGCGGCGCAGATCGCTCCCGCGATCGCTGCTTGGGTTGCCGCAGATGTGGCGCCTGCCTACCGAACCGGTGCCTTTGTCGCCGACACATTGAGACCTATTTCAGGGCGCCTTACAGAACTTCTCATTTCAAACCCGCCGTGGCTGCGTGGAGAGGCGAGAGGTATCGTTCTCGACGCGCTGGCCTCAGCGCAGTTTGCCACGGGCCAGCAAACATCTTCTCGTGCCAATCTGCAGGCCGCCGTGCACTCTATGAAGAAGCGATCCGGGAGTTCGCGGAGGTCAGGCCATGGCGACGCGCCTTGGTGCAGGTACGCCTATCGTCAGCGCTATTAGCGCTTGGTCAAATCGACGGAGATGTCCGCTACATGGACGCAGCGATTGCTGCGAACGAGGCTGCGCTTCGGATTTTCACCAGGGAACGTTCCCCGCGGACTGGGCCGATGCTCGGATTGGGATCGCGACTGCGTTGATCGTGAAGGGTGAGCGGGAGCCGACAAACGACTCGCTGCAGCGCTCTATCACGATCTTCGAGGAAGCGATTCCTCTATACGATCGGGAGAGCCAAGTCTGGGCGGTGTCGATGACCTTATACGGAAGTGCCCTCGGGATATTGGGCGGTCGCCGATCAGATCGTGAGATGCTCGATCGCTCGACCTCCGTGTTGCAGTCGGCGCTTGACCATCTGGATCGCGAGTCCGATCCGCTGTTCTGGCGCAACACCGAAATGGGTCTGGGCCTAGTGCAATTCAACCTTGCCCAACGCGATGATGCTCAGGCGATCGGCAAAGCCATCGACGCGCTTCGGGAGAAGAATATCGCGAACGCGCAGGTGATGACTGGAATGCTGAGTGGCCGGCCCTTGGGGTGTCGGCGCTGCGATCGATGATGTGCGCGTGCTGTTGGCGCTTCACCAGCAAGCCAAGACCAGGCGAACCAGCGACATAATGAAGCGGCGTACGCCCGCGCACATCACGGGTGTTTTTGTTGGCGCCGAGTCTCAAGAGATGAAGGGCGATCTGGGCGTGACCGGCCTGCACGGCACGATCGAGGGCGGCTCGTCTGCACGCGCTGGCGAATGGGGTTCTTCCCTCATCGCCGGGCGCTTCCCGCACGTCGGCGCGCTTCGCGCCAAGACGGAACGCGGCCGCCACGTGAGCGAACGGGACGCGCTCAACAGACGTACGGCGGACGGGAAGACGCCGCTTCATCTCGCAGCCGACAAAGGTGGCATCGGGGCCGTTGAGTGGCTGTTGAAGGTTGGCGCTGACCCCCGAGCGCGTGATGACAAGGGCGATTGGCTCGCTAGCGACCTCGCCGCCTATCGCGGTGATTTGCAGACCGTTGAACTGCTGTTTGAGGCGCTTAAGCGCTATCCGTTGGCGCTGGAAGCGGCGCGCGCGTCAGCGGTTCGTGCCGCTGCGGGGGGGGGCGCTGCACTGGAGTTGATTGAATGGCTGATCGAGCAGAAGGCGTCTGTGAAGGCGATGAGCTCGCGTGGCGCTACTGCGCTCCACACCGCCCTTGCCGCCAAGCGTGCCTCGCCGGAACGCATCGCGGCGGTCGTGAAACTGCTCGTCGCGAACGGAGCTTCTGTCGACGCCCCTGATGGCTGGGGACGGACGGCGCGTGAGTATGCCCGGCGTTTGGCGTCGGGGGCCGCCGATGCCGCGCTTGGGCTGGAGAGCGTCACTTCTGATGACGAGCCAACGGCACGGTGGCGAAAGCTCTTGCCGATCTGGGGTGTTGTCGCCGACGACAACATCGAGGCGCTTCGGCTCTTGAAGGCCGCAGGCGTTAGCCTCAACCACCCGATCCAAATTTTGATCGTCCGCTGCACCACGCGGTCAAACTCGGTGCGCTGGCTGCAGCGCGCTATCTCATAGAGGAAGGCGCCGACGTAGCTGCGGCGAACCTGCGCGGCGACTCACCGTTCCACACAGCGGCGTATGTGGGTTCTTTGGAAACGTTGGAGCTATTAGGCGCGTCACCGGCGCGCCCGCTGCTGGCGCCTGTCGAACGTGTCTTGGGATGGACGCCCCTGCACATCGCGGGCTGGGCCAAGAACGTGGACGATGCCGCTTACGCCGAGATGGCGCGGATGTTTTCGAGTTGGAAATGGGACAACAATCTGCGCGACAGTATGGGCAGGGCGCCGGTTGATTTGGCGCGCATCTTCGCCAGGCGTCAGCTGCGCGCAGCGCCGCGAAAAAAGGCCCTTGGCAGGGCTAGGCTTCCTTTTGCGTTTTTTGCGCGAGCCTACCGAACCCCCGCCCGTCCCGCCGCGGTCGAGCAATGGCCGCGGCCTCAAGCCTTCGTAGCACGTTCACGTCGCACGCGGGCCCGGCGTTGGTGTTTGCGAATCGTAACCAACGTTAGTTTCGGCGTTTTCGCTCGCCAATCGGGCTTTCAGAAGCTGATGTGCCTTTCGCATCGCTGCTAAGCTCAAGCGCACAATTACTTTTTGCATCGGCTGGTGAACCAACGAGATCTGGCGACCGTTGCGAGCGCTGTCGTCTCCTACCTCGACAAGGTTTCAGAGAGGTTCTGGCGCGCCACTACCGCGTGTTGCGCGCCGCCGCTTAGCCCGCTGTCGGCGACGAACGGACCCCTAGCGTCCGCTTTGCGGCGTCGACCCGGGAGGGGCCGTTATTGGGATTATGAAGACGCAACTGAGGCAGTTGATGGGTGGTTCGCGTGTTAGCCAACTGTCCCGGTGATCGTTCCGTTGTTGGTGACATTGACCGTGTTGCCATTCTTGCGAACAGCAAAACCGCCTACGCCACCCGCGCCGTTTGCAGTTCGCACCCATCCGCCGCTGGTGCTGCCGCCGGAAACGGCGCCCGCCGCGCCATTCGCTGCAGCGCCGCCGCCGGCGCCCCCAGCGCCCCCGGCGTGACCTGCCGAGCCGGGTTCACCGGCGCCGCCTGCGCCACCTGCCGAAACGCTGCCGTTGACACCGCCCGGAGAACCACCGCCGCCATTGGGGAATGCGCCGCCGCCACCGCCGCCATATCTGGCTTCACCGAGACCGCCATTGTCCCAGCCGCCACCGCCGCCGCCGCCGCCGCCGCCGCCCTTCACTTCGCCTCCGGCACTGACGACGATGTCGATGGGTGCTTGGCAGAAAATCGCATCGCCGCCATTGCCGCCTGGCGTCGCCGCTTCGGTCGTCTGCGCGCCGCCCCGCCCACGCCGCCGCCGGCATACACTTTTCCAGAAATCTGCAGGTCAAGGTCGATGACAAATCCACCGGGCCAAATTCCGGTGTTGATGGCGACGCCGCCGTTTGGCGTGCCGGCCGCGCCGGTGATCGTGACGCCGGCGCCAAGCGTGTATGTGATCTGCGCGTCGCGCGCGCCGTTATAGCCTGCGCCGTTTGCGAGTGTGCGCAGATCAACCGACGCAGCGCCGGTGATTGGAATAGTGGCGATGAAAGGCGTTGGCGGGCCGCAGCGGCCGTTTGCACGACCTGTGTGCGATTCCCGAGGCGTCGTAGAAGTATTCTATTGAGGAGCCGTCGGAATATTGCGCCTTCTTGAGGCGTCCAGCCACGTCATAAGTATATTGCACCGATTGTGCGAGAGCCGATCTCACACCGATGCCAAGCGCGCTGGTCGCGAGCAGGCATTCCATAAGCGCACGTCGCCCAATGCGCATCGTCGACCCCACATCAATCGTCGCGATCTAAGACGATCCGATCGCGGCACGCGCATATAGTTTGACGCGGCGCGCGCGCAAAGCCAATGAAAAAATTCGCGCGCAGGTCGAATACGGCGCTTGGCTTCGCGTCGTGCGCGTGTAAATTTCAGCGACGGGTTTGGAGACAGATCATGCGCAAGCACGCTGTTACGAATGCGTTGAAGCGCATTGCATTAGCGCTAAGCATCAGTCTCTTTGGGTTTTTCACTGAATCCGCCATTGCGGTGACACCAACGGATGTGTTGCTGCGCAGCGATCCGGTATCGTCCGCGAGCAACCCGCTCGGAAGCGGGACCGTCCATACGCAAAGTGTTCTCGGCGGCACTGAGAGCGCGTCCCTTCTTGAAGAGACGCAAGCCCTATGTCCGGAAAATGGACTGACTATACCGCATCCGACGACGATCCCGAACAGCACGGAGATCACTGAGCTTGCGCGGACGCTTCGTTATGATCCGCAAGCGATTTTCGAATATGTTCATGACGTTATTCGGGTCACGCCAAGTTTCGGCCTGAGCAAGGGTCCGCTGGGCGCGCTGTTTGATCACGCAGGGACGCCTTTTGATCAGGCGATGCTGGCGGCCGAGCTGCTGCGCGCATCGAGCGGGCAGGGCGGCAACGGCGTCATCACGGCTGAATTGCGCATTGGGCAAGCCACGGTCACGCCGGCTCAGGCTCTGGCATGGTTTGGCACCAACAATGCGCGCGCGTTGTGCCGGATTCTTGGATCGGGCGGCGTTCCAGCCTTGATCAACGGATCAACGTCCTGCGCTGGGCTTTCCGGCACGGTTACAACGCTGACGATCGGCCACGCCTGGCTTCAAGTCACCATTGGCGGCGTTGCGACGTTGTGGGACCCGTCGTTCAAAACGCATACGCTTTACGCGGATAATAATCTCGGCACGCAGATGGGACTCACGCCCGGTGGGACTCACGCCCGGCAGCGCCTTGACGACGTTTCGCCAAACCATGGTGACCGGCACGGCCGTTGGCGCCGGCGGGCAGAACATTCCTTGGGCTTCGACCTTCAATTCAAGCGGGCTCGACACCTATCTCGGTGCGCGCGGGAGTGCGCTGCACAATTGGATCAACACGATCGGGCACGCCATGTCGCTCGCCCAGATTCTCGGCGATCGTGAAATCATTCCCACTCGCATTGCAGGCGGCGCCAAGGCGCCTCTGACTTATTCGGCCTGGAGCGGCTTCAGCGCGCTGGCGCAAGTGCCGGATCAATTCCGCACCAAGCTCATTATTTCGCTGCCGGTTGGCGCCGGCATCAACGCGACGCTCTATGCCGACGAGGTCTATGGTCGACGCCTCGCTTTGATCACCAACAGCTTTGGCTCGGCCTTTTGCGCCCAATCGGGGACCCAACAATTCCGCGTAGAAGTCATGCTTGACGGGTTGGTGATCACGACCGCCAGCGGTCCGCTAAGAGCGCTCGTTCCGGGCGCCTTATCCACGCAACGCGAGAGGACATTCACTTGGACGATTGATCATCCCTATGCCGCGGCGAGCGGCGCCTACGGAGATCAAACGATTGCTTTCGATATTGAACTCGTCACCGACGCTGTGTTCGTGCTCGGTCTCGGAGAAACCGGCGCGGAGAGCGTCGATCGTATACTGAGCGAACTTGGCCCCGAGCGGCCCAATCCACTCTTTGAGGACGAGAACACCTATTATAGCGGCATCAATACGTTTCGCACGATCCGCACGCGCTACCACATGGCAACGAGTTTCCTGGCGCAGCGATCGCGCATGGAAGAGATCAATGCGGCGCTCGCGCGCTCCCGTTCAGTCGTGCACCATCAGATTGGCTTTGTTTACGCGTCCTCCGACCCCAAGGGACATGAAGCTGAGTCGGGTCCAGGTCATGTTGTGGTCGAGTTGGGCGATGAATCGCTTCAGGTCGATGTGCGGGCCGCGCTCAGCCTCGAACAGCTGGATGGCGCCGCGGTGGATTCACGCCGCATTCCCGCCTATCGCACGGCGGAGGCGGCGGCCGCAACGCTTGAAGGGTCGCTCTTCCACCAAATTCTAAATGCGCCAGATGCGGCCTCCACGGCGGAGAAATTCTATTGGGCCAATAGCCGCGCGCTTCGCTTCTACAATTTTACCGGCGCGTCGCAGGCAAGCGTGAATGCGTTGGTGACAGCGACGGCTCAGCCTGGCGAAACGCTGCCGGCCGGTGTCAATTCGACGGTGTACAAGAACGCCATCGGCGCCGCCTCGCTTGAGGGACGAACCGTCGTTGCGCCCGGCGAATATTTTCTAGGACCGGGTTTGCCTTGCGGAGCCCTGAGCGGCCGATGGGGCAGCCCTTCATGTGTTATGGGCCATCCGCGCGGCGGTGCGCTCGTGAGCACCAATGCGGCGTTCGATCAGATCGGGAACGATCTCGCATACCAGGATGCATATACGAAGGGTGGAGGCGGCACGGGCTTCTCCGCAACCCTGCCGTTTCTCCAGGTGCCGACACCGACCGAAATTCAGAACGACAAAGCCCGCATCTCCGACCGCGCTCAGATTGATCCGCGCACGGGGCGTTTGACCTATGTCACCGAGGACCTGTTTGACACCGGCGCGGGACCTACCCGGCTCTCTTACCGCCTGACCTTCACAGGAAGCATAGACGAGCCGCGCACGGACAATTGGACTTACGAGGTTCAAATGTCTGGGTCGGGCCAAGAGGCGATGGGACAGACGCGCCCGATCAATGCTGTGCCCACCATCGTCGCGCTTGCCGTCGCTCAAGATATCTATTCGTCGACATCACTGACTGGCACTGACCGCGTCGCCCAAGAAGTTGGCGGGCTGCTCGTCGCTCAATGGTGGTCGCGCTATCTACAAGACAATGTTGCGACCGTGCAATTGGGCGACGAACGTCAGGCCTTCGTTCGCCGATACGACGGCGCATTCAATCCTCCACCGATGAGCGTGGCGACGTTGACGCAGACGGGCGCCCGCGTCGCGCAAAACGCGTCCGTTGTTGGGGTGATCCCAACCTTCCGCCGCTGGAACACTTCGGCCGTCGCGTATCGCCACATATCCGAAGGCCAAGACGAAACTGACTTTGCCTATTGGCAGTGGATACCCGCTGGGCTCATCGATCCAGCGGAAGCCGGATGGCGTGGGACGCAACTTCGATACAAAAGCGGAAGCCAGATCAATTTCGGCTATAGCGCCGTGCCGTGCAACCAAACCTTTCCATGTACACGCACGGTCCAAAACAGTTTTGGCTGGACTCTGACGATTGCGCCGAACACCGTCTCCGATGGACATGGCCGATCCATCTCGATGACGGGCGGCAGCGTCACCGATCCAGAAGGCTACACAACGCAGTTCACGCTGGGTTGTCCGATTGGGCGAGTGGGGTGTTCGGCCCAACAGATAACCTCGGTATCGACGCCTGTGGACACCGAGCAGGGCGCGGGTCCGTCTCTGGTCATCGATTTCGATGTATTGGCACGCGTAAGCGGCGTGCGTGTCGGCGTGAGCCGCGCTGGCACGACCACGACTTACGCCCAGACACAGCATTTTTTCGGCTGACGGTTATCGTTATGCGACCATCGATCCTGGCGGCGCGGTATCGACTACGATGTTCGATGTGCTCGGTCGCGCCGCCGTCGCAATTGACCCGGTTGGGCGCCGAACAGAGAACGATTACGACGGCATCGGCCGAATGTTGGAGACGCGCCTCCTATGGGCGAGCGGAACCGACCAGACGCGTTACCGGACGACCTACGCCTACGAGAACGTCAATGACAATCAAATCTCAAGCTCAGTTCACCCGCGCCGAAATGCTGACGGCAGCCAAGCGCCGGGCGCGGCGATCGTCACGCAATGGGAGTTCAACAAGCCGGGCTTTCCGAGGCTGGTCACGCGTACGATCGATCCGCTTAACCACGCGACGATCAACACCTATGACGCTCTGGGTCGCGTCACCGTGGTCGACGGCGCGGCCGGCGAGCATAGCGAGACTGATTATCTGGCCAATGGTTTGCCATCGGAGACGCGCGTCCGCTTTGCGGTTGGGCAGAACCGGCGCACGACCTACGAATATTACGCCGGCACAAACTTGCCGCGCTACACGACCGTGCGTCACCCGACTGTGCCGGCTCAGAATCTAGTCACGACGTTCACTTGGAACGCCATCGGCGATCTGCAGACCGTGCTGGATCCCGAGAGTCGTCGCACCGATGCGACCTACACCCCTTCACGTCGCATTGAGACCGTGACGTCGGCGCAAGGCACGGCCGATCAGGTCGATCAACGCTATGTTTACGATCACAGCGGACGCCTCGTAACAGCACGGCAGCTCAAAACCGCACCTTCGACCTGGATCGATACGACGATCTCGTACACTCCGGACGGGCGCCCGCTGAGCATCATAGAGCCGGGCGGCGACACGACCGGATTCACCTACGACACAAGGCGTTTACTCACGCGTGTGACTGATGGCTCAACGCGCACCATCGATTATTCCTATTCGTTGGCAGGAGAACAGACCTGCGCGCGTCGCGGCGTCGGCCAAACCGGGGCTCTGACTGAGCGCATCTCATCCTTCGGCCTAATGGGCGAGGCCACTGCGCTTTGGCCTGGGCGCAGTGATGCGAATGTCGATTGCACGCCTGACAACAACACCTATCGCAGTCAGTTTTCGCTCGATTTCTGGGGTAGGGCGCTGCGCACGACCTATCCCAATGCTTCCTATGAAGAGACCACGCGAGACGCGGCAGGCAATGTCACGACGCGGCGCAATCGCGCCGGACAAAATATCACGGCGACGTTCGACAATTCCAATCGTCCGCTCACGCGCACGACGCCGGAAGGCGGATTCTCCTGGAGCTATGATCTGTCTGGCGCAATGCTGACCTCCGCTGGGCTCGGCGGCGCGCTCACCACCTACGCTTACGATTTTGCGGGCCGGCTTGACACCGAGGGCGAACGTTTTGTCGCTGCGGGGCCGACATTCAATGTCACGTATGGCTATGACAGATCGGGCCTGCGCACGCGTGTGACATGGCCTGATGGGTGGGATGCGACCTACGACTACGACAATGCGGGCCGCCTCGAATGGGTCAACAACGACGCTGGCGCGCGGCTCGCCACTTATACCTACAATCGGCTTGGCCGGCGCACGGGCTCGCTGTTTGGTCCAGCGGGGGCCCCGGTGTCGCGCATGCTCTACACTTATGAGGATGATGGCGACCTCACGCAGATTCAGCACTATTTCGGCGCCTCGCCGGTCACTGTTACCTACGGCTATGATGGCGCGGCACGGCTAACATCGCAAGGCGCGTCCGATCCTGCGTGGCTTTGGACGACGACCACGGCATCGACCCAGACCTATGCCGCTGCCAACGCATTCGATCAGTACCCAACGGTCGCCGGCCAGAGTCTCACCTGGAGCACCAATGGCAATCTGACCAATTGGGGCGGGCGCACGCAGGGCTTTGACAGCGATAACAGGATGACGGGCGCAACGATTACCGGTGCAACTTCGGCCTATCGCTTCGATGGACAGGATCGGCGCATCGAGGCGGTGGTGACCGGAACCGCCGCAGGTACGACCCGGTATCTATTGGCAGGCGCTGAAGAAATCGCTGAACTCAACACAGCCGGTACGATCCTGCGGCGCTACGTGCCGGGCGTGGGCACTGATCAGCCGATCGCTTATGTCGAGGGCGCGCAGACTTATCTCTATCACGCAGATCGGCAGGGCTCGATCGTAGCGCTTGCTAATCTCAGCGGAGGTGTGATGAGCGATCACTATCGCTATTCGCCTTACGGCGTTGAAGCGACTTTGGTTACGACAGGACAACCGTTCCGCTACACGGCGCGGCGCTACGATGCATCGACTGGACTCTTCTACTATAGGGCGCGGATGTACGCGCAAGACTTGGGGCGGTTCCTGCAAACTGACCCCGTGGGGTATGAAGATCAACTGAATCTCTACGCCTATGTGACGAACGACCCGCTTAATCGGGTCGATCCTTTGGGACTAAGCAGTTTTTTCTGCGGCCCTGATGACGTTACGGAAGCCGCTACGTGCAGTGGAAGCGGAAGTTCGGATTTAAGCGAGACGGAGATCTTCGCCATCGGTGTGGCTGGTAGCGCGGAGCCCGCACAGGGTGACGGTGATGGAGGCATAGAGCCTGTCCTAATTGGTTGGATTGGCGAAGGGAGAGTCCATGCGTGGTTGGTTGCGCAAGGTTACGAAGTCTGGACGCAGGTGCCGGCACGGCTCGAGGGTGCGGAATGCTTCATCTTCTGTTATACACGGCGATATGATTTTGCGATTGGACGAATAATAGATTCAGGTCTCACTGGAATTGAAGTGAAGAGCTCAATAGTCGGATCGTTCGCGCCTAATGGAAGACAGATTGACTTCGACGCCGCCGTGATCAGTGGAATGGGTGCGATCGTTCAAAGTGGACCATTGGAAGGTGAGAGAATTACAAATGTGGAGTATTACCTGTATAGGGTATTCATTGGTCGAACGCCGCCCACTATTAATCCCAGCAGGATAGAGCGAGCTTTTGCTCGTCGCGGTGTCTCATTTGTTTTCCCGCGGCGGTGAGCGGCATGCGTGAGCTATCACATATACGAACCGGTTTGGAGCAATTGGGCTTTGATGAATTCCAACGCGACGAGTTTAGGTTGGCAATTGGAGGCGACGGCCTCGAGCGTGGTGTTCAGATTGACCTTTTTCGAGACCAGGGTCGCAGACGAGCTAAGATTACTGTCGGCCTGCGCCATCGCGAAGTTGAGCGTTGTCTAACTTTCCTCTTCTGCGAGTTGGGCGAAGAGCATAGGGCACGCCTAATAGGAAGGGGGCTCGGTTGGCTTCTCGCAAATGATATCGACGTTCTGGATGTCGAGCACGTTACGTTGGACACCCGACAGGGTCTCTGGGCACCGTCATATTCGGTGCGCGACAAACTGCGTGATATTGAGTCTTTGGGTTCATTGCCTGACGTCATTCGCGCCATGAGTTCTGATCGCTGGAGCAGGTGGACAAGACGGAGTGCATTGCAAGGCTTTCGAATGCTCGTGGCGATTAGGGTCGCGCACCGCCAACACGAACAGGTCAATCAGCGGGCCGAGGAATTGGGAATGCGATGGGTCTTGGCAGACTCAGAATATGCCCGCCTTACCGTTAGTCAGATCGGCATGGTCATTGATCGAGCGATCTCGCGCTAATCGAACTGAAGCCTCGCTGAATCATGCGCCGACGTCTCCTATTGGCGAAGAGGAGATGATGACTGATGCGCCGGACAAAATATCACGGCGACGTTCGACAATTCCAATCGTCCGCTCACGCGCACGACGCCGGAGGGCGGATTTCTCCTGGAGCTATGATCTGTCTGGCGCAATGCTGACCTCCGCTGGGCTCGGCGGCGCGCTCACCACCTACGCTTACGATTTTGCGGGCCGGCTTGACACCGAGGGCGAACGTTTTGTCGCTGCGGGGCCGACATTCAATGTCACGTATGGCTATGACAGATCGGGCCTGCGCACGCGTGTGACGTGGCCTGATGGGTGGGATGCGACCTACGCGGACGCGAAGCGACAATCTCTGGGAGTGGCCATTTGGGCTGAAGAGAGCGTCACCGCATAGCCCGGTCGTTCCAGGCTCGAGTCGGTGGAAGATGTGATTTTTCTGTTCGCCCAGGATTGTCTCATCACGTGCGCCATGTTCGCGACGGGGAAATCCGCCGTTGCTTTGAAGGCAGGCGCCTCATCGGAACGTTTGACCATGACAGGTCCGACGCGCTTTGGGAGACCTTCGACAACGCTGTCGATGCGTGTCTCGCTCCATTCCTCGTAGTGTAGTCGCGCTCTTTCCCGGTTTTGCGAATGTCAGAGTGGTCACACACGCAACAGTTTTCTCGGCGATTGGCCCCCGCGACGCGACGCCAGAGCTCGTTCCAAGGATGGATATGCAACTCGTCTCCGTCGAAAGCGCCGCCACAAGGTGCGGACTGCCGAATTCCGATTGCAAAAGGAAATTGCTTGACGTGGGCGTTTTGCTAGAAAGGACCTCGGATGACGGTGGGTCAAACGGGCCGTCTCCGTGGGGGAAGCATGGAACGGTTAGCTGGCGCCGCAAGCGGACGCGGGGCAATCGGGTTTGTCTGAAGCGGGTGGCTCTGACACGGCGCTGGCGGCGCTCGTGCTCATGCTTGGTTTTCTGCAGCGGCCGGCTGACCCAGAACAACTCCGTCACGTTGCAGGGAAGGGCGGGGCGTCACTCGACGCCTCTGACCTTTTGCGGCTTGCCAAGCATCTCGACGTGCGCGCGCGCCAAGCGACGGTGGCGGTCGGCCGGCTGGCGCGGCAGCCACTTCCCGCGATCGCCGAAACCAACGATGGTGCGTTCTTCTTGATCCTGCAAGTTTCCGACACACAGGCACTGGTCTTCCATCCCCATTCCGAAAAACCTCAAACGATACAGCTCGATGTGTTGGGCGAGAACTATGCCGGGCGTCTCATTTTGATGACGACGCGTGAGCGGATTGCCAGCGGTTCGCGCACCTTTGATGTGACCTGGTTCATCCCTTCTCTCGTGAAGTATCGTCACCTGCTTCGTGACGTTCTGTTCGCTTCGTTCTTTATCCAACTCCTCGCGTTGATTAGTCCGCTTTTCTTTCAAATCGTCATTGACAAGGTACTGGTCCACAACGGGATCACCACGCTCGAGGTATTGGCGGTCGGTTTTGTCGTGGTCACGCTGTTCGACGTCTTGATGAGCGGCCTTCGCACATATCTGTTCAGCCATACGACGAGCCGCGTTGACGCCGAGCTCGGATCGCGTTTGTTTTCGCATCTGACTCGTTTGCCTATGGCTTACTTCCAGGCGCGGCGGGTCGGCGATTCCGTAGCACGTGTGCGCGAGCTCGACACTATCCGCGATTTTCTGACATCGTCAGCGCTGACGGTCGTGCTTGATCTCTTTTTTGCGATCGTCTTTCTCGCGGTGATGTGGCTCTACAGCCCGATCTTGCTACTTGTGGTCCTGATCACGCTGCCGATCTATGCGCTCATTCTTATGTTGGTGACGCCGATTCTGCGCGAACGCCTGGATGAAAAATTCGCGCGAGGCGCTGAAAATCAGGCATTTCTAGTTGAGACCGTGACCGCGATCGAAACGGTGAAGGCCGCTGCGGTCGAGCCCCAGATGCAGCAGCGTTGGGAGCGCCAGCTGGCGGGCTACATTCAGGCCAATTTTCGCGCTGCGATGCTCGCCAATTGGGGCCGGCAGGCGATCGAGCTGGTCCAGAAGCTGGGCACGGTGGCTCTGCTTTTCTTCGGTGCGCGCTTGGTGATGGCCGGCGAACTCACGGTCGGCGAACTTGTCGCGTTCAATATGCTCGCGGGCCAGGTCGCCGGCCCGGTGCTGCGCTTGGCTCAATTGGTACAGGACTTCCAACAGGCGCGCATTGCCGTCGACCGGCTGGGCGACATTCTCAATTCGCCGCCAGAGCCCGCGATGTCGCCGTCTCGCGCGAGCTTGCCCGCGATCCGTGGCCAAGTATCGTTCGAGGATGTTACGTTCCGATATCGCATGGACGGACCCGAGGTCCTGCGCGATGTGTCGCTCAATATCTTGCCCGGCGAGATGTTGGGCATCGTCGGTCCTTCGGGGTCCGGCAAGTCCACACTGACCAAACTGGTGCAGCGCTTGCATGTGCCCGAACGCGGCCGCGTGCTGGTGGACGGCGTCGATCTCGCCATGGTCGATCCCGCTTGGCTGCGCCGGCAAGTTGGCGTCGTATTGCAGGAGAACCTGCTGTTCAATCGCACGGTGCGCGAAAATATCGCGCTCACCGATCCGGCGTTGCCGATGGACGCGGTGGTGGCGGCGGCCCGCCTTGCCGGCGCGCACGAGTTCATTCTCGAACTGCCCGAGGCCTACGACACCCGCATCGACGAACGCGGCGCCAATCTTTCCGGCGGGCAGCGTCAGCGCATGGCGATCGCGCGGGCGCTCGCGACTGATCCGAAGATACTCATTCTGGACGAAGCCACATCCGCGCTCGATGCCGAAAGCGAAGAGATCATCCAGGCCAATCTCGCGGCGATTTCTGACGGGCGAACCGTGATCATCATCGCGCATCGCTTGTCGGCGGTCCGCAACGCGCACCGCATCGTGACGCTGGAGCGCGGCAAGATCGTGGAAATGGGCACGCACGACGATCTCATGAGGCAAGGCGGGCGCTATTCGCAACTCTACGCCAAGCAGATGGGTCTTGACGTCGAAAAGACGTAGCGCGGGAGGTCAATATTGCTGCGGCATCTTCAAGTGTGGGGCGAGAGCCTAAAGGCGGCGCGTGAGGTCGAACGCAACCGCGTGGCCAAGGACCACAGCGCGTTTCTGCCGGCAGTCCTCGAAGTGCTGGAAGCGCCGCCCAATCCGCTGGGTCGCGGCATCTTGTGGGTGATCATGGCGTTTCTCACCATCGCCGTGACGTGGGCGTGCTTTGGCCAGATCGACATCGTCGCCGTGGCTCAAGGGCAGGTGATCCCTGACGGGCGCATCAAGACCATGCAGGCCCCTGATCAAGGCGTGGTGCGCGCCATTCACGTGCGCGATGGCCAAAATGTGCGCGCCGGCGATCCCCTGATCGAGCTCGATCCGACCGTATCGGGCGCCGAAGTGCAGCAATCGCACCAAGCGCTGCTGGTCGCGCAGATCGATCGCGCCCGCGCTGAGGCGCTGCTCTCCTTCGCGAGCGGCCAGTCAAGGCCGCAAGTCAATCTTCCCGAGGACATAGATCCATCGGTCGCGGCGACGCAGCGCGCGATTGTTGAGGCGCGCATCGCCGAGCAGAGCGCGGCTCGCAGCGGCCTGGTCGAGGAGCGCCGTCAGCGCGCCAGCGACCGGGCCATGGTTGCTGCTGACGTTTCACGGTTGGAACAACAATTGCCTCTGGTTGAGCAGCAATTGGCGAGCTTCCGCGAGTTGGAGCGCCGCGGCTTTGCGCCCCGGCTTCGTGTTGCTGAAGTGGAAGAGCGCGCCATCGGCGTGCGCCAAGACCTCATCATCCGCCGTGAGGAGTTGTCGCGTTCGCGTTCGGCCGAAGTCGGGGCGACGCAGCGCCTCAACGGTGTGGATTCAACGTTCCGGCGCGAAGCGCTCGACGCTTTCAACGAAGCGGACGCTACAGCGCGCCTGCGCGACCAGGAGCTCACCATCGCCAATAACCGTAACAGCCGCGCCATCCTCACCGCGCCCGCCGACGGCGTCGTGCAGCAATTGCAGGTGCACACCATCGGCGCGGTTGTGCGCCCCGCCGATCCGCTCTTGGTCGTCGTGCCCGACGGCTCGACGCTCGTGGTCGAGGCCATGGTCCTGAACCGCGACGCCGGGTTCGTGCGCGAGGGCCAAACCGTGCGCGTGAAATTGGAGGCGTTTCCCTTCACCCGCTACGGCGTCGTCAACGGCACTTTGACGTTCCTGAGCCACGACGCCGTGCAGGACGAGAATCTTGGCCTGGTTTTTCCCGCGCGGGTTGAACTGTCGCAGTTTGCCGTTAGGGTAGGTCCCGGGGAGACGACGCCGTTGACCGCCGGCATGGCGGTGACCGCGGAAATACGCACCGGGCAAAGACGCATCATAGAATATCTCCTCTCGCCGCTCGCGCGGCGCGTGGAAGAGGCGGGGAGGGAGCGATGATCCAAGGCTGTTGCGCGCCTGCGCGCCGATCGCCGGTGGCGATGTCTTCGCGCCGTGCGCCGTGCGCGCCATCATGAGCGAGACGACAGACCCATCCGATCAGCCCAAGCCAACCGTCGCGCAAGTGTTCGGCGAGATCACCTGGGTGCTCAGCCAATCGCGCTACCACAAGCATTTCTCGCTCGGCGACCTCGAATGGCTGGTGATGCCAGCCATCCTCGCCACGCAATTTCGCGTCTTTCATGCCGGCGTCGCGCCGGTGGGTTTTGGAATCTGGGCGTATCTTTCACCGGAAATCGAAGCGCGCGTTCAAGCGCAAGTAGAGTCCGGCGTCGGCGCGCGGCTGCGGCCGGAAGATTGGAAATCCGGCGACCGGCTCTGGCTGATCGAACTCGTGGTTCTGGACCATCCCGACCGCGACAACGTCACGACGGCAATGCTCACCGACCTCGCGAAGAATGTTTTTCCTGGTCAGCGCCTCAAGCTCTTCGCCGCTGATCCGCTGACAGGGCGGCGCGAGGTTAAGGAGATTGGGGCGTGAGGGGGCGAGCGACCTTCTACTCTTGGATCGCAGTAGTGCTCACAGGACTTAACCTGACGGGGTTCTGCTACTCTGATCTACGCTGGCGCAGCGAAAGAGAGTACGTCGACGCGGCAATCGCCCACGTGCTCCCGCGTACGAGCACAGTGTCCGTGGATGCGTTCAGAACTGCACACCCGGACTGTTGCAGAGTTTTTGTCTGGTCGGAACCCAATAGCTTGAATTGGCTCTGGGCGAGCTTGTTCAATTTCAGAGTCATTGTGCAGGTGCAGTACGACTACTTTGGTGCTTCGCGTTGGCCAGAGGGCGTTGCGTTTGTGATGGTCGAGAAGTGCGGCGCAACGAGCTTTACCACAGCGCGTGGGGACTAGTTCGGTTTCTTAAATCAGGGCGTTGGATCATGACAGTAAATCGAACGATGAACGTGACGAGTCTGGCATGGCAAGATCTTACCGTTGACGTGATAACTAACCTCTATCTGTACGGAACGACAATCACACCATCCGCGCCTAACAGCGCCATTTCAGATCTGAATGATCGGATTTGGCCCGGCGGATGGAGCAACTCTCAAGGCGGCGTCGAGTATGGCGTGACGGTGACTCTGGATGCCGCGGCATATATGGCGACCGGCCCCGGCCGTTATTTTTACGCAAATCTAATTCCTCTCGTTGCAACTTTTTTTGATGCGCTCATTTTGCCGGATTCGCCGCAGAGTGGCTGGACGCTCTCGCAGCTTGGCTTTTTGGATCAGTGGGGAGTCTCGGAGGATCGTAACGGTGCAATTGTTCAGTTTGAATACGGAGCAAATGATGCCGACTATGCCCAACGGACATACGTTTATAGCGCGGGAGGGTTCACCATCCGCGACTCGGCGGCGCTGCGATTTCACGTTGATGGTCTGTCACGTTGGATTGAGGGCCTTCAAATTGCTCCGTTCGACGATAATTTCGATTTTCAATCCGGAAATCTGGCAGTTCAATTAGACAATCTTGCAAATTCGATACCGCTAATCGACCCGCAGAACCTCGGGAAGACGGTTGAGCTTGAAATTCGTTCTTCTTCGCTGCCAGTGGTCGATGGCTCTGTTCACGACAATAAGCTGACCAAGCAAGAGTACGACGCGATTGTCGCCGAGCAGCAAAGCAAGAAAAACGGAACGGTGTTGACGGGTCTGAACGTGGGAACCGTCGCGCGATCTCAGCTGCAACAGCATGGGGTGATGGAATACCAAAGGGGCGGGAGAAAGTTGTGGTACGGTACGGGGGGGGGAGATGTCCTCCGTAGCAACTCAGTCCTTGGCGGGGAGGTGATCCTCGTCGGCGGGGACGGCATAGATCGCCTTTATGGCGACGGTGGTGCGGATGTATTGATCGGCGGGGCAGATGACGACCTATTTTACGGCGGTGGAGGAGGAGATGTTTTATGGGGAAATGGGGGTGGTGATCGTTTCTATAACTTGACCAGCGGTCAAACCGTCCACGTTGATCTGAACGACCGACTGTATCTGTTTTCCGCCGGAAGGGACGTGCGACTAGCCGGAACACTGCACTATATGAGCGAGGACGGCGGCGCGCGTTCTTACGAAGGATACACCGTTCGCGAAAACGGTATTGAGCCCGTACGAGTGCTGGCAACTTACACCGCGTCCGCTCGCCGCCTTGTAATAGGTACGGCTCAACATAGCGTCGTCATCGAAGACTACGAACCGGGATTTGCGGGCATCCTGTTGGATGACCAGCCTTGTGCGACACCCTCGTCGCTAACCATAGGCATCAAAGTTAGCGGCAGTGATGTGAAGGATTTGACTATCGTTGACACGCGCGCGGATGGTTCCGTGCACGTGTGGCAGCGTAAGTGGGAGAAGATTAGTAGCGAAATCACCCTCGCCACCGGAGAGTCTATTCGCCGCACTGGGCTATTTTCGAAGCTCGCACAGAGCACGAAGGATTTGTTCGCGGACGGAACATTGAGCGTTCAAGAGGCCACGATTGTGCTGGCGTCGGGCGGCTTCGAGGAACTGGCCTCGGAACAGTACGCCGGGGACGAAGATGTTAGGCGCAGAATTAGAGAGGCGGGCGAAACCGGTCGAGAATTCGGATCAGAACTTGCGGCGATTATCAATCTTGAGGATCCGTTCGCAGATGTGGTCCTAGATGCTGTGCTGGTCGTCGCGGCAGGTAATATCGCAGAGGTCATCGAAGCCGGAGGCTTGAGCGTTCAACTCGGCAGCGGAACCCTCAACGTTCTGCAAGGCTTGCCCTTGGAACTCGTCAACGTAATCATCGAAGGCGGCCAAAACCAGATCAGCTCCTATCTCTCAAAGCGCCTCATCGTCGCGGTCGGCATCGAGGGCTTTGCCGGGGATTTGCTAGGCGCGTTGTCGCAAACCTTGATCGATCAGCTGATCGATGTCGGCCAGGAAATCATCGATAACATAGTTGAGGGCAAGGACCCGTACGATGAGGTCAATCTCGATGCGTTGAAGATCAGCCTCCGCACGCAGGCCGAAGCGCTCATCACGAGCGAGCTGCAGTCGACGCTGGCGGACGCCCTCGGGCTTGACGACGACGCGGCCGCTTTCGTGCAGGGGCTGATCAATCCGATGATCGACGTCGCGGTCGATTATGCGCTCGACAAAATCTACGACGACAATCAGGACCCAGAGAATCCAGATCCCGACGTAAAATTGGCGCACGAGCTTTTCGCGCCAGAAGCGATCAAGGAACGCTTCAAGACTGCCGCTCAGAGCTATCTCACCTCCGCCTTGAGCACCGCCATCGTCGATGGCCTGGGCTTCAATGGCACGAGCATCGGCGATCAGTTCGGCAAGGCGCTGACCGAGCAAGTCGTCACCAATGTCATCGGCGCGCTGTTCGATGACGACGTCATCCTGTTCGACGCCGAAGGCGTCCATTGGGATACCGTGGGGGCCGGCGTAACCAATATCGCTTCACGCTTTATCGCGAGCGCCTTTGTTTCAGAATTAGGCCTCAAAGGCCCCGCTGCGGAATTAGCGACCTCGTTGGGGACGCAGATTGTCAGCAATGTGCTGCAGAATGGGTTTGCGAACGCGTTCAAGGGCATTGATGCGGTCGATTTTTGGAATGCGTTGGCCCAGATCGCGTTTTCGAAGCACCACGCCGACGTCATGGATACCCTGATCAAGAACGAAGCCGGCGCAATCGGCGCGCAGATCGGCGGCGTCATTGGGGCGATCGTCGGCTTCATCTATTGGGGCGGTAACGCCACCTATGGCCAATGGGTTGGCGAGGCGATCGGCGCGATCATCGGCAATTGGTTCGGCAAGACCGCCGAGACTGGCGCGCAACTCGTCTATGACGCCGAGCGCGGCGAGTTCATCCTTGGCTCAAGTTGGAAGCAAGGTGGCGCCAAGCGCAGCGTCGCCGAAGGCATCGCTAGCCAGGTCGCCGGCGCGATGAATGGCGCGCTGAACGCCGTCGGCGGCGTCGTGCTCAACGCCGAACAGATCAAGCCCGGCCATTACGGCATGCGGAAGGATTACTTCACCTACCGCGAAAGCGGGCGCGAGGATACGCGCGCGCGCTTCGACGACGTCAGCGCACTCGTGGCGTTCGGCGCGCTGAATGCGCTCGAGGAAGTGCAGATCGGCGGCGGGGATGTCTTCGTGAAGCGCGCCTTCTACGCGTCGATGGACAATCTCAGGAACGTCAACAATGGCGCGAAGGTCTATGGTTCTGAGAGCAGCGGCTTCGAACTGACGGGCAACGACCTTGAGGTTTTGCTCGGCGATTTGGTTGCCGGCGCGGACTATTCCCGCTACGCCAATGATCCCTCCGTCATCAACGCGCTGGTGAGCGCGGAATCGGATTCTTTCTTCGCCGCCGGCTGGGCCGTCACGCTCCAGCGGGCGATCGAGCTTGGCCTCTACAAGCGCCATGCGTCCGACTGGTACGGCGGCTGGGCGCTGTTCATGGACGAAAAAGCCGATGGCAAGGTCGACGGCAAGGGCTACACGCCCGGCAATCTCTCGCTCGAACTGGACGCAGACAGCAATGAGCGCCTGATCTGGGTGCGCGATACGCAAGGCAATTGGACGCACGCCATCCGCGACACCATCGACACGCTGTCCAAGGACGTGATCCGCGGCGGAACGGGCAACGACGTCGTCACCGTGACCGGCGATGTCGCCGCGATGCAAACCGGCTGGACACTCAACGGCGCCGCGTCCACCGCAGGCAGTCACACGCTCAAAGTCGCCGCGCTGATCGACGGCGGCGTCGGCAATGACACCATCCGGGGCGGCGATTCCGGCAGCGATCTCCTCGGCGGCAACGGCAACGACACTTTGATCGGCGGCAAGCTCGACGACTGGATGTTCGGCGGCGCCGGCGCGGATAAACTCTATGCGGGCTCGGTCGCCGATCCCAACGCGGCGGAAGCCACTTTGATCGCGGCCGCTGGCGGCAATGGCGATTATCTCGACGGCGGCGATGGCGCCGACTCCCTCTATGGCGGGCTCGGTTCCGATTGGCTCTCCGGCGGCGCGGGCGAGGACCGCCTCGTAGCGGGCAGCGGCGGCGACATCCTACAAGGCGGCCTCGGCAATGACGGCGGCACGAGTGGCGTCGCGAGCCTGCTCGGCGGCGAAGGCTCGGACCAATATGTGTTCAATCGCGGCGACGGATTCGATGTCATCTTCGACGTGAGCGATCCCAGCGCTCAAGTCGGCGTCGGCCTCTATGGCGCGCGCGCGCAATATCTCTCCTACACCAATTTCGATCCGGAACTGGGCGACCCGCGCAATTGGGCGGGGAATGGGTCCTATGAAGTGAACGGCTCGGTCAAGGGCGGCGAGGACGCCATCTCGTTCGGGGCCGGCATCTCGATCCGCGATTTGATCATGCGGCGGTCCACGTCCGGAAACGACCTGATCATCGAACTGCGCAACGGCCCGGCTGGCGACATGCTGGTCGTGAACGACTGGTTCGACGAAACCCGGCGCGTGGAGTGGTTGCGCTTCGCGGACGGTCAGAGCATCCGCATTGCCGACATCTCGTCCTTCATCATCGGCACCGGCGCCGACGACGTCATTCTCGGTACATTCGGTTCCGATTTCGTGGTGGGCGATGCCGGCAACGACACGCTGCATCTCCTGCCCGGCAACGATTTCGGTTTCGGCGATGCTGGAAACGACCTCGTCACCGGCGATGAAGACAATGACTGGGTTCTTGGCGGCGACGGCACGGACCAAGTAATGGGCGGCACGGGCAACGACACGGTGTTCGGCGATGGCGGCGACGACCAGGTCTATGGCGGCGCAGGGTCGGACATCATCTCGGGCGGGCGCGGCAACGATGTCGTCGTGACCGGTGCGGGCGACGACCTCGTGCGCTTCATGCGCGGCGACGGGCGCGACACTCTGTTCGACGAATTCTCCAACGCATGGGAACTCGTCCTCATCGGCCTCAATCCGACCAACGGCTATACCACCAATGCCAATGGCGACATCGAAAAGGGCGGAATCGTCTATCGCACAAACGGCGAATGGACCGGACAATATAATTGGGACAGCGCGACAGGCCGGCTCTACCGCCACGTCCCCACCGGCGCGGCGACGGTCAACAGTTCGGCGGGCGACATCCTGGAGTTCGGCATCGGCATCGACATGAACGATGTGCAGGTGCGGCGCGTCGGCAACGATCTGCAGATGGCGATCGGCAGCGGCGACAGCGACGCGACCGCTTTCGAGGCCATCGCGGACTCGATTAAGCTCAAGGAGTGGTACACCACCGGCGCTCAGATCGAGAAGTTTGTCTTCATCGAGACGGGTACGTTTTCTACCGGCAGCTGGGAGATCGGCGCCGTGACGACGGACGGCGACGACGTCGTCACGGGCCACGCCACCCACCAGAACTGGATCACAGGCGGCCTCGGCGACGACCGCATCACGGGGGGCGCCACCTATGACATCCTCTTCGGCAATGCCGGTAATGACATCCTGGATGGCGGACCGGCTGGCAGCCTGACCGATACCCGAGACCGCCTTTATGGCGGCGAGGGCTTCGATTACGCGTCCTATGCCTCGGCAACCGGGGGCATAAAACTCTCCCTGGCCAATCCCGATCATAATCACGGCGCGGCATGGTTGGACGAACTCGACAGCATTGAAGGCATTGAGGGCTCGACCTACGCCGACAAGATCACCGGCGACGTCAACGCCAATTGGCTCAGAGGTATCGGCGGCAATGACTTGCTGCGCGGACATCTTGGCGATGACGTCTACGAAATCGGCCGCAATGAGGGCGCCGATGTCATTGAAGACGGCAATGTCGGCTTCGAAGACATCCGTCTTGCGAATGGCGCGCTCGCGCCGGGCTATTCGCACACATATCAATCCGGCGGCATCTATGGGGGCGGACAATACTACACACTCTACGGTTATATACTGACCATCTGGCGCACGAGCACCGGCGAACTCATCTATCAAAACTCATTCGGCATGGGCTTTATAGAAAACTCGTCGAGCGTGACGGCCCCTGTTTGGTCTGACACGTTTCCGGATCCTGGTTGGAGAGAGGGTGGCAATGCCGGCGCGCCTTACGGTAGGCAGTGGGTTCGGGAAATCATGTCCGGGACTGAGGATGGCGGCAAGGACACGATCGCTTTCGGGGCCGGCATTTCGCTCTCCGATCTTACAGCGGCGTGGGAGAACACGAATCAGGATCTGCGTATCTCGATCGCCGGCGGCGGCTCGACGTTGCTCGGCGCGCAATATCTCGCCCACCGGGCGATCGAAGAGATACAGTTGGCGGACGGGCTCATCGCGGAGCTGGCCAATCTGAAGCTTGGAACGATCACAGTCGGCAGCGCGAGCGCCGATCTCTTCCTTGGCGACGCCACCGCGCAGACTTTCGCCGGCGGGGACGGTGACGACGTCATTTCTGGCGGCGCAGGCAGTGACACGCTGTCGGGTCAGAACGGCAACGATGTGCTCGAAGGCGGGGCGGGCGTCGACACGGTCTCCGGCGGCGCCGGCGTTGACACCCTCCGTTATGCAGGCGCCGCGACGGCCGTCTATGTGAACCTTGCGGAAACCCAAGCGCGCGTGCGCAGCGGTACGACCAACACCGCCACGGTCGAAGACACGATTTCGGGTATTGAGAATATTCTCGGCTCCGAGATTGCCGGCGGCGACGAATTGCGTGGCGACGGCGTGGCCAACCGCATTGCGGGCCTCGGCGGCGCCGACCTCATCTATGGCGAAGCCGGCGACGACACTTTGATTGGCGGCGAGGGCGTCGATACGATCGAAGGCGGCGCCGAAAATGACGGTATCGCTGGCGACGCGGATGCCGATACCCTGCGCGGCCAAGACGGCGACGACCAAGTATCCGGCGGCGACGGCAATGACATCATTGAAGGCGGCGCGGGCGCCGACCTGCTGGACAGCGGCGCGGGTGACGACAACGTTAAAGGCGGCGCCGACAATGACTCGATTCTCGGGGGTGACGGCAACGATCTATTGTATGGCGGGGTTAACACTGCCAGCGCCTCTGGCGACGACTTGGTCGACGGCGGTGCTGGCAACGACATTTTGCGGGGCGAAGACGGCGCCGATACGCTCGTCGGCGGGGCAGGCAACGATTACATGCTCGGCGGGTCGGGCGATGACACCTATGTGTTCAATGCGGGCGATGGCGTCGATGACATCGAAGACACGGCAGGCGTAAACTTCGTGGTGCTGAAGGGCGCTGCCGCTGAGAGCCTTTGGCTGGCTCGCGTCAACAACGATCTGCGTATCGGCGTAATCGGCACGGCCGATGCGATCACGCTCAAGAATTTCTACACGACGGGCCGGATCCAGGCGATTTACACGGCGACGCACGCGCTCTATCCGGCCGACGCCGGGACGCTGATCACGGCAATGACGGGCGCGAGCGTCCCCGGCATTACGCCCGCGAGCATGCCCGCCGGCATCGCTGCGACACTCTCAACTTATTGGCACCAAGGTGGGCTCGCCCCGCAAGTACCGGCTACGGTCACCGTCACTGCGAACGAGCATGTTGTGCTCAGCGGGCAAGTGACGGCGACCGATCTCGATAACCAAACGCTGAGCTATGCGATCGACGCCGCCGCGGCGCACGGCACAGTCACGCTCAATGCGGAGACTGGCGCATGGACGTTCATCTCCGACGACAACTATGCCGGCGCCGACAGTTTCGCCATCCGCGTCTCTGATGCAAGCGGCAAGTCCAGCATTCAAACCGTCGAGCTGACGATCATCGGCGGCAATGATCCTGCCACCGCGCTTACCTTCGCCAACACCGTGACCGCCATCGCGGAGAACACTTCGACCGCGACACAGATCAAGGTGGCCGACCTTGTGATCGACGACGATGGTCTTGGCGTTAACGACCTAGTCTTGGCCGGCGCCGATGCGGCATCGTTCGAAATCGCCGGTTCGGCGCTTTACCTCAAGGCCGGCGTGGCGTTGAATTATGAGGCCAAGGCGTCTTACGCAGTAACCGTGACTGTCGACGACACCGCAGTCGGGGCCACGCCCGACATCTCGCAAGCGTTCACACTCACGGTCACCAACGTGAACGAAACACCGAGCGACATCGTCCCGCCGGGGAGCCTGACGGTGGCGGAGAACGCGGCCAACGGCACGGCGATCGGGACTTTCACCAGCGCCGATCCAGATGCCGGCGACACGAGAACCTATTCGCTCGTCAACAGCGCGGGCGGCCGGTTTGCCATCAACGCTTCGAGCGGCGCGCTCACGGTCGCCAATGGAGCTTTGCTCGACTACGAGACCGCAGTGAGCCACAGCGTCACCGTACGCGTGACCGACGCGGTAGGCCTCTATCGCGACGAGACATTTGCCGTCTCGCTGACCAACGTGAACGAAACACCGAGCGACATCGTCCCGCCGGGGAGCCTGACGGTGGCGGAGAACGCGGCCAACGGCACGGCGATCGGGACTTTCACCAGCGCCGATCCAGATGCCGGCGACACGAGAACCTATTCGCTCGTCAACAACGCCGGCGGCCGCTTCGCCATCAACGCGAGCGGCGCGCTCACGGTCGCCAACGGTGCTTTGCTCGACTACGACACAGCTTCGAGCCACAGCGTCATCGTGCGCGTGACCGACGCGGTAGGCCTCTATCGCGACGAGACATTTGCCGTCTCGCTGACCAACGTGAACGAAGCGCCGAGCGACATCGTCCCGCCGGGGAGCCTGACGGTGGCGGAGAACGCGGCCAACGGCACGGCGATCGGGACTTTCACCAGCGCCGATCCAGATGCCGGCGACACGAGAACCTATTCGCTCGTCAACAACGCCGGCGGCCGCTTCGCCATCAACGCGAGCGGCGCGCTCACGGTCGCCAACGGTGCTTTGCTCGACTACGACACAGCTTCGAGCCACAGCGTCATCGTGCGCGTGACCGATGCGGCGGGTCTTTATCGTGACGAGACGTTTGCCATTTCGCTGACCAACGTGAACGAGGCCCCGAGCGACATCGTCCCGCCGGCGAACCTCTTCATCATGGAGAATTCGGCCAACGGCACGGCGATCGGAACCTTCACAAGCATCGATCCAGACGCCGGCGACACAAGGACCTATTCGCTCATCAACAACGCAGGCGGCCGTTTTGCGATCCATGCGACGACCGGCGCGCTCACTGTCGCCAATGGAGCTTTGCTCGACTACGAGACCGCAGTGAGCCACAGCGTCACCGTGCGCGTGACCGACGCGGTAGGCCTCTATCGCGACGAGACATTTGCCGTCTCGCTGACCAACGTGAACGAAGCGCCGAGCGACATCGTCCCGCCGGGGAGCCTGACGGTGGCGGAGAACGCGGCCAACGGCACGGCGATCGGGACTTTCACCAGCGCCGATCCAGATGCCGGCGACACGAGAACCTATTCGCTCGTCAACAACGCCGGCGGCCGCTTCGCCATCAACGCGAGCGGCGCGCTCACGGTCGCCAACGGTGCTTTGCTCGACTACGACACAGCTTCGAGCCACAGCGTCATCGTGCGCGTGACCGATGCGGCGGGTCTTTATCGTGACGAGACGTTTGCCATTTCGCTGACCAACGTGAACGAGGCCCCGAGCGACATCGTCCCGCCGGCGAACCTCTTCATCATGGAGAATTCGGCCAACGGCACGGCGATCGGAACCTTCACAAGCATCGATCCAGACGCCGGCGACACAAGGACCTATTCGCTCATCAACAACGCAGGCGGCCGTTTTGCGATCCATGCGACGACCGGCGCGCTCACTGTCGCTAATGGAGCTTTGCTCGACTACGAGACCGCAGTGAGCCACAGCATCACCGTGCGCGTGACCGACGCGGTAGGCCTCTATCGCGACGAGACATTTGCCGTCTCGCTGACCAACGTGAACGAAGCGCCGAGCGACATCGTCCCGCCGGGGAGCCTGACGGTGGCGGAGAACGCGGCCAACGGCACGGCGATCGGGACTTTCACCAGCGCCGATCCAGATGCCGGCGACACGAGAACCTATTCGCTCGTCAACAACGCCGGCGGCCGCTTCGCCATCAACGCGAGCGGCGCGCTCACGGTCGCCAACGGTGCTTTGCTCGACTACGACACAGCTTCGAGCCACAGCGTCATCGTGCGCGTGACCGATGCGGCGGGTCTTTATCGTGACGAGACGTTTGCCATTTCGCTGACCAACGTGAACGAGGCCCCGAGCGACATCGTCTCGCCGGCGAACCTCTTCATCATGGAGAATTCGGCCAACGGCACGGCGATCGGAACCTTCACAAGCATCGATCCAGACGCCGGCGACACAAGGACCTATTCGCTCATCAACAACGCAGGCGGCCGCTTTGCGATCCATGCGACGACCGGCGCGCTCACTGTCGCCGATGGGACGCTCCTTGACTTCGAGACCACCACGGACCACGCAATTACAGCGCGCGTAACAGACGCTGCGGGCCTTTATCGCGACGAGACCTTCACGGTTCTGGTCACCAGCGAGGACAACGAGGCCCCGAACGACATCATCCCGCCAGGAAGCCTGACGGTTGCGGAAAACGCCGCCAATGGCGCGGCGATCGGGACCTTCACCAGCAGCGATCCAGATGCCGGGGATACCAAGACCTATTCGCTCACCGGCGCCGCCGGCGGCCGCTTCGCCATCAATGCCGCGAGCGGTGCGCTCACTGTCGCGAACGGCGCTTTGCTCGACTATGAGGCGGCGTCGAGCCACCCGATCACCGTGCGGGTTACCGACGCCGCGGGGCTCTACCGTGAAGAGATGTTCACAGTCTCGCTGACCACTGTAAACGAAGTGCCGACCGACATCGTCCCGCCAGCAAGCCTTACGGTGGTGGAGAACGCCACCAACGGCACCGCAATCGGAACCTTCACTAGCAGCGATCCCGATGTCGGGGACACCAAGACCTATTCGCTTGCGAATAGCGCAAGCGGCCGCTTTGCGATCCATGCAACGACGGGCGCGCTCACCGTGGCGAACGCAGCTTTGCTCGATTACGAAGCTACATCGAGCCACAGTATTACTGTGCGGGTGACCGACGCAGGCGGCCTCTATCGCGAGGAGATTTTCTCGGTCGCGTTGACCAATCTAAACGAAGCGCCCACTGCTATTTCCTTCACCAACACCATGACGAGCCTCGCGGAAAACACCTCTACGGCCACGCGGATCAAAGTGGCCGATCTCAGTGTCACCGATGATGCGCTCGGGACGGAGGCATTCGGCCTCACCGGTGCCGATGCGGCGTCCTTCGAGATCATCGCCTCGGCGCTTTATCTCAAAGCGGGGGTTGCGTTGAATTTCGAAGCGAAATCGTCTTATGCGGTCACGGTAACGGCGGACGACAGCACGGTCGGCGCCACGCCAGACGTTTCGCAAGCCTTCACGCTCACCATTTCCGACGTCAATGAAGCGCCGACGGCGCTGGCGTTCGCCAATACGACCACGACGCTTGCCGAGAACACCTCCACGGCGACCCGCATCAAGGTGGCCGATCTCGTGGTCACCGACGACGCGCTGGGGACGGAGGCCTTCGGTCTCACCGGCGCGGACGCCGCGTCCTTTGAGATCATCGGCTCGGCGCTTTATCTGAAAGCCGGCGTTGCGCTGAATCTCGAGGCGAAGGCGTCCTACGCCGTCACGGTGACGGCAGACGACACGACCGTCGGCGTCACGCCTGATGTGTCGCAAACCTTCACGCTCACCATTTCCGATGTGAACGAAGCGCCGACCGCGCTGACCTTCACAAACACCACGACATCCCTCACGGAAAACACCTCGACCGCGACGCGGATCAAGGTAGCCGATCTCGTAGTCACTGACGACGCTCTGGGGAGCGAAACCTTTGGTTTGACGGGCGCGGACGCCGCGTCCTTCGAAATCATTGGCGCGACGCTCTATTTGAAAGCGGGCGTGGCGCTGAACTTCGAGGCGAAGGCCTCCTACGCCGTCACGGTGACGGCGGACGATACGGCGGTGGGCGCGACGCCCGATCTGTCGCAAGCCTTCTCGCTCACCATCTCCGATGTGAACGAAGCGCCCATGGCGCTGGCCTTCGCCAACACAACGACAACGCTCGCGGAAAATACCTCGACCGCGGCGCGAATCAAAGTGGCGGACCTCGTTGTCACCGACGATGCGCTGGGAATTGAGACCTTCGGCCTCACGGGCGCCGATGCGGCCTCCTTCGAAATTATCGGCGCAACGCTCTATCTGAAAGCGGGTGTAGCGTTGAACTTCGAGGCGAAGGCCTCCTATGCAGTGACCGTCACAGCGGACGATACCACGGTCGGCGCCACACCTGACCTGTCGCAAGCCTTCACGCTGACGGTTACGGATGTGAACGAAGCGCCGACAGCGCTGACTTTCACCAACACAACGACGAGCCTTGCGGAAAACACCTCCACGGCTACGCGGATCAAGGTTGCCGACCTCGGTGTCACCGACGACGCACTGGGGACGGAGACTTTCGGGCTTACCGGCGCGGATGCAGCCTCGTTCGAAATCATCGGTTCGGTACTTTACCTCAAGGCCGGCGTTGCATTGAACTTCGAGGCGAAGGCGTCCTACGCCGTCACGGTGACGGCGGACGATGCGACGGTTGGCGCCACGCCTGATCTGTCACAGGCCTTCACGCTGACGGTTACGGATGTGAACGAGGCGCCGACAGCGCTCGTTTTCACCAACACCACAACGAGCCTCGCCGAAAACACTTCCACCGCGACAAGGATCAAGGTCGCCGATCTCGTCGTCACAGACGATGCGCTGGGGACAGAGGCGTTCGGCCTCACTGGCGCGGACGCCTCCTCTTTCGAGATCATCGGTTCGGCGCTCTATCTCAAGGCCGGTGTGGCGCTGAACTTCGAGGCGAAGGCGTCCTACGACGTCACGGTGACAGTTGACGACACAACGGTCGGCGCCACACCGGATATGTCCCAAGCTTTCCCTCTCTCGATCTCCGATGTGAACGAAGCGCCGACAGCGCTGGGGTTCACAAACACCACGACAACACTCGCGGAAAACACCTCCACCGCGACACGGATCAAACTGGCCGACCTCGTGGTCACCGACGACGGGCTGGGGATAGAGACGTTCGGCCTCACCGGCGCCGACGCCTCCTCCTTCGAGATCATCAGCTCGGCGCTTTACCTGAAGGCCGGGGTCGCGCTGAACTTCGAGGCGAAAGCGTCCTACGCGGTCACAGTTACCGCGGACGACACCGCGGTCGGCGCGACGCCCGATCTGTCGCAGGCCTTCACGCTGACCGTCTCCAATGTCAACGAGGCGCCGACGGCCCTGGCTCTCACAAATACAACGACGAGCCTTGCGGAAAGCACGTCCACGGCGACCCGGATTAAGGTTGCCGACCTTAACGTCAGTGACGATGCGCTCGGAACCGAGAGCCTTGGCCTCACAGGCGCCGATGCGGCGTCGTTCGAAATCATCGGCTCGGAGCTTTATCTGAAGGCTGGCGTCGCTCTAAACTTTGAAGCCAAGGCGTCTTATGCGGTCACGGTGACGGCCGACGACATGACGGTCGGCGCGACGCCCGATCTGTCGCAGTCCTTCACGCTCACCATCACCGATGTGAACGAAGTGCCCACCGTGGTATCGGCCTATTTCGTCACGAGCTACCACATGGCGCCAGGTCCGGGTCCCAACGCACCAATGACGCAGTGGAATTCGCGCGGCCTCATGGTGGTGGCGCAGGATCCCGAGGGCTCTACCTCGCTCACGTGGTCGTCGCCCTGGAACGTGAGCATGACCGACCTGCCGGACGACGGCAATCCGCTCACGCGCATATTCGCGTTCGAGTCGAATGTACCCGGTCCGCTCAGCTCATTCTCAGCGGGCACTAACATTCCGCTCACGCTCACCGATTCCAGTGGCGCTTCTCGTTCCTTCACCCTGACATCGCAAACAAATCAGACCTGGACCATTTCGCCTATCGTGTTCGACCTCAATGGCGACGGCCTCAATCTCATCTCCGTCAACGCGTCGAACGTCGCCTTCGATCAAACCGGCGACGGCAATCCGGAGCTCACCGGTTGGGTCGGCGCCGACGATGGCCTGCTCGTGCTCGACCGCAACGGCGATGGGCGAATCAATAGCGGCGCCGAGATATCGTTCATCGGTGATCTGAGCGGCGCGCGCTCCGACCTCGAAGGCCTCAGGGCGTTCGATTCTAATGGCGATGGCGTGTTCGGCGTCGCCGACGCGCGCTTCGCGGAGTTCCAGATTTGGCAAGACGCGAACCAAGACGGCGTGAGCCAGGCCGGCGAACTCGCCACATTGGGAGCGCGCGGCATTGCCAGCGTCGATCTTGCGCTTGCCCTGACCGGCGCCGCGCCCGAAGGCGCGACCGACAATGTGCTCTCCGGCAACAGCACCTATCTGCGCAGCGACGGCACGGTAGGCGTGGTGGGCGACGTGTTCTTTGCCTATACACCCACGACATTCCTCGTCACCGAGGTCCCGTCAGAACAGGCCGTCGGGCCGATGACGCGGAATGCTGCGCCCAATCAGGCCGTGCGCGACCTCGTCGATGCGCTGGTCTCGCGCCGCGGCCGCGCGCCGCACGAAAACGATCTCCTGGATCGGCTTGGGCTCACGAACGACTTGGCTGCGGTCCTGCACAATGCCGCCCCAGACACGGGCCTCGGCGGCGTGTCGCGTCGCGCCAACAACGAACTAGGCGAGGTCATCCGGAGAGGGGCGCGCCGCGCCAATCCTTTGCGCGACACCAGCGGCGATGGCGACTTCGATTGGGATACGTCACGTCAGCCGCCGCGGTCCGTGCGCTCACCGGCCGCTTCATCGGAAGGTCAGAGCGAGAATGTGACGTTAGACAACCTCCTGGAGAGCGTGTTCTCGCGGCGCACGGCAAAGCAGTCGCCCGAGCAGGACCTTGTCACGAAGGCGGCGTCCGAACCGTGCGCGCTTCATCATGGCCTCGCGCTCGCTGATCGCCGCGTGCTCCACATGGTCAACGCGATGGCGAGCTTCGACCCATCCGATCCTGCGGACTTTAGCCGCAAGCCACGCGATCCCAGAGTGGCCGAACTGCTAACGAGTCTACCCGATATCCGCCTCTGAGGCGAAGCAATTGGAAGGGCGTGTGGGCGGACGGTAGCGCCGCGCCGCAATTGTAGAGGGCACTCGGGGACGACTTGGCGAAAACCGGTAAGGCGATCTCTCGGGTCTTGGGCATGCCGGTGATTCCGCGGCATGTCGCGTGAATAGCTTCATGTCTCCGCTGGACATTTTTTGCCTGAAGAGAGCACTGCTCCATCGGCCCGGCCGTGCGGAGCTCGCGTCGGTGGAAGGTTCCCGACTAGGAGCCGCTGAAGGGCGAGAAGTGGAGCTCGCTGAAATCGCTGAGCGCGCCTTGGGTGCACTGATCGGCGACCACGCCGTGGCGCCTATACGATGATGGGGCCTTTGTTCGGCGTCGATGAGCTCCGGCTAGGCGATGCGCTTGTTTTTTATGCCCTGAAATCCGCGCCATGCGGATGCGAACCACCGGTCTCTGGGACCGGACATTTGGTCTGAAGAGAGCGTCACTGCATTGTCTGCCCGGTCGTTCCGGGCTCGCGTTGGTGGAAGATTCCCGACGAGGAGCCCATGCGAACGCAGCAAATATCGGAAGCTGACCCAACGCTCTTGGCCGATATAGAGCGGCTTCCCGATCTCAATCTTTCCGCCATGCGCGAGCTGTGGCGCCAACGCCTCAGACAACCGTATCCGCCGAAACTCATCAGCCCCGCGATCTTTCGCGTGATGCTCACCTACAAGCTGCGTGAGCTGATCGAAGGCCCACTTTCAGGTCACGCGCGCCGAAAGCTGAAAGCGATCGAGAAAGCGCGTCAGGCCGGCGGCATTGCCGGGCCATTCATCCACCTACTGCCGGGCGCTGTGCTGCGACGAGAATGGAACGGTCAGTTTCACGAGGTCCACGCCGTAGATGACGGATTTCGCTATGACGGCGCGCACTACAGGTCGCTGTCCGAGGTGGCGCGCGCAATCACCGGCACGCAATGGAGCGGGCCGAGGTTCTTTGGCTTGGTTGCGAGGAAGAAATCGTGAGCAAGGAAATTCGCTGCGCGATCTATACGCGGAAGTCCACCGAAGAGGGCCTCGATCAGGATTTCAACAGCCTTCACGCGCAACGCGAGGCGTGTGAGGCGTACATCAAGTCGCAGGTCGCCTTCGGCTGGAAGGCGCTCACCACAGAGTATGACGACGGCGGGTTCTCAGGCGGGTCGATGGAGAGACCAGCGCTGCAAAGGCTGCTGGCGGACATCAAGGCGCGTCGGATTGACGTTGTGGTCGTATATAAGGCTGACCGCCTAACGCGCGCGCTCACCGATTTCGCCAAGATCGTCGACGTGTTCGACAGCAATAACGTCTCGTTTGTTTCGATAACGCAGGCTTTCAACACCACGACGTCGATGGGCCGGCTGACGCTCAACGTGCTGCTGTCATTTGCCCAATTCGAACGGGAAGTGGGCGCCGAGCGCGTCAGAGATAAGATTGCGGCCTCAAGGGCGAAGGGAATGTGGACCGGAGGCAGCGTCCCGTTCGGCTATCATGTCGTCAATAAATGTCTGGTCGTCCATCCCGAGGAGGCGGAGCGGGTTCGCTTCATTTTCCAGCGCTATATCGAACTCAATTCCGTGCACGACCTTCTGGCCGATCTGCGCGCTCGGCAATATGGCTCCAAGCGCGCCACCTCCAACAATGGCAAACCGGGATGCGTCGCTGCCTGGAGCCGCGGATCGTTGCTGCATGTCCTGCGCAACAAGATCTATATCGGGATCATTCGTCACCGCGACAAAGACTACGAAGGGCGCCACGAAGGCGTTGTCGACAAAGCGCTCTGGGACGCGGTGCAAGCAAAAATCGAAACGCGTCGCCGTCGCGAAGGCGGCACGGTTTGGAAGTCAAAAGCCGGAACCTTGGTTGGTCTCATCTATGATGACCACGGCAACCGGATGACGCCGGTGCGTCAGCCGAAAGGACCGACCTTCATACGCTATTATGTGAGCCGCGCCGCCATGACGGGCCGCCACGAGGATGCCGGGTCATTGCCACGCGTGCGCGCCGATCGCGTCGAGCGCCATGTTGAGGCGGAGATTGAGAAGATGCGATCGGATGCAAATGACGGGACAGCTCAGCTCACGAAGGTGATCGTATCCGAGTCCGGCCTTACGCTGCACTTCACGACGGATGAGGCGGCCGGCGGTGATGCCGGCTCGGAGGGGCGCGAGATCGTGCGGCGCGTTGAGGTGAGGTTGCGGTCTTGTGGTCGCATTGATGCGCCGGTTTTTCCGAATGGGGTTGCGGCCGGAGAGGGGGCAGCGGATCCTGCTTTGCTTCAGAGATTGGCGCGGGGGTGCCGGTGGGCGTCCGAGTTGGAGGCTGGAGTTCGCACTTCCGTGGCGGATATTGTTGCAGCGGATAAGGTGACGGCCAGCACGGTGATTGCCGATCTAAAGATGGCGTGGAGTTCACCACGTCAGATCGAACGCGTTGTGCTGGGTAACGCGACACCGAGCGCCATATAGGTGTGCGGCTGGCTTTTTGGATGCGCGTTAGGGTTTCACCAAACCGCCGCGTAGGCGCGTCCTAAAAGTTCTGTCGTTCATTGACGCTGTGGCATGAGCATCGCTGACGCCATCGACCCAACTCAGAAAGTCGCAGCTAGCGGCCTCGTTTGCCAGTGCGTCGCCGAACCACAAGTGCGAGTGGGATGGCTTTAGCATGCCGTTCTTGAGGAAGTTGGCTTCGATCTTCTTGACGTGAGTGCGGAGGGTGCTCCCGACTTCCCAAAACGCGGTTCCCTCAATTGTTGGGTCACCATGATAGCAATGGGGCGCGACGCCTGCGAAATCGGCGTTTATCGCCAGCAGACGCATATTTACGCCCTTGCTTTCTCCGAGAACAAGAAGAGCGCGAATAGCCTCCCGATGCCAAAGACTGGCATTCTTGCGCGCAAACAGGATGTGCTTCTCATCGTCTGTGGATTTGAGATCGTTGGGAAGAATCTGAATCTCGACGCCTGCGCGGCGGGCGTCCCGTTGCACTCCGCGCAACACTTGAGCGACGCTACTTTTGAAATCGGCCACCTGCGCGAGATAGGTTTTGAGATCCGTACCGGATAGCGCGCTCTTTCTTCCCGTCGAGTCTATGATGTCATACCAAAGTGCAAAGGCGAAATCGGTGCGGCGTTGGAGCCTGCCATAGTTTCTCACTTCGTCGGTAGCATCCATGGTAAGGCGCTGGGCGATCGCCTGTCTGCGGAACGTATGATCGATACCAAATTGAAAAACCTCCGGCGGATTTTCCATGGGCACCTTCGACTCGGTTATCTGCATCAGGCGTTGAAACGCCTTTTCCCGGAACGCCGGCAAAGCGTGCCAGCGAGAGATGGAAGTCAGCCACGCCGCCACCTTTTGGCATGCGCGCTGGTGTCGACGCTTGTTTTCAACTGATAGCAAGGCAAGTTGTGAAGTGACAGCTAGCTCCATTGTGAAAACGCCGACAGCGGCACTGACAATCTCATTCGCGAGTCGATCTATGATCGGATCGAATTTTGCCCGTTGATCGGCGTTACCGCCAATCTCGACACTGGCCCAAATGCCTAACCAGTGGTCAGCGAGAAATGCGCCCGTGTCTGGCAAGTTACGTAGGTGCTCAGCGCAGCGTTGAGTGACCGCCTCCGCACGGTCGCTCCAATAATTCTCCAGTTTGAACCGCGCCGAATTCACCGCTGCGTATCCACCGCTTTGTGTGAACTCGGAATGTGCCGTTTGCAACGTTGTCTCGGAAGCAAAGTCTCGTTGTCTCGGCTGCGCGTAGTTATCTTGGAGCCAATTGTTGAAGATGCGCAACTCAGTCAATACTGCGCCGGCGGCGTCCTTCGGCTGCGCACACGTTGTGAGCACAGTAAGATCGTTTTCGTCGAGCGGCGGTGGCGGCGCGTCCGTTCCTGGCCTACGAGAAAGCATGCCCAGCAAGTGACCTAGTTGCTGAGCACGCAGAGGCGCATCCGGGCGAACAAACGCTGCGTCAGGGGAGGCGCCAAGCTCATAATAGCCTTTCTCCGTCCGTTTGAGCACACCTGCCCCAACGAGGTGACGCGATAGCCAGCTTTCCTGGCTACCAGCATAGACTGTCGCCTCGTCTGTGAAGGTCGCAACAGCGCCATGCCTGTGAAAAGCAATGCGCGCGACCCGGCTCGCTCCATGAAGGCCCAAGACTCTCTCGATAAAGCCTTGTGCGGTGCCCACTTGCAGTAGCGCAACAAGCAGCTTCTCCATCGTGAGACGGGGAATATCAGCCCGACCGTTGCCTTCAAGAAAGCCCGTGGCGAGTCGGTGCACCAGTGCGTGTTCCTGTTCTGCGAATGGCGCATCCTCACCGTGTCGATATGCACGAAAGAGGATGCCATTTCTCAGACAGAGAATTGGGACGGCGATGCCAACGTCCACTAACACGTCCAGCATGAGGCTGAGGCGCATAGACCTCGCAGGCCGGACTTTGAGTTTATCTCGCCAACCCAGGAACGCTGCCAAATCGCTCCAGGAATAGCCTATCTTAAGTCGGTCTCGGTGTGGTGCGTTGTCGGATCCCTGATCGAAGATTGCTGCCCCGTACTTCCTCGCCTCTGCGCGTGCGGGCAGTTCGTGACGTTTGTGCAATTCGACAAACACGCGAATAAGATCTGAGAATGCATTGCGAGGGCCGTTCTCAGCTTCAACCGGATTTCTTGCAGAGCGAAGTAGTGCATAGTCGGCGTCAGCGATTGCCTGAATTTCCGCGGGCAGCGCATCGATCGTCGTAACGCACTTTAGTGCATTTCTGTCGTTGCGTGCCATTTCTGCGGCGACCGCATGCAACTCATCAAGTTCACCGCCGAGCCAGGGACCAAACAGGCGGGTCGCTTCTTTCAAGTCGAAGAGGATGGGCCTCGAAGCGCCAAGCTCTTCACTAAGTGGAGCGAGAAAATTCTCGCCGATCATCAATCCAAGAAAATACTGAATGAGGCGCACCTGGCTGCGTGGTGTGGAGAGGTGACGTTGAAGTCTGTCGCGGTGGTTCGCCCCAAGCAGTGGCAACTGATCCAGAAGCGAATTGAAGAGTTCAAGTACGCGCCGTTCAGATAGGGGCTTCAGCGTTACAATGGGAACAATTCGGGCCATATGGGCCGTGCTTGTTGTGAATACGAAGCTGCGAATTTTCGCGATCTCCACAAGAGACGCAAAATCCCCAATTACTGCTAGAGGAGAAGGCCCGTCGTGCACCGGCAAGTGTGTGTAGAAAAACACCTCCGCGGATTCCTGTGTGGCGCTGGTCAGGGAAAAACTGTCCCACCCTGGGCGGGAAAATAGCGCTGACAGCTTGGAACGCGGTATGCGAGTTTGCTTTGTGATGGGAAAATCGGTGAGATATGGAATGCCCGCTAGAGCGAGTGCAGCGACTTCGCTGGCGCAAAAGTTGAGCATCTCATGCGCGGACAGCGACACGAAGTATTTGTCGACTTGTGCAATTTCGCGGCACCAGTTTTCATGATCAATGGCAAACACTACCTTTTGGATCGTTGAGGCGCCGGCGTTCCGTAATTTGCGTTCCGTATCTGCGATCGTGGTGCCTAATATGAGAGTGTCGTCGACAATTGCGACGCGCTTGCCGTTGAGCATGGAAAGGTCTTGATCGAGCGCGTGATCGGAAATCATTGTCGCACGAGGCACACGGCACCCGGCCGCGAGCAAGAGGTCGTGCAGACGTATCGCTTTGCGCGCCTGGAAGATGAGAAAGTCCACCTCCAGGGCGGCGATATATTCTGCGAAGGCGATTAGCGGTGATATGAACGATTGGGGGATGGGTCCAAGTAAGGTCGCGCCGGACCGCTTTTGCCCAGATCTCTTTTCGATTTCCAACTGGCTCATCTACTCGCCCTCGGTCGCAACCTTTACGCGAGCCGTGGTTCTCTGGGAAGTTGGCGTGGCTATTGATTTAGAAAGAGGACGTTCGATCTGCTATGACCTTGGTCACCAAGGCTGAATTTTTCCTGGCCGGATGCCTCTGGGCCCTGGCGTCGCCCCGGTACAATGCTGGCTTCATGTACGACTTACGGCCGTTGAACCGCTCATCGGAGCGTGAGCGACCGGTTGGCCACCAACCGCCATATCCAGCCGTCAAATCCACGGCGCGAGATTCTGAGTAGGTCGGCGGCAAACGACACCGTCGCTCGTACGGTGTCGTAGTCACGTGCATCGACGCCTGCTTCGGCGACGAAGAGCTTTACATGGCGATCGACGGCGATCCACTCGAGGCCAAGGAGGCAGCCTAGGTAGTCGAATGTCTTGGGGCCAACTCCGTGCACGGCGAGCATGGCGGGCCGCGCATCAGGACGGCACAGCCAATGGCGCGCGCTGGCGACGTCATCGACGCCGGCATCGCTCAAGAGCAAAACCAGGGCCTTGAAGCGATCAATCTTCGTGACATGTCGCCACAAGAGGAAGGTCGAAACGGCATCGCGCTCGATGATGTCCATCAACCCGTCGAGCGTCGCTGCTTCTGGGAAATCGCGTTGAATGCGTTGAACGCGGGGGTACACCACACTTCTGTAGCTAAGGCCGGCCTGCAAAACGGCGTCGGCGAGAGCGGCGCCAACATGCGTTGTGGTGTGGCGTCGTACCGGCGGCGTTTCGGTTACGCCAAGTGTGTGCGCATAGTCAGCGACTTGATGCGCCATCCTTAAATTCGCAAGCGCTGCTGCCGTCACGTGGCGGCTCTCACAACGTTCATCGCATTCAACCGCTCAACACAATTGGGGCATGCACCGCACGGAATGTCGCTCATCAATTGACAGGAAAATGTAAACGGAATCGGCACTCGAAGACGAATCGCCTCCGCAATCACCTCTGCTTTCGACCATTCGCGAAACGGCATCAGGAATCGCACGGGACCCACGTTTGCCGCCAACGCATCCAAGCTGTTGAGGAAGGCTGCAGAGCAATCAATCTCCTTGGCATGATTGCTGTTGATGAAACCGGAGTAGACTTCTGTCGCTTCAACCGTTTGTGCACGTGCTGCGGCGAGGGCGAAGAACAGTAGTGTCCGATACGGCAAATAGAGATCATCATCCGCAACGGCTTCGGTCCATGGATCGGCTTCGTTGATCAGCCGCGAGCGTGATCCACGAAAAATGTCTGAGACGTTTAAGCGTTCCGGCGCGACCGCGGTAGGCGGCAAGACGCGCCGGAGCGTATCCCATTCGGTCTCCACACAATGCTGGCCATAGTCGAAGAAGATCGGCGCAAAATTCACTCCAGCTTCGTGCAAGCGATAAGCAACCGTTGTAGAATCCAGCCCGCCCGAAGCGAGCAACAACGCACGGGCCTTCATGACGCAGCCTTCCGTGCGAGAATATCGAACACCGCATTGAGGCAGATATCGAGATCGCGCGCGTACACCTTTGCGCCGGCGATCACCATGGTGTTGTCATTCTCTGCGCGCGGGTCAAACCCTACAACGGGGATCCCCGCTTCGATCGCAATCCCGATCTCCACCAACGTACCGGGGTCCCGCCCTGTGGGCACGGCGAAGACCAGCGCACACTCTTTGAGCAGGGTATAGTCCGCTGCGAACGTCGAGGTGAGCGCAGCCAGATCAGCGCCGCGAGGCAGCTCACCGTTTTCGGCAACGGGTCGACGCACACGAAAGTTGTGATAGCGAAGCGAAGCTAATGCGGCATCAATCGCGGCACGATCGCCAACGGCGAAATCTGGAGCCGCGAGATAGATCGGATAAGAGGGGCGCACCTCCCACGCCAGCGCCGTTCCGCCCAAGGTGACGAGCTCATCGATCGCGACCGCGCGGCTCTGCTGAACGTAGTTTTTGAAAAGGTCGGGGAAGGTGGTTTGCGAGTAAGCTGCGGCCGCCATGGTCGCACGCCAGCCGGACTCCAATGGCGGGTCATTGACCGCGGTGACCCACGCGGCCGCGAAGACATCGCCAACACCGACGGAATTAACAGTGGTGCCAAGTTGCGCGGGAAGCGAGATCACCTCCGCACCTGACGCCACGCGGGCGCCGCCACGGTTCTCCTTCAAGATTGTGGCGGCGGCGCCGCACTGAGCAAAGGCCGTCACAACGCCGGCCAGCGATTGGTCGCTAAGCCCAAGGAAGAAAGGTGATGACGTCGACGTCAGGATAGTCTGAATTTTCTGCGGCAAAGCTAGAAGCGTGCCAGGGTCGTCGACGTTATAGGCGGCGTCGATGTGCAGCTTCGCCGCTGTAGGCAGTGTTGCGCACACCGCCGCGAGATCGTAGTCGCCGGGGAAAATCAAGATGTCGTCATGCGTGCCGACGTGAAAAGCCGATGGCGTCAATTCGACTGTCTTTTCGTCGCGAAGGAGGGTGTCGTAACCCTGTTCCGCGACTTCCGTCGCATCCATAATCACGGTGATGTTGGGCGCGCCGCGTACGCGACCGATGATGCGGCAATCTACGCATCCTAACGACACCAAGTAGTCGCGCGCTCTCGCTTCAAGATATTCCGGAACTATTATGGCGGCGGCGAACGGCACGTCGTGCGCCCAGAATCCGCGTGCAGCGTGCGCAATGCCTCCCAGGCGCAGCTTGTTTTCGGCGCCCGATGTCGTGATGGTGAAATCGATAGCGATTTCACCAATCAAGAGGGGCGGCTTTCTGGCCTCGCTCAT